>JAZLMG010000001.1:0-3084 GCA_045598585.1 Kiritimatiellia bacterium
GTTCTCGCGCTTGTTGCCGCCGCGCGTCCGCAGTGGGGGCGATCCGACGAAAAGATTGTCGAAAAGTCTCGCAATGTTGTCGTCGCTATCGACGTTTCGCGTTCGATGCTTGCTGAAGACGTGAGGCCCAATCGTCTCGAAAGAGCGAAGGCGGATGTCGTTGACTTGATCGACTCCTTGAATGGTGACCGCGCGGCACTCGTCGCGTTTCGCCATCAAGGGATTGTCGTCTGTCCTTTGACGACCGATCACGCGTTTCTTCGCTCGACCTTGGAGCAAATCGCTCTCGAGTCGGCTCCTCGCGGCGAAACCGATTTGGGTGGGGCGATTCGCGCCGCCTTGGATGCGCTCGACCCCGCTGCCGATAATCATAACGCGATCATCATTATCTCCGACGGTGGTGATCTTAAGGGCGAAGCCGTGGAAGCCGCGCAAATCGCCAAAGAGCGCGGCATTCCGGTCTTCACGGTCGGCATCGGAGACCCGAATCGTGGCAGTACGATTCTCGCCGAAGACGGCTCGATCATGAAGTTCGAGGGAAAAAATGTTGAAGTTCGTCTCGAAGAAGCGGCATTGAAGAGTATCGCCGAGCTTACCAACGGTCGCTATGTTCCGCTCGCGACGGCGGGAACCGCCGAAACGACGCTCGGCGCCATCTATCAGCGCTTTCTCCGCCAAGTTGCCGCGATGGAGCAGAATGAAATCGAATCCAAGACGGCGGAACGATATCAGGTATTTCTTTATCCGGCGCTAGTTTGCCTCTTCGCAGGCGCGGCGTTTTCGAAAGGTAGATTTAAAAGGAGGACAAACGCATGAGAAAAACGCTTATTTTCCTTACGATGATCGCAGTGGTTTTGAGCGTCTTTGCCGCGCCTGCCAAGAAGCCGGCGGCGAAGAAGCCCGCTAAGAATACTCGCGATATCAAGGTCGTTCGCGAATACATCAAAAAACGCGTCGGCCCCGAGACTTTGAAGGAAATTCAGTCGCAGGAAGGCGGCAAGAAGTTCCTCGAGACCTTTTTCGCCGATCAGGAGTGGATGGAAGAGTTTGCGGGCTCGGGCCCCGTTTGGACCGCCGACACCAAGAACGGCTGGGAAGGGAGTATGGGTGCCGCTTTGAAAGCGCTCGATCTTCTCGTTTGGAATGATCGCGGAGACTTCATTACCTCGACCAAAATCGGACGTAATATCGCTACCTCCTTCGCGCTTAACCACGGTAACGCCGTCTTCGTCGACAATAATGGCGAGGATTGCGCCTCCGAGCGCGGCAACAAGTGGGATAAGGAAAAGCTCGTCACTCACATGGAAGCGTATCGTGAATGGTATAAGGACGGTACGCTCGACGATAACTGCCGCGATTTGAACACTCGTCAGTGGCGTGAAGTCACTTGCGCGGGTCAGAATTCCGAGCTTACTCTCGATGACTTGAGGTGGATTCACGACTTCTCGAATACCGACAATATGAGCTACGGCAGCGCGTGCTGGACGATGGCTTATCGTATGAACAACTGCTTCGGTGCGTCCGTTCACGGCCCCATGTACTATAAGCCCTGGGAACACCGTTGGAACACGCAGGAACTTCGCTATCGTGTCGGAGGCGTTTGCGGCGCGATTTCGAAGTTCGGCTCCCAGTCCGCCGCGTCCCATGGTATTCGCGCCTATACGGCCGGTCAGCCCGGTCACTGCGCGTTCCAGGTTTGGGATCCGAAGAAAGATCGTTGGACTAAGAATAACGATGTTACGGGTGATACCGGCTCTCACTTCTCTTTCTCGAAGCGCAATGACTTCGGAGCGACGAACGAGACGCTCGCTTATTACCAGAACCCCGAGCAGATGAACGCCGAATATCTTCGTTGGCAGGGATATTTAAGCGGCAAGAACGAGTTTTACATGAAGTCGATGGCGCTTTGCCAGAATAACTGGCACGCGGCGAAAGATTGGCAGGATAAAATCAAAACCACCAATCAAAAGGAAGATTGGGACAAGTACGCGACCGTAGTGCGCAAGACTTTCCCGCGAGCTCCCTCGCTCGCTTGGGATCTTTACGCTCCCTATCTCGACTCGATGGGCGGCAATCAGACGGCAAAGATGGAGGCGGCGAAATTAGGTCTTGCCGCGTTCAAGGAGCCCGAGGATGTTCCCGAAGTTTATCTCTTCGGTAAGCGCATTCTTTCGAATGTTTTGAAGGGTCGCTTCAGTAATCAGGAGCTTTGGACGATGCTTCCCTCGATGCTCGACGGCCAGTCGGGTACGCCTCACTACTATAACGATGTCGTTTCGTGGGCTTCGACGGAACTCGGTTCCGATCCTGCCGATGCGATGAAGGTCATGAAGATTCTCGTTCAGAACTCGCTTAAGAACAAGCAGCCGATCGATTATTCGGGCATGATTCAAACCGCGAGCAACAACCGCGACTTGAAGGGCTTCAAGCAGGCCTACAAGCTTATGGATAAGCTCCCCGACACGTTACCGAAGAATCTCAAGCTTCCGAAGGTGACGACTCCGAACAAGTGGCCCTCCGAAGCGTATGACGGCAAGCTCCTTTCTCCCGAAGCGGGACTTGCGCTTAAGGACGTTTCTCACTGCACTCCGCTCACTTTCCGCTATGCGCTTACCCCCGACGATACCGATACGGGTGTATCGTTCCACACCGGTAAGGATATTGAAGAATGGGCAGAAGTCTTTTTGCCCGGTCCTTGCACGATTACGGGCGTCACCATCGTCAACACGCCCGGCAACTCCTCTCGTCAGGTTCCGATCGCGGTTCAGCTTTCCGAGGATGGCACTAACTGGGGCCCGGCGGTTTGGTCTTCGAAAGAGAATAAGCCCCAGTGGGAAGTACCGATTCGTTCGAGCGCTCAGAATATCAAGTTTGTCCGCGTCGTTCGTACCGACATGAAACCCGACGCTCAGTTCGATGATCAGAAGGTCAAGGAGCACTTCCATCTGAAGAAGATCCTCGTCTATGGCAAGAAGAACTACTAAGCTCAATGCGGTTATGCTCGCCGGGGGTTCGGGAGAGCGGTTCTGGCCGCTCTCCACGCCCAAGCGTCCGAAGCAATTTCTTAAAGTGTTCGGCGAAGAA
>JAZLMG010000002.1:0-8453 GCA_045598585.1 Kiritimatiellia bacterium
TGTAGGTGACTACTCCAGGGATTTATGGTATAATATTCCTCATGAAAATCAACCCTAACAACCGCTCTTTAAAACGTATCGGCCGCGGAATCAAGCTCGAAGGCCATTCCACTCGCGAAACGAAAGCCGTTCGCAACGCCATCTTCGATTTTATCGCCGAAAAACGCGCCTCGTTAAGCCAAGATCGTGCGCGTTATGGCGCAACGCTCCTCAAGACTTGGGAAGTGAATGCGAAGAATATCGAAACTGCCGCGGAAGAGATTCTCTTAAAGCAACCCTTCTCGATGGAGCGAAACGCCCTACAAGTATCTCAGCGAAAACTTCCCGAAATATAATCTTATGCAACGAAAAGGTGTCAATAATAACGAAAAACTCATTGGCACCTTGAAGATGTTCGAGACCATGGAGAATTTTCAGGACTAGGGCTGAAAAACCGTCTTTCACACTTTCACGGAGCATATATATAATATGCTCCTGAAGTGAAAATGCTGCAAAAGAAATTATTCGAAAACCGCTTTAACGGACGAAAGGATATTTAGCGGATTGAGTGAGACAAGGCCGCCAAACCCGCGGCAAGATCGGCGTTTTCGACATGTACGGTCGTCGGGACGGTGAGTTTTACCGGCGAAAAGTTCCAAATGCCGCGGATGCCCGCCGAAATGAGCTTGTCGGCGCAATCCTGAGCAAAGTCTTTCGGAACGGTCAAAATCGCGAGCTGGATCTTCGTGCGCTTGACGAGCTTCTCGAGATCTTTGACGTCCATAACTTGAACGCCGTGAATTTTCGTGCCGATCTTCTTCGGATCCGCGTCGAAAGCCATGCCGATTTCGAGACTGTGTTCCTTAAAGCCCTGATAGCCGAGAAGCGCCGAACCAAGCGAGCCCGCGCCGACGATAACCGCCTCTTTCACATTATCCCACCCGAGGCAAATCGTAATCGCCTTTTCGAGTTCTTTCGCGGGGAAGCCCTTGCGAGGAGTGCCGATGACGCCGGTAATCGCGAGTTCCTTGCGCGTGACGACCGGATCGAAGCCCATAGCCGAGGCGAGTTCCGCGGCGGAAATGAAGTCGATGCCTTCCGAAATGCGCTCACGAATCCAATTGAGATACAAAGGAAAATGGCGGACGATTCTTAAAGGTACGCTTTGCTCGTGGACTTCTTCGCTCATTTCGCTCCTCCTAAATATGCCGCGGACGAAAACGGCGGAGTTTCCGTCTTGCCTTCTCGCCAATCACGAATCGCCTCAAGTCGCTTTTTCATCTTCGCTTCAGCGCCGAGGCCGGTAGGCGTATAATACTTTTTACCTTGAATCGTTTCGGGGAGGCACGACATCTTCGCGATTTTCTCATCGGTATCGTGCGCATAAATATATCCGCCCCCGTAATTAAGCTCCTTCATAAGCCGAGTCGGAGCATTGCGGATATTCATCGGGACAGGCTCGGCGAGCATCTCGGTCGCGTCTTTCGCCGCCCTTAAATAGCTTTCTTCCATCGCATTCGACTTCGGCGCGAGGGCAAGATAAACGACGATCTGAGTCAGATGGACATTGCATTCGGGCACGCCAAGATTATGGCAAGCGTTCCAAACCGCATTTGCCAAGAGAAGCGCGTTCGAATCGGCGAGCCCCACATCTTCGGAAGCGAATCTAACGCACCTACGCGCGATATATAGCGGATCTTCGCCTCCCTCGAGCATACGGGCAAGCCAATAAACCGCCGCGTCGGGATCGGAGTTGCGCATCGATTTATGCAAGGCGGAGATAAGATTATAATGCTCTTCCCCGTCCTTATCGTACATGAGCGCCTTTTTTCCACAGCAAAGCTCAATCGTCGCGTCGGTTATGATGGGGTGGCCCTCGACGAATTCGCAGTTGGAAACGCAAGTCTCGAGAATCCCGAGCGCATGACGCGCGTCGCCATTCGAGAAAATGCAGATTTTCTTAAGTACTTCGTCGGACGCTTCGGCCTTCAATTTCCCAAGGCCCTTGTCGGAAGTAAGCGCGCGGCGAAGCAGTTTAAGGAGATCTTCGCCGGAAATCGCCTTTAGGACGAAGACTTTGCAACGCGACAAAAGCGCGTTATTGACTTCGAAAGACGGATTCTCGGTCGTAGCTCCGATTAGAATAATGGAGCCCTGCTCGACATAGGGGAGAAACGCGTCTTGTTGGGCCTTGTTGAAACGATGGATTTCGTCGACGAAAAGGACGGTGCGAACTCCGACGCGGCGACCCGATTCCGCACGAGCCATGATTTCCTTGATTTCCTTGATTCCGCTCGTGACAGCCGAGAAATTAACGAACTCGGCATGAGTCTGATTCGCGATTACATTCGCGAGAGTCGTCTTGCCGACTCCCGGCGGCCCCCAAAGAATCATCGACGAAATGACGTCGCGCTCGATCATCTGACGAAGGATTTTTCCTTCGCCGACCAAATGCTCTTGGCCCACAACCTCGGAGAGAGATTGCGGGCGCATACGACTCGCGAGGGGTTGAGAAATCTCAACCCCCTCGAGCTGATCAATTAACGACATTTGTCTCACTTAAGCGTTAAACTTAGTGATTCGTCGCGTACAAAGGACCGAAGTTTTTGCAAGCGCGGAAGTCGGCGCCCGTAGGATCGTCGGAAGCTCCGAAGAGACCCCAGCAATGCGGCTGGAAGACCTTTTCTTCAGGAACGTTGTGCATCGCGACGGGGATACGGAGCATCGAAGCGAGCGTGATCAAGTCCGCGCCGATGTGGCCGTAGGCGATCGCGCCGTGGTTCGCGGCCCAAGCGTTCATCACGGAGTAGACGTCCTTGAAGAAGCCCTTACCGGTCAAACGAGGCGTGAACCAAGTGCAAGGCCACGCGGGGTCGGTGCGGAGCATGAGAGTTTCCTGCTGCTTCTTATCGAGCGCGACGGACCAACCTTCGGCGATCTGAAGGACAGGGCCCTGACCCTTGACGGTCGAAATACGGATCATTGTGAGCGGGATGCCCTTCGGCGTCAAGAACGAGCTCGAGAAACCACCGCCGCGGAAGTATTCGACACCGGCCGCGCACCACTTCGTGGCCTTCATCGTCGCGTCGATATCCTTCTGAGTTACTTCCCACCAGTTCTTGAAGACGCTCTTACCCTTCTCCTTCATCTCGCCCGCGGCGTCGAGGCAGCAGGATCCAGAGTTGATGAGGTGGATGATGCCGTTTTTGGCATCGGCGGGAAGCGCCTTACCCGTCGCACGCTTGACGGCGTCGTTCGACCAGTAGGTACGGACATCCGCGAACATCGAGGCCTTATTGGTAAGAAGCCACATGAGAAGCATGCAAACGCCGTTGAGGACGTCGTTCTCGGTCGCGAGAATCTGGGGCATCTTCTTACCGTTCCAGTCGAAGGACGAGTTGCAGAACGCTTCCGTGACATCGCCGTTCGGCCAGTGGTCGGTCCACTGACGCTGCCCTTGGAAGCCACCGGCAATTGCGTTACGGCCGACCGCTTCTTCGCCGAAGCCCATTTCCGCGAGCTTCGGGTTACCGACCATCATATCGCGGACAATAATCGACATCTTCGCGATGAATTCCCAGTCGGCATCCTTCGATTCACGCGACTTCTGGATCTTGGCGGGATTGTAGTCCTTACCTTCCTTGCAATACTTCTTCATCCACGCGAGGCACTTCTCGTATTCTTCCTTGTCGTAAATGCCTTCTTCCATGCGGCGAAGAATTTCGCACTCGTCCATGTTTTCGGTCGCGAGGCCAAAGTAGTCGTTCATGAGCGAGAAGTCGAGGAAGGAGCCGGGAATACCCATCGCCGAGGAGCCGATTGAGAGATAGCTCTTGCCCTTCATCATCGCAACGGCGAGACCGGCCTTGGCGAAGCGGAGAATCTTTTCGGCGACGTCTTCGGGAATCTTCGCGGATTCGTCGCGGTTCTGGACTTCGTGGCCGTAGATGCCGTAGGCGGGCATGCCGCGCTGAGCATAGCCCGCGAGCATGCAGGCGAGATAGACGGCGCCGGGACGCTCGGTACCATTAAAGCCCCAAACGGCCTTCGGAATCTGAGTATCGAGATCCATCGTTTCCGTACCGTAGCACCAGCAAGGCGTGACGGAAAGCGAGACACCGACATTGTTGTCGCGGAACTTATTCGCGCACATCGCCGCTTCGAAGCGACCACCGATCGTCGTGTCGGCGATCACGCATTCGACGGGAGTGCCGTCAGGATAAGTGAGGTTATCGGAAATCAGCTTGGCGGCGGCCTTCGCCATATCCATCGTCTGATCTTCGAGCGATTCGCGAACGCCGCGACGGCGACCATCGATGATCGGACGAATACCGACTTTGGGGAAACCATTGTGAGTGAAAACGGTCTGAGCCATTTTATTATTTTCCTTTCTTTTTAGAGAAGATGAGTGCATAGGCGAGAACTACCGCGAAGCAGATCACCGGAACGAAGAACGACGCACGAAGCGAGGTCTCGGTCAAATTCAAATTCGGATCCCACTCGAGCGAGAACGCGGGAACGAGCGAGCACCAAATGCTCTTCGCATTGCCGATGATGTCGGCCATCCAAGGCGTCAAAAGCGCGCCGCCGACAATCGCCATAATGAGACCCGCCGCGCCAAGCTTATGGGCACGCTGGTCGATACCGCCGAGCGCGATACCGTAAATCGTCGGGAACATAAGCGACATGCAGCCGGACATCAAAACGAGGCAGATGATGTTCGCGGAGAACGGCAAGGAGCCGAGGGTGAAGAGAACCTTCGTCGGGAGGTAAATGACCCCTGCCGTGCAGAGAATCGCGGCAGTTGCGAAAAACGCCATCAGCTTCGCGGGATCTACGTACTTCATCACGAAAGTCGCAATCCAGCGGCAAGAAATGAAGGTCGAAATCGCAATGAGATAATAAGTCGCCGCCTTATCGGCAGGAACGCCGAGTTCCTTCTGGCAATAGACGTTCATCCACGTCCACGCGGCAATTTGAACGCCGACATAAAAGACCTGAGCGACGACGCCGAGATACCACTTCGGAGAGCGCGCGAGAAGGCCGAGGACGTCTTTAATCGAAGTCTTTTCTTCTTTTACGGTATCGACTTCGGTCGGCTTGGACATGAAGAAAAAGAACCAAATCGCCGCGGCAATGGCGCAAAGTCCGACGTAAGGAACGCAGACCCAAAAGAGCTCGTGGTGAACGATCGGCTTTAAAGTCGCCGCGTCCATCTCGAGTCGCTCGGCTACAGTCGCGGGATTCAATTTCGCCAAAATGAACTGCTGAGCGAGGAGAATACCCGTCAAAGAGCCGACGGGGTTGAACATCTGTGCGAAGTTAAGACGACGTACGGCCGTCTCTTCATCGCCGAGCGCGAGGACATAAGGATTGCAAGTCGTCTCGAGAACCGCGCAACCTCCCGCGACGATGAAAATGCCGACAATGTACGTCCAAAAGCTCTGGGCGACACATGCCGGAATATAAAGGAGCGCCCCGATGCAATATACACCGAGGCCCACCAACACGCCCACGCGATACCCCGCTTTCTGAATCAAAAGCGAGGCGAAAATCGCGATGGCGGAATAAGCGCCATAGAACGAAATCTGCACGAAACCGGCAGTCGACTGGCTCGTCATGAAGATCTTCTGAAACGCGGGGACAAGATTGTCCGTCATGTTATTGAGAAGCCCCCAGAGAGCGAAGCAACTTACCAACATCGCGAAAATCGCGAGATATTGGCGCGGCACGACAGGTTTCTTACTTTCCATAGCGCTTATCCTCGTCTTTGATTACATGAGGCCCTTGTAGAGCTTGACGATGTCCTTGACCGTGACTTCGCGCGGGTTGCCGGGACGGCAAGCGTCGGCGTAGGCGGATTCGGCGAGGAACTGAACATCCTCTTCCTTAAGCACACCCTTGAGGTCAGCGGGAATACCGACGTCCTTCGAGAGCTTCTCGACCGCGGCAATGGCGGCCTTGCGGGCATCGGCGATTGACATCTTTTCCGCGTCCTTGACGCCCATAGCGATGGCGATCTTCTTGTACTTGTCGCCCGTCTTCGTCGCGTTGAACTTCATCGCGGTCGGGAGGAGAATCGCGCAGGCCTTACCGTGGGGCATGTCGTAGAGCGCCGAGAGACCGTGAGCCATCGAGTGGTCGATGCCGAGACCGACGTTCGAAAATCCCATACCGGCGATGTACTGACCGAGCGCCATACCCGCGCGACCCGAGGGCTTGTTCGCGACGGCGTCGCGGAGCGAGCTCGAGATAAGGCGAATCGCCTCGAGGTGCATCATATCGGTCATCGCGCAAGCGCCCTTGGTGATGAGGCCTTCAATCGCGTGGGTAAGAGCGTCCATACCCGTGAAAGCCGTGAGGCCCTTGGGCATCGAGCTCATCATGTCAGGATCGACGAAAGCGACGACGGGGATGTCGTGAGGATCGACGCAGACGAACTTGCGCTTCTTCTCGACGTCGGTGATGACGTAGTTGATCGTGACTTCCGCGGCAGTACCGGCGGTCGTCGGAACGGCGAGAATCGGCTTCGAGGGCTTCGTCGTCGGGGAGAGACCTTCGAGCGAGCGGACATCAGCGAACTTCGGGTTCGTGAGGATGATGCCGACGGCCTTGGCGGTATCCATCGAAGATCCGCCGCCGATAGCGATGATCGAGTCGGCCTTCGCCTTCTTGGCGGCCTTGACGCCGTTCTTGACGTTGTCGATCGTGGGATTCGGCTTGATGTCGGAATAGATAGTATACTTGATACCTTCCTTATCGAGGATATCGGTCACCTTCTTCGTGACGCCGAACTTGATGAGGTCGGGATCGGAGAACACGATCGGGGTCTTGAGGCCGCGGTTCTTGAGTTCGGTGGGGATCGACGCGATGGCGCCGGCGCCATGATACGAGGTTTCGTTCAGGATGATACGATTGACCATTTTATTTTACTCCTTGATTTATGAGGTAAATTACTTGGACGAAATGCCCATCTTGTAACCGTTGAAAGTGTGGGTATTGTAGACGGGCTGCTTCGGATCGATCGGGAGACCGAGCGAACGGCGAATTTCCATAAAGCCCTCGACGCCCTTCGGGCCGACCTGATTGAGCTTCGCGCCGTGTCCATCCGCGAGGAGAAGAACCTGGCAATATGCGTCGGCATTCTCGGCGAACCACTCCGCTTCTTCGATGTCACGACCACCGCAAACGATGCCGTGGTTTTCCATAAAGATCACGTTCGCGTTCTTCGAGAGCTTCGCGACATTATCGGCGACTTCCTTCGAACCAGGCGTCGCGTAAGGAGCGAGCGGAATCTGGTTGAAGAAGATGTCGGCTTCGGGGTTGATCCCGGAGGGCGGAACCTGGCCCGCGAAAAGGAAAGCGTTGCAGTGCGGCGGGTGGCAGTGGATGCACGCGTCCATCCCCGAGCCGAGCATCATCGCGATGTGGACTTTGACTTCGCTCGTGCGCGGACGATAACCGCAAAGCTGTCCCGCGTTCGAATCGACGAGGCAGATATCCTCTTCTTTCATGAAGCCCTTGCAGCACAAGGTCGGCGTGCAAAGGAAGAGATCTTCGCCGACGCGAACGGAGAGATTGCCGCCATTTCCGTCGGTGTAGCCGCGCGCGTAGATGCGGCGACCCATTTCACAGATCTGTTGTTTGACTTGACGGATCTTGGGAGAATTGAAGAACTTGTCGAGCGCGGCACGCGTTTTGGGCTGCGATCCCTTGCGCCAATCGTAAGCGCGGCTCACGAACGGCGGATTGATGTAAAGTTTTTTGTCCATGTGAACATTATACCATTTTCGCCACGGCTAATCAAGATGGAGTCTGGTGCGACTGACGGGGTTCGAACCCACAACCTTCGGCTTCGGAGGCCAACGCTCTATCCAATTGAGCTACAGTCGCGCGTATTTGTTGGTTTTTACGGTGCTTTGAGTAATTTCGTAGTGAAACATCCAATGCAACTAGTCAATTATCATCGATCGTAAGTTGTTAATAGTATATCATATTTTCTTCTTTAACTCAAGAGCAGCAACTAATCTAGCGCTTGCGAGGATGTATTCTTCTAGGCAGGCCGCCAGTGCGCGTATAGCGTTGTGTCGTCTTCGATAACGCTTGTCGGCAGCGTCCGGTCGCCTCCGAAGATCTTCGTGTGCCAGCCGTCGAACGTGCTGCCCGTCTTCTCCGCGGTCGGTAGAGTCCCTATAGCCGAGCCGTAAGCGACTTCGCGAGATTCTTCGCTCGCGGTTCCCCCAACGGGATTGAACTCGACAATGCACGGCTCTTCCGCGCTATCTTGCCAATGCGCGTAGACTGTAGCGTCGCCGGTATATTGGAAGGTCATAACGAGTTGTCCGCCCGTCGGCTCAGTGAACCAACCGAGGAAAGTCTTACCGCTATAGCTTACGCTAGGAAGGTTCGACGCAGACTCCCCATAAGCGACTTCCCTAAACACAGTCGCTCCATCGTCGAACGTACCGCCTTGC
>JAZLMG010000003.1:0-26382 GCA_045598585.1 Kiritimatiellia bacterium
TTCGAATAACATCATCTTGGCTTCTTAAGCTATCAAAAAGGCTACTAGGTGCGAATCCGCCATCTTTGGTCATGAGGGCATACATATCAGGCACTTGCTTCCCGTCCACAAATTTCGTTAACAGATTGGCCTGGTTATGGAGCAAGTGATGATCCTTCTTCGCGCAACGCAAGATACATTCGGCATCAACCAAAGACGCAATTTCCGCCCATGCTTCTAGATTATATGCCTGAGAATCAAACAGATATTCTAGACTTTCAAAAAGCACTTCGTTACGCACCTTAAGACTCTTAATTTTCCTAAACTGCTCCACGAAAGGTCCCGGTTCCATAAACAAATATTCTCCCGTGGAATACTTATCCCAAATCGCAGCATTATTCTGATACTTATATCCACTGCACCGAATCTGTAATTCATTTCCAATTCGAACATCTTCAATAGCAGCGATAGACTCTTTCAGCTTTTGTGTTTTGGCTTTAGCCAGAATCTTCGCGACTTGAGAAGCAGTTAATTTATCTCCACAACTATCAACCAAATCACATAGAATCTGCTCATCCTTACAACGGGAAACATACTTCTCTACCAATTCATTATCCGTAATATGCGCAATAACTATTGGAAGTAGACTCCTCTTGTTCGAGATCTTAACTGCAGCCACACGACGAATATAAGCATACTTAGTCTGCTTCGCGATTTCAAGCAAACTCGTTTGATCATTGATTCGCATATATGCCGCTGCAGCGACAAGTTCCGTCCGAGCGCCAGTCGCAATCGCTTTGAAATCTGCTTGCTCCTTCAACTTCTTAACTGCAGCGACGCCTTCTTTCGCGCGATTGTCTTTTGCGTTTAACGCTATAGTCCGCAGTAATTCACGGTCAGAAACACGCTCTACCGCTGCAATGCACTCGGCAAGATCTCCTTTTGTATGCGCATTATTGACAAGTTCATGTTCAGCCGCTAGTTTAACGGCCGGATCCGTTGAGGCCAACCTCTCTTCAAGACTCATACATCCTGCCATCGCAAAAGCGCAAATCAGCGCCGACACTAGCTTTTGTTTACAACGTATCATCTTTTTACTCCTTTCCTATGAAAGCATCTTTTTATATTTCATTTGCAGTTGCTTGCAGATTGCATCAGCTCATCAAACCGTTCCCAAGAAACTGGAACCGTTTTATTCTTCCTCTTATGTGCTGACCGCCAAGTAACGGATGCCTCTGTTATCAGTAGCGTTCCTATACGCTCATTCTCTTTCCCTTGAACATCAAATTGCAAGCGCCCTGTATCAACAGTGAGCCCTTTGACGCGCATCCACACGTGTCTTTCTGTCATGTTTTACCCTTCCTACCCGCGCATTACTTTTTCAAGACAACCACCTTGCACGGATAAAAGAAAAGTGGCGTGCCTTCAAAATCGTTGTTTTGAGAGAGGCACGACCAAGCGCCTATACTGAAACTAACGAATAGAAGACACACCACGTAGAATAACTACGTAGCGCACCTCACATATTCGGCTTCAGTATGAATATTTGGTCGTTTTCTCTCAAAGCCAAATACGCAAGTTATGCGTACGTCGGAATGGTTAGGTTGCCCACCCACTCCCTTGCTCGACTCCGCGGCAGATTATCCGCGTGCGAACTCCGGCTGGCGCTCAGGCCCAACCGGTATAGAAAGATCAAGTTTAGCGGTTTCACCCGCTGAACGATTTATAGTATATCATATTTGCCGCGCTTCTTTCAACTACCTTTTTGACGCAGAGTGGCAGAGTGGCAGGTGTGCTGCAAATCTGTCGCAAAAGTGCCGCATTGCCGCCGCTTTTGCGCCGCAGCACTTCTTCCTAGGACTATTAGTCGTTATCCTAAGGAAGGTTATGACTGTGTCTCCCGAGTGGGGCTATTATGAGACTAGGATGAGGGCTATTTTGGTATTAGGATGGTGGCTATTTTGACACTAGCACAGTGGCTATTATGACACTAGGATGCTTTGGGGTAAATCACCCGATGGTTGCTTGGTATTATACCGCTGGAGGGCGAAGAAGGTTTCGGTAGCCTGTGCAGCGACGGAGGAGAAAGTCTGCATGCGACCCGATTTTGTGCGCCGGTTTTTTCGCAAAGCGAGCTTGCTCGCGGGTTAGTTCCCGAACAGAGCGAAAAATGAAAGGCCGCAAAATCGATGTCGACCTGACTTTATTCTCCGGAAATTGCGCAGCAATTTAGCAAATATGGCTACCGAAACCTTCTTCTCCCGTACGCGGCATTAAACCGCGATGATGACGATTCCGGGATTGGGGCACTTCTTATAATAGGTAGGTAAAAGCGCCGCGTCAGGAAAGGCGAGGAACTCGTTCGAAAACATATCGCCCGCATATTCCCCATCAAGAAAGCCGCGGATGTGATTCTGACGCTTATAAATTCGGCAGGCCTCGAGGACGGATTCTTTGATGCGATTCGTGCCGCCCGTCGAACCATAGCCGGTAACTACCGCAAAGACATGAGCTCCGCGGCCTCTGGCACGAGAAACGAGCCGGTCGAGTTCGCTTAACGCCTCGTCGACATGCATCCCGCGCGGATGAAGATCGTATTCGATTAAATCGCGCATTTTCGAAGTATTATATCATATCTTCTGATTGCTTTCAAGGCCGATTTTATGGTATAATACCCGCCATACGAAAGCTCGAAAAAGTATGGTCTTAAGACAAGAGTTAAAGCGCCTCACCTTCCCCATTTTCATGGAGATTGCGCTCGTCATGTTAGTGGGAGCGGTCGATACTTTCATGCTCTCACGCTGGGGTGATGGGGCTGTTGCTGCCGTCGGAATGGACAATCAGCTCGTCGGGCTTATCTTCCTTATCTACCAGTTCGTTTCCGTCGGCATGTCGATTCTCTGCGCCCAATATTTCGGCGCAGGACTTCAAACTCGGCTTAAGCAAATTGTCGGCATTTCTCTCGGCCTCAATCTTCTTCTAGGCCTGATCGTCAGCTCCGTCCTCTTCTTCAAAGCGGAAGGCGTCCTTCAATTTATGGGACTTGAAGGCGAAGTCTTGAAAGACGGCATCACTTATCTTAAGATTACCGGCGCCTTAAGTTTCTTCCAAGCTCTCGGCTTCACTTTCTCCGCGTCACTTCGTGCGGTCGGAAAGGTCAAGGGGCCGATGTATGTGACGATTCTCGCGAATATCGTTAATGCCCTCGGGAACTATGTCCTCATCTTCGGACATTGCGGCTTCCCGGAAATGGGAGTCGCGGGAGCTGCCTATGCAACCGCCTTCTCGCGCATCGTCTCCTTCGTCCTTATGGGCGCGATTCATTTCAAGACTCATATCCGCTCGTTCCCGCTAAAGCTCTTCTTCCCCTTCCCGTTCTTGGAACTCAAGAATCTCGTCACCATCGGCATCCCCGCAATGAGTGAAGAGCTCTCCTACTGCTTGAGCCAAGTCGCCATCACTTACTTCATCAATCGAATCTCGGTCGATGCGCTTTCGGCGCGAACTTATGCGATGAATATGATCATGTTCGTCTTTCTCTTCTGCTCCTCGGTAACTCATGGCGGAAGCATAATGATCGGCCACTTGGTCGGCAAGCACCGCTACTCGCCCGCGTACATTATGGGGAACTACTCGCTTCGCCTTTCGATGATCACGACCTTGACTTGCAGCGTCCTTCTCGCATTAATCGGGCCTTATGTTTTCGGATTCTTGACTCAAAATGCCGAGATTATCCGCATGGGCACAATTATCCTTTGGATCGATGTCTTCCTCGAAGTCGGCCGAGTTCGCAACATCTTCGCTTGCGGAACATTGCGCGCTGCGGGAGATGTCGTTTATCCCGTCGTAGTCGGCGTCACCTTCCAGTGGCTTGTTGCGGTTGGCGTCGCCTATCTCCTCGGCATTCCTTTCGGGCTCGGGCTTATCGGCATGTGGATCGGCTTCGCTCTCGACGAGAACTTGCGCGGCATTATCCTTATGCGGCGTTGGCACTCGAAGAAGTGGATGGGCAAGAGTTTTGCCTGAAGCACCACAGTCCATGCTGATTGCAGTAGGCGTAGACGCTTACGACTTCATCGTGCGGAATGAGCGCGAATTGCACCTCCGGGTAGCAGCAGTGTTTTAGGTACTTGAGCTGATAGCCCGTCTTCGTTTCGAGCGCGATCCAAGCGATGTGGTGTTCTTCACTCATCGGATGTTCGATCGAGCCGACGCGCACCCAGAGTACGCCCTTCTCGAAGGAATAGACGGGGACATGCTTTTCGACGGCGCCATCACTCACGCCGGCCTTAAGCTCTTTCATTTCTTCGCCGCAGCAAACGGTTTCTGTCGGCGCGTCTTTGATTAGCGAGACGATCTTCCCGCACTTATCGCATTTGTAGAATTTCATGGGCGTCCTTTCGTTTAATTTTAACGCCCACTATTATACTCTATTCCCGCTCCAAAGTCGGTTGTCTATCGAACGAAGTTATATCATATTTCCGCTTATGTTGAAAGTAGAAAGGTTCAAAAATCTGTCGCGGAATAAACTATTGCAAAATAAAAAGTGACGCGTCGCAGACAATCAGCCGAAGCCTTCTTAGCCCGCACGCGCCACTTTTGAGGATCTACCTTAGAAGCTTAAGGTAGCGCCGAGGCCACAAGTAACATTGTAGCTATCGTGCTTCGACTCGTTGTACGATCGCGCATAGTCACGCATCGATGAACCTGCGAAAAGGAAGTCGGAATAAGCGACATACCCGGTAATCGCGAGATTCTCGGTAATCGCATATTCGCCTTCAAGCTGAACTACCGTGTCCATCAAAGCCGCCTTATCAAGGGCGCGCTCATCGTTGCAGGCATACGCATTTACGCGCGCCCTATTGCCGAAACCTTGGGCAATCGAGGGACGAAGCGTCAAATCCTCCGTTATTTCGAAGGTGTGACCGAGCTCCAAACTCAAATAGGTACCATTGTCGCGGATAATATCGCGTTCATAGACGAAACTCGGCTCAAGCCAGAGATCAGGAAGCGCGAAACCGGCCGAAACGAACTGAGTATCCTCGTCCTTGGCCTGATACTCGTACTGATAGCCGAGCGCCACCTGAATCGAAGTCGGGAGATTCCACTCTTCGGCCTCGAAAGTCCAACTGAAGGCCGCTTCAGGATGGAGCTCCAAATATTTGCCGCGGTGATCGAAGATCGCCTCGGTACCGAGCGTCAGGTGATCATATAAGGTGATCGAGCCCGACGGGGTGTAGATCGGCTTCTTGTCGTCGCAAAAGCCGTAGCTTATGTAACGAGAATCTGCCTGGACGGAAGCTTCGACCGAAATCGGCTTCACTTCCCCTTCCGTTTCTTCCGCGTGAACGCCGTAGCCAACTAAAGCGGTGGCTGCTGCGCACGCGATTAGCATGCACTTTGAGTTCATTTTTTATCTTTCTTTGTGTTTACTTAGTTACAGCAGCTCTCACCGGAGCAGCCGGAACATCCGCAGGAGCACTTACCTCCCTTACGAACGCGGCGGTAGATAAAGTACGCTACCGACGCGACGAGGAGAGTAAGCACAATTATGGAAGAAATATTCATATCAAAGTAGTAAAAGAGTTTACCTAACTGATACGTGAGAAGCGAGAGTGTGTAACCAACGCCAAGCTGGAAGCCGACCGCAGCCCAGCCCCACTTCTTCGAGCCCATTTCGCGGAAAGTCGTCGCAACCGCTACAATGCAAGGCGGGATGAAGAGATTGAAGAGCATGAACGAAAGCGCGGCAAGTTTCGGATAAGGCGACATCGAGCCGAATAAGGCTACGATCGATTCTTCTCCGCCCGCAACGACGCCCAAAGTCGCAACGGCCTGCTCCTTCGCGAGTTCCGCGGAAATACTCGCCGCGGCGCCTTGCCAAGTTCCGAAGCCGAGCGGTGCGAAGAACCAAGCGACGGCACCTCCCAGCGAGGCGAGAATGGACGAACCGATTTCCTCATCTTCGAGGAGATTGAAGCTCCAATCGAAGTGCATCATCGCCCAAAGAAGTACGCATGCGGGGAAAATCACGGCTCCGGCCTTGAAGATATAGCCCTTTACGCGCTCCCAAGTGTGAATCACGACATTTTTGACGGTCGGGAGGTGATAAGCGGGAAGCTCCATCACGAAGGCCGAAGTTGAAGAAGCGAAGTATTTCGTCCTTTTTAAAGCGATGCCGCCCAAGATGATGATGGCGATGCCGATTACATCCATCAAAGGCGCAACATACCACGCGTCGCGGAAGAACATCGTCGCGAACATCGCGATAATGACCGTCTTCGCCCCGCAAGGAATGAAGGTCGCGAGCATGATAAGAAGTCGACGATCCTTTTCGTTTTCGACCGCGCGAGTCGCCATTACCGCCGGGACGCCGCAGCCCTTGCCGATGATAATCGGAATAATCGACTTACCCGAGAGGCCGAACTTGCGGAAAATCGGATCCATGATAAACGCGACGCGCGCCATATACCCGCAATCTTCGAGAAGCGAGAGCGCGAGAAAGATGACCGAGATAATCGGCACGAATCCAAGCACCGTCGCAACGCCGCCCCACGCGCCGTCGTTGATGATCGATACCAAGGTCGGGTGGACATTCGACTTTTCCAAGGCCTCGACGAGAAGTTCGCCGACTTTCGGGAGGAACGAGTCGTTCGCCCAATCGGTCACGAGGCCCCCGACTTCAACCGCCAAGAACCACATCGCTGCAAGCGCGAGGAAAAGAATCGGGAAAGCGAGAATCTTGTTCGTCACGAACTTGTCGATCTTGTCGGAAAGCGAGATATCTCCCAGACGCGGGCGAGTGTGGGCTTTGTCGCGCAAGGTCTGGATGTAATCGTAGCGCTGGTGAGTGATGATCGCTTCGGCGTCATCCCCAAGTTCGCGTTCGCAATCGGCGATATGTTCTTTAATGTGCGAGAGCGTATCCGCGTCAAGACCGATGGTCTTCGTGATCTTACCGTCGCCTTCGAAGACCTTGATCGCGTACCAACGAATCGCCTCTTCGGGAACTTTGCCCTGGAGCGACTCTTCGATATGCGCGAGAGCATGTTCGACCGATCCAGTAAAGCAGTGAGGCGCTTCTTTTTTCGCCTTTTTGACCTGGGCAATCGCATGTTCCGCGGCATCTAAGCACCCCTTGCCCTTTTGGGCACTGATGCCAACCACGCGGCAACCTAAAGCGCGGCCGATATAGTCGAAATCGATCTTATCGCCCGCTTTTTTGACGAGATCCATCATATTGACGGCGATGACCATCGGAATGCCGAGCTCGGCGAGCTGAGTCGAGAGATAGAGGTTGCGCTCCAAGTTCGTGCCGTCGACGATGTTGAGAATCACGTCGGGCTTTTCTTCGATCAAGTAACGTCGAGTGACGACTTCTTCGAGCGAATAGGGCGAAAGCGAATAAATGCCGGGGAGATCTTGGATAATGACGTCCTTGTGGCCCTTAAGTTCGCCTTCCTTCTTCTCGACCGTAACACCCGGCCAGTTGCCGACATACTGTTTAAGGCCGGTTAAAGCGTTGAAAAGCGTTGTCTTACCGCAATTCGGATTTCCTGCAAGCGCGATTTTCATTATACCGCCTCCACCAAAACGTTATCGGAAACTTGTAAATTGATAGCGATGCGGCTATCATGAATCGCGACAATCATATTTCCGGCGGAAACATGAACGACCGTGATGACAATACCCGCGACGAAGCCGAGCGTGTTAAGGCGCTTCTTCGTCCCCTCTTCTCCGGCTACTTTAAGGATTCGTACCTTTTGGCCGGCTTTGATTGCTGATAGTGACATTTGTTATCCTTCTCTAACTTTGATGACGCATATTGTACCATATATGCGCCTTCAAGTCAAGGGGGAAAGTTATACTCTTCTAACTTTTTCACTCCCATCGGCAGTTTTATCTGCCGCGCGCTTCATGGCTGTTCGGGGAGAAGAGGTGTCGAGTCCGAAAGCTTCTGGACTGCGGCAACTGTGAGGTCGATGGTCGATTCGACGTCGATAAAGTCTGCGACTTCGACCGGGGAGTGCATATAGCGAAGCGGGATGCCGAGTTGAACTACCGCGGCACCTCCATGCTCCGTCTTAAGCGACCAGCCATTGTTGCCCGCTCCCTTCGCTACCGCTCTAACCTGATAAGGAATCCCCTTTTCTTCCGCGGCAGATTTGAAAAGTTCACGAAGCCCCTCATGATAAATGGGGCCACGAGCTAAAGCAACGCCCTTACCTAGCCCAAGCTCACCGATCACCTTCGCATCTTCAGGATTCGCATCGCTCGCAAAAGCGACATCACAGCTGATACCGATTTGAGGCGCGACGTTGTAGCTCGCGAGGCGTCCTCCGACGAGGCCGATTTCTTCAGCAACCGAGGAGACGAAGTGGAGATTAACTTTCGGCTTTTCTTCGCCGGTAACCAGTTTGATGAAAGCTTCCATCATCGCGAAAGATCCGATCCTGTCATCGAGCGCACGAGCCGAGAAGCGCGTCTTCATCAGCGGACGAAAACCCGAGTCGACGATAGCGACGTCCCCGATCTCGACCATCTCGAGCGCTTCCGCTTTCGAGCTCGCTCCGATATCACACGGCATCTTCTTCAAATTGTCCGCGGCACTTTTGCGCTCGTCTGCCGACATGAGATGAGGCGGACGAAGCCCGAAAACGCCGTTCACGATGCCCTTCTTCGTGTAGATGCGAACACGTTCGGCCGTCGAAGCTGGAGCGCTCACTCCGCCCAAGGGCTGGAAGAAGACGAAACCGTTAGAGTCGACATACTCGACGATATAGCCGATTTCATCCCCATGGCCTTCGAGCATTACGGTCGTCTTCGCGCCCGCATCATAGACGGCGTGGAGATTCCCATGCACGTCAATCGAGACTTCGAGGCCCGTCTTTTCCTTGATGCGCTTACCTAAGAGCATCATGCCCGAATGTTCCGAACCCGTGGGAGTCGGCGTATTGAGATATTCTTCCAGAAAAGCTTTGTCGATCATTTTAAGGTTTCTCCTTTTAAGCTTCTTCACTTTCCGCCTCTACGAGCGTCTTCGATTTGACGCCCTTGTCAGGCGAGCCCGCTAGCTTGATGATTTTGAGCGCCGGGCCCTTGATGCACTGGCCCTTCGCTTCAACCGAGGCCTGCTGAAGCGCGGTTTCGCAACTCGACTTGGCCTTATCGAGAAAGCCGAGGACGTCCTCCAAACTCTTGAAAAGTTTGTCGACGCGTTCGACGAGCATCTTCGCCTGCTTGAAGATTTCTTCGCTGTTCTTTTGAACTTGGTACTTCGACCAAGCGCTGCTCACAAGGCGCATGAAACCGAAGAGCGTAAGGGGAGTGACGAGCGCGACATTGCGCTTGAAAGCGTAGTCAATCAGCGTCTCGTCTTCTTCTAGCGCCGCTTGAAGTGCCGCGGTCGAAGGAACGAACATCGCGGTTATCGGCACATACTCGTAGCCGATGCGCGGCGGAACTTGAGTCTCGGGATAGTTCGCTTTAAGAAGCTCATCAATGTGGCGCTTCACGCTTAAGACGTGTTCCTTCAATGCGGCCGATCTTTCCGCGCCTTCTTCGAGCTTGTACGCTTCTTCATACTTCGTCCAGCTCATCTTCGAGTCGACGATAAGAATCTTCTTGGAGCCGGGGTCGAAGACTTGGCAATCGGGGATTCCGCTTCCGGAGCCAGTTTGCATCACATAGTTCTCGCCCGCCTTAAGTCCAGCATCGACAAGTACCTGTTCGAGAATAAGTTCGCCCCAATTGCCCTGCTTCTTGTTTGCTCCCGTAAGCGCATCCTTAAAGCTCTTCGCTTCTTTCCCGAACTCTCCCGCCGTCATCTGCAGCGACTTGAAGACGGATTCCATCTTAACTCCCAAGTCCCCCGAAGACTTCTTCGCCGCTTCTGCCGCCTTCTGAAATTCTCCGAGCTGTTGGCGCATCGGCTCCAAAAGCGAGCTTACTTCGCGTCCATTGGACTTACGAAGTTCTTCTTCCCGCGCTCTCAAAACTTCAGCGGAAAGCTCTTTGAACTGCGCCTTCGATTCGGCCATCACTTTCACATAGTGAGCTTCCATGTCGACGATGCGCTTCTTCTCGCCCTCGAGCTCCGCCGACTGCCGCGCATTCTTGATCTTCTCATCGTTAAGCTCTTTCGTAAGCGCTTCAACTTCGCCCCTACGCTTATTCGCCTGACCTTTCAAGGCCTCGATGTAAACGAACAAGACGAGAACGACGACAACTAAAACTCCGAGAATAATACCCATAACTCCCCTTTCTTAGAAATACTCTCCAACTGCAAATTTGACCTGCTCCAAGAACATCTTCTTAAAAGCCGAGATATTGTTCTGCTCGTAAAATAACAAAAGCGCCGCGCGGTAGTCATCGGCTTCAACCGTCCTGAACGAGAGCGGGCAGCAATTATTCGCTATAAGTATCGCATTGGCCATTAAGCGGCTAGTCCGTTTGTTGCCATCGACGAACGGTTGGATGTATGCGACGAGCAAAAGCGCCAACATCGCCTTTTCATACGGATTCGCTTTTCCGTTGATTAGCGCACAGGTGTCTTCTATCGCTTCTCGAATCTGTGATTCGACTTCCAGCGGACGATAGTTGGTTCCCGATATGCCCACGCGTACATGGCGAAGATTCCTATCGACTCCCAAGCCCTCGATCAAGAGCGAATGAACATCTTCCATTCGAGCTAACGACATCGTCCTAAAGTATTCAGGTGCCTCGACTATCGCGTTCAGCGCCTCTTTGTGATTAAGAAGCATAATCGCCTCTTCGCGCTTTTTGCCCTTCGCTTCGACTTTATCTTTCAGCAAGTTAACCGTTTCGAGAAGCGTATAGGTATTTCCTTCGATTTCCGAAGACTTCCAACTTAAATCGATGCCGAGCCGCTCCATTTCCTTCGAATACAATTCGCGCGGATAATCCTTAACGCGAGCTTGGAAAATACGAACTTCTTCTTCCAAGAATGCATATTCCTCAGGCGTAAATATATCGATACTCGGCAGATCGTTGCGAATCAAGTCGAAATTATACGAAGTCTGCATCTCGCGCTTGCCAACCGGCATCGCATAATACGAATCAAGGTTGACGGTTCTTAAGAGAAGCGCTTTCGGGGTAATCGAGTAAGTCGTCGCACGATTAACGCCAGAGGATACGACCAATCCTTCACTTATTGCCGCGAATAAGATTCGCTTGACCGTTGCAGAACTTGCGCGATCTTTGACAAAAACATCGATATCCGCTCTTTTTGAAGCGGGATGATAGTGTAAATAGTCAATTATCTCATCTTTTAATTCCATGATCTAGCTTCCTTGCGGCTCAAACTACATGTATTATACCATATTTGCGGCTCAATGTGAACCGCAAATATCAAAATTTCATACCTCTTTGAGCCGCAAACCCTCCTGAGTCGGGTACTAATCGCCGTGCCGCAGATTGAAACCATGGTTCATAAATCAAGTTTATAAATCGCTTCTTGAAGATAGGTAACGACTCCTGCTTTTTTATTTTTCTGCCACTTTTTCAACCACAAACGCGCTATCCTTGCCACTTTTTCCGAACTCCACCCCTTGATCTCGCCACTTTCCCGCTTTACACCGCTTATAAAAGCACGAAAGTTCCTTCCGTGGTATATGTGGAAGGCCTTGGCGCTTACGCGCGACTCGCGAAAATACCGAAAACCTCTAAAGAGGCCTGTCGCGGCGTAGCTTTAGCGAAGACGGAACGCGAACCGCCCTTTGGGCGAAAGGCACGCGAAATTTATGTGTCAAAAATCGAAAATTCAGGTCTCATACTCCTTCTTTAAAAGTATTATATCATATCACGACCCAGAAGCCAATCATACGCATTGATTTGTCGAACTCCCTCTATATCACATGCAGGATCCTCATCAAGCGTAATCAACATCTTGGGATAATGATCGTCGATGGCAAGTAACGGCGCGAATTCACGGTTTCGCGTTTCCTCCGAACGAACCGATTCCGAAACCTGAAAATACTTAACCCCTTCACCCTCTCGTACCACAAAGTCCACTTCTTTCCCATCGTGCTGTCCAACCATTACAGAACTATAACGACGCAAAAGCTCAAGATAAACGATATTCTCAAGGATGCGTCCCGTGTCTCCGACTTTATTCCCTTTAAGCCGTGTCCTTAGTCCCAAATCCGCGGCATAATACTTGCATCCGCTAGTTAGAATTTCCTTGCCGCGGATGTCATATCGCTCCGCTTTGTAAAAAAGAAACGCATCACACAAAGCATCGACATATCCGTCCACAGTATTCGCATTCGTTTTGGCACCGAGCTGATTGAGGGAACCTGCGATACTGCGCATACTCGCGAGATTGCCGATATTATCAAACAAAAAATGCGCCACACGATTCACTAATCCAGCATCGGAAAGTCGCTTGCGGCTCAAAACATCCTTTACCAGTACCGTATTATAAATTCCATCCAAATAATCAGCCACAAGCTCAGCGTCGCCATTCAATGTGAGGGCATACGGGAAGGAACTATTTTTTACATACGCGACATAATTACGGGCATAATCACTCGTTATACGGAGCGCCTCGCAATACTCGGCAAAGGAAAAGGGATACATCTTTATTTCTACGTATCGTCCTGAAAGATACGTAGCGAGTTCTCCCGACAAAAGATATGCATTCGAACCGGTAATGTAAATATCGATCGTTTTACGGGAGTGAAGCCCGTCAATCAACTTCTCGAATTCCGGGACGCGCTGAATCTCGTCCAGAAAGATATAAGACTTTCCATCCTCCGGCAACATCGGTTTCAGGTAAAAGTAAGCTTCTCGCCAATCGACAAACGAAGGCACCTCTGGATCTTCAAAATTAATACTGACGATGCGCTTTTTCTCAACGCCGCTTAAGAGAAGTCTCTCTTTAAATAACTGCAACAACGTCGATTTACCCGCACGACGAACACCGCTCACGACTTTAATAAGGTCGTGATCTCGCCATTTTTCCAATTTCGCCAAATAAGTGGGTCTATTGTAGATTTTCATGTGCATATTATACCATAAGCACTCATCAGCTGTCAACGATAATGCTAAATCAGTTTAGCAAACCCCCATCTTTGTGACCTATTGCTAAATTAGACTAGCAGTTTCTATCCATGGGGACAGTCCCCTTTAGGGTTCATAAAATATGGAAAGATTAATGTCACTAACCACTCCAATTAGCGGACTAACCCGGTTAGCGCCTACTTGGATACGATATGAATCTCCCTTTGAACCGAATCGACTATGCCGAGGACTCAAACGACTCTAGCGGTGGGTACGATAGTACTCCTTAGGTGGTCATCAACAGAAGAGACGTCACTTCTGCCTTCAAGTGACGTCTCTTCTCGACCAACTGACGTCACTTCAATACACAACTGACGTCACTTCTTTTCGTTGCCTTAGGACTAAAGCATTCATTCCCCTAGCACCCAATACACCTTACCACCCTAGCATATATCCCGTGCCTATCTACCATCCACCTTCGGTCTTACCTTGATCATCTCCAATCCACCATATCAATCTAACTCATTCTGAATCCAATCTGAGTTCATTCTGAGTCATCACTGCATTCATTTATCGCCTCCAGCGGGGAGAGGCGAATAAAAGAAAAGCTTGAGAGCTGTCAACAGCCGAACGCATGCGCATTATATTAAAGCATCTACAATATCTTCGTCTTCATGTTTGCCGCGGACTATGCATAACGCATCATCAAGCAAAATCATATAGCCGCGTCAAACATGTGCCAGCTTCAACTTTTCTTTTATTCGCCTTTTTGCCGCGCCGACGCGCGGCACGCCGCATATCGCGGCAGTTTTATCTCGTCCCAAGACGATAGAAGGCGACAAGCCGACTTAAGTCGCCGGGACGTAAATCGTACCGGCGACTTGCATTGTTATTTTATTCCTTTAATCAGAAAAATCCAACGCTCTGTATTCCGCGCTTTATTTGAAGGTGCCGGAGTGACCATATTCTGTTTTGGGCGCATCCTTAGTATATTGAAGTTGTATCGACCCCTGCTTTGCGAAACGATTGTTCTTAGAATCCCGCGCATTCTCATCTGCCTGCATCGCATTCTCGAACATATCTGCAAAACCGCCTCCAAAGCCACCAGACTGAAGATTATTGCTCATCTTTCTTACTTGTCGGTCAAAAGCCTCTCCCTTCTCTAAATCACCCTTGAAGTATCTGAATGTCTCGCCTTCTATAGTATCGATTGTTCCAATCTGTTGAGAGACCGCGCCTTTTTCAACTCTATCATACGCTAGATTTACTCTAAATTTACGTTCCACGGCAGTCTCAAGATCATTAAACGACCCTTGCTTAAAGCCAACCATTTTCTTGACTACTTCAGGGGGAAGCGTAATCCAGAATACGCTGCCGGATTCCTTCTTCGCCCATGCAATATCTCTACCATCTTTTGCACGTATAGCAATCAGGTCATCTGCTAAGCAGACCTCTGTCTCTACCGAATGATATTTTACCTCGAGAATTGCCAGCAAATCTTCTATGGACATACCAAGGTACATGCCGTCGATAGAGAAGTGTCCTTCACTAGCAGACCCACTAATTGCGGCATATTCTTTTTGCGCGACAATTATACGATCCTCATCCGAAAGTCTCGAAGCCGCCAAAAGACGAATGCACTTTAATTTGGCTTCTTGCGCTATTCTTTGAAGGGTTTCGTTTTCAACAACGCCATTCAACATCACAAGCACATCTTGCGTCAATTCAATACATTCGATGATTTCTTTATCATCTGATGCTCCTACTGCGCTCAAACGTTTTGTGACCTCAGCCTTAATCGCCTCGTTCTTTTCGTTCTTTCTTATACGCTTCAACACATCAACATTACAAATACTTTCAATTGCGATTTTTCGAAGATCCATTTTGGCGGTGGAAGAATTCTTCTTTTCATCCGCTATATCAAAATCTTTAATCTCACCTTCAGCAATCTTAATTGCAGTTGCGTTATCTGGTTCCAATCGTTTAAGCGCCTCATAGCGAATGTTGTACAATTCTGCCTCTCCCGCCAATCGAGCCAATGTTGCTTGGTCTTTAACCTTATCTACCAGCAAACTTGCCTCTTCAGGAATGAGGTCGCAAACTTGTTTGTGACTATATTGGATAAACAACTTCTTATCCGTATCCGTTTTACCAAGTAGCGCTTTCCCTTTATAGATACCAAACATTCTGTCAGTACCACTTAACAAATCAAGCATTTTGTCTCTTGATGCATTATCACACCTGTTAAACGCCTCGACGAGTATATCTGCAGCGGGCTGATCAATCATCGCAAAAAATTTTGACGCCAAGTGGCCACGACGATTGCCGCCTCTATTCTTCATATATACCATGCGATAAATTTTCTCCGCCTCACTCGAAGATAGTTTGGCCTTAGCTAATTTCTCTAGCGCATTTCCAAACGCTTCAGGAGTACGAATAGGACCGCCAATTGCGGCAACTTCAATATACTCAATAAGTCCCTGCGTATCAAGCTTGTCCACGCCCGCACCAATTAGCTTGTCAAACGGATTTCCCGATTTCCATCCATCATTAGGAAAATTGCTAAAATCTTTCCTCTTAGCCTTAAACCCATAGTTTTCATAGACCGACACAATTGGGATGGTTTGCTTAAACAATATCTCGTCATTAGCTATACGCGCCATTGCCAGCATAGAGTCTTTCTCCGCAAGTCGATTCTTTGCTATATTTCGCACCACATCTCCAGTATTAACTTTGGCAAAGTTCCGCGCTATATCCCCATTAATTGATTGCCCGTCTACCTTAAAGTAGAAATAGCTATAGCTTTCCTCATAATACTCGTTGCCTCTTCCTTGCTCTTGTCTAAGAAAGCCTCCTGCTGCGAATCGATCTCCGTCGACATATGTTGCTATTCGCATTAAATCTTGCACATTGGAGATTCTTTCGACCGCTCGCTCCTTAACATCGTTTGGGTATTGCGCCGTTCGCCACGTAGCATTTCTGTCGCTAATTTCCATTTCTACATCTAAAGCCACAAGAAGAAGCGCCTCATTATCTTCAATCTGATTGACAGCTTGCAATCTTACTGTTGGATCAGATGATTTTAGAGGTGACACACACCCTACAAGTGCGGCACTAAAGACTAGCACCAAGCTAAACAATTTTGTAATTTTCATATTGACCCTCCTGATTACTTGACCTTCTTATAAGATTTCACACGATTAATCATTTCGCTAGCGTCCTTAATCAACTTTTGACGATCAGCAGCATCGCCTTTCAATATCTTAATAGCCTGCTCGCCTACATCAAAAGGCTCACCCCCCATTTCCACAACCAAATCATTTAATATCTTAGTCTGTTCAATATGCGTTGTCATATCATTATGGATATTTATCACATCTTGTAGCAAGATATCCTTCCCCGTTAATGCAGTTACAAACAGTTCGCGAAGATCATATTGATCTAAATGCTTACCTCTATCTTCACTTGTAACCAACTTAAGAACTTTAGAATATTCCCTTATAAGATCCATATTTGTTGTTTGAATCTGGCTCATTAGTTCTAACTTACCATCTTCAGGCATCGATCCATCTGAAAATGAATTTATAATTTCTTCAGACAATGCATGTTCACTATCGATGCCACATGCAAGCATTAGCTGCCGAATTTCTCGCATAACGGACAAGCATTTCTCTTCCGGCGTCATTTCCTTTTGTGCCGTTTCTTGCTTTGTCGTTTCCACTGCCAATCCTTTGTACTCAGTCTCTTGCTGTTGCGATTCGCCACAGCCAATTAAACCAACAGTCATGGCGGCACCAAGGCCTATACAACTAATCTTTGCGAGCTTCATTTTCTTCTCCTTAATTTCTGCGTTACTGTTTAAGTCCGCACTCCCTCGCAGTAAGAAGAGCGGCGCACCTTAAATCCAATCTCGTCGAAGGCACCGCTAAGAGCCCATACGGAAATATGAATCGAAGATACGCCGCGTAGAATGACTACGTTGCGCACCATCGTATCTCACTTCCGTATTTAGAAATTAGCGGTTTCTCGACGAAGCTTAATACGCTGTTGCGTACGTCGGAATGGTTAGGTTGCCCATCCACTCCCTTGCTCGACTCCGCGGCAGATTATCCGCGTGCGAACTCCGGCTGGCGATGTGCCCAACCGGTATAGAAAGATCAAGTTTAGCGGTTCACCCGCTGAACGATTTATAGTATATCATATTTGCCGCGTTTCTTTCAACTACCATTTTGTCGCGGAAGAAACTATTGCAAAATAAAAAGCGCGTTCGTGGTCCACTACGGCATAATACACTTTCGACGCCAAAGCGTTGAAAGTTCATGCCGATTCGCGTCCGACTTTCGTCGGTTTTCGTGTCCGATAGGACAGGACTTGATCGATTACGAAGTAAGCGATAGAGGCGTAATCTAAGATACGATCAATGAAATTGATAAAGTAGCTTAGATTATGACTCGTCAGTTGCAACGCAACTCAAGTTCTGACCTAGCGGTTTTCGTGTTTCGCCCGTAGGGCTAAATCTTCCGAGGAGAGGGCAAACAATGTCATGCCATCCGTTTGAAAAACAACGAATCTAAGCATGTTGCGGTTTACTTGCGACTTGAAAAGTGGTATAATGGAGGCAATCAAAAGAAAAGGAGGGTAGCGTTATGATGATTCCGATTATGTCGAAGCTTTTCCGCGGCATCGATCCCGAAGAGGGCGTGAAGCTCATGCATCGCTTCGGCGCCACGACGCGCAACATCCCGAAAGGCGCTCCTGTCTTGCGCGAAGGTCAGCTTAAACGCAATATCGGCATCCTCCTTTCGGGCCAACTCGAAATGTACGAGACTGACGCGGAAGGCCATCGTTCGATGGTCGGCTTCGTAAAGCCGCCTGAGAGTTTTGCCCAAGTTTTCGCTTTCGCAGATGTAGTGAAACACCCCTGCTCGGTCTTCGCGACTGAAGACTCGAAAATCCTAGTAATTCCTATCGAGCGAATTCTGCCGCGACCCGGCGACACTATCGACGCAACTTACTGCCGCTTCCTCGACAATCTCTTCCACGATATGGGCAATACCGCCTGGCGCTTACGAGCCCGCGCCTTCATCCTTTCGCGCCGCTCGACCGAGGAAAAGCTTATGACTTACTTAAGGGAGAAGAGCAATGCCGTCGGTTCGAAGGATTTTAAGATTCCGTTCAATCGCCAAGAGCTCGCAGACTTCCTTTGCGTAGATCGAAGCGCCTTGTCCGCGCTGATGAGTCGCCTATCAAAGCGCGGACTTTTCACTTATCATAAGAATCACTTCGTCCTTACTTGACAAGCAAGTTGACGACGCAGCCCATCAAAATCGCGCCAAGCGAAATGACGAGCGCATAAGCGACGGCGGCCTTCTTGCCGATCAACTGAGCGACAGTCGTCAAAGACGCGGCATTAATCGCAGGACCGACCATCAAAAAGACGAACGCGGCTCCCGGAGTCAGCCCCTTCGCAATCATCGACGCGGCAATCGGGATCGAAGCGGTCGAGCAGACATACATCGGGAAGCCGATTAAGATCATTGCAGGCATCGCGAGTAAGTCATTTCCGCCGAATGTGGTAGCGAAGAAGTTCTCGGGAACGAATGCCGTGACAACCGCAGCAATTATGAGGCCAACAAAAAGCGGCTTTACGACTTCCCTAAAAAGCTCCCACGATTTCTTCAAGGAAGCAACGATGAAGTTCGGCTTCCTTTCTTCCTTGTGCTCTTCCTTCCCATGGCAGCAACAACAGCAGCATCCGGACTTCTTCTCTGTGCCTCCGTTGCTCTGTGTTAAAACCTCTACATCATTCTTGGTCATAAGATTGACAATTCCGCCTCCCACGATGCCCGTCAAAAACGCGGCAACCGGTCGCATGATTGCGAAGAACGGTCCCAAGAGCGAGTAGGTAGCGAGAATCGAATCGATACCCGTTTGAGGAGTCGAGATAAGAAAGCCCGCGGCAGCTCCCTTGCTCGCGCCCGACTTGCGCAAGGCCTGGGTTAAAGGAAGAACGCCACACGAACAAATCGGGAGCGGGACGCCGATCAAGACGGCGTTAAGAACGCCCTTCCAGCCCTTCGCTTTGCCCATTGCCTTTTCCGCCCATTCGCGCGGCATGAGTACACCGACCATACCTGCGAGCAAGAAGCCGACAATAAGCCAAGGCGCCATCATTAAAAGTACATTCCAGAATGCTACAAGAATTTTCATTTGCTATTATTCCTTTTTAGACAGGATTAACAGGATTAACGGGATTTGAATTTAAGCAAGCTTGGAGAAGCTCTCGAGCGCTTCAGCGAGCGACTCGATCGTTTCGTCGGCATTGCCCTTTTCCATACCTTCACGTACGCAGTGGCGAACGTGTTGATCGAGCATCAAAAAGGAAAGCTTGTGGAGTCCGCCATTGACGGCATTGAGTTGAGTGAGGACGTCTTCACAATCGACTCCGCTTTCGATCATGTTCTTGATACCATTCATCTGCCCGATCAGCTTATTGAGCCGAATCGTCAACATCTTCGAAGTTTCTTCTGAGCGCATATCTTTTTCGCCTTTCAATGCCGCATATTATACCATACCCCCGTAGGGTATGTCAAGAGGGTTTAGGCGAATAAAAGAAAAGCTTGAGAGCGATCACCAGCCGAACGCATGAGCGTTATATTAAAGCATCTACGATATCTTCGTCTTCATGTTTGCCGCGGACTATACATAACGCATCGTTGCGCTTATCTTCGTCCCGACTTGATATAATCGATGTGCGCTACTTAACCGGCTTTAAGCGCGGAGATTTCCGACTTGAGCTTCGCGTTCTCTTCCCGAAGCGAAAAAATCATCATCGCCAGCGTCCCAAGCACAATCACTCTAACGACAAGCGCAAATATCTTCATCATATTCGTTTTCATAACAATCTTAAGCCTCTGCGATTTTAGTGATTAGGTCATTAGCCCATGCAATAGCCTCTTCGACCGACATACGAACTGGAAGACTTTGCCTTAGCGCTTCATAATCTACCCGCCATTCATCACTAACTTCTATATAAGATGGCCAATCTTGTTTTTTCCGATTCGCAAACAATCGCTTGCAGATCACAGCTACTTCTTCTAGATTAACGCTTTCTCGCGCGAAAATGAGTTGCAAATCAACCAAGTCATTAGCACGAACATATTCTTTATCGGTTGCTCCATGTATCTTTTGCGCAACTTGATAAGCAATCTTCATTAGCGGAATCGGCCTGGGCCTCGGCAAATTCAGCTTCTCAAATAGCTCTATGACGTCCTGTTGTAATTCTACATTCTCACATTCATCCGCATCGCCGACTTCATTATAAGACAATTCCAACCACACTGTGCACCATGGATTGTTATTGTATGTAAGCTTAACCTCAAAGGGCTGCATCACATACTTCGCAGGCAAATCTTTCGGCTTTGCCTTACTCTTTTTTACGATGCGTCCGGAGAAACCTGCCCAGCCTGCGCTTAGCTTCGCATTAAATCGTTCGACAAAATCATCTTCGGAGATATTTCGAGCCGCATCAAAGTCTTTCGTGAATCGCGTTGTAGCACTTCCATAGCGAAGTTTCAACGAGGCGCCACCTCGCATAACCGCACCTTCAAGGAACTGACCGGCAACGACGCTCGACAACAAGAATCGAAGCTGAACACCTCCCTCATCGGTGCTTGCTAGTTGACGTAACGCGCGCTCCAGGGCCGCTACATTATGCGGAGGCTTCATTTGTAATCTCCTTATGTAGTTCTTTTGACTCGCTTCGTGTGATATACCCTTGCTTAAGACCCTCGTCAATGGCCATCAAACGCCTATCCTTGCGTACGTGGCCACGACAAGACCTGATAGCATCCTTCAGGTATTGAGATCTTAAGCCTTCATAGTACGTAAAGGAATATCCGTTATCGCCTTTAACTAATTCAAGCGAGGAACCCAGCCGCTTTCTAACACGCCTAGGAGCGGCGACATATATCTTTCCTGGATTAGTGGGAACTAGACCAAGAATGTCAAGCACACTCTCTCCATAGAGGTACGCATCTTTAGCTACCGATTCAAGCGCAATTGCATACGAATCCTTTTCGCCGGCAGGGAATTGTGAGAAACGATAAACGCCGCGAGCGACCTTCTCAAGTTTACCGATCTTTACCCAGCGATCGAGCTCGCTTATCCCTACGCTTACTTTCTTTGCTTGAGAATAAGTTACTAAGCCAAAGTTTCCTTCGGCTATACCATAGAGCTCATCAATTTCTTTCATGTCAATAGTATAGCATTTTTCCCATACTTTTGTCAACGCTATACCCCGTTGCCTGTTTTGATGTCTATCACAAGAGAGAGGGAGAATGCGTGTCTTGGTCGACGCCTGCGTTGCAGGACGTCAAGTCGACCCGCCTTTAGAGGAGAAGATTCGGCATGGGACCCACTTCGTCCCAACCGAATCTTACACGGCAAAATTACTTCATCTCATTTTTATCTGCATCTTCCGCCCTCGGCAACATATGCTTTTCACAATAGTTCCGATGCTCTTTGGGAGCCTCATCACATCGTGCGCCTTTGTCATCAACAGCGCGGCACTTATCAGGCGTATTCTTCACTTCAACTTCTGCCGCGTGCTGCTTACAATACATCGTTCCTGACGCCGCTTTGCGCTTACATTGCGTGCCGGACTTGGTTGCCGCGTGGCACCGCACTTTCTCTGTCTTGGGGACATCTTGCTTAAGAGCTTCGGTAGAAACTGCGCCAATAAGAAGAATTGATAAAATAAGTTTAACCATTCTCTTTCCCCTTCTTGTTCGCAAGCGCTACGCCCGCAATAATGATCGCGCCGCCTACCACTTCCATAATTGTTATGGTCTCGCCCAAAAACAACGCGGCAAAAACAACTCCGATGATCGGCGTCAAGTAAAGCCCGATTGTTACCTTCACTACTCCAAGCGACTTGCACGCGGCATTCCAAAGAACAAAGCAAAGCGCCGAAGCAAATATGCTAAGAAACCCGAGATTGATCCAGTTCATCGGATTCATAAACCGCTCGATGTTAGCCTTCGCATCAAGCGTCACACTGAAGGAGCCGTCCATTGCATAAAAGCCGGAATCTGTCGCGCCCCACGCTAACAAAGGAAGCATGAAAACAATCGCCCAGAAGAACGCCCGCCTGATGACCAACATCGGAGAATACCCTTTTTCGTTGGCCTTGTCGATAAGTATCGAATATACGCCCCAACTTATCATTGCCACAAGCGCCATCAAGTCTCCCAACGGTCGTAAGTGGAAGTTCACAACCCCATTGAGACTTACGATAGCAACTCCGATAATCGAAACAAGGGATCCGAGAATCATCGAAAGAGAAAGCGAGCGATCTTTCGTGAACATTCTTGCAAGTGCCGCGGTCACTATCGGGCCGAACGAAACCAAAATCGCCACATTCGATGCATTCGTATAGTAGATGGCGCAATTCTCCAGAAACTGATATATGAATACGCCGGTTAATCCCATTGCCGCGAAAAGCAACTCGTCCTTTCGCGCATTTAGTCTCATACGCTTAGGACATATCACCCAAAGCGCCACCCATGCAAGGACGAATCTTAGAACTTGAATCTCAAGCGACGAGTACTCAAAGAGCAATGCTCGAGTACTCGCAAATGTCATCCCCCAAATAAGGATAACGATCATTGCGCTAAGAAAGCCCTTAACCATAAGTATTTAGGAAACTATCTGTCAGCTCGATAGTCACATAAATGTTCAAGCGCAATCAACAGATCCGACACTGCATAGTCTTCGCCATATTTCTCCTCGCTGGAGTAATACGAATCAAGCGCCGCCCTCAAAGATGTCTTCAATTCCATACTCACCTCTCTATGAACATACGACTTTGGCTTGTAGAAATCTTTTATTATCCTTAATTCTTTCCGTTCCAAACTGGGCTACATTCACTTACTGATGCAAACTCGACCTCGACACAATCCTCCGCACCGAGAACTATTTCTTCGGCCTTATGCTTAACCCTAGTTAACTCTACGGCTTCTTTTTCATTTTCCGCTTCAAGCTCTATCACTCGCTGTAGAGTCTCAGTTATCTCGACTTTGTATTTCATGATGTTATTATATCATAAAATACTTTGTCCGTCTACAATCCTTGCTTACTAACACCCCCTCAAATCCAGAATCTTGCTTCTCCATTCATCATTGACATTATTCATTTCTTCTCGTCGTTGTTTCGACATTTCAAGATATTCGTTCGATTGTTCGATGCCAATGAATCTTCGACCAGTTAAATTTGCCGCGATACCGGTAGTTGAACTCCCTGCAAAAGGATCGAGAATCATAGCCCCTTCCATCGTCGAAGCAAGGATTGCTCTCGTCACTAAAGATAAGGGTTTCTGCGCAGGATGCTTGCCGCACGATTTCTCCCATGGCGCGATGGCAGGCATTCTCCAAACATCTGTCATTTGTCTGTCGCCCGCAAGTTTATGCATCAAATCATAGTTATAGTAGTGCGGAACCTTCTTATGTTTGCGAGCCCAAACGATTATCTCTGTCGAATGGGTAAAGAATCGACAACTTAGATTAGGGGGCGGATTCGTCTTTTGCCATGTGACGGCATTAAGAATCCGAAAATCTAATTCTGAAAGAACAGTTGCTACAGAAAATATGTTATGGAACGTACCGCAAATCCATATTGTACCAGAATCTTTCAATATTCTTCGACATGCCTTTATCCATTCATAATTAAAAGCCGTATCTTCCTTTAATCCGTTGGATTTATCCCAGTCCCCTTTGTTTACTGAAACCTGTTTCCCCGCTTGCACCGAGAAACCTCCATTCGAGAGAAAGTATGGAGGGTCGGCAAAAATCATATCCACATTATCGATTGCCAAAGACGGGATTATTTCTCTGCAATCTCCTTGGTAGAGCGTAAAATCACCAGCCTTGCTCTGAAAGAAATGCATTATTTTTATACAAACAGTTTCTTAGCAACACCAGTTTCCAATTCCGCGATATTATATATTGTAGGCAAGACATCAAATGTCTCTCTAAGATTTTGCCTGGCACTCTTCCATCCGGCACCATCTGTAAACCAAATGAACTTAAAGCCCTTAATCGTCTGTGCTTCTATCGCCAACATCTTATAACTTCTCGCGGTTTCATTTAACTTCGAGCCACCACTTCCATAGAAGTTCGTCTCTATTCCGTATACACAGTCTTTTCCGACAACAACGAAGTCAAACCGTTTTTCTGTCTTACCAGTATTCGTTAAGGCGGAGAGATTTAGATTCCATCTTCTTGCGATATCGCTTGCATACATCTCCTTAAAATATTTTACGCCAGCTTCCTTTAAATAACACTCAACCAGATCTTCCATTAAATGTCCGCCGCGATTCTTTCGGCCGTTAGAATCCAAACCCGTCTCAACACCTAATACATAGTCATACAAGTTATTGACCAAATGGTCCGCCATTAACGCAAACAGCCCCGTTTTGCGCATAAAGACGCAATACTCTTCTACGGAATGGAGTTTTTTGTCAAAGCGATAAAGACCGCCACCCGACGTATCCTTGGCATAAATTTCGAATTCTCGTTTGGCTATGAGAATCGGAATAACAGAGATAACGGAAGGATACTTCGTTACGAGAGCGACAAAATCTTTCTCGATGTTCTTCGAGCCTATTAGCGAATTCATTAGGCAAAGTTCGGGTTTTAACTCCCTTGCGTTTGCAACCACTTTTGCAAAGTCTACATAGTAGTCGTATGTGGAGATGCTATTCCTAAACTGCGACAACCAAGCGTCAAAATCTCTCATTTCGTTACCTCATAATTACAAATCGCCAGTTCAGTTATTTTCCCACGGCCTTCCGCTTTTGAATTAATCATGCGGCTCGCTGAAACCTTGTGAAGCTCGAATCCATCATAAAGCTCGTTAAAGAACACATCGTTAGGATCTGTATTCGCCGGGTCTGAATTGGACAAAAGCCATTTGTGGCCATCTTTATCAAGCTTACGACAAAACGAGGCGAGTCGCTTTTGCTCTTCATCATTAAAGCCATTCTTCGAATAGGCCGTAAAACTCGGGGTGTTAGGTAGCGGTCTATACGGAGGATCAAAATAAATAAAAGCTGAGCCCTTAATATAATTATAGACGCCCTCAAAATCTCCGTTAAGAATCGTCACCTTCTGGAGGAGCTTACTATCATGGCGAATCGTTTCTTCATCACAAATAAGCGGATTTGCTGCTCGCCCAAACGGCACATTAAACGCTCCTTTTGAGTTGACGCGATATAATCCATTAAAACAAGTCCTGTTCAGAAAGATGAAAAGCGCGGCAACTTCAACATCACCTTTAGGTTTGTTATTGTACTCGTCTCTTTTGAGAAGATAATACTCTTTACGCGCTTGCTCATCAACGCAACGCTTATACTCTTCTTGAATTTCCGCTAGTCGTTTAATCAACTCGTCTGGCAATTCTTTTATCGCTTTGTATGCACAAATTAAGTCTGTATTAAAATCGTTGATAATTACATTCTTGATATTAGGATGCTTTTCAAGCATATAGAACAATATAGCTCCGCCTCCCACGAAAGGTTCTACGTACGTCAAATCATCGCGAGTGGAAAGCTCCTCCGGCATCAGCGCTTCAAGTTGTTCTATCAACTGATTCTTACCACCGGCCCATTTAACAAATGGCTTTGCCTTATAATCTCTTGCCGCATAAGCGGGCAAAACACTCATCGTAGATACGGCGACAAGACCTGCGCAAAAATCTCTACGTGAAAACTTATTCATCTTCTTCCTTTTATATCCAATCGCAGTTGCAATGATATCAAGTGTTGCGCTAGCTGATACATCGTCTAAAAAATCTTGCCTGTCTACGCCTTCATAATATTTCGAAAGCGCATCTTTTATTAGTTGCGTTTTAAGGCGCAATGTTTCAGCATCGTTGGATATTCTTTTTGCCATACGTACCATTTATATTTATAGTACGCCAAGCCGGATGTCTCGGGAGCCCTACCACAGGCTAGAAAGCCATCCGACAAGGCGCACCAAATCGAAATTGATGCTCCTTGCATGGTAAGTTGTTTCTTTATGAAGTGGTAGTTCCCGAGAAACGAACCTGCAACCTCGCGAATAACAAGCAATAAAAAGAGCGCTGTCTTTCACACACTCTAATGAAGGTTGTAGGATACCCGTAGAGGAATGCACAAAAGACGCGCCCAAAGGGACGCGTTTTCGCATGCAATTATTCCTCTACGAAAACTTCCTACATTCTCATTAGGTTCATTGCTTGCTTACGCAAATGCTGGCAAGATTTCTCCCCCACCAGACGTTGAATATTATATCATATTTTGCCGCTTTGATCTAGATCAAACCGATATATTTCTGCCGCGGT
>JAZLMG010000004.1:0-27547 GCA_045598585.1 Kiritimatiellia bacterium
CATGAAGAAAGTCATCGTTGATAAAGGTGTCGCGTTTGGCGACGGAAAGCTTACGTTTATTGCCGGTCCTTGCGTGATCGAATCTCGCGAGATGGCCCTGGAGCTCGCGGATAAGCTCACCAAGCTTGCGAAAAAGCTTAAGGTCGGCTATATCTTCAAGGCGAGCTTCGATAAGGCGAATCGTACGAGTGTCGATTCGTTCCGAGGCCCCGGTATCGAGAAGGGACTTGAGATTCTTTCCGAAATCCGCTCGACCTACAATGTTCCCGTCCTGACCGACATACACGAGCCCTGGCAGTGTAAGCCGGTGGCGGAGGTTTGCGATGTCCTTCAGATTCCTGCCTTCCTCGCGCGTCAAACCGACCTTGTCGTCGCTGCGGGTGAAACGGGTGCGGTCATCAATGTGAAGAAGGGTCAGTTCATGGCTCCTGAGGATATGGCTCAGGTTGTCAAGAAGATCGAATCGACCGGCAACAAGAAGATTGTTCTTTGTGATCGCGGCACCTCCTTCGGTTATCGTAACCTTGTTGTCGATATGCGCTCCTTGCCGATTATGCGCGAGCTTGGTTATCCGGTTGTTATGGACGTCACTCATGCCGTTCAGCGTCCAGGTGGTCTCGGTACCGGTTCGGGCGGTGACGGCAAGTTTGCGCCGTTAATCGCTCGCGCGGCAGTTGCTACGGGTGCGGTCGATGGCGTATTCATGGAAACTCACATGAACCCGAAGATCGCCAAGTCTGACGCAGCCAATGCGATTAAGTTCGCTGAAGTCGAGAAGGTTTGGAAGACTCTTATCAAGATTCATGATATCGTTTGCTAATATCGGTCTCGTGGCACTCCTCGCAGTCGCATTCGACTCGAGCGCTTGGCTTCAAAAGCGCGAAGTTATGACACGCGAAGCAGAGCGCCTTCAGTCGCTTTATACGAAATATGCGGAGAGCAGCGAATCGCCGGCAACCGATGTTTTCGTTCCGATTGAGACTTTCTCCGATGGCTCGATTCGTTCCTCAATTAAAGCCAAGAAGGCGATGTATCACCTAGACGAGGGTTTCCTTTGGGGTGAAGACGTCGTAATCGAGCGTTTTAACGAAGAGGGTAAAGTTGAGTCGATGATCAAAGCTCCTCATGTCTTGATTGACCGCCAGATGAAAAGCGGTTGGGTAGAAGGTGTCGCGATCATTTATCATGAAGGGACGATTTTCCGAGGTGAAGGCGTGTATTTCTCATCGCCGGAAGGGTATTTGATGTCGACTTCCAAGTCGAAGATCGTTTCGAAAGGGCTTAAGTTCGGAGGTGCGATGTGAGTTTGATGTTGCCGCTTATATTGGCCGTTCAGCTTCTCGTCCCGACGAAGAACAAGGGTCCGCAGGACGCCACCATTACCGCAGAGCGTATTGACTTGGATCGTGATGCGGGAGTTGTGATGTTCGAAGAAAAAGTCCACATCAATTATGCGAAGGAGTATGATCTTTGCGCGGATCAGCTTTTCGTTTTCCTCGAAAATACGAATGAGCTTACGCGAGTCGTCGCTATTGGAAATGTGTCGGTTACGAATGACACGAAGGTCGGCTCGTGCAACATGGCGAAGTTCACGAAGAAGACGGGGCAGCTTGAGCTTTACGGTGAAAGCGAGGAAAACCCTGCACTTTTAATCGATGGAATTTCCGATAATAAGCTTTATGGTGGCGTGATTCGTTTCTGGCTAGACTCGGAGCAGATCGAAATCGAAAGGTCGAAAATCGAGATCAACCAGAACTCCATGAAGGAAGTTAAATTATGAGCGATTTGGTAATGGAAGCGATGAATGCGATGGTGAAAGAGAAGGAGGAAACTCCCGATCTTGTCGCGACCGGTCTCGTTAAGATTTATGGCGAGAGAACCGTTGTCAACGGTATGAACATCAAGTGCTCGTGCGGCGAAATCGTCGGCATTTTAGGTCCTAATGGCGCAGGCAAGACAACGACTTTCTATATGGTCGTAGGTCTCGTGAAGCCCGACGCGGGTTCGGTTAAATTCCGCGGCGAAGATGTTACTCAGCTTCCCGTTTATCTTCGTGCGCGCAAGGGGCTCGGCTATCTCGCTCAAGAAGCTTCGATTTTCCGCAAGCTCTCCGTTTGGGATAACGTGATGGCGATTTTGGAAACGATGCCGATGTCGAAGAAGGAGCGCGATAAACGCGCCGAGGAGCTTCTCGCGCCTTTCGATCTTATGAAGGTTGCCAAGCAACCCGCCTACACGCTTTCAGGTGGTGAGCGCCGCAAGCTCGAAATCGCTCGTGCTCTCGTTCGCAATCCTGCGATTCTCATGCTCGACGAACCTTTCGCGGGCGTCGATCCTTTGTCGGTTAATGAGATTCAGGATATTTGCCGTCGTCTAGCCGCGCAGGGTCTCGGTGTCATCATCACCGACCACAATGTTCGAGAAACTTTGTCGGTCGTGAATCGCGCCTATCTAGTCTATAACGGCAAGCTTCTTAAGGAAGGTACGACCGACGAGCTCGTCAACGATACTGAAGTTCGCGAGAAGTATCTCGGTGAAAGTTTCAGAATGTAATCAAACTAAATCTAAAGTAGTAAAAGGAAAGGGGTAAATAATATGTCGATTGAAGTTACTATGCGTCACAGCGACGTCAAGATCGAGTCGCTCAAAGAATACGCCGAAGCCCGCATGGCTAAGCTCAAAGAGAAATTTCCCAAGGTGACGAAGGTTTCCATCGTCATTGATGTCGATGTCAAGAAGCACATGTACATGTGCGAAGTCGTCGCGAATCGCCTCGGCGGGACTGCGGTAGGCGAAAAGGAATTCTCCGATTCGGGCAAGAGCGTCATCGATACGGCTGCCGCGCGTGTCGAGCGCCAGCTCCTCAAGATGCGCGTTAAGGCTCGCAAGGGTAAGGTTCGCGCTCAGCGCGCCGCTTCGGTTAAGAACTGAGGTTCGATCAAGTGAACCATATTCCCGGAAAGGGCAGCGAAGAAGGAACTCGCTTCACTCTCGCCGACTTCATCGAAGCCGGCGGAGAGGAGCTTCAGCTTACTGTTCACACCGGGAAAAAAGGCCTTAAGCACGAGGTCTTGGTGCCGATCGTGAATCGACCCGGCCTCGCGCTTACCGGTTTTTTCGAGCATTACGCTTGGGATCGACTTCAGGTTCTCGGTAATGCGGAGGTTGCCTATCTTAAAGCTACCGATGAATATACTCATTACACGCGCTTAAAAGCGTTATTCGAAGCGAAGACCTATTGCATTATCTGCACCAACGGCGTTGAGCCGACTCCGGGAGCGTTGGCGCTCGCGAAGCAATATGGTGCGGTAATCATGTCGACTCCGCTTCCAACGAGTAAGTTCGCGTATCAAAGCGCGTTTGTACTCGAGAAACTCGGCGCCCCGAAAACTTCGATTTACGGCACGATGCTCGAGGTCAATGGTCTCGGCGTCATGATCGAGGGCGACCCGGGATTAGGTAAGAGCGAAACGGCCTTGGGACTTATCAAGAAGGGCTATTCGCTTATTGCCGATGATTTGACTTGCTTAAGGAAGGATGTCGCGAATAACGCGCTTTTCGGTTCGGCGAGCCAGTCGACGGCGGGCTTTATGGAAATCCGCGGCATCGGTATTATGCATGTCCCGAGCGTTTTCGGTATTTCCGCTGTGCGCGGCGAAAAACGTCTCGATCTCGTACTTACGTTCAAGAAGCTTTCCGATGTAAAGGGTGAAATCGATCGAATCGGTCAAACTCGAAAAGTCCGCACGATTCTTGGTATCGATATCCCGAATATCATCATTCCCGTTTCCGAAGGACGCGACCTCGTCAATCTCGTGGAAACGGCTACCTATCAACATAAACTGCTATTAACCGGGTTCAATCCCGTTGAAAAACTTTCGGAACGTCTGCGTACACGCGCGGATGTAACTACTAATAAAGGAAAGAGATAATGGCTAAGATCGTTAAGGAAGTTACTCTCATTAACAAATACGGTATGCACGTCCGTCCCGCCGGTCTCTTTTCGAAGCTTGCGAGCTCGTTCGATTCGAAGATTGAAGTCGAGAAGGACGGGAGCGTCGTCTCGGCGAAATCGATTATGGCGCTCATGACGCTTGAGGCGACTTGCGGAAGCGTGCTTACGATTACCGCTGATGGTGATGACGCGGAAGAGGCGATTGAAGAGCTCGAAGATCTCGTCAATCGCAAGTTCGATATTCCGGATGAGCAGTGACAAAATGAGATCTTTCGCGGGGCAACCGACCTCGCACGGTTTCGTCCGCGGCCAAGTTTTCCTTTATCGTGGCCAGGGCGAACTTCCTCTCGTCGAATATGTCGTCGAGCCCGGGAAAGAAGAGGAAGAGCTTCTTCGTTTGCGCCGCGCGAAGGAAGAAGCGAAGAAGGATGTCGAGGGCTTAATCAAAGTTCTTGAAGAGCGTGGCAACGAAGAATCGAAGATTTTCGAGTCTCATCTTATGTTCCTCGACGATCCGATGCTCGAGGAACTTACTGAGAAGCGCATCCGTGTTGATCGTTTGAATGCGGAAGCGGCGGTAAAGAAAGTGGTCTCGGAACAGCGTGCAGTTTTCGCGCGCATGAATGACGAATATTTTAAAGAGCGTGTTCGCGATCTCGATGATGTCGAGCGTCGCCTCCTGACTTCACTTTCGGGATTTGAAAGAACACTCAAGTTTGAGCTAAAAGTACCTTCGATTATTATTGCCGATGATTTGACGCCTTCCGAAACCGTTCAACTCGATCGCTCGATGGTTCTTGGTATCGCGACCAACGGTGGCTCGAAGACCAGTCACGTTGCCTTGCTTGCGCGTGCTCTCGCGATTCCTGCGGTAACGGGTCTAAAGGATATTACCGAGCATGTTCATCCGGGCGAGGAGATTTTACTTGATGGCACGAATGGCCTCGTCACGATCAAACCGACGAAAGACGCGCTCGATAAATTCGACGAACTCCTAAGCCGTCAGCGGACGCTTCTTGAAGAAGATAAAGACAATAAGGTCGCGGGAAGCTTGAAGGACGGAAGCGAGATCCTCCTTTATGCGAATATTCACCCGGGCGTTCCTGTTGAAGGGCTTAAAGAAGTCGGCGCACGCGGCGTCGGTCTTTATCGAAGCGAGTATCTTTGGCTTAATCGTGAAGGTGTCCCTTCGGAAGAGGATCAGTTCAAGGCCTACTCTGAGGCAGCGAAGGTTGCTTCGGCGTTGTCCGAGAAGGGCTCGATCACGATTCGAGCGCTCGATATCGGAGGCGATAAGTTAGTTCGAGGTATATCGAAGACCGAGAACAATCCTTTCCTCGGTAATCGTTCGATTCGCTATCTCTTAACTCATCGCGATGTGATGAAGACTCAGCTTCGCGCGATTCTTCGCGCTTCCGCGTTTGGCGATGTGTGGATGATGTATCCGATGGTAAGTTGCGTCGATGAGCTTCGGGAAGCGTCGCTCGTGATGGAAGAAGTGAAGCGTGAGCTTACCGAAGAAGGAAAGTCGTTCAATAAAAATATCAAAGTCGGTGCGATGATCGAAGTTCCTTCTGCAGCAATCAATGCGGAGGCGATTTGTCGCCATGTCGATTTTGTTTCAATCGGAACGAACGATCTTATCCAATACACGATGGCTGCCGACCGCTCGAATGAGGAGGTCGCACACCTCTATCAGCCGACGAACCCAGCGGTCCTGAAGCTTATCAAGATGACGATCAGCGCGGCGAAAAAGGTCGGAATTCCCGTCGGAGTTTGCGGCGAAAGTGCTGCGGATCCGATTATGGGGGTTCTTTGGGTCGCGTTCGGTGTCGATATGCTCTCGATGAGCGGAACTTATATTCCTTTAATGTCGAGAATGTTCAAAAATCTTTCTCGCGCCGAGCTCGATGATTATGCGGCTACAATTGACGCGCTTCCTGATGACTCTTCGGCTGATGAAATTCTCGCCGCTTGCAGGAAGTGGATGGAGAAGGTGATTCCGAAACTCGACGACTTACTACTCTTATGAAACTAGATACATTATGCGTGCAGGGCGGTTGGCAGCCTAAGAAGGGCGAACCGCGTCAGGTTCCGATTTACAGCTCGACGACGTTCAAGTATGAGAACACCGAGCAGATGGCCGATCTCTTTGACCTCAAGGCGTCGGGATATTTTTACACTCGTCTTGCAAATCCGACGAACGATCAGGTCGCGAAGAAGATTGCTGCGCCCGAAGGCGGCGTCGCGGCGATTTTAACGAGCTCGGGGCAGGCTGCGGCGACATACGCGATTCTCAATATCTGCAATGCGGGTGACCATGTCGTTTCTTCCGCTCAGATTTACGGCGGTACGTTCAATCTCTTCGGTGTATCCCTTAAGAAGCTCGGTGTCGACGTCACATTCGTCGATCCTGATGCGACAGAGAAGGAAATTCAGGCCGCGTTCCAGCCCAATACGAAGTGCGTATTCGGCGAGACGGTCGCGAATCCCTCTGGCTGCGTCCTCGATATCGCGAAGTTCGCCAAGATCGCCCACAAGAACGGTGTTCCTTTAATCGTCGACAATACTTTCGCGACTCCGATTCTTTGCCGTCCTTTCGAGTTCGGTGCTGATATCGTGATGCACTCGACGACGAAGTATATGGATGGTCACTCTTCTCAGGTCGGTGGCTGCATCGTCGACTCCGGCAATTTCGATTGGGAAGCTCATGCGGACAAGTTCCCCGGTCTCGTCGCGCCCGACGAATCGTATCACGGGCTTTCCTATACGAAGAACTTCGGGAAGATGGCGTATATCGTGAAGGCGACCGCGCACCTTATGCGCGACTTCGGCTCGATCCCCTCTCCCTTTAACGCGTTCCTCCTCAACCTCGGCCTCGAGTCCTTGCATGTCCGTATTCGTCGTCATGCCGAATCGGCGCTCAAGATCGCCAAGTGGCTCGAGAAGCACCCGAAGGTCGCCTGGGTCAACTTCGCGGGTCTTAAGTCGAATAAGTACAACAAGCTCGTCAAGAAGCAGTTCGACGGTTCTTCGCCTTGTGGTGTCATGACCTTCGGCATTAAGGGCGGACGCAAGGCTTCGATTAAGTTTATGGACGCTCTTAAGCTCGTTGGAATCGTGACTCACGTCGCTGACGCTTGGAGCTGCGTTCTTCACCCCGCGTCTCACACTCATCGCCAGCTTACCGACGCTCAGCTCAAGGCCGCGGGCATTCCGCCGGACTTGATCCGCTTCTCGGTCGGCCTCGAAGATCCCGATGACTTGATCGCCGATCTTGAGCAAGCACTCGCGAAATAAGCTTTGTTTAGCGCAACTGCGTAATGAGCTAAAGAGGAGGTTATGCCCTCCTCTTTTACTTTATTTATCGAATATTTCTGCACGTCGATATAGTTGCAAAAAGCGGTGGAAAAATGATATAATAATCTAGTTAAACTAGGGATTATAGATGATTGACAAAAACTGGTTAAAGAAAAAAGCTCAGATGGTGAGGAAGGCCGATGAAATCGACCCTCAGCTCTATCGTAAGTATGGTGTGAAGCGCGGCCTTCGTAATGACGATGGTACGGGTGTTCTGGTCGGACTTACCACAATCGGTAATGTCCATGGTTACGTTGTCGACGAAGGCGAGAAGAAGGCGGTTCCCGGTCAGCTCTTTTATCGTGGTATCGATGTGGAAGACATGGTCAAGGCGAACAAGAAAGAGCATCGCTTCGGCTATGAAGAAGCGGCGTATCTCTTGATGTTCGGCGAACTTCCGACGAAGAAGCAGCTCGAAGATTGGAACAAGAAGCTCGGCGTCTTCCGTAAGCCCTCCGATGGCTTTAAGGAAAACGCGATCTTGCGCCATCCTTCCATTGATCTCATGAACACTATCGCCCGCGCGACCTTGTTCGCGATGGCCTTCGAGGAGCTCCCCGAAGCGGAGGCGATGAACGATCTTTCGATCGAAAAGTGTCTCGAACGTTCGATCGCGATCATTTCGACGATGCCTACGATTGCCGCGTATGCTTATCAGGCGAAAGCCCACTATCACATGGGCATGCCGCTCATGATTCGCAATCCCGATCCCGCGCTTTCCACGGCCGAAAACTTCTTGACGCTTATTCGCGAAGACGGCAAATACACGCGTCTCGAAGCGGAGACGCTCGACCTCGCGCTTATCCTCCACGCGGAACATGGTGGCGGTAATAACTCGTCCTTCACAACACACCTCGTCACCAGTGCCCACACCGACATCTACTCTTCGGTTGCCGCGTCGATTCTTTCGTTGAAGGGCTCGAGGCATGGTGGCGCTAATCTTAAGGTCATGCGCCAGATGGACGAGATCAAGGCGAATGTCAAGGATTGGCGCAAGAAAGAAGACGTCATCAAATATCTCGAACGTATCGCCGACAAGAAGGCGGGCGACAAAACGGGGCTTATTTACGGTCTCGGCCACGCCGTCTACACGATCTCCGATCCGCGCGCGGTGATGCTCAAATCGAAGGCGAGAGCGCTCGCGAAAGAAAAGGGTCGTGAAGACGAAATGGCGCTTTACGAGCTTATCGAGCAGGTCGGTCCGAAGATCATCAAAGCGCGTCATCCTCGTGCGGAAGATGTTTGCGCGAATGTCGACCTTTATTCGGGCTTCGTCTATGATATGATGAATATTCCGCGCGACTTGTATACGCCTTTGTTCGCGATAGCTCGCTGCGTCAGTTGGTGCGCGCATCGCATGGAAGAGCTTATCAACGCGGGTCCCATCATTCGTCCCGCTTACAAACCCTTGATTCATCCTCGCAAGTATGTCGAACTTAAAGATCGTTAAGGGCGGCGTCGTTTCCGCCAAAGGTTTCAAGGCCGCAGGCGTCCCCGCCAAGATTAAGTACGAGGGACGTAACGATGTCGCGCTCATCGTCGCCGATGAGCCCGCCGTAGCTGCCGCGATGTTCACGACGAACAAAGTTGCTGCGGCTCCCGTTCTCTATGATCGCGAAATCGTAAAAGGTGGGAAGGTGCAGGCGATTTTAGCGAACTCCGGTTGCGCCAACGCTTGTACGGGAGAAGAGGGGCTTAAGGACGCGAAACTCTCCGCGCTCGTTACTGCGGGAGAACTCGGAATCGACCCCAAACACGTCCTCGTCGCTTCGACGGGCGTCATCGGGCGTCGTCTCCCCGTAGACCGGCTTTTGGAAGGCATGAAGAGCGCGGCAAAAGCGCTCGGCTCGACGTATGAACATGGGCTTAACGCCGAAAAGGCGGTCATGACGACCGATACGAAACCGAAACAAGCCGCGGCAACAATCACGATCGACGGTAAGAAGGTCACGGTCGGCGGCATGACGAAGGGCTCGGGAATGATCGAGCCCAATATGGCGACGATGCTCGGCTTCATCACGACCGACGCGAACATTACCGCCCCCATGCTTCGCCGCGCGCTTAAACTCGCCGTTCACAAGTCTTTCAACCGAGTTGTCGTCGATGGCGATGAATCGACGAACGATAGCTGTTTTATCCTCGCTTCGGGCAAGGCCGAGAATACGCTTATCGATAAGGCGGGCGAAAACTTCGACCTCTTCCTCGAAGCGCTCTCGGCGGTCGCGATTTCCCTCGCGAAGCAGATGGCTACCGATGGTGAAGGCGCGACCAAGTTCGTGACCGTTACCGTTAAAGGCGCAAAGAGCGAAAAGGACGCGGAGCGCGCCGCTCGCGCGGTCGCGAAGTCGCCTCTCGCCAAGACGAGCTGGTTCGGGCGCGATCCCAATTGGGGAAGAGTTCTCGCTGCGGTCGGCTATTCGGGAGCGGATGTTTCCGATATGGAAGCGGAAGTTTTCTATGATAAGGTTTGGGCGTTCAAGAAGGGCAAGGTAGCGGACGCGGCCCAGCTCGAAAAGCTCGCCAAGGTTCTTAAAAAGGATGAATTCGAAGTTGTCGTCGATTTGCACTTAGGCGAACACGCGGCCTCGATATACACCTGCGATTTCTCACTTGATTACGTTCACATCAACGCGGATTATACCACATGAAGAAACAAATCCTTATTTTCGCGGCGATTTTCGCCGCAACTCTCGCTCAGGCAGCTGTCGTCGATATTACCGGTGTTGGCGCGGAAAAGCTCTCCGTCTCGATTAATGTCTCCAATCAGATGTACGCGAAGTGCCTTAAGAAGAACCTCGAGCTCTCCGGCGCTTTCAAGGTTGTTCCCGATGGCTCGATCAAGGTCTCGGGAACTCCCGGCGCTTCCGTTCAAGCAATCGGGCGCGGCAAATCGGTAACTTCCAATGAGGCGGTCTCGGACGACAAGTCCGCTCGTATGGCTGCGCGTAAGCTCGCCGATCAGATGTGCGAAGTTTATGCGAATCAGAAAGGTTTCGCCGCCGATCAGATTGCGTTCGTTTCGAAGAAGGGCTCGACCGTTTCCGAGCTTTGCGCCACTTATCCCGACGGCTACGATATTCGTCAGCTCACGGGCAAGGGCAAGCAGGTTGTCGGTCCTCGTTGGAAAGATCGCAATACGCTTTTCTATACGGGCATCGTGAACTCGGGCCCCCAGATTTGGGAGTTCGACACCGCGGCGAATTCGTATAAGATGAAGTGGTCTTTTAAGGGGCTTTCGACGGGTGCTTGCGTTTCGCCCGATGGCACGAAGGCGGCGATTATTCTCTCGTTCCAGGGTAACCCCGAGCTTTACGTCATCGATCTCGCGACGAGCCGCTGGACGCGTCTTACCAACACGCCTCACGCGAGCGAAGGTCAGCCTTGCTGGTCGCCTGACGGCAAGAAAATCGTCTACGTTTCCGACGAAACCCGTCATCCTCAGCTTTACATCATCGACGTCGCTACGAAGCTTTCTCGCCGTCTCACCTCGAAGGGCTCCCAGAATGTCGACCCCGACTGGGGTAAGGACGGACGCATCACCTATATCACGAAGCGCGGTGGCCTCTCTCAGGTCGCGGTCATGAACCCCGCCGAAGGTGAGGGCGCGGCTAAACTCGTCACGACGCCCGGTAGCTGGGAACATCCTTCTTGGGCGCGTGATATGCGTCATGTCGTCGCGGGTCGCGATAAAGCGCTTTTCATCGTCGATACTCTCGAAGGCGGTGATGCTCCCTCGATGATGCCGCTTCCTGCCGGTAACTGGATCACTCCCTCTTGGAGCCGCTAAAATGTCACAGAAAATTGATGTCGCTTACGTCGCCGAGCTCGCTCGTCTCGAGCTCACGGAAGAAGAAAAGGCGGTCTTTCAGCCCCAGCTCGAAGGCATCGTCAAATACGTCGAAATGATTTCGAAAGTCGATGTCGAAGGTGTCGAGCCGATGATGCACGGTCGAGCAATCGTGAACGCCTTCCGCGAAGATGTCGTTCGCCCCTCGCTCCCGACCGAAACCGCGCTCAAGAACGCTCCGGATCGTGTCGGCGACGAATTCCTCCTCCCCAAGATCGTTGAAGGAGCTGAAAGCTAATGGAACTTTTTAAACTAGGTATTAAGGAAGCGCAAGAAGGTCTCGCGAAAGGCGAGTTCACTTCGACCGATTTGGTAAAGTCGATCATCGAGCGCTATCACGAAAAGAACGGCGAAATTGGAGCGTATCTTACCTTCGATGAAGAAGCGGCGTTGAAGCTCGCGGCGGAAAATCCGAAGGCCGTTCCGATTGCGATTAAGGATCTTATCAACGTCACGGGTCAGCCCTGCACCTGCGCTTCGAAGATTTTGAAGGGCTACGTTTCTCCCTATGACGCTACCGTCATCAAGAATCTTAAGGCGAACGGCTTCATTCCTTGCGGACGCGTCAATATGGACGAATTCGCGATGGGCTCGTCGACGGAAAACTCCGGGCTTGGCGTTACCCGTAACCCCTACGATTTGACGCGCGTCCCGGGAGGTAGCTCGGGTGGTAGCGCGGCAGCTGTCGGCGGTAATATGTGTATCGCCGCCTTGGGTACCGATACGGGTGGTTCTATTCGTCAGCCCGCTTCGTTTTGTAACTGTGTCGGCGTGAAGCCGAGCTATGGGCGCGTTTCGCGCTTCGGCGTCACGGCCTTCGCCTCTTCGCTCGATCAGGTCGGCCCGATGACCAAGTCGGTTGAAGACTCCGCTATTCTTCTTAAGGCCCTCGCGGGTCACGACGAGATGGACGGCACGACCCCGAAAATCGAAGTCCCCGATTACGCGAAGGAAATCGAAGGCGCGTCGATGAAGGGAATGAAGATCGGTCTTCCGAAGGAATACTTTATCGACGGTCTCGATCCGGAAGTCAAGCGCCTTACCGATGAAGCGATTAAGAAGTGCGCCGAGGCGGGCGCGGAACTCGTCGAAGTCTCTCTTCCTCACACCGAATACGCGATGGCGGTTTATTACATCATCGCCCCTGCGGAAGCTAGCGCGAACCTCGCTCGTTTCGATGGTGTTCGCTATGGTCACAGAAGCGCCGCGTCGAAGGACGTCTACTCCCTTTACACGAAGTCGCGTGCCGAGGGCTTCGGCCCCGAAGTGAAGCGTCGTATCATCATGGGTACATACGTTCTTTCCTCGGGCTACTATGACGCCTACTATGGTCGCGCTCAGAAAGTTCGTACGCTCATCAAGCGTGACTTTGACGAAGTCTTCACGAAGGTTGATGCGCTACTTACGCCCTGTGCTCCGACGCCCGCTTTCAAGCTCGGCGAGCTTCAGGACCCGCTCACGATGTACTTGAACGACCTCTTCACGATTCCCTCCGCGTTGGCGGGCGTTTGCGCTTCGTCGATTCCGGCGGGCTTTACGAGCGCTGGTCTTCCCGTTGGCGTTCAGTTCATCTGCGGCGGCTTCGAAGAAACGAAGCTTCTCAAGGTTTCGAAGGCGTTTGAGGATTTGGTGAAGTGATGAAGATTTTGGCGGAGGCGAAATGGGAAGAGGCGGAGGGCTCTATTAAGCCCGACGTCTCCTTCATTCCCATGATGGAACGCCGCCGCTTGACTTCGCTCGAAAAGGCCGCGCTTTCGGTCGCTCATAAGATTTATCCCGAAGGCGAGCAGATTCCCGTTGTCTTCGCGAGTCGTTGGGGCGAAATCGGAACGACCTTGAAGCTCATGGAGCAGATGTTCTTAGGTGGGGAAATGTCGCCTGCGGGGTTCTCGAACTCGGTTCACAATGCCGCGCCCGGCCACCTCTCGCTCCTAAAGAAGAACAAGGCCTCTTATACCGCCATAGCTGCCGCTGAAAAGAGCTACGAGATGGGGCTTTTGGAGGCCTCGACGTACCCGGGGAAAGTCCTTTTCGTTTATGCCGAAGAGGCGACTCCCGAATTTTATCGCCCTCATTTCGAAGACGTCCAAAAAGCGCATGCTGTCGCGATGCTCATTGAAAACGATTGAAGGAGAATGGAATATGGTCTATGATGAAGAAGCTGTGATTTTGGAACATACCGACATCGGCGCCGGTTATCGTTACCTCGTCGTTTCGAGCCCCAAGATTTCCGCCGCGCTCGTTCCCGGTCAGTTTATCCACGTCAAGGTTCCTGCTCTCGAAATGAGTGCCTTGCGTCGCCCGTTCTCAGTCTTCGACGCGGAAAACGGCAAGATCGTCGTTCTCTATAAGACGGTCGGTCGCGGAACTGCCGCGCTCAACGGCGCGAAAGTCGGCGAGAAGCTTATGATTGAAGGTCCCTTGGGCCACGGCTTCCCGACCGAATGCGAAGGAACGGCGCTTCTCGTTGGTGGCGGTTTCGGTGTCGCGCCCCTCCACTTCCTCGCGAAACATCTTAAGGGGCCGAAGATTCTTTTCGTCGGTGGGCGTACTGCCGATGACCTCCTCGCGCTCGACAAGTTCTATGAAGCGGGAGTGCCGATCAAGGCCGCGACGAACGATGGTTCCGTCGGCTTCAAGGGCTTCGTCACCGGTCCTCTTGATGAGACGATTGACGAACTTAAGGCGAAGGGCGAAAAGTTCGAACTCTTCACTTGCGGACCCGATGGACTTCTTAAGGCGATTACCGATCGCGCGATTCAGCATGATGCGAAGGGCTGGATTTCTTGTGATCGCCACATGATCTGTGGCGTCGGCGCTTGTTACGCCTGCATCCAAAAGACCGTTCGCGGCAATTCGCGTTGTTGCATCGAAGGCCCGATCTTCGAAGCTCGCGATCTCGTTTGGTAAGGAAAAAGACGATGAACGGACTCGTACTTGAAGGCGGAGCGATGCGCGGGTTATTCACCGCGGGTGTGCTCGACGCTTGGTATGATTCGGGCATTCGTTTTGATGGTATTATCGGAGTTTCGGCCGGAGCTTGCTTCGGGTGCAACTTCAAATCCCACCAACCCGGGCGCGTAATCCGTTACAATAAGCGCCTCGCGAAAGATCCGCGTTATTGCTCATGGACTTCGCTTCTTAAGACGGGCGATCTCTTTGGCGCCGAGTTTGCGTTTCATGAACTCCCCAAGCGAATCGATCCTTTTAACGTTCGTCGCTTCGAGTCCGACCCGACCGCGTTCTATTGTGTGATGACCGAGGTGAAGACGGGTAAGCCCTATTATCGTCAGCTTAAGAAGGCCGATGACCGCGCGTTCGAGTGGATTCGCGCTTCGGCTTCGATGCCGGTCGTTTCGCGTCCCGTCGAAATCGATGGCGAAGAATATCTCGACGGCGGGCTTTCCGACGGCATTCCCTTAAAGTATTTCGAGTCGCTCGGCTACCTTCGTAACGTCGTCGTTACGACTCGACCTGACGGCTATCGTAAATTCCCGACTTGGAAAACGCGTCTTGCGCGTCCTTTCCTCGAAAAGTACCCGAAGGTCTACGAAGCTCTCGCGACGCGGCACATTTGGTACAATGAGACGCTCGACTATTTGAAGGAGCGTGAAAAGGATTGGGCGGCGTTCGTCGTTCGTCCTGAAACGGAGCTCCCGATCGGCCGCGTCTGTCATGACCCCGAAGTCATGCAGCGCGTCTACGATATCGGGCTCTCAATGGGGCACAAGTCGCTCAACGATCTTAAATATTTCTTAAATCGGAAGGTGAAATAAGTTATGGCACAGGAAACCAATGAATACCGTGAGCAGCGCCTTAATTCGATGGCTGCTTTGAAAGAGCTCGGCTTCGAGCCCTACGGAATGAAGTATGATCATACCGACCTTAAGGTCGTTCGCGAAACTTTCGAAGAAGGCAAGTCGGTTAAGGTCGCGGGACGTCTTCTTATGATTCGTCGCATGGGTAAGATGAACTTCGCGACGATGAACGACGGCACCGACAAGTTCCAGCTTATCTTCAAGCGCGACGAGCTTTCCGAAAAGATGTTCGCGGGCTTTAAGCTCCTCAACCTCGGCGATATTGTCGGCGTGGAAGGAACGCTGTTCACGACTCAAAAGGGCGAAAAGTCGGTTATCGTGAAGGAATGGGCTCTTCTCGCCAAGGCGCTCGAGCAGCCGCCGGAAAAGTTCCACGGTCTCGCCGATCAGGAAGAGTGCTACCGTCGTCGCTATGTGGATCTCATGACGAACGACGAGTCGCGTAACCGCTTCTTCACGCGCTCGAAGCTCCTCCAGGAGATCCGCAAGTATCTCTGGGGTAAGGGTTTCGTCGAAGTCGAAACACCGATTCTCCAGAATCAGGCCGGCGGCGCCGCGGCGGAGCCGGTTTATTCTCTCTTCAATGCGCTCGATCAGGATTGCGTCATGCGTATCGCCCCCGAGCTTTACTTGAAGCGCCTTTTGGTCGGCGGTATGAATAAGGTTTTCGAGCTCGGTAAGGACTTTCGCAACGAAGGCATCGACCGCACTCACAACCCCGAGTTCACCGTCTGCGAAATCTACGAAGCGTATGGCGACAGAACTTCGATGGAAGCGATCATGGAAGGTCTTCTTCCTCACCTCTGCGACACGGTTATCGGCAAGCGCGTGATCGAATACGGAGAGAAGAAGGTCCCGATCGACTTCAATCCTCCTTATCGCCGCGTTGCCTATCACGATCTCGTTAAAGAACTTATGGGCGAAGATTGGTTTACGCTTCCTTTCGAGACCCAGCTCGCGAAGGCGAAAGCGAAGGCCAAGGAAACCGATACGAATCTTGAACTCGATGGCGTCACGACCGAGCTTATGCTTACCCACGAGGTCTACGACAAGCTTATCGAAAAGAACTTGATGCAACCGACGTTCGTCTGCCGTCTTCCTCATGAGTTCGTCCCGCTCGCGAAGGCCTGCAAGGACGATCCCTCGCTCGTCGACGTCTTCGAATTCGTCGTCGCCGGTCGTGAGCTTTGCCCCGGCTATACCGAACAGAATGATCCGCTCGAACAGCGCAAGGCCCTCGAACATCAGGCCGGCGAAGATACCGAGAAGATCGACGAAGACTTCATCTCCGCCTTGGAGTGCGGCATGCCGCCTACGGGTGGTCTCGGCTTCGGCGTCGATCGTCTCGTCATGTTCTTAACCGGCTGCGACTCGATTCGTGACGTGGTCCTCTTCCCTCAACTTAAGAGAGCATAAAGTGTAAATGGCGGACGGTGACTATGAACGACGTGACAAACGATTGGCTGAACTCGCAAGACTCGAAGGAATACTTCGAGATCGTAAAGCTTCCGTCCATCGGGGCGGATCCGACGCATCTCGGGGACACGGTCCAAACCGCGATGTGGTTGAAAGGATGGCTCGAGAAGATCGGGGCTGAAACCGAACTCGTCACGAAAGGCTTCGCGCCGCCCGTTCTTTTGGGCACGATTCCCGGCGATGAGGGCGCTTCGAGTGTTCTTATTTACGGTCACTACGATGTCCAGCCCGTCGATCCGATCGAAGAGTGGAAGACTCCGCCTTTTGATCCGACCGTCATTAACGGCCGCGTTTATGCGCGCGGCGCTCAGGACGACAAGGGTCAGCTTTTCGCGTTTCTCTGTGGCGTTCGTGAATTTCTCGCGACGGCGAAGACGAAGCCCACTATCAAATTCTGTCTCGAGGGCCAGGAAGAGTCCGGCTCGACCGCGCTTATCGAACTCGCTCCCGAAATCAGGAAGAAAATCGCCGCGGAAGTTCTCCTCGTTTGCGACACTTCCGCCGCGAATGAAATGCGCCCCGCTATTGTTGCCGGGCTTCGCGGCGTAAGCTCGTTCACGATTCGCCTTAAAGGGCCTAATCGCGATTTGCATTCGGGTGAGTATGGCGGTATCGCGCCGAATCCCGCGCAGGCCATTGCCGAGCTCGTGGCTTCTCTCCACAATCCCGATGGCTCGATTGCGGTTGCCGGGTTTAAGGACGGGATCATTCAGCCGACTTTCGAAGAGAATCGCCTCGCCGAACTCGGTCTTGCTTCCGAAGAAGTGTTCCGCGAAGATATCGGTTGTGAACCCGTCGGTGGTCAGGTCGGCAAGACTTTAGTCCAGCGTAACGGCTTCGAGCCGACGATCGAGATTAACGGCATTCACTCGGGCTACGGTGGTCCCGGCGGCAAGACCGTCATTCCCTCCGAAGCGCTCGCGAAGATTTCGATGCGCCTTGTGCCCGGTCAGACGCCGAAGGGCGCGCTTGATGCCGTCCGTACTCATCTCGAAAACCATGTCCCGCGCGGCATGAAGATGACGATTGACGAAGTGAATCCCGGTGCGGGCGGCTTCCGCCTTCCCGTCGCTTCGCCCCTCTTCCGCCTCGCTTCCGAGGTTTTGAGCGAAATGGATAGTCGCGGTCCCGTCTTCCAGTGGGACGGCGCTTCGATTCCCGTTATTTCGGTTATCAAGGAAGCTACCGGCGCGGCGCCTTTGATCGTCGGCTGGGGTCAGGCCGAGGATCATATCCACTCGCCGAACGAGTCCTATGGCATCAACCAGTTCCTCAAGGCGAAGGAGTGGGCGATTAAGATTCTGGGAGCGCTCTAATGGCCGAGATCAAAGATTACGAACTTGCCGGCATCGAAGTGATTGCCCGCGGCATCGCGATTCGCGAGGGGAAGGTTCTTCTTTGCCGCGCGAAGGGCGGCTCGTCGACTTACCTCCCGGGCGGCCACATCGAATTCGGCGAAAAAGGCGCTCAAGCTCTCGTACGCGAAATCAAGGAAGAGATGGGGCTCGACTCGACCGCGGGCGATATGATCGGCGTCGTCGAAAACGCTTTTATGCAAAAGGGCAAGCCTCATCAGGAAATCAATCTCGTCTATACGCTTTCGTTCGAACCGATGATCGCCGCGATGATGCCCACTCATGCGATGGAAGATTGGATCGAATTCGAATGGTGTCCGCTCGCGGAGCTCGAAAAGGCGAATCTTTTGCCGGCCGACATGATTCCTTTAGTGCGTGGAACTGCTAGGTTATAAAGTTAAAGTCGCCAAGACCTTCAGAGAGCGCGCGGTTGGCTTGATCGGGCACGTTCTCGCGCCGGGCGAAGGACTCTTGATCGAGAAGTGCAACGCGATTCACACGTTCTTCATGTCCTATCCGATCGACGCGATCTTTCTCGACAAAAATATGAAGGTCGTTAAGGTCGTTAAGAACATTCGGCCCAATAAGTTTCTCGTTTTCGGTGGCTTTCGAGCTCGCTCCGTTTTAGAGGTAAAGTCATGCAACTAGTGCGCGTCATTCTCGTCATTCTTCTTGTCGTTACCGCGGCAGTTCTTTCGACTCCGAAAGGTCGACTTCCGCTCGCGGTTCGCGGACTTGCGAAAATCCTTCGCAAGGATGCTTCTCAATCCGGCCTGACACGGCGGAGCTCTCAAGCGGAGCCGGTTCCCGCATGGAAGAAGTTCCTCGCTTTTATTCTCGTTATCCTTGCGGCACTTCTTTCGATGGTTCCATGAGAACTTGGCTTTATTCCTTTTTGATTGCCCTACCTGCGCTTATTATCTTGGCGCTCGTGGCGACGTGGGGAATAAAGGAATTGCCGCGTCTTCAAAAAGCCGAGCCGCGGCGAATCAGCGCGATATATCGCTCGTATGCCGAAGAGCTTCAGTCTAATCCCGGCGATTACGAAGGACCTAGAAAGAAGGGGTGGCGTCAGCGCGGCAAAATCGAAGGTAAAGGTTGGGGCTATGTAATTGAGGGTGATACTTGCGAAGTGTGGTTTTCTCGCGACAAGAATCTGTTTGCCTCGAAGATAGTTGTTGCTGAACACGAAATCGATTATTACCTTCTAGGCGGGATTCTTGGCGGCCTGTTGGCTCTCTTCTTGAGTACTGTAACGGGATTTGCCATCTACGGTTTTCTCAGATATTGGAAAGAGCGCGATGACTTTCTTGCGGCGGTTACTCACGATCTTAAAACTCCGCTTTCGGGCATGAAGTTCTTTATCGGTCGAGATGATAAAGAGGTGCGTCGTCAAACCGAGCGCATGCTTCGCTTGGTATCGAATTTGGAAGCGTTCTTCAAGCGCGGCGGAAAGCGCAAAGAACCGGAGAAGGTCTCGTTCGATCTTATCAAGGCCTATGAAGAGGCGTATAAGCTTCATCGCCTCGATTATGAGGAATTGATGGAAGGAGGAATCGAGAACCTTTCTTCCTTAAAGGAGCTTATCGTAGAAGCAGATGAACTGATGGCGATTCAGATTATCTGGAATCTCCTCGTCAACGACCTCAAATATGCCGCGCCTTTCGGGAAGGTGGAGGTTGATTTCCGCAAAGAGGGTGATATGGCCGTTATGGAGCTTCGTGACTTCGGGCCCGGTATGACGCACTATCAAAAGCGCCGCGCATTCGATCGTTACTACCGCGCGAAAAGTGCGCTGGAAAGCGGTGCAGGCGGATTCGGGCTTGGGCTTTGCACGGCGCTTTCGTTCGCTCGTGCGATGAAAGGCGATATAAGTATCGCGGATAATCTCCCCAAAGGTTGTATTTTCCTTCTTAAGCTTCCCGCTTATTGTCGATGACATGAACGGGCGAATTATGGTATAATATACATATATGTCAGCTGATCTATCTAAAGTACGTAATATCGGTATTGTCGCGCACATCGATGCGGGCAAGACCACTACCACGGAACGCATTCTTTTCTACACGGGGAAGATTCATAAGCACGGCGACGTGCATGACGGTAACACGACTACCGACTTCATGATCCAGGAACGTGAACGCGGCATCACGATTCAGTCCGCGGCGATTTCCTGCGAATGGGAGGGACATGCGATCAACATCATCGATACTCCCGGCCACGTCGACTTCACGATGGAAGTCGAGCGCTCTTTGCGCGTTCTCGATGGCGCCGTTTGCGTTTTCTGCGCGGTGGGCGGCGTCCAGCCCCAGTCCGAAACCGTCTGGCGTCAGGCCGATCGTTATAATGTCCCGCGTCTCGCGTTCATCAACAAGATGGATCGTATGGGCGCCGATTTCGGTCGCGTCGTTGAAGAGCCCCGCGGCAAACTTAAGGCGAATGCTTGCCCGATTGAGCTCCCCATCGGCAAGGAGGAAACTTTCACGGGCGTGATCGACCTCATCAACATGAAGTCGATCGTCTACGATGAAGCGACCGAAGGCAAGAAGTTTACGATCGGCGAAATCCCGGCGGAACTTAAGGATGACGCGGAGATGGCGCGAGTCGAACTCGTCGAAAAGGTCGCGGATCTCGATGAAGGCGTTATGGAAGCTTATCTCGAAAACGGAGACCTTACCAAGGACGAGCTTATGGGCGCGATTCGTCGCCTCGTCGTCGCGGGTAAGTTCGTTCCCGTTCTTTGCGGTACCTCGCTTCGCGATAAGGGCGTGCAGCCGCTTCTCGATGCCGTTTGCGCGTTTCTTCCTTCTCCGAATGATCGTCCGCCGGTTTCCGCCACGGATCTCAAGAGCGAAGCGAAGGTTGAGCGCAAACAGGAGGACTCCGAACTCTTGACTTCGCTCGTCTTCAAGATCGCGACCGATCCTTACGTCGGCAAGCTCTTCTTCGTTCGTGTCTACGGCGGCATCTTAAAGAAGGGCGCCAATGCCTACAACCCGCGCACGAAAAAGCGTGAACGCATCATGAAGATCGTCCGTCTTTTCGCCGACGATCAGATTGAGGTCGATGAACTCCACGCGGGTGATATCGGCGCTATCGTTGGTCTTAAGGAAGCGACGACCGGCGATACTCTCTGCGCGGAAATGAAGCCCTGCTATTTGGAACGCATCACCGCCCCGCAGCCCGTCATGTTTATGGCCATCGAACCGAAGAGCTCCGCTGATAAGGACAAGCTCGTCGAGTCGATGAAAGCGCTAGCGGCGGAAGATCCGACTTGCCAATTCCGTGAAGACGAAGAGACGGGGCAGACGATTCTTTCCGGCATGGGCGAACTCCATCTCGAAATTCTTGTCGACCGCCTTAAACGCGAATTCAAGTGCGCGGCGAATGTGGGCAAGCCGATGGTCAGTTATGTCGAGACAATCACGACTCCCGCGCTAAAGAACTTCACCTTCGACCGTGAACTCGGCGGCAAGCGTCACGCGGTCGAACTTAAAATCGAAGTTCGTCCCTTGGAGCGCGGCAAAGGTCACCAGGTTTCGCTTTCTCGCGATTTCGTCAACACCGTTACCGACAAGCATCTTCAGGAGTGCGTCACTCAAGGTCTCGAGGACGGCATCGCGACGGGCGTTCTCGCGCGTTACCCGATGACCGATCTTTCGGTCGAGTGTCTCTCCGCGACGATCATCGACCCCGAAGTCTCCGACGAAGTCGCGTTCCGCTCCGCGGCGATGATGGGCTTCAGAGAAGCGGCCGAAGCGGCGAAACCCGAATTCCTCGAGCCGATCATGAAGCTTGAAATCACGACTCCGCCCGAATCGGTCGGTGAAGTCTTAGGCGACCTCAACGCTCGTCGCGGCAATGTCCTTAATATGGAACAGCGCGGCGATATGCAGGTTCTTTCGGCTCGCGTTCCCTTGGCGAAGCTCTTCGGATATTCGACCGCGATTCGCTCTTTAACTAAGGGCCGCGCGGGTTATTCGATGGAGCCCGACATGTTCGAACTCGCTCCTCAATCGGTGCGTGAAGAAATCTTATCGAAGTAAAAGGAGAAGTTACTTATGGCGAAGAAGATGAATATGGTCATTGCCCAGTCGGGCGGTCCTTCGATGGTCATTAACGAGTCCTTGGTGGGCGCCGTATTGGAAGCGCGCAAGTCCGCGAAAATCGGCAAGATTCTCGGCGCGAAGCACGGAATCCTCGGCATCCTCGGGAACGACTATATCGATCTTAAGAAGGTAACGCCTAAGAAGCTTATGGCCATTGCGGAAACGCCTTCGAGCGCGCTCGGTTCTTGCCGCAAGAAACCGAACGCCGATGATTGCAAGGCGATCTTCGAAGAGTTCAAGAAGCTCGATGTCGGGTACTTCTTCTATATTGGCGGTAACGATTCCGCGGATGCGGCGCGCATTGTCGCCGAAGAAGCCGAGAAGGCGAATTATCCGCTTGTCGTTTATCACATTCCGAAGACGATCGATAACGACCTTCGCTCGTGCGATCATACCCCCGGCTTCGGCTCTGCCGCGCGTTTCGTCGCTTCGGCGATCAAGGGCGACGATCTCGATAACCGTGCGCTTGGTGGCGTCAAGATCGACATCATCATGGGACGTGACGCGGGCTTCTTGACCGCGGCGAGCTGCCTCGCGCGTAACGCCGAGGACGACGGCCCGCACCTTATTTATCTCCCCGAAGTTCCGTTCACCTTGGAGAAGTTCGAGAAGGATGTCGAATGGGCGATGAAGAAGTACGGCCGCTGCGTTTGCGCGATTTCCGAGGGCATTCGCGACGAGAAGGGCGAGTCGATCGGCGCCAAGTTCGCGGGCGGCGAAAAGGATTCTCATGGCAACGTCCAGATGTCCGGTACGGGCGCTTTAGGCGATTATCTCGCGAAGCACCTTAAATCGACCGGCAAAGTTACGCGTGTTCGTGCCGATACGTTCGGTTACCTTCAGCGCTCCTTCCCGGGAGTAGCTTCGAAGGTCGATCAGGCCGAAGCTTTTGCCGCGGGTCAGGCGGCTGTCGTTGCCGCTTTGAAGGGCGAGCTTACGAAGGGCACTATCGCCATCGTGCGCGAAGAGTCGAAGAAGTACAAAGTCGCTTTCGCTCCCGTCCCGATTCAGAACGCCGCGAAGTTCACGCGCTCCGTTCCGAAGGAATATATCGCGAAGAACGGGCGCGACGTGACGCCTAAGTTCGTCGAATATGTGAAGCCGCTTGTCGGCGAGCTTCCTAAGTGCGAAATCTTCTAAAGGGAAGAAAAGAATGATCGATTTCACCGAGGGTCAAAAGAAAACGATAGCGAACGCCTTAACCGCGCTTTCGCTTACGACCGTCTTCGCGTTCGTCGCTTTGGTCGCGTATGGAGTTTTGAAACTCTTCTCGATCGCCTCGACCGCTTTGATCCCGGTGATAATCGGCTTCTTCCTCGCGCTTTTCTTTAAGCCCTACTACGAGCTTTGGGTGAAGCTCGTCAAGAACCCGACGCTGGCCCTCATAATCATGCTTGCGTCGGTGTTCGTTCCGGTGACGCTTATCATCTGGTACGCGGGCGCGGTCATAATCGATCAGATCATCAACTTGATTCATCAAGGCCCTCAGCTTTTCGCCGAGGTCATCGCTTGGTTCAAGGCGACGTTCCCGCGTCTTAACGATTTGCTTGTAGAATCGGGCTACAGCTACGACACCTTAGGCGATATCTTCTCGCAATATGGCGGGACGGCGCTTAAGGCGGGAACGAGCGCATTGAAGGCGCTTTCGGGCATCGCGTCCGTGTTGGTAGCTTTGCTCTTCTTCGTCATCTTCACGATGTCGATGCCGCGTCAGGGCAGCGAAATCGCGAACGAACTTACTTTCATTAAGGATGATACACGCAAGTTCATCGGCGAACAGCTCGATGTCTTTGTCGATATCCTCGTTTCGTTCTTCCAGCGTCAGACGGTAATCTGCCTTATCGAGGGACTTATGTACGGAACGGGCTTCGCGCTCGTCGGTCTTCCCTACGGCTTTCTTATCGGCTTCGCGCTCGGCGTTCTTAATTTGATTCCGTTTTGCGGTACGATAATCTGTCTTCCCGTTGCGCTTCCGATCGCCTATTTCGCTCATGGCGGATCGCTTACGCGTCTTATCCTCGTTCTTTCGGTGTGGCTTTTGGGGCAGTTCCTCGATGGCTACTTTATCACGCCGAAGATCCAGGGAAACAAGACGGGGCTCGGCTACGCGGGCGTGATCTTCTCGTTTTTCTTCTGGGCAACGATTTTGGGGCCGCTTTTGGGGATGCTCCTCGCAATTCCGCTTTCCGCTTTTTGCGTCGTTCTTTGGCGCGCGGTGAAAGCGAAGTATCTTAAATGATTTCGTTCGAAGAAGTCAAGGCAGAGCTCAAGAAGGGAAGTCGAGTCCTTCTTTTGGTGCGTCATGCCGAGCGCACGAAAATCGACAACAACGACCCGTCCTTTGGCGCGAATATCCCGATTACCGAAAACGGCGTTAAGATGTGCCGCGATTTCGGGAAGCTTTTCGCCGATGTGCGTGAGGGTGTTGAATTTAGGGCTAGTCCCTTAAGACGAACGGTAATGACGGCGGAAGAAATCGCCGCCGGGATGGGGATTGAGTCACCCAAAATCATCGAAGATGACTTGATCGGAAACGGCAGCGCTTTTTTCGAAGACCGCTATAAAGTCTTCAAGCTTTTTCAAGATCATCAATTCTTTTCTCACATGCTCGAGTATTTCGAGCGCGGCAATCAGATCGGTTTCAACGAGATCAAAACTGCTGCGGAAGCATACGAAAAGTATGTGATGAGTCGCTTTGAAGGTAACTTCGGTATTTTCACGACTCACGACGTTTTTGTTGCCGCGTTTCTCGAAGGGAAGGGCGCTTTCAAGTTCAATATTGCCTCGTGGCCTCGCTTTCTCGATGCAGCGGCGATTATCGTTTCGCCTTCCGGCGAAAGACGATACGAACTTTTCCGCGCCGGGCTCAGCAACGATATTTGCGGCGTTGGAAAATAAAGAAAGTGGTTGATACCCACCTGCCTAGGTGGGGGTAGAGGTACCTAGGTAGGTGGGGTAGGGGGTACCTAGGCAGGTGGTAGCTAGGTACCCAAGCAGGTGGGTAGCTTGCCGGCAGCATCCGCCGCAAACAACGCCCATCACCGCGCCCATAAGGGCAGCAAGTGCAGGCTTAATCGGCGGCTTGATCACGTCCCAAATCGCTTCAAAGATTTCCGACCAGTTCATATTTTCTGATTTCCTTTCTTTTTCCAATAATTATTGGAAAGTAGGCCTTGGCTCTCGATTTTTGACACATTGCGATTAGGGGGTGGGAGCAAGGCGGAATTGGTTGGGAAGGTGACGAAGGCCACGAAGCCGACTACAACTTCTTCAAAGTCTCGGTCGAAATGAAATAACTGCCGCGATATGCGGCATGCCGCGCACCTTTCGCCCAAAGGGCGGTTCGCGTCCCGGCTTCGCCAAGGCTACGCCGCGGCAAGCCCAAAGGTTTTCGATCTTTTGCGAGACGGCCGTCAGGCCAAAATCCTGTTAATCCTTTAAATCCTGTCTAAAACAGGAACACGAAGTGCCGTGGTTATCTGCGGCGCTTTTGCTTTCCGGCGGCAGATTTTTCCGCTTCAAACATTTATCGCGTTTATTTCCGACGCAAAACACATAAAGGATTGACATAGGAGATGTGTTTGTGTTATAATATTGCCAAAAGTAATACAAAATGTTTTACTCGTGACATGAAAAGCGATGTATATACAGACTTGTGGGATTATGCCGCTGATAAATACGGTGTCATAACCACTAAAGAGGCGGCCGCATTGGGGGTCGCCAAGCAACATCTTGTCACTATGGCTCAACGCGGCTCTTTAACGCGCCTTGGGCACGGAGTGTACCTCGTTAAGCATCATGCGTTCAGTGATAATGACGTGTATGCGCATACCGTTGCATTGCTGGGTGATACCGGCTATTTAAGAAGCGCTTCAGTTCTCGCGATGCATAAACTATGTCCCACGAATCCGGCGCTTGTGTATGTGGGGGCGTTCGGGCGCGTTAGAAGGCAATTACCGGAAGGAGTTCGGCTTAAAGATCGAACCTCTTATAAGGTAGTAGAATATTTTGGAATCAGATCGCAATCGGTATTCGATGCGTTAGTAACGGCCTTCGAAGAAGGTGCGGTAGAGCTTACGCGAATCAAGGAAGCCGCAGTAAAAGCGAAAGCGAAAGGGCTAATAAGCGATGACGAAGCAGCCGAATTCGAAAAACAATCTTGATAGATCTATCTTGCGTTACGCCGGGACTGATACAAGAGCCGTCCTTTTGAGAACGGAGCTTGCGAATGTTATCGTTGCGCAAATGATAGGAGAAGGCGTTGTTAAAGGCGGAACGGGTCTTAAGTTTCGTTATGGCGATAAGGCGACTCGAGTAACGCTCGACCTGGATACGGCGTACAAGACGGATCTCGACTCGTTTATCAAAGGGCTTAAGTCGCGCTTGGCGACAGGTTGGAATGGATTTACGGGCGAGATTTGGGTGCGACCTACTGCAGAGCCCAAAGGTATTCCGTTTGATTATGTGATGCAACCCTGCGATGTCAAGATAAGCTATTTAGGAACGCCGTGGTTTACAGTTGAGCTTGAAATCGGGCATAATGAAATCGGTGATGCGGATGAATATGATGAAATCGAAGTTCCTGCGGAAATTGCCGGCTTGGTATCGTTCTTGGCCTTGCCGCCACTTGGTTCGGTGAAAGTGATGAAGCTTGAGTATCAAGTTGCGCAAAAGTTGCATGGAGCGACCGGTATCAATAGTGACCGAGCTCACGATTTAATCGATTTACAATTGATACTTGCACATCATACATTGGATTTGAAGCGGGCGAAGGAATTGTGTCGCACGTTGTTTTCGTATCGGAAGTGCCAGAATTGGCCTCCTGAGGTCGTTGGAAATTCGAAATGGGGCGTTGTATACAACGACCAAAAAGGCAATCTTCCCGTGCTCCCAACGGTCGATGAGGCGATTCAATGGGCGAATGATTTGATTGCCAAGATTGACGCAACATAACAATTTAACTCTTGTAACCCACGCTTGGCTTTTATCAAACCCTCGCTAGGGTTTCCCTCCTCCCTCCCGCGGCGGATTTGTAAGGTTGCGCGGCCGGGAGAGAAGTGCTTTGGTCAACGCTCGAACGCTGATCAAAGATATTGACGAAGTCCTTCGGGACTTCTCGCTCATGCAAGTCGATGACTGAGCGAAAGAACTCATCAACCGAAATCAAGTAGCATCGCCTTGCATGTGACAAAGCACTTTTTTCCCATTCGCGCCATGCTCGTTGAGGCGGCCCTCAACGAGTCGCCTCGCCTACCGCGAGGCATATTGCCGCTTCGCGGCAGTTTTTTAAGCGCCAGATAAGATTCTAGTAGCACAAAGCGCGGGAAATATGATATAATTATAAACGTTCGATGGGAAACTGGCGAACTTGTTCTTTGACACGCGGGGGATGAAGCTGATTCCCCCGTATCGAAAAATCCTTGTGAAAACAAGGTGATACGCGTAACTGTGTATCTGGCTTCGAACGAAAACGACCAAAATTTCTATGGAGAAGCTAGGTAGATGGTTGCGTAAAGTGTATTCGGGCACATGCTATGCCCCCACTTTACGCGCCTCTTCCTGATTTCTCCAAGGCGCTTGGTCGTGCCTCGTTCGAGATCTGCGAAGAGGTGCGTTCTTTTATGCCA
>JAZLMG010000005.1:0-62513 GCA_045598585.1 Kiritimatiellia bacterium
CGAGCGGGAAGCAGATCTTCTCGATCTTCTTGACCTCCCTGAGCGGCGGCATCTTGATGAGGCGCTCGCTCTTCGTCGTCAGCGCATTCATGATCGGCGGCTGGATGATCGGCACCAGCGCCATATAGGAATAGGCCGCCACGGCAATCGCACCGAGAAGATCCGGAGCGAGACGCGAGGTAAGCCAAATCGCGGTAGGACCATCAGCGCCACCGATAATACCGATCGAAGCGGCCGCCTTAACGGGATCGACACCACCGAAGAAGTCGGCACCGAAAACCGCCGCAAGACCAAGAGCTCCGAAGAGCGCGAAGAAGATACCGAACTGAGCGGCACCGCCCAAAAGCGCCATCTTCGGATTAGCGATCAAGGGAGCGAAGTCGGTCATTGCACCGACGCCCATGAAGATCATGATCGGGAACACGCCCGTATCGATACCGAAATGGAAGAAGTAGTAGAGGAAGCCACCCGGTTCGATAATACCGCCGGCCATAGTCGGAATCAACTCGCCCGTCGTCGAAGCCGCCCAAGTGATGACACCATCGTGCATCATCGCAGGCGCGGTAACGCCGGCCAAGGGGCAGTTCGCGAGAAGGCCACCGAAACCGATCGGCAAAAGAAGGAGCGGTTCGAAGCCCTTCACGATCGCGAGGTACATCATAAAGAGGCACAACGGAATCATGATGAGCTGACCGACGCCATAGGGCATTCCGAAGAGGGTCTTGACTTCGTGACCGTGAACGAACTTGCCCGCGTCATCAAAGTAACCACCGACCCAGTGGAGATTGCGATCATAGTAGCCGTTGCGATTCGCGCTAAGCGGCTTCTTGGCAGGACGGTCGGCTTCTTCGAAGTCACCGGTGATGTACGCGGGAGCGGTCTTCTTCATGAAGCCCGAAACACCCGTATCGCCGGTGAGGTCGAGGACACGATTCAGAGTCTGCTTCCACTTGGCGGGAGCAGGCTCATCGGCGGCCTGGGCAACAAAGCACCCGGCCGCAACGATCAAAGCTAAAAGAAGTTTCTTCATTTCTACACCTATTAACTACACCTGACTCAGCCGATGGTCGCGAGAACGTCGCCGGTAGCGACCTTGTCAGCCGCAGCAACATTGACGTTAACCGTGCCGTCGCAAGGAGCGGTAACGGGAGTTTCCATCTTCATGACGTCCATGACGAGGATTTCGTCACCCTTCGAGACCTTCGAACCCGACTGAGCGGTGATGCGAAGAATCGTGCCGGGGGTCGGAGCCTTGACTTCCTGACCGCCTGCGGGAGCCGCAGCGGCTGCGGGAGCGGCCTTGATGCCAGCTTCGGTCTTGAAGTCGACCGGCTTACCGTTAACGACGGCCTTGCCATCACCCTTGATTTCGACGCCATAAGCCTTACCGTTGATGGTAACGGTGATACCCTTACCCGCAGCGGCCTTGGGAGCGGAATCGGCGAAGCGGCAGCCCATAGGAGCCTTCGAAGGATCCTTGAGGAAGAGAATGCCCTTCTCCTTGCAGGAAGCGGCGATGAAGATGTTTTCATCTGTGACGGGAAGACCCGCGTCTTCGAGCATCTTCTTCGCAACCGCGCCGCCCTTCTTGGGATCGGCATCGTTGAGTTCGAGAACGGTCTTCGTCGTGGGCTGAGAGTAAGGACGATTCAAATCGCTCTTCGCCATGAATTCGGAAGCGAGCTTCACGAGTTCGGGATCGGGCGCGACCGGGGTCTTACCGAAGTAGCCGAGGAGCATCTTCGCATAGCCGGGAGCGAACTGTTTCCACTTGCCGAACATGACGTTGTTGATCGCCTGCTGAGCGTAGAACTGGGAAACGGGGGTAACGGACGTACCGAAACCACCGAGACGGACGCAGTCATACATTTCAGCGATCATATCGTCGTACTTGTCCATCATGCCGTTATCGCGGAGCATCTGGGTGTTCGCCGTAAGGGCGCCACCGGGCATCGGGCTCCAAACGATCGCGGGCGAGACGTTCATCGCTTCAGGCGGGAGGAAGTACTTCGCCATTGCGTTCTTGAAGTGATCTTCGGCCTTGCGAATCTTGTTGATATCGAAGTCGAACTGGAAGTCGGGGTCGCCATCGAGGCAGTGCCACATCGTGATGATGTCGGGCTGGCAGGTGCCGCCGCTCATCGGGGCCATCGAAAGGTCGATGCCGTCCGCGCCGCCCTTCAACGCGGCGAGATAGCACGCAACGCCGTTACCGGCCGTTTCGTGAGAGTGGAACTGGATATGAATGTCGGACCCAAGAAGCTTACGAGCGGCCTTCATCGTGTTGTAAACGGTCGCCGGGGTCGAGGTGCCCGAAGCGTCCTTGAAGCAAACACGATCGAAAGGAATGCCGGCGTCCATGATGAGTTTGAGACGACCCGCGTAGAATTCGGGTGTGTGCGTACCCTGGTTATCGATGCCGGGAGGAAGACCCATCATCGTGACGACGACTTCGTGATTGAGACCCGCGTCGTGGATGCACTGACCCGACCACTTGAGATTGTTGACATCATTAAGCGCATCGAAGTTACGGATCGAGCTCATGCCGTGCTTCTTGAACATCTGAGCGTGGAGCTTGATCATGTCGGAAGACTGCGACTCGAGACCGACGACGTTAACGCCGCGCGAAAGCGTCTGGAGGTCTGCGTCCTTGCCCGTCGCTTCGCGGAACTTGTCCATCACATCGAAAGCGTCTTCCTGGCAATAGAAATAGCAGCTCTGGAAACGAGCGCCGCCGCCCGCTTCGAACCAACGAACACCGGCTTCATAAGCTTCATGAACGGACGGGAGGAAGTCCTTGGAGAGAACGCGCGCGCCAACGACGGACTGGAAGCCATCGCGGAACGCAGTGAGCATGTACTTAACTGTTTTCTTCGACATTTTATTATTCCTTATTTCTTAAATTACGCGTTGAGCGCGACCGCAATAGCGAGCGCGACGTTTTCGTCATCCGAACCGGCTGCCTTCTGAGGCGCCTTCTTGGGAGCTTCCTTAGGGAAGATGTAATCGAAACGAGCGACCCACTTGCAAGCATACATAGTCGTGAAGATAAGCGCCGTCAAGAAGACATACACGATTCCCATGCCCGCCAAAAGGAGCACAAGACCCTGATAGATTTCTGCCATTTGTTAATTACCTTTCTTAAATTTAAGGATCGACGAAGGTTAGCTTCATCGTATCAAAATCGATTTTGCGATAGTAGCAATTACGCGGTTCGCCCTTTTGGTTCTTCGTGTGGCAAATTCCGCCGCGACACGGACGAACGACATAGAGAAGCGAATTCTGTTCGCAATTCACATACGCTTCGAGGAGATCGAACGTTTCTCCGCTCGTCTCGCCCTTAAACCAGAGCTTATTGCGAGAAGTCGACCAAAGGATAAGTTTCCGCTTTGCGAACGACTCCTTCATCGCGAACTCATTGGTGTACGCGACAAGAATAACTTCCTTCGTATCTATATTCTGAACGGCGACAGGAATGACGCCTTTCATATTCTCGAGCTTCGTGAAGTCGAGCATCAAATCAGTTGTTTCTTCTTTTAATCCCATAAGTTAATATATTATACCAAAAAATGCGGTTCGATTGCAACCAGACGAAGCTCAACATGGCGCTCTCCATAATCGGAGATCTCGAGCGTAAAGACAACATTCCACTTCTCCGAGGCACGACTTCTCAAGCTCTCGGCTAGGTCACCATGGTTCCACCAAACGGCTCTCGGAATCGTCGAATCCTTGAACCCGACCGAAAGATGACGCCCTTCCGCACCCATCGGGCGAACATCCGCGAGGTAAATGCCGCGAAACTCGAATGTCGGTTCGCTATTACCTTCCCCGAACGGTTCCATCTTTTTAAGCGCTTCGGCGAGCTCAAGCGAGATCTCTTTTCCCGAGGATAACGCAACTTCTCCTCGCTTTACCGCCTTACCGACATTCTCTTTACCTATAACGTTTTCGCAATATTCACAAAGTTTATTACGGAAGGAATCGATCATGCCGGGCTTAACCGAGAACCCGCCCGCAGCCGCATGGCCACCGAAACGATCGAGCGTATCTTTACAATACTCCATCGCTTCGCGAATATTGACAGACTCTATCGAACGCGCACTGCCATGTCCACCCGCTACGACACAAACGGGAACATTAAGCCGTTCGAGAACTCTTGCCGCAACAATTCCGGCGATTCCTTGATGGCCTTCGGGAAGGTCGATAACTTGAGCAGCGGCACCCTCGACAATCAATTTCATCGCTTCTTCGCTCATCGATTGCTCGACTTGCTTGCGCTCCTGGTTCCTTAAGTCCACAAGCCGTGCGAGCTCTCGGGCCTCTTCGCGCGCTTCAGCAAGAATAAGCGAGAGAGCTTCCATACCCGAAGACATTCTCCCCGCAGCATTGATTCGCGGGCCGATTAAGAAACCGAAATCTTTCGCGGTAAGCTCCATCTGTTGCTTACGAGAAGCAACACTCAAAAGCTCCTTGAGCCCCACCGGAGCCGACTGATTGAACCGCTTCAACGCTTCTGTGACAAGGATGCGATTCTGCCCCAAAAGCGGCATTACATCGGTTACTGTCGCAAGTCCGGCGAGAACAAGCAAAGGTCCTCCGATATTTCCACCCTTATATTCGCCGCGGCGCTTCGCTTCACGAATTATTCGAGAAGCGAGGAAAAACGCGACACCGGCACCGCAAAGTCCGTCTAGATTATCGGGGGATGACACTTTCGGATTGACGATAGCATCCGCGTCGGGAAGTTCTTCGCCTGGAAGATGGTGGTCGGTAACGACGACCTTAATACCTTTAGATCTCAAAGTAGCGACCTGAGAAACGGAATTTATGCCGTTGTCTACCGTCACGACGAGACTTGCCGAAGGATATTCTCTAAGCATACGCTCAAGCGAGAGGTCGGTCATGCCGTAACCTTCGCTCAAGCGGTCAGGAAGAAACGCGGCGACATTCTTGCCTAGAATCTTAAGCGTATTAGTTAGAATCGCCGTAGCCGAAACGCCGTCGCAATCATAATCTCCGAAAACGACGATCAGACCACGCGTCGAAAGAATGATATCCGCTGCTTCGACAATACCCGGGAGACTTTCTGCCTCAGCGAGGTCAGAAAGTCTCGGGGAAAAGAAACGCTCACGCTCTTCAAGAGTGTTCACCCCTCGATTCTTAAGAAGCGTTTCGACTATCTCGGCAGCGGTGAGCATCAGATCTTAACTTCGTGGCACCAACCGTGCTTATCTTCGATCGTACCGTACTGAATTCCCTGAACGGTGTCGAAGAGCTGCTGGAGATGAGGGCCGACCGCATCAGGCTCGGAAATCTTGATAACTTCCTCGCCGCGCGTGATCTCATAAACGGGCGTAACGACGACCGCCGTACCGCACGCGGCGACTTCGACGAAGTCCTTGATTTCTTCGTAGGGAACGGGACGCGTTTCGACCTTCCAACCGAGATCCGCAGCAACTTCCTTCAAAGTTTTGTTGGTGACCGAGGGAAGCACGGAGCAGCTATCGGGGGTAACGTAAGTTCCGTCCGCCTTGATGCCGAGGAAGTTCGACGTCGAGAACTCTTCGACATACTTATGGGTCTTCGCATCAAGATAAAGCTCGACCGGCCAACCATCGTGTTTCGCCTTCTCATGCGCGAAGAGCGACGCGGCATAGTTACCGCCGACCTTGACATCGCCCATGCCATGAGGCGCCGCGCGATCCCAGTCATCGAGAATGACGGCACGAACGGGCTTAAGGCCGCCCTTATAGTAGGCACCGACCGGCATGACCATGACCATGAAAGTATATTCCTTCGCAGGCGCAACACCGATCTGAGGACCCGTACCAATCAAGAGAGGGCGAAGATACATCGAGCCACCCGTACCATACGGAGGCACGAACTCCTCATTCGCCGCGACAACCTTGTCAAGCGCCTCCAAGAACATTTCTTCGGGGACGGGCGGCATCACGGTACGAACAGCGGTCTTGGCCATACGGCGCGCGTTCTCTTCGGGGCGAAAGATGACGATCTTGCCGCTCTTCTGACGGAACGCCTTAATGCCTTCGAAGCACTCCTGACCATAATGAAGGCAACTCGCTCCGATATGCATCGTGATGTAGGGATCCTTGATGAATTCGGGCGCTCCCCACGCCCCGTCCTTCCATGTGTAGCGGATGTGGCAATTCACATCCGAAAATCCGAAGCCGAGCTTCGACCATTCGATATCTGTTCTAGGCATTTTATTTACTCCTTGAATTTAAAATTCTTTCAGCAACATAGCGACTCCTCTCTGCCGCTTCTTTTCTACCCGTCTCTTCCTGAAGATCGGCCATAAGCGCCCAAGCCTCGGCACTCTCAGTAGGACAACGCTTCAAATATGCGACAAGTATCGACTCGGCAGTTTCCAATTTACCGAGCGAGAAATAACTGCTCGCAAGCGTCAAACTTTCGCTCGAGGACAACTCTTCCCCTTGACGCATTTTCTCTCCCAGAGTCTCAATTGCCTCAAGGCACGTCTTGAAGCGCACGACATACGATCTCATAGGCGCCGTTCTGCGATTCTTCGGATCTAAAAGATCGGTATAATCCATCAACTCAAGCGTGATATTCCACTTTCGATATGGAACAAGATAATCTTGTGCATATCTGAACGTCGCTTCAGGCGAGGCAGGATAGAGAAGACACGCCTCGCGATACGCTTGCGCAGACTCACGATACTTATGCTGACGATTATAAAGCCCTGCCAAAGAAGCGCGAAGTTTCGAGAAACTCTTTTGCCCCGCAAAATCGCGGCGATACATATCGTCATTCAAAAGGCGGCGCGTATACCAATCCCAAAAATCTCGATCTTGCGCCGCGAGTTTGGCATCGTAAGTCATCTTCTCGGAATTGATCTTCATAATAAGCCCATGGGGCGAAAGATAATCATACATCCACGGAATAGCATAGCTCTCTTCGATATAAAAATCGCGACGATTCTTCTCATGATCGAACATCATCTTCGTCAAAATGCCGTTAATCTCCATAACGCCCAAGGCGCCGGTAACCTGAACTCGCCCATTGTCGGTTCTTAGGTCTCCGTTTGCCTTTCGAACGCCACGCTCAACCTCATCGACATAAATCGCGAAAGCTTTCGAGGAATCATCCTTCGAAGGAATCCAAATCGCATCGCCATAATGATCGCGTTCGACCGACATATACGTATCATCCGCAAGCGCATTCTGCGTGATGATATAAATATCGGGGCGATAGTCGGCGGAGAAAATCATATAAGTCGGAACGAAGCGCCCCGGATCGGTGCCTCCAAAGAACAAAGCAGACTTCGACATTGCGGGCGGATAACTCGGATCGGGAAGCGGCTCTTCATCCACCTCCAGCATTTCGTTGATCGCCTTCTCGCCATCAAGCGAAAACGCGCCGAATTGCCAGCCGAAAGTATGTCCGTTTTGTTCCGCTCCGCCCTGCTCGAAGACCAGTCGATCATTCGTATAGTTGCGAACGATCGGGGTAAGTCCCGCGAAAAGAATCATTACAACAGAGAGGAGATAAGCGACATGACGAAGCGTAAGCCCGCGAACTTCGAGATGCTTTTTGCCGCGCTCGGACTTGAAATAATTAATCAAAGCGAGGGACGCGAAGATCATGCCGTAGCCGATCCAGATCGCGAGCATCGCATGCGACGAGATAAACTTCACCTTCTGAATGAAGCCGTCTTGGATATCGCCCTTCACGTTAGCAAGAAGGATAAGAAGAACCGACATCAAAAGGAAGCATACACCAAGCGGTATCATCCACTCAAGAAAAAGCTTGCGATCTTCTTTTTCCTTTTTAAGCGCATAAACACCCAGCGGGAGTCCGAACAAAGCGAAAAGGACTCCGCCGAACTGCGTCCACAAGTCGGAGATATAATTAACAAGCATGCCGAGTTTGAACGGCTGAATACCGATTGCCTCATATTGGCCGCGCATAATCGCATGTTTGAACCCTTCCCAGGTCCTCGCGTACCCCCAATTCATCGCGGGATTACGAAGATCGGAAACTATCGGCATATAGACGTAGAACGCGACACCAAGCTGACAAAACAACGCCGCGCCTGAAACCGAGCGTCCGTTCGGAAGCATCAAATAAACGAGCGACAACACTACGAGATTCCAAAGAATCGGCCACCAGAACCACCAGCTCGCAGGATGAGTAAGCCCGTTCATCGCGCCTCGCGATAAAAGAATGAACGCGGCGATATGTAAGCCCGCTACCGGAATCGCGAAATGGTACGCCTTATTGGAGAAATGAGCGAGCGTAAAGAGCAAAGCGAGCATCACGATAAACATGAAAGTCGACTTGCCCCAGGGGAATTTCGGCCCATAATATCCGGCGGAACTTGCCGCGGGAACCGACAAAGCAATCAGTATCGCCAAAACCGCGAACACCCCGGAAGCGATAAGATAGCGTTTATCCCCTTTCAGTTTATTTAGGACGGCGGTAATTACCGAGCCCATAACCATCATCACGATATATGCGTAGGTCTTCGGATCTATGAGCGGCGCGAGCGAATAATCGAGCGCATTATCCCAATAAACTTTATCGAGAAAGTCATCGACAAAGTGCAAATTGATTAACATTAGAGCGATTGACGAAGCGCCGAGAATAATCACCGGCTTCGCGTTTTTCTTGTAAATCGCTATCAAAATCGCCGCGATTATAAGAACAACCGAAATGACGAGCAATGTCGACGACGGAACTGAAGCACAAGCGAGCCCCTTGTGCTTGTTGATGACATCCGAGCTCATCAAATGCGTAGCGCGGTCAAGAGCGCCGATTTGCAGAATCTGCCAGGTCATTCCAACCGGAACGAGATAAAGGAAGACGTCTCTAAAGAGCGCGAGGTTCTTTAGCGCGATAATGATCGCCAAAGGTGCAATCGCCAAAAGGAGAACTTGATAATTCGTAAGTCCCAAGCCGAACACAAAAGCGGTTATGAAGAGAATCTTATCCGAGGGCTTACGCATCCATCGATAAGACAATAGAAAGACGGCCGAGAGAAAGAACGAATTTAACGAATATACTTCAACGATTGTGGACTGAGACCACTCGACCGGCGAAAACGCGAAAGAGAGCGCCGCGCCAACCGCCCCCGAAAAACAAATCTTCGGATGATTGCCGACGAAATCGATAGCGCTTCGGCAAATAAGCATCGCCGTACAGCCCGCGGCAAAAGCTCCGAAGGTTGCCGAGCAGAGACTTACCGCCCACGCAGGTGTCGGGTGTCCCATATAGGTCACCCATCCGAAAAGCTTACAAAAAATCCACGAGCAAAAAGTCCAAAACGGATAGCCTGGAGGATGAGGAACTCCTAAAGATGCAGCTGCTGTCGCGAGTTCACCCGAGTCCTCAAGTCCTACCGAAGGCCCGAGCGTAAAAAAGTAAACGGCAAAGGTAACGATAGTCGACGTACAAAACGCCGACCAATCAACCTTGCTGAAAAACTTCTCCTCCATTTTATTTCTATTATTATACCATATTTCCACTATTCATGGAAGTCTCCGGCTTGCTCGGGACCGGGAGGACAAGCGGCCAAAGCACGCATCGCCTCGGTGATGCGCGAGATATCCTCGGCAGTGGAAACAAGTGGCGGCATCGTATAGATGAAATTCGAGAACGGACGAAGCCAAACTCCATAAGAATCGATGACGCGGTCGATATCCTCACGCGAGGGAAGACGACGAACCTTTACGACGCCGACCGCGCCTTCCGCATGGACATCGAGGACATTCTCCATACCACGGCAAGCCGCCAGTCCTTCCTCCAGACCTTGACCTATTTTCTCGACCTTCTTCTCGTAGTCACTCTCCTTAAAGAGCTTCAAGGACGCGACACCCGCCGCGCAAGCGAGAGGATTGGCCATATAAGTAGGCCCGTGCATAAACGCGGGAATCGAGCTATTCGAAATCGTATCGGCTATCTTCTCGGAAGCTATCGTCGCGGCAAGCGTGATATGTCCACCCGTAAGCGCCTTGCCGACAGTCATGATATCGGGCGTAACGCCCGCTCGCGAATGCGCCCAAAGAGGACCAGTTCGATAAAAGCCCGCGGCGATTTCATCGAAGATAAGAACTAAACCGTATTTATCGCAAAATTCACGCAACTGCTTTAGGAACTTCGGGCTATAAAACCGCATCGCATTCGCCGCCTGGAAATACGGCTCGCAGATAATACCCGCAATCTCGCCGCGGTGCTGCTGAAAAGCGACTTCGATGGAACCCATATCATCGGGCACGCCGAAATAGTGAGTCGGCATGATCTGACGAAACAAGGTATGCATCCCGTCAGGATCCGATAAGGCCATGCAAGTACAGGTGTCGCCATGATAGCCACCTTTAAGCGCAATGAGCTTCCCCTTCGCGGGATAACCTTTCGCGTACTGATACTGAACAGCCATTTTCGCCGCGACTTCTACGGCAATCGAGCCGGAATCGGCAAAGAAGACCTTGTTAAGGCCTTCGGGCGTAAGTTTCGTAAGTTCCGCGGCAAGTTCGATAGCAGGTTCATGGGTAAAGCCGCCGAACATCACATGCGAAAGTTTCAAGGCCTGGGAGCGAATCGCTTCGACGATTTGGGGGTGATTGTGGCCGTGAGCGACCGACCACCAACTCGCGACTCCGTCAATAAGTTCGGAGCCGTCCTTGAGTTTCAAATTTACGCCTGAAGCCGATTCGACAAAGCGAACCTTGGGCGGATTCTTCAAAGGAGCGTAAGGGTGCCAAATGTGGCACTTATCGAATTCAAGCTGCTCGGGATATGTCATAGAAACTCGATTCGGCGATGTTCCTCGCCTTCAAGATGAGTGAATACGATGTGCTTCGCGTTTTCGGGGATCAATGTTCCCGCGCGCTCCGGCCACTCGACGACGAGAATCGCCCCTTCTTCGAGATAGTCTTCCCAACCGATGGCGAGTACGTCTTCTTCCCCGTTAAGACGATAAAGATCCATGTGCACTAAAAGCGCGTTTTTGCCGCGGTGCTCTTGGACGAGACAAAAGGTAGGAGAAGTGACGCGGCCAGAGACTTCAAGCGCCTTAGCGAGACCTTGGGTAAAAGTCGTTTTCCCGGCGCCGAGATCACCCTCGAGGCAGATTACATCGCCAGATTTAAGCTCGCGCGCAAAATCTTCGGCGAGACCCCACGTCGCCTCGACCGAGTTCACTTCATAAGAGCCCTTCATCTTTAAGCTCCTTAAAACAATCTTTTACATAAGAGGGATAAAACGCACTCGAGTGCGGCATCAAAATGAGATTATCGAGCTTGGGCGCGGCTTGGGCAGGCTCGACCTTTCTCACATCGAGATACGCGCACGCTATACGCTTCTTCTCCAAGGCCTCGAAAAGCGCTTCTTCGTCAATCGCATTGCCGCGCCCGATATTGACGATAACAGCGCGGCGCGGCAGTTTTTTAAGAATCGCAGCGTTTACGACATTGTCGGTGCCGGTCGTACCGGGGAGAGCCAAGATAAGCCAATCCGCCGTTTTCAAAGCTTTCGGCAAATCGGCAATATTCTTCCTCGAAAATCCCTCAACCCTAACCCCCAACCCCTTTAACTTGGCGCCGATGGCGCCGCCGATCTTTCCGTATCCCAAGATAACCGCTTTCGTCCCAGCGAGCGAGTAGCACTTATCGGAAAAGTCGACGCGCGGCCAAATCTTCTCGGATTTAAGGAAAAAGCCGCGTGCCCAGGCAAGCATAAAACCGACAACCGATTCGGCGATAATATCACCATGAAAGCCGCCGAAATGAATCTTCACGCCCTCGGGGCCTTCGGTCGGAATAAGCTCCTTACCCGCAGCAGGCGTCGCGAGAAGTTTAAGATTCGGGGCCTTTTCGAACCATCCCGGCTTGAAATTCCAAACGATTGCATGAGTCGCTTTCGGAAGCGCTTTTAAAAAAGCGCGCTCGGTGCGAACATGCTCGACGCTCGCCCCTTTAGGGAGGAGCGAGCGCAAGTACTCGATGTCGGCCGAAGAGGAGCGAAAACTCTTTTCCGGCCAGTCGAGGCGAACGAGATAGTGATTATTCGTCAAGCTTACCCTTGTAGGTCACGCGGCGAACCTTGCCGATCGAAGTACGCTCTAAGGGCTCCTTCCAAACGACGACCTTACGGATACGCTTATAGTCGGCGAGTTCCGCGCACTGTTCTTGAACGCGTTTAATAGTCACCTTCTCGACCTCGTCCCACTCGGGCATCTTGCCGCCGTAGTTTTCCTTGAACCAATCTTCGCTCGGGAAGACGATGGTGCCGACCTTTTCACCGGGATCTTCGCCCTGAGTGTAGCCGACAACGACGACATCCTGAACAACAGGATCCTTGGCGATGCAGATTTCGACTTCTTCGGGATAGATGTTCTTACCCTCACGATTGACGATCAGGGCTTTCTTACGCCCGCGAATCGTGATAAGACCCTTTTCGTCCATCGAAGCGAGATCGCCCGTCTTGAGCCATTCGCCATCGAACGCTTCCTTGGTCTCGGCTTCCTTGTGGAAATAGCCCTTCATGACAATCGGCCCCTTGACCTGAAGTTCACCGACGCCCATATCGTTCTTGTCGGCGAGGCGCACTTCGATACCTGCGAGCGGAAGACCGATGGTGCCGATTTCCTTGACTTCGGGAGGCGTAATCGAAACGACCGGCGAGCACTCGGTAAGCCCATAGCCCTCGAGGAAGCGGATGTGCATCGCGTTGAACGACTCGAGAACAACGCGCGGACAAGGCGCGCCGCCCGTGATGATGAAGCGAAGCTTGCCGCCGAGACGAAGCTTGACCGCATGCATCAAAGGACCGCGAAGCCCCATCTTGAGCATGAACTGAGCGAACTTCGACTTCTTGAGATTGTCCTGGATCTTGTCGTAGAGTTTTTCCGCGAGAAGCGGCACCGCCATAAGGACCGTCGGACGAAGATCGTGAATATCCTGGCCTACCGTGCGCAACGACTGCATGAAGTACATCTTGCAGCCGAGGATAAGCGGGAGGACGAAGTTCGTCGCGAACGAGAACGCGTGGAACAAGGGAAGAACGATAAAGAGCGAGTCACGATAATCGACGCGCGCGCCGAAAACCTTAAGCGCGAGAATCATATCCTGAATGAAGTTATCGTGAGTGAGCATCGCGCCCTTGGGCTTGCCGGTCGTGCCTGAAGTGTAGATAATCGAAGTGACATCTCCCTTCTCGGCCTTGTGGTTATCGTACCACTCGCCGCCGCCAGCAATGCGAAGGTGCTTGTATTCGATCACATCAATACGACCGTCGAGCTTCTGACCATCGAAAATCTTGCCGTCAGTGACGATGACCGCCTGCAAATGAGGAAGCTCTTTCGCAATCTGGATGAACATCTTAAGATGCGCGGTATCGGTCGTGACAACCTTAACCTGAGCATCGTTCAAAATGTAGGCGACTTCATCATTATGGAGCTTCGGATCAATCGGTACGACCGAAACGCCCGTGCCCGCAACGGCGAGATAAGCTTCCATCCAAGTCGGCGAGTTCTGCAAAATGATCGCCGCATTGTCCTGACGCGGAATGAGATGAAAACGGCTACCGTAGCCCTCGGCGATTTCACGAACGCCCTGATAATATTCGCCCCAGGTCTTCTTCGCCCAAGTCTTGCCGTCCCAATATTTCATCGCAAGCGCTTTGGGAGTATCTTTCGCCCATTTCTCAAGATATGAACGCATTGTCATTTTGTTATCCTCCTGTTATCGAGTTGGATTTTCAAATTCTCTTACCACATCCAGAAGCTGTTCCGCGAGATCGGGATCGGCTTCGAAGATGTTCACGTTATCGGAATACGTGTTATTACAAACATTCGCTTTGACGGCAATGAAGCGGTCGAAGCTCTCCTTCTTCGACTTCTTGCCGGTTTTCTCCTTATCGAGGAGACCATGATTCACCAAATTCTGCATGATATTGCGAACATGCTCGGGGTCGATTTGGACACGATAACTCTGGAGCTTATCCCAGGTATCTTTATTGTAACCCTTCGCAAAATCATTGGATATCTGGTCGCTCACACCCTTCTTGATTTCGGCATACCCCGTCCCCGAAAGATATACGCTCGTACGACGAACCGGGTTCTTCGAGAGATTATAATACTGAATATGCACCCAATTAAGCGAGCTATCCTTAACGACGATATAAGGATCGACCCAAAACGGACCGCAACCACCTAAAAGAAGTAGGAAGATTGAAGTTAGAAGGTAGAGGTATGGACGGAGGAATTTCTTCATGACGCTTTCTCCGCTATAAGACCCGTGCCGAAAAGCGTAAGATCAGAATCGATGACGAAGTCCATATCGGACTTGTTTAAAACCCACTTCGCAAAGCCGCCTGTAGCGACAAGTTTGAAATCGGCCTTGAAATTTTTCTTAAGTTCGGCGGTGATTTCGCGTACCATACCGCGATATCCGACGAGCGCTCCGAAGCGCATCGCCTCTTCGGTCGAGCGACCGATCTTCGGGGCCTTCCCCGAACCGAGTTCCATCTTCGGCAATTTCGCAGTGCGCTCGAAGAGATAGTCGCGCATCAAAGGGAAGCCGGGCGCGATCACTCCGCCGCGCCAGATCTTGTCCTCGGTAATGACAGCGGCAGTTAACGCCGTCCCGAAATCCATAACGATTAAAGGCGCGCCATAGCGCTCGAGAGCGCCTACCGCATCGGCGAGACGATCCGCTCCGATGGTTTCGGGTTTCGGATAGTCCAGCTTGATCGAAGCGTTCTTATAGGAAACCGCGCGGAAAGGAAGCGAATGAGAGGCGGCGAACTTGCCCCACTTCCTGTCGACTTTCGGAACTACCGAGACATATGCGATAGCTTCGACTTTTTCGGAGATAAGCTTCTCCGCCGCCGCAAAAGCTTCTTCGATTTTGCCGTCGACATGAGAGACCTTGCTTACCTTACCCTTAGACCAAAGGCCGAAGGCGGTAGAGGTATTTCCCACATCGACGACAAGCATCATTTTAGACAGCTCTCCATTCGAGCGAGAGATCGATCGAGCCCGCAGAGTGAGTAAGGCAACCGAGCGAAATCGCGGTTACGCCGATCGCGGCGACTTCTTTCGCACGATCGAGCGTAATGCCGCCCGAAGCTTCGGTTTTCGTCTTACCCTTGCAGAGTTTCACGCACTTCTTCATGTCTTCGACGGACATATTGTCGAGCATGATCCATTCTGGACGCGCCTTAAGCGCGCTCTCACACTCGCGAATCGACTCGACTTCGACTTCGACCGCGAGCTTCGGGAACGCCTTACGCGCCGCGATGACCGCCTGGTCGAGCTGGTCGGGATCCCCGCCCTTCCAAAGACGACGATGATTATCCTTCATGAGGACACGGTCGAACATGCCGAAACGATGATTCGTGCCGCCGCCGCAAGTAACCGCGTACTTTTCGAAGACGCGAAGACCGGGAGTCGTCTTACGAGTATCGAGGATCAAAGTCTTGTACTTCTTCGTCGCATCGACGAACTTGCGCGTCAAAGAAGCGGTAGCCGACATGCGCTGCATGAAGTTGAGGGCCGTACGTTCCGCCGCAAGAATCGACCTCGCCTTGCCCTTGAAAACGAGAATCGGTTCTTTGGGCTTGACGAGAGTGCCATCGGGCTTTAAAATCTTGACCTGAATCTTCGGATCAACCGCCTTCAAAACGGCCTTCGCGACGGTAGCGCCCGCGACAACACAGCCCGTACCTTTCGCGTAAATCTCACCTGTCGCGACAGCTTTGGGGTCGACGAGAGCGACGGAGGTAGCGTCGCACCATTCCGGACCTAAATCCTCCTCAAGAGCGAGACGGACCGCCGCCTTCGCCCACTTGGAATTCATCACGTCTTTCATAGCTATCTTAAGCTCCTTTAAGGAACTCCCAATGCTGGTAGATCGTGTGAGTCGTAAGTCCGATCAGGAAGAGCGCGATCAAACCGCCGACAAGTCCAACCATCGCCATCGTCTTGTTGACGGTAGCGGCGGGAGCGGAAGAAGCGGCCTTACCGCCCTTCGCCGGGACATCGAGTTTGAATCGGTCGGCAACTGCCTGACCACCGGTAGTAGGTTTCTTGATTTGCATACCCATATTATAGCATTATTTGCTTAATTTAACAAGTATAACGTATTAGAAAAACGTCATCTGGCCCGGCATCTCCGAAAGCTTCTTTCTCGGGCGCTTCACGACTTTTGTCGCATTGATATCGATTTCATTCGCTTCTAGATTCTTCAAAATCGCGCTTGCACGGCTAACGACTTCCTGAGGAAGACCGGCCATCGCGCCGACATGAATACCGAAACTCTTCTCGGCAACACCGGGAACGATGCGACGAAGGAAGACGATCTTTCCCCCTTCTTCCTTCACTTTCACCGTGTAATTATTGATTCCTTTGAAGATATCCGAAAGATCGGCGAGTTCATGATAGTGAGTCGCAAACAAAGTCTTCGCTTTCAAATCTTCTTTACCATGCAAATATTCGGCAACGCTCCACGCAATTGAAATACCATCGAAGGTCGAAGTGCCGCGCCCGATTTCATCGAGCACGATCAAACTCTTTTTTGTCGCATTGTTAAGAATATTCGCCGTTTCCTGCATCTCAACGAGGAAGGTGGAACGTCCTCGCTTAAGGTCATCGCCCGCCCCGATGCGCGTGAAAACGCGGTCGAGCGCACCGAGGCGCATAGCTGACGCTGGAACGAACGAACCGAGCTGCGCCATGATCGCAATCGTTGCGACTTGACGAATATAAGTCGACTTACCGGCCATATTCGGCCCGGTGATGAGCATGATTTGATTCGTCGACGTATTAAGGAACGCGTCATTCGGGACGGACGGCTCCGCGTCGGGAAGCTGCTCGATAATCGGGTGACGACCGTCCTTGATCTCTAGGATATCGCTATCGTCGACTACCGGCTTCACATATCCTGCAGCAAGCGCGCGGTCGGCAAGCGACAAGGTCGCATCGAGAGCGCCAAGCGAAAGCGCGGTATCTTGAATCTCGACTGTCTTCGCGGCGATCGTCTCAAGAAGCTCTCTGAAGAGACGCTGCTCGATCGCGATCGACTTTTCTCGCGCGGTCAGGACCTTGCGCTCGTATTCCTTAAGTTCGGGAGTGACGAATCGCTCGCCCGTCGTCAAAGTCTGGCGGCGCTCATAATCAGCGGGAGCGAGCGCCACGGAGCCCTTCGGGATTTCGATTACGAAGCCGAAGGTCGAAACGTGCTTAACCTTAAGGAGTTTGATACCGGTGCGTTCCTGTTCACGCGCTTGAAATTCGGCAAGATACTTGTGTCCCTCCGCTTGTATCATCCTCAGCTCATCGAGCTCCGCATTATACCCCGAAGCGATAAAACCGCCATCCGCGAGCAACACGGGCGGATCTTCGGCAATAGCACGATCTATCAAATCAACTAACTCGTCTTCGGCTTTCAGCGCTTTGGGACTTACCTTTACCGACGAGAGAATACGAAGAATATCGGGAATCGGTCGGAGCGACTGGGCGAGACCTCGAAGATCACGAGGATTCGCTCTAAAGGAATCGACTTTCGCGATCAAACGCTCCAAGTCTCTTACGCCCGTAAGCAAAGTCCTTAACGCCGACAAAGTCGCTCGATCTTCGACAAAGCACTCGACTTCATCAAGCCGACGATTGATCTTTTCGCTCGTCGCGAGCGGATGCTGAATCCAATTGCGAAGCGTTCTAGCTCCCATCGAAGTTTTCGTGACGTCCAAAACCCCGAGCAAGCTCGCGTCCTTCGTGACTTCTCCGCCCGGGAGAAGCTGCAAGTGACGAATCGTCGCACCATCCAGGACAAGATTATCGCTCGTTTCGCGGAGAATCAGCTTGCGAACATGTTGAAGCGAGTGGTGAAGCGTCGTTCCGACATAATAGAGGAGCGCGCCCGCGGCGGAAATAAGCTCGTTCTTGCCGGCAAGCCCGAAGCCATCGAGCGAGACAACCTTGAAGTGTCGCGTCAAAGTATCGTACGCGGCATCGATCGAATAGGTCCAAGCGTTCGACTCGTCCGTCTTCATCATTTCGGCGGGATTGTAACGCTCGATCGCCTCGTTCAGCTTCTCTTCATTCGCGAATTCTTCGACAAAAAACTCTCCCGTCGAAAGATCGAGTAAGGCGAGACCGTTCCCGCTCGTCGCGGCTACATAGTTATTCGTCGTCTCATCCAAAAGCCCGTCTTCGGTAACCGTACCCGGCGTGACGATGCGGGTAATTTCGCGGCGAACCAAGCCCTTCGCGGTCTTCGGATCTTCGACCTGATCACACAAGGCGGCGGTTTTGCCCGCACGAATCAACTTCGCCAAATACGAATTAAGCGCATGATAAGGAACTCCGCACATCGGCTGATTGCCGCGGCGAGTCAAAGTCGCGCCTAAAATAGGCGAAGCGATGACCGCGTCCTCGCCGAACATCTCGTAGAAGTCGCCGAGGCGGAACATCACGATAGCCCCCGGCGGTACCTCGCGTTTAATCGCGAGATACTGACGCATCATCGGGGTCAATTCTTCGACCATAATTACTCGAGCTTCGATTTTTGACGCGGATCGAATGCGTCACGAAGACCTTCACCGACGAGAACCGTTAAGAGCATCACAATAAAGAGCGCGAGCGCCGGGAAGAGAATGAGCCACCAAGCGCCGCGGAACTGCTGGGCCTGATTCATGAGTTCACCGCACGAAGGCGTCATCGGAGGTAAGCCGAAACCGAGGAAGTCAAGCGCTGCCAAAGAGCCGATAGCGCCCATCAAAAGGAACGGGAAGAGCGTGATCAAGGGGGTCATCGCATTCGGGAGAATATGGCCGAAAATGATTCGAGCGGCGGAAAAGCCCTGGCACTTCGCGGCTTCGACGAACGTGCGCGCACGAAGACGGAGGAATTCCGCTCGCATATAGTAGCTTACGCCGATCCAATTGAAGATTCCGTAGCAAACGAGCAAAATCGTGAAGCTGCGCCCGATTGTCGAACCGATGAAGATCATGACGTACAAAAACGGAATCGCACTCCAAATTTCGGTGAAACGCTGGCAGACGATATCGGTCGTGCCGCCGAAATAACCCTCGGTCGCGCCAATGACGAGACCTAGGAACATCGCCCAGAAAGTGAGAACAAGGCCGAAGATAAGCGCGATGCGCATGCCGTGAACGACGCGCGCATAGACATCGCGTCCACCCGCGTCAATACCGAAAGGATGTTCCTTAACGGGACGGAACGGGTAAGAAACAGGAGGCGCCTCGCCAACGACCTTTTCCGCGGCAGGCGGATTCTTCGGCTCCATGTAAACGCGCGTATAGCCGGGATGACGAAGACGAGTGATGTTGTAGTCGGCCTCGTTATATTCCTTCGGGCCTTCCCAATCGACCTTCGTACCGTCATCGAGCTCGGAATAACGAATCGTTTTCACGTCATAGACATACTGGACATCCGGCTGGCGATATTTCTCGAGCGTCGAGGGATCGACGACCGCCTTCGGATCACACGGACAAACCAAGTCCGCGAGCATGCAAAAGACGAAAACTACCCCAAGAGCGATAAGCGAATACCAAGCGCGCTTGATGCGCTTAAAGGAGCGAAAACGCTTGATAGTGAGAGGAGAAAAAGTCATGATATATCCCCCTTATTTCTTCGAGAAATCGATACGGGGATCGATTACCATATAGAGAATATCGGAAATGAGGTTGCCAATAAGCTGGAAGCTCGCGGTAAGCGCGAGAAGCGCCAAGAAGACGGCGTAGTCGCGTCCGATAAGAGCGTCCCAGCTTAAACGACCCATTCCGGGAATTTCGAAAATCGTTTCGATAATGATCGAGCCCGCGAAAAGAAGGCCGATGATACCGCCTAGGCCCGTAGCGATCGGAATAAGCGCGTTACGGAACGCATGTCCCCAAATCGCACGCTTACGAGTAGCGCCCTTCGCGATGACCGTACGAACGTAGTCGGCGGAAATCTGATCTAAGAGCGAGTTCTTCATAAGAAGAGTAAGCATAGCGAACGAGCCCGAGACATAACAGATAATCGGCATGACCATATGCCACGCGCGATCCTTGAACCAGCCCCAGAAGCTCGGCGGAACATCAAAATCGGAGGAAATGCCGCCCAAGGGGAAGACATCGAAGAGTCCTTCGACCGTGCCGCAGAAGAACATCTTGAGCATCATCGCGAGCGCGAAGGAAGGAATCGCGTAGGCGATGAAGACGATTAGGGACGATACCGCGTCGAAAGTCTGCCTGTGCCTCAACGCTTTCGCGATACCTAGCGGAATACAGATCAAATATGTGAAGAAGAACGAGGCGAAGCCGAACCAAATCGAGACGGGAATGCGCCCCTTGATAAGATCCCACGCGGTCTTATTGGGATAATCGTAGGAAGGAAGCTTCATGCCCATACGATTGGTGACGAGCCAATCATAATACTGCACGTAAATCGGCTTATCGAAGCCGAACTGAGCTTCGAGCTGCTGCTTGTATTCTTCTGAAATCTGCGCGGCATTCGTGCTTGCACCGGCCGCTTCGCCCGCACCACCCGCTCCATCGAGTCCGCGCATACGCATCATACGGATTTCGACGGGGCCGCCCGGCAAAAAGCGCGTCAAGGTGAAGCAAACGATAGTGATACCGAGAAAGGTCGGGATAACTAGCAAAAGACGTCTGGCGAGATAAGCGAGCCGATCCATTATTTATTCTCTCCATTTAAGTTGTTCTTCGCCCAAATCGCCTGACGAGCGACTCCGAGCATAAGCGCCGCGTCGTCCTTCGTGAAGACGCCGCGCGAGAACACGCGATGAAAGCCCTGCATGAAATGATCTTCCTGCTCCGGCTTCATGAAACCGATTTCTTGAAGCATATTGGACCAATTCTTCATCAACTGCATTTTCTGCGCCTGCGGGGCGGGCGGCGCCTTTTCATGCGGCATCTGGTAGTTGCCGAGAGCGGTGAAGAATTCGTAAGCGGTAATGAGGACCGCCTGAGAAAGGTTGATAGACGTATACCCCTCGTCTACGGGAATACGAATAAGGTGGGTACACTGGGCGATTTCTTCGTTTTTAAGACCCTTATCCTCCCGTCCGAAAACGAGCGCCACCGGGCCTTGCGTAGCAAGCGCGAGAATATCACTCGCGGCTTCACGCGGCGTTTTAACGTGCTGACGATAGAGCCCTTCGCGAGCGGTAGTTCCGACGACTGCGACACAATCATCGACCGCTTCTTCGAAAGTAGCGAATTCCTTACGATTATGTAATATGTCGGTAGCGTGTACGGCAAGACGCTCGCCTTCTTCCCAATCGTTCTGCAAATTCGGCGCGGCAAGAACGAGATTCTTAAGCCCCATATTCGCCATCGCGCGGCAACTCGAGCCGACATTACCAGTATAGAGTGTTCCGACTAGAACGACTTTGATATTATCTAAAGGATTCAGTGCCATTTTCCGTTCGCATCCTTCTTCATCTTGCGCCACTTGGAGTCTTTATCCTTATCGTCGTTCTTCGGGGTCGAAGAAAGGAAGCCCTGATAGACGAGGATATGATCGCGCTTATCGTCGGTAATATGGAAGATTTCGACGGTAAAGCCGGTAACGAGGACTACCCACTCTTCATTGTCGGTCTTGTACATCGTGCCCGCAGTGTTGTAAATGTTCATACACTGCCAAGCTTTGAACGAGTCGCCATCAGGAAGATGCACCTTCACCAAAAGGCGCGTACGATAGTCGAGCTCTTTTCCCGTTCGCGGCGCGATGAACTTCGAATGATGATCCTTTTCGGCGTGCCCGTACTCGATTTCGACGACATTACCGTTCTCGTCCGAGAAGAGATTACGCTGCGCGATGGTGTAGCTATTACAACCCGTTAGGGTGTAAAATGCGATAAACAAAGCGCAAAGTAGCGGGAACTTCTTCATTAGAGAGCGGCAAGTTTCTTCGCGACGATGGGTCCGACGATCTTCGGATCGGCCTTACCCTTCGATAGTTTCATGACTTGACCGACGAAGAAGCCCGCGGCGGCTTTCTTACCCGCCTTGAAATCGGCTACAGGCCCGGGATTCGCCGCGATTGCCTGATCGACGAACGCTTCCAACGCGGCAGTATCACTGACCGCGCCGAGTCCGCGCTCTTTGACGATTGCTTCGGGATCTCCGCCCTTCTCGAAGATCTCGGGGAGAAGTTCCTTCAAAGTGGGGCCGTTGATCGTACCCGCGCTGGAAAGCTTCACGAGAGCGCGCAAGGCCTCGGGAGTCATCGCGCACTCATTGATCGCCTTGCCGGTCGAGTTCATAAGCGCCATCACGTCCGACATAAAGAGATTGCAAAGATTCTTGGCGACCTTCTTGTCGAGACCCTTCGCGGCGGCTTCGAAGTAATCGGCATTAACCTTATGCTGAGAAAGAACTTCCGCGTCATATTCGGCGATGCCGTATTCTTCGATCATGCGCGCACGACGAGCTTCGGGCTTTTCGGGGAGAAGCTTTCTCCATTCCTCAATCTGTTCTTCGGAAAGTTCGACGGGAACGAGGTCGGGTTCGGGGAAATAGCGATAATCGTGGGCGTTTTCCTTCGAACGCATCGACGCCGTTTCCATCTCCTCCGGGTTCCAGCGGCGCGTTTCCTGGACGATCGGAATCGAATGAGCCATGCAGGAACGCTGGCGCTTCGCTTCGTACTCGAGCGCGGCATGAATACCCGAGAAGGAATTCATATTCTTGATTTCCACCTTGGTGCCGAGCTTCGTTTCACCGACGGGACGGATTGAAATGTTGACGTCGCTCCTCATATTACCTTCTTCGAGGTTACAGTCGCTGACGCCCGTGTAGACGAGAATCTCCTTGAGCGCGGTCAAATACGCAATCGCATCATCCGCCGTTTCCATATCGGGCTCGGAAACGATTTCCATTAAGGGCGTTCCGCCGCGATTGAAGTCGACGCCCGAAGTCGTCGCGTAGTGGTTGATCTTCGCCGCGTCTTCTTCGAGGTGAATGTGGTTGATGCGAATAAACTTCTTCGTACCATCAGGACGCGTGATTTCGACACCGCCGCCGATGCAAAGCGGATTACCGTTTTCAGAAATCTGGTAGTCCTTGGCCATATCGGGATAGAAATAGTTCTTGCGGTCGAAGGTCGCGTGACGATTGATCTCACAGCCGAGCATCATGCCCGACATGACGGTAAGCTTGATCGCTTCCTTGTTCATCACGGGGAGCGCGCCCGGGTAGCCGAGGCACACGGGGCAGACGTTCGTATTCGGCTCGCATCCCGTCTTAAGGAGGCATCCGCAGAACATCTTCGTGTTTGTCTTGAGCTGCACGTGCGTCTCAAGGCCGATAGTATTTTCAAATTCCATGGAGGATATTATATCATATTTCCCTTATCTCTATCAACCATAATTGGCTCTATTGCATTCGTGAATTGCAATAATAGATAGTGTATAATGCTTTCTGTAAGTTGATTCTTAGAGGAGAAAGCGGTTTGTTGAAAATCGATAATCTAAAGAAGAAAGAGCATCAACCCCTAGCTAGGGGTTGATGCCCGCGCCGAATCGTAGTATTCTTTTAATAACCACAAAAAAAAAGGAGTACCATGAAAACGACTGATACACATTGTACCGAAATTCCTGAGATAATGCAAGTACTAATGAATCAAGGAATGCAAGGCTTCCCGGAGGTAATGGTCAGGATGTACAATCTGGCCATGCAGTTCGAACGAGAAAAACATCTTGGTGCAGGGAAGTACGAACGCTCAGAAGAGCGAACGGGCTATGCGAACGGTTATAAGCCAAAAACGCTGAAAACGCACGTTGGCGAGCTGAAATTGCAAATTCCGCAAGTTAGAGACAGCGACAGACCTTTCTATCCGAAGAGTTTGGAACGAGGATGTCGCTTTGATCGAGCTCTGAAATTGGCAGTAGCGGAAATGTATATCAAGGGCATTTCAACCCGCAAGGTCCAAGCGGTTTTCAATCAGCGAGGTGGCTGCGGATATTCGCTCGGTTTTCAATGCTGCAAACCTCGAAGAAGCTCAACGCCAGCTAAACATAATTATCGAGAAATATTCGAAAACGCAACCTAGGCTTGCGGCGTGGATGGAGGACAATATACCCGAAGGATTGACGGTATTCTCCTTCCCTCGCAATGCACAACAATTCTTAAGAACGAACAATCAGGATGAGAACCTCTACAAACAAATCAAGACTAGAACGAGACTAATACCGACATTCCCAAATATGGCTTCTCTGATCAGGTTGGTAAGCGCAATCTGCGTGGAGATCAGCGATGATTGGGAAACGGACAACTATCGCTACATGACAACTATTCAAGGACTATGATTCCGGAGTGAATTTACAGAAAGAACACTTGCATTGTCACACATCCGTGGAATATGGAAGGTTGAGGTTGGATATTGAGGGGGCTTAGGGGCGGAAGGCGTTGAGAACGGCAGAGGCGATAGGAGTTTCGCCGTCGAAGATAGCCGCGTCGAAGCTACCCGTATTTTCGTCTGAAAAGACCTTTTTAACCTTCACCTGATAGGTCCTACCAACCTCGAATTCGGAGATTTCGAGCTTGAGCTTTCTCGAGCCCATCAAAAAACCGATGCGCGGCGGTTTGTCGGGAGAGACGATTTTGTCGAAAATCCCGGCCAACGCGGCAGCTGCCTGAGCCATATATTCGATGGCGACTTGCGAGCCCTTCCATTCCTTGCGAACCGTAAACTCGACCACCGCGCTTTCATCGGATAAATCGAAACTCACGACTTTGTCGACGAGCTTCATCGTTCCACGATGCGGAATCAGCTCTTCAAGCGGATAGGATAACGGATCCATTCGAGCCTCCGAAGGCGAAAGAATTCGACATCGCGCTATGCGTTCTTCTTTCCTTGATAAGTATCCAACAAAGCGCCGCTTCGACCGCACCTGCCGCGCCAAGGCAGTGGCCCGTCAAATTCTTGGTCGATTCGATTTCGGTAGCGCACATCGAGCCGAACACTCGTTGGACGGCCTTGATCTCCATTGAGTCATTCGCTTGAGTGCCCGTCCCGTGGAGGTTCACATATCCGATTTCCTGCGGGGCCATATTCGCGTCTTCAAGCGCGAGGCGCATCGCTTCTTCCGCGCCATTTCCTTCGGGGTCGGGGCTCGTGGCATGATAAGCATCGGAACTCTCTCCGATGCCGACGAAGTTGACCGCGCCCTTGCCTGACTCCATGAGGAACAAAGCGACGCCTTCGCCCAAGTTGATGCCGTCTCTGTCTTCTGCAAGCGGCCGACACTTCCCTTGGCTCAACGCCCCAAGCGCATGAAAGCCGTTCATCGCGAAGCGACATCTCCCATCGACTCCGCCGGTAATTACCGCGTCGCAAATCCCCTTTTCGATTAAACGCCGCGCCGCGCCAAGGGCCTTGGTAGCCGACGAGCAGGCGGTCGAGACCGTGTATGCGGGCCCGGTAACGCCCAAACGCGAGGCAAGAAAGACCGCAGGAGTTCCGAGCTCGATCATCGAGAAATCAAGCGCCGCGGGCTTTTCGCCCTCCTTCAGCCACTTGTCGACAAACGTTTCAGCTTCGTCAATACCCGTATTGCTCGCGCCGAGGACAATGCCGACACGATTCGCGCCATATTTCTCGACCGCCGCCTTGAGCTGAGGCATATTGTCTAGCGCTAACTGCAAAAGCCCATTCGTGCGAGTCCGCCACTTTTCCTCGGGAATCTCGGGGCTCTCCGCCAAGACTGAACCGAAATAAATGGAGCGCGTCGGAATGTCGCCCGAAATCTCCTTCATGCCGGGCGCAATACCCGCCATATAATTTTCAAGCGTTTCCTTATTCCCGATTCCGAGGGAACTCGCGACGAAACACTCACTCAGCTGATAATTCGCGTGCACGTTCAAAGGCCTTCTCCGCCAAATCAAGTTTTCCGATAGTCTTAAAGCACATGCCGATGTTCGTAAGCGCCTTCACATCTTTAGGCATAATGCCGAGGATGTTTTCGTAGCACTTCATCGCCTGAAGAACGCGCCCGACCTTAATGAATCCCTCAGCATTACGATTAAGGCGGTCGATACGCTCCAAGAGCATCGGGTCATTGGGATTGCGAAGCGCCGCGCGGGCGAACTTGTCGATAGCTTCGTCTTCGTCGTCATTCTGAGCCGAAATCGAGCCCTCGACGACAAGACGACGAATAACTTGCATCGAACGCATTTCGTCGAACGTGAGCTTCAAAATGTCTTCATCGACATCGCCCAAAATCCAGCCGAACTTCGTGATCTCGCGAGGCAAAAAGTACTCGGGCTTAACCAAGACCTTCATATCGGCACCTTCGAACGCACCGAAGATTTCGTCGCGTCTTCCAACGTAGGAAGCGAAGAGCTCGGGAAGCGTATGAAGACTCGCTTTCGCGAGATCTTCGAACGCCTCTTCGCGCGAAAAAGACTCCATCATCGCCGAGAGCTTAATCTGTTTGTCGCCTTTTCTTCCTACAACAAGCCAAGACGTCTCGCTGGGCATCCAAAGATGAGCCTCTTCAGAATCGAAAGCTTCGAGCATTTCCTTGAACTCACCCATCTTGACACCCACGACATTCATCATCCAAATCGCAACGCCGTTTTCCGTAAGAAGCGAGAGCATGCGAGATGAGGATTCTTTCGACATCCCTTCGCACGTGACGAAAACGGCATCGTACTTGCCTTGAATCGAAGTCTCCGGCTTAACGCCAGCGTTCGTAAAAAGGTTGGTCGTATTAAGCGCCTCTTCGCCGATCAAAAGAACGCGGCGCATATCCGGCTTTTCGGCAATAGCGATTTGAGTCGCCGTCGTATAAATCGGCGGGAAGACATAATCGTCTTTAAGAACGACTTCTTCCTTCGGCTCTTCTTTCTTGCAACCCGCCAACACCGCCAAGAGGATAAGCGGCAACAAAAGTTTCTTCATTTAAATCGACTCCCTGATCGCCTTGACGCATTTCGGAACGACTCCCTTACGACGCTCAACCGCTTTGGCGGCCTTCTCGCCCAAGTCTCCGGGATTCTTGAAAAGACGAAGAATTTCCGTCTCGAGTTCCGCGGCGTCCCTCACCTGAATAATTCCCTCGCCTTCCAAGAGATCGCTCATTACGGGGCGGAAGTTTTCGGTGTAAGGCCCGACAAGAGTCGGCTTCCCACAAAGGCACGGCTCGATCATGTTCTGAGAACCGTGTTCACAGAGCGACTTGCCGACAAAAACGACGTCCGAAATCCCGTAAAGCCCCATAAGTTCGCCGGTAGTATCGGCGAGGTAGATACCAGTTCCTTTCTCGCCGCGCGAGCGGCGAATACACTCAAAACCGGACGCCTTGATATTCGCTTCGACCTGATCGGCCTTTTCAAAGTGCCGCGGAGCGATAACGAGTTTCACATCCTTTAACTTCTTGTAAATCTTGAGGAGGACCTCGTCTTCACCCGGCCAAGTCGACCCTCCGAGAAGAATTTTGCCTTCACCTACCCAACTACGAAGCTCCGCTTCCTTCGCCGGATTGCGACGAGCTACGTCAAACTTGAAGCTGCCGGTCACTTCGATTTTCTCTGCCTTAAGTCCCGCAGCTTTCAAGCGCGCCGCATCGAGCTCAGACTGCGCGAAGACCTTTTCGAAACAATTGAGAATATCGGCGAAAAAGAACTTCGCCTTTTTGTATCTCGGCGCACTTCTATCGCTTACACGCGCGTTAATGAGGTAAGTCGGGATTTTCTCCTTCTTCGCCTGACGAATGAAGTTAGGCCAGATCTCGCTTTCAGTGAGGATTATCGCCTTCGGCTTCCAAAACTTAAGCGCAGCTTTAACGAAAGTCGGGAAATCGAGCGGATTGTAGATCAAAATATCGTTTTCGGTGACTTCGCGCTCGGCCATCTTCCAGCCGGTCGAGCTCGTCGTCGAAACGAGGAACTTGACTTCAGGGTCTTGGGCGCGCCACTCTCGCATCAGCTGCCCCGCGACCTGCACCTCGCCTACCGAAACCGCATGAATCCAAATCAGGCCAGAGCCCGATTTGGAAGGTGAAGAGTTAAGGTGAAGGTGAAGATTTTCGGGGTAAAGTGCGAAACGATCACCCATCCTCGCCTTATAGCCACCGCGCCGAAGCATCCTCAAAAGGAACCCGGGGAGGAGGAACGGATAGACTACAAGGAAGAGGAGATTATAGAGCGCCCACTTCATGCCCTGAGCGTTCCGAAAGGTGAAAGCGTGGCGCCGGGCGCGACATTCGCCATAACGGGCGTACCGCAAGCGACCGTAGCACCCGCGCCGACGATCATGCCGGGAGCGGTGCAGCTGTTGGTACCCATGAAAACACCTTCTCCGATAGTGGTATGCCCGGAAAGCGAAACGCCGGGACAAATGTTCGCGAAGTCACCGACAGAAGTATCGTGCCCGACACCCGCACGAGCATTGATGATCACGAACTTGCCGATATCGGTTCCGACAGAAACGACTGCTTCGGGAGCGATGAAAGTACCATGCTTGAATTCGGTCGTCGGCGAACCCTGCGCCGAAGGATCGATAAGCGCGGGGAAGTCGTGACCACGAAGACGCTTGTAGATCTCGGCACGAATCTTGTTGTCGCCGATAGCGATGAAGACGGATGCACCGGGATGATCTTTCGAGGCCTTTTCGACCGAACCGAGCATCGGATAACCTTCGAAGTTTCCGGTCGCTTTTTCGGGAGCATCGTCCGCAAAGCCGATCACATTCCAAAGAGGTTGCTGGCTAGCGCGATTGATACGCTCGACCGTCCAAACCGCTTCACGGCCGAACCCACCTGCTCCGACAATAAACAAATCTCTCATGGTTATCCTCCTTGATATCAAATATTATACCATATTATCCGCTCGCTGTGAAGAACCATTTTCCTAACCGGCCTTCAGCGTCTCTTGATGATTAGGATGCCTACGGCGAGCATTACGAGCGTCATGCCGACGAAAAGGCGGAGCGAGAGCGCTTCACCGAACGTGAAAAAGCCGATAATGACCGCAGTAACCGGTTCGACCGCGCCAAGAATCGCCGTAGGCGTAGGACCAAGACGCTTCGTCGAAATCGTCATAAAGATCAAGGAGAGAAGCGTCGGGACGATAGCGAGACCGATTGCGACGACCCAATGAAGCAGAGTGTGAGGGAGCTTAAACGCGGTAGGGCCACCTTCCAAGAAGGCGCCGGTAGCGATGCCGATGAAGCAGAAGAAAAGCACCCAAAAAGTCAAAGTCGAAATCGGAACGCGCCTAATATTCGTTTGATTGACGACGACAATGTAAATCGCATAGGCGAGAGCGGAGATGATAACGACGATAAGCCCTTTCGCAAGCGGAGTTAAACCATGGTCGAAGAGCAGCGCCGAGGTTTCGGTACCCGAGTGAAGCGAGAGTTCGGCAATGCCGATAAACGCAACGATAAACGATAAGGTCGAGCGAACGGTCAGCCGTTCCTTAAAGAAGATCGCCATAAGCGCCGCGACGAAGATCGGATAGGAATAGACCATCGTCGAAGCGATGCCGACATCCATAAGCTTGAAAGAATGGTAAAAAGTAAACGACGAAATGGCGAAAAGAATGCCTAAAATTGCCGAAATACGAAAGCCGACAATATCGAGAACGAACTTACCCTTAGTCGCGACGATATATGCGGCAAGAAGCGCCGCGCCAAGCCCGAAGCGATACATGAGAACCGTGCCGACATCATAGCCGGAATTGAAGAGCACTTTGCAGAAAGCGTTGGCACCGTAGCAAATCGCCGAAAGGATGCCGGCGACATAACCCCAAATCAAGAGAAGACGTTTTAAGACTTTGTAATTCATTTTCTAAGAAACGCGCTTACGAGCGCAGTTGAAGGAGCGACAAGCACTAGGCCGAAACTGCCGACCAAGGTCTTAACGAGCTCCGCCGAGACCAGTGTCGAGTTGAGAAATTCAAGCGGAGACGTCCCCTCCGCAGCAAAAACCATCAGTAGCGTCAGATATCCGCCCGAATAGGCGAGTAGCAAGGTCGTCGTCATCGTCCCGACAACCGCACGGCCGACCCGAAGACCGGACTTCATAAGCTCGAAGCGGGAAAGCGTGGGATTATGGAAGCGAACTTCTTCAACCGCGGAGGCGATATCCATCGCAAGATCCATAACCGCTCCAGAGGAAGCGAGAATCACCGAACCGACGAAAATGTTCGGAATCGAAAGACCATAAAAGCCCGAATACATGAGCGTTTGAACGAACGGCATCGTCGCGCCGTTTACATGCATCGCTCTCGAAAAGACTTCGGCGAGAACGAGAGAAGCACCGATTCCGAGAAGCGAGCCCAAGGAGGCCGAAAGCGCCTTGCGGGTAAAGCCGCCTACGAGAATCATGATGACAAAAGTCAAAAACGCGACGACCCCGAAAGAAACGAGCCGAGGATCAAGCCCGTTCAAGCACGCGGGGATAAGCACCTTCCAAATCGCAACCAACGAAAACACGAAGGAAAAGAGCGCCTTTAGGCCCGTAGTCCCCGCAAAGACGGTCAAGCTGAGCGCAAAAAGCGCGAACAAAACGAAGAGCGAGGTAAGGCGATAATGATCCTTGGCGATTACCGGCTCAGGTCCCGTAGTCACGAGCGCTTTGTCGCCGACTTCGAACTTCTTGTCGAATTCGAGCTGGCCTCGTAATTGGTTGACGGCCGCAATCCCTTGACCATCCCCTTGACCCTTGACCTTGACCTTAAGAGCCTGCGTACCAAATTCGATAAGCCCCTGAGTCTGAAGCCCAGAGTTATCGACTTCAACTACCGTCGCAACCTCACTCCGTCCCGAGACGTTTTCGGTAAGCCGCGGCGCGTCGGGTAGGAACAACATCGCTCCCCCGATCACTACCAAAGCAATAATATGAAGAAATTCCTTCACTCTAACTTCTACACTCTAACTTCTAACTTATTTGCGCACAATCTCTTTCAAGATTCGCGAGATATCGGTATTGTCCATAAACCCGATGAACTTGTCAGCATAGCGCCCTTTCGCAGTCGTAAGGACGGGAAGCGCGGTATGAGTGTTCGAGGTCCAAGCGAGTCCCGACTTGTGCGAAACGAGGAGTTTTACTGCGGTCGGGAGCGCGCCCGTCTTGTCACGATTCCACGCGCCTTCAAGTTCGCCGCGATCCTTATCCTCCATGCCGAAGTTTTCCTTCAAAAAGGCGAAGCATTCGTCGAAGTTTTTGAACTTGCCTGCACGAATCTGTTCAGTCAAATAATCAGCCGAGCACTTCTGCTTCGCGAGCTTGTCCATATAGAGATTGTACCCCGTTCCCGCAAAGCCCATCGTCATGCCGCCCGTCTCATGGTCACCTGTAACCACAATCAAAGTGTCGGGGTGGGACTTCGCCCACTTCATCGCCGTCTTGACCGCGTCATCAAGCGCGAGCACATCATGGAGATTCGCCGCGGGATCGTTCGCGTGACCCGCATAGTCGATCTTGCCAGCTTCGATCATAAAGAAAAATCCCTTGTCGTTCTCGAGGACTTCGAGACCTTTCGCGGTAATCTCGGCCAAAGTCGGCTTGTCTTTCCATTTCGCTGCGTCGATAGAGTACGGCATTTCCTGAGTCGAAGCGACGAACCAGGCCTTATCGCCCTGCTTAAGCGCGTCGAAGGCCTTGCGGTCGTGATCGATAAACTTGTAGCCCGCCTTGGGAGCGAGTTCATAGAGGTCGCCGCGATACCCGGGGTAGTTCTTGTCGTTGCGATTCATGGCGCCACCGCCCGCAAAGAAGTCGAAGCCCGAATCGAGGAGGTCGAGCCCAAGACCATAACCTTCGCCGCGATGATTCCTGTGGCCGTAAAAGCCCGAGGGCGTCGCGTGGTTGATGGTAACCGTTGTCGCAATACCGACCTTGCGCCCCGCCTTCTTAGCTTCGTAGGCAATCGAATAGACCGGCTTGTGGTCGGGATCGACCCCGATAGCGCCGTTGTAAGTCTTCACTCCGCAAGCAATGGCGGTAGCTGACGCGGCAGAATCGGTAACGAGATTCGACGCGGAACAAGTTCTCATCGTCGCTTGGTGCGGCATACGGTTGATGACGAGCTGCTCATGACCGGCATAACGCGCGAATTCGTCGGCGACCATGCGCTGCGGGGTCGACATTCCGTCACCGATAAAGAGAATAACGTTAGTCGCGGCAAGTAAGAGTAGATTCATAAGTATACCTCCATATCTTTCGGGACAGGTGCGATAAATTCCATTGGTTTATTAAGAACCGGATGCCAGAGCTTAAGCTTGTAGGCGTGAAGCATCTGGCGCAGAGGGACAGGTGAAAGCTGCTTATCGAGCGCGGACTTCCCGTAAACCTTATCTCCGATCACAGGACAATTCAAGGACGCCATGTGAACGCGAATCTGATGAGTCCTCCCGGTTTCAATTCGGCACTCTATAAGAGAGGTTTGAGACGTTTGAGAGGTTCGAGAGGTTAGCTTCCAATTGGTGATAGCTTTCTTCCCGACCTTATCGACAATGGCCATCTTTTTGCGGTCGACCGGGTGACGGCCGATCATGTTTTCGATTCGTCCCGCATCGAGGCGCGGGCGCGAATGGCAAACGGCGAGATAAGTTTTCTCGATATTGACGTGGGAAGCGAAGGCCTTGACGAGCCCGTCCATCGCCTTTTGACTCTTGGCGACGACCATCACGCCGCTCGTTTCCTGATCGAGACGATGAACGATGCCGGGACGCGCTACTCCGCCGATTCCGGACAAGGCGGGGCAATGAAATAAAAGCGCGTTAACCAAAGTCCCCGTATAGTGACTGGGAGCCGGGTGAACGACCATCCCGGGCGCTTTATTAAGAACGAGCATATCCTCATCTTCGAAAAGAATTTCGAGCGGGATATCCTCAGGCAAAGGAATCGCGGGGACAGGCGGCGGGATGGTAACATCGATCTCGTCTTTTTCGGGATCGACTTTCATCCCCGCCTTTTCCGCTACCGCCCCGTTGACGGTAACGAAGCCTGATTTGATAAGTCCCTCGATACGCGACCGAGAGAAGTCGGGATGCGTATCAAGAATGGCCTTATCGAGCCGCATTGCGCGCTTCGAGCTCCTTGCGATACTGAGCGAGATCGACCGTCTTACGCGCGACGCCCGACTTCACGGCCGCTTCGGCAACCGCGTACGAAACTTCGACGAAGAGACGCTTGTCGAACGGCTTCGGGATAATGTAAGAGTCGCCGAAGACGAGCTTTTCGTTCGGGAAGAGCGCCTGAACTTCGGGAGTGATAGGCTCCTGGGCGAGCTTCGCAAGCGCGTGCGCGGCCGCGACCTTCATCTCCTTGTTGATCGTCGTCGCACGGACATCGAGAGCACCGCGGAAAAGATACGGGAAGCCGAGGACGTTGTTAATCTGGTTCGGATAGTCGGAGCGACCGGTAACCATGATGTAACGCTTACCTTCGAGCGCCTTGGCGACAACTTCGGGATGAATCTCGGGATCGGGGTTCGCCATCGCGAAAATGGCAGGGAATTCGCCCATCTTCTTGACGTCTTCGCCATCGAGAACATTCGCCGCGCTGACACCGATGAAGACGTCAGCTCCAACGATAGCTTCCTTCAACGTCTTCGCCGTGGTAGTAACCGCGTGCTTCTGCTTAAACGCGTTAAGATCCGTGCGATCAGTCGAGATAACGCCCTTCGAGTCGCACATCGTGACGTTCTTGACACCTGCGGCCTTGCACATTTCGCAAATGCGAATACCGGCAGCACCCGCGCCGTTCATGACGATCTTGAGATCTTCGAGCTTCTTCCCGGCGAGTTTAGCGTAGTTCATGACGCCCGAAAGCGAGATGACCGCCGTGCCCCACTGGTCATCGTGGAAAACGGGAATATCAAGCGCGGCGTCGAGCTTATCTTCGATTTCGAAGCAAGCAGGCGCGGCAATATCTTCGAGGTTGATGCCGCCATACATGGGAGCTATGGCCATTACCGCGTCGATAACGCGCTGGGGATCGGTCTTGCCTTCGTTCTTACCGTCCTTACGGCAGTGATTGACGGGCATCGGCCAAGCGTCGACGTCGCCGAACGCCTTGAAAAGAACGGCCTTACCTTCCATAACCGGGATCGACGCCGAAGCACCGAGATCGCCAAGACCGAGAATCGCCGTACCATCCGAAACGACAGCAACGAGATTCGACTTCGCGGTAATATCGAAAACGCTCGAGGGATTCGCGGCGATTTCCTTCACCGCATGCGCAACGCCGGGAGTATAGGCGAGGCAGAGATCGTCGGCCGTTTTGAGGGGCTTGGGGAGCGTAAGCGCGACCTTGCCGCCCTGGTGGAACTTGAGAACTTCTTCTTTACCGTACTTAGCCATATTACATTATTTCCTTTTCATTGAAATTGAAGTGAGTCACTTTAACCTTGGAGTTTTTAAGCATATCCTTGATGACGCCGAGCCATTCCTCATCGATTTCACAGGCGATCACGACTTGATCGGCATTGACGGCGTTGATGATTTCGGGAGCTTCCGAAAGCGTTCCCATGATCTTGATTCCGCCGATATATTTGCCGCGGAGCGTAATGTCGTCGTCGATAATGCCGACGATAATGCGATCATTCGTCGTCGAACGGCGTACTAGCTCGCGGCGAAACGCCTTGTAGCGAAGTCCCGCGCCATAGACCAAGACGCGGCTTACGTCCTTGCGGGACTTTAGAGAAGCGCAATCAAGCGCATACAAGGTGTCGCGGATAAAAGCGCGCAGGAAGCGAATCGAAACGAGGAAGACGGCCGTCAAAAGGAAGAAGATGAGCACGGAGCCGATAGGGTTATCGAAATGGAAGCGTGGGATATAATAGATTATGACGGACGAAGCGACAGTTCCGAAAAAGGCCGCGAGAATTAGCCGAATATAGTTCGAAAGCATCGCTCTCGACCAAGTCGTCCGATACGTATTCATCACGAAGAGGAAGAAAAGGAGCGACGTTAAGCGAATTGTGAACGCCGTCTTTAGGAGATCCGCACTCAGATCAATATCGAAGATGAAGACGTAAACGAGATACGCGAGGCCGATCATCACGATATCGGCAATTAAGTGTAGGGGCGTCGTGAAACGCGCGATGCGGCGACGCATCTTATGGCTCTTATCGTGGGCCATCGTGTTTAGAAGCTTACCCGCATCATAAAGTTCGATCTGAGCCATATCCTTGAAGATGACGACCGAAGCGATGGCGATAGCGAGAAGCCACATTCCGCCCGCTTTCGATTCGAGCGCCATACCGACGAGCCCGAAAGCGACTGCAACTGCCGCAATCGCATACAAGGTCCACGCGGCCTTGCGCTGGTTCAAGCCCGAGGAGCGAAGAATGCGGTGGTGAAGATGATCCTTATCGGCGGTCATGACCTCGCCCTGACCCTTCTCGCCTACGGCGGTCTTCTTATGTAAGAGATGACGAATCGAGCGGCGAAGAATAGCGAGCGAGGTATCGAAAATCGGAACCCCCATCGCGAGGATCGGGACACCTACCGAAACGAGAAAAGAGTTCGGGCTACGACCGATAAGCGGCATCACCGAAACGAGAAAGCCGATATACATCGACCCTGAGTCACCGAGAAAGATGCTCGCCGGATGATAATTGTAGCGAAGAAACGCGAGGAGGCCGCCGATCAGCGCGAAATGCGCGACCGTCATATCACCGCGCCCGACGAAGAACAAGGCGCCCGTCATGCCTAAAGTCGCGATCAAGGCAAGACCCGAAGCAAGCCCATCAAGTCCATCGATAAGATTGAAAGCGTTGATCGCGCCCGTAATCCAAAAGACGGTGAAAAGGCAATCAAGGTAGCTCGGAAGCGCCGGGAACATCGACTTAAAGCCGATACCCGCCCATCCCCATGCGGCTAAAGCAACAGCGAGCTGACCTAGAAGCTTCAATTTCGGAGGAAGCGAATATTTATCGTCGATAATACCTAAAATCGCAATCGAAACTCCGAGCACCGTAAGCTTGTAGCCGGCAGCCGAAGCGAAACCGAGAATCGGACCTAAAGTAAGGTAGGTCGCGGTAACACCGAGCATAACGGCGAGACCGCCTCCGCGCGGAATCGGGACAATATTGATTCGCCGCGGATCGGGCTTATCGACCATGCCGAGCTTGCGGTTCACTTCGCGAACAATCGGCGTCAAGATAAGCGTCACGAGGAACGCCATCGAAAAGACATAAAGGTAAGGAAGGATAACGTTAATCATTCTACCACCTCTTCGAGCTTACTTAAGAACGGTTTAAGCGCCTTTTCCTCGGAGCTGTAGGCGTTCACTGTTACCATGTGCCAGCGATCGATGCGCGAAAGAATCGAACGATCCCAGACATCCTGCAAAATGCGCCGCGTATGAGACGAGGTATGGAAACCCGCCTGATTGAAGAACGTGTAGGCGAAACCCAAGGAGCCGTAAACGCCGCGGTCGAGCTTGATCGTGTGCCACTTGGCTCCTCCCGCTTCGATATTCTTCGGTTCTTTCATCTGGAAACCTTGGGCGGGCAGGCAAAGTTCGGGGCGATGTATCGAGCCCTTCGAGTGGCCGCCGACAATAAGCGAAACCTGGAACCAACGGCCGTATTCGTCGGTGTAGAGGCGCTTTTCGATTCGCGTATCGGCGGGTAAAACGTTAAGTTCCGCTTCGCTCGCGGCGACCGGCTCGGAGACGAAGCCCTCGATTTCGCCCAAGTGGCGACCGGGGTCCTCGGTCAAGACGAGTTTCGGTGTCTGAACTTGGAAGAACATCACGAGCGCCAAAACCGAGAACGCGAGAATCGGAGAAATAAGCTTTTTCATTTCTTTATCTCCCCGAATTCTTTAAGGAGTTTATCAATACCGAGCATCAGCAAAATCGCGACGATAAAGACGATATAACCCGAATAATCGTGGTAAAACCCGGTTGCGAAGTCCTTATTCGCATAGGCTGCGACGAGGACAATCGTCAAAATGCGCATGACGTTCCCGAGAATCGCGAGCGGAATCGCCGAGAGAAAGAGAATACCGCGCTTTCCCCAAGTCGGCTGATTGAAGTAAGCGTAGGCGGCGGACAAGGCGAGAAGCGCGAAAATCGAGCGCATTCCGCTACAAGGGTTCGCGACATCGATCGCGAAGTCGCCGGTAGTCGAAACGATCATCGTCCCTTGCTGCACGACTTCAGTGCCGAGTCCATGTAGAATCGCAAACGCGGTCGAAGTCGCGAAAATGCGAAGATGGACGGTTATCACATCGAGAAACGTCGCGAGCGGAAGGCAAAAGAGAAGATAAAGGCAAGGGAAAAGGATACGCTTTACCGTCTTAAGCCCGTAGAAAGACCAAGTAAGCGAAAGAAGAAGTCCGATAAAGCCGACTTCTTCGAAGCGAAGCTGACTTCCGCGCGTGCCGAAAAAGCCGAGGAACAAGGCGGGAAGCATCGCGAGAAGCCCCCAAAGCGACCCTTCTCCCAAACTCGCCTTGATCTTGTCCTTATCGACGTAGAGAATGTACAAGGAAACGAGCGGAACCAAATAGCCGTGAGACATATCCTCCTCGGGCGCGTTGAACGCCCAAGGAATGTGCTCGAAGAGCATCGCCTTGAAGCCGAGAAATAAAAGTCCCAGCGACAAGACGAAGAGGATATGTTTCAACTTTTCCTGCATCAGCTAGCGTGAATCTTATCGTTGGCTACCGCGACTTTCGCCGCGATTTCGGCCTTGTGAGCATGGAACTTTTCGCGAAGAGATGCGTCAGCCGTGCCGAGAATCTGAATCGCGAGAAGTGCCGCGTTGGTCGGGCCAGCCGAGCCGACAGCAACCGTCGCGACCGGAACGCCGCTCGGCATCTGGACGGTAGCATAGAGAGCATCGAGGCCGTTCAAAGCTCCGCCCGCAACGGGAATACCGATAACGGGGAGGACTGTACCGGCCGCCAAAACGCCGCCCAAATGCGCCGCGCCACCCGCTGCCGCGATAATGACCTTAAGACCGCGCTTTTCGGCGGTGCGAGAATAATCGATCGCGAGTTCAGGCGTACGATGCGCCGAGATGACGCGCGTTTCATAAGCGACGCCGAACTTTTCGAGCGTTTCCGCGGCCTTCTTCACGAGCGGCCAATCGGAATCCGAGCCCATAACGATACCAACGATAGGGTTATCCATAATGAAAATCCTTTCTTTTGTAATATTATATCATATTTTCGGCCTCAATGGCCAAAAAATCGCGTTATTTTCTGAAGAACAGATAACCGATTCTGGCTACCCATTCCTTCAAAGCGTAGCTGTTACGCATCGCCGCATCGGCACTCGGGAAGAAATCGCCGAGGCGAAGTTCGGCCTCTGCGGCATAATGCATTTCGTAATCGGTCGGCTTCGGAACGACTTCAAAGCCCACGCGTTCAAAGAGCATCACGCTTCTGGGCATGTGCCAAGCGGAGGTCACAAGCATAATACGAGGTTTCTCGTCTTCGGTCACGCGCTTCGATCCGACGATGCGTTCGAAAATCATCTTCGCCTCTTCTTCGGTATTACGCGCATCTTCGAAGTCGACAATGGAGGACTCTTCCACCCCCAGATCCATTAAAAGCGGGATCGTGGATTGCTTCGCGCCACCGCCCGAAATCGTGAGGATCATTCCATCACCCTCGGCGTGATACACTTTCCAAAGCTTCGCCGCGTGCCAAACCCGATCGGCCCCGGAGAACATTTCCGCGCGGCCACATTTCTCGTGCGCGCCCATGCCACCACCCAAAAGTACGATCGCATCGAATCCGCCGACTTGCAAAGTTTCGGCATTCGGCGCTTCTTCGCCCTCAAGCGGCACTCCGATAAAGCGAGTCGTAATACCCGAGCCAAGCATCCACACTAGAACAAGTGTAAGTGCCGATAAAGCTCGTCCCCAACACTTACTTAACCTTCCGATAAGCCAAGAAGATGCAAGTCCAAGAAAGAGAATGCCGAACGGACTTAAAGTCCAACCGACGATTTTGTTGATGTAGTATATCATAAAGACCTTTCAACATAACGAACAAAATCAGCGTAGATTTTACCGGCATCGAGTTCTTCTTCGGCCAAAAGTCTCGCACTCTTCTTGGCTTCGGCGAGTCGCGGTCTAATATCTTCAATTGCCTTAATGAGACTCGACACGTCGTGCGGCTTATATTCTTCCCCCGCGCCGTACTTCTTCAAAAGCGCCGCGCTCTCTCCTCCGAGGGAGCTCACTATCGCGAGGCCCGAGGCGGCGTAATCAGCGAGCTTATAGGGAATACCGACACAACTTTCGGGAGCCATCGGAATAACGCCGACATCACTTTCCTTAAGGAATTTTTCCATCTCTTCTTTGCCGAGATATCCTAAATATTCGATTTTCCCATTGGATTTCGCCGCTGCGTCCTCTACCATCTTCGCTTGAGCGCCTTCACCGGCGATTTTAAGCGTCGCCCCTTCTATCTTATCTACCGCTTCGATAACGGTCTTAAGATCGTATGTCACTCCCAAATTCCCAATATACACAACCCCTAGCCCTACACCTTCACCTACACCTTCACCTAATTGAATCCCGTGATAAAACGTCTCTCCCGGATACGCCTTCGCTACGCTCGTAACGAGATCGGCTTTAGCGCGAATGAAATCGGCAAGCCATTTCATCGGCTTCAACCCCCACTTCGGAGCGACGCGCTCGAACGTCTCCGGCCAAAGGTCCATGATATCGAGGACAACTTTCGTGCCATATCGCTTCTTAAAGTAAAGCGCCACAAGCCCCGTACAAATCGGCGGAGTACTCAAGATGAGAAGTTCCGGAGGTTCGAGAGGTTTGAGAAGTTTGGTGGCAGTACGATACCAGTTGATAGCGTAAAATATATGGCTGAAGATTCGCCTAATCGACACGTTCTTATAATAGGGAATCGTCGGTATAAATCTTACCTTAAATCCTTGACCTTCTGCCGTGACCTTCGCCAAACGCTTGCGTTTAGTCGTATGATTAAAGTCGCTTGTCCACAAGGTGACTTCATGTCCCACCTTGCGAAACGCTTCAGCCATAAGCCAATATCGCTGAGCCCGAAACCCTTCGAGCGGTAAATTGTCAAACGGGTTTTCGATCCAAACTCTCATCGAGCCTTATTCGCCGACATGAACGATATAGCCATTCTTATCGCCGCCGGTAATCGAGTAATTGACAAGCTTGCCGCGATTCCATTCGATATCGACCGTATAACCGCCGCGCGCCTTAAGGCCCTTGATCTTGCCGCTCGCCCACTTCTGGGGAACCGCAGGAAGAAGACGGATAAGAACCTTGCCGTCGGCCGTGCGCTCATGGCTCTGAAGGAGCATCTCGGCTGTAGCGGCGGTAATGCCGTAGTTACCGTCGAGCTGGAACGGAGGATGATTCGCGAACATATTGTCATTGACCGAGTGTTCGAGCATCATCGCGAACATCAAGCCCGCCATCTCGGGGTGGCCTAAGCGCGCCCACAAAGCCGCGCGCCAAGGCCAAGTCCAAGAGCGAATCGCATCACCTACATTAAGACGACGGAAGAGCGCGTTGACCGCAGCCTTCGAAAGCTCGGGCGTCGAGTGGAGGTTGATGGTCTTACCGGGGTAAACCGCGAAAAGCTGCGAGGTATGACGATGATCGGAGACTTCCTTGTCGAGATCCTTCTCCCACTCCTGAAGTTGTCCCCACTTACCGATCTTATCCTTAAGAAGTTTCGGCGAAATGCGCTTCACTTCTTTGACGAAATCATCATCGATTCCGAGAATGTCGGCTGCTTCGATGACATCGAGATAAAGTTCGCGAACGATCTGCTGGTCATGAGCGATACCGTCCTGTCGAGGAAGCCAGTGATGCTCGGGGCTCCAACCGTCCTTAACGACGATGGTACCGTCTTCACGCTCTTTGAAGTGCGAGAACATGAATTCCGCCGCGCCCTTCATAAGCGGCCACGCCTTTTCCTTAAGATATTCCTTGTCGAGCGTGAAGAGATAATGATCGTAGACCATAATCGCGAGCCACGGCGCGCCCGCATAGTTCCATCTCCAACCGCCACCACCGAAAGCATTGGCGGAGGTGCGGTACGCATAACCCTTCGACTTCGGAAACGCCGCGCGCGTTCCTTCGGTCGCCCAAGGAAGCGAGAAATACATCCAATCGGCAAGCGGATCGAAGCAGTCGCCCAAATTCGTCGGATCTTCGCCCCAATACATCATCTGAAGATTGATATTCGTGTGGAAGTCGGAGTGCCACGGCGGATTATTGGAGTTATTCCAAATACCCTGCAAGTTGGCGGGGATCGTCCCAGGGCGAGAAGAAGAAATCATCAGATAACGACCGAAGTTGAACAAAAGTTCTTCGAGGCCGACATCGATCCCTCCGCGGCGAGTATTCGCGAGACGCTGCAGGGTCGGGAGATGGCTCTCCTTGTGACCAAGATGAAGCTCACAGCGATTATAATAACTTTGGTATTCCTTAACATGAGCGTTAAGCGCTGCTTCGAAGGAGGAGGGAAGCGGCTTGAAGGGTTTTACCTTATCACCGAGGCCGAGGTGATGCAACGAAGAATCGAAAGATGTTTCAGCCCTGAGATAGAAAGTCCAAACGGTCTTATCGTTATTCGTGAAAGTCGTGACTTCCGCCTTATACGCGAGCTTGTTGGGAAGAACGCCCTCAATCACGGTTCCGTCATTCTCGCCATGCGCGCCCTTGATGACCGGCATCGGAGTAATCGGATGATTCGCGATAATCTGAATCGCAATAACCTTGTCGACCGCCGAAGCGAAAGCGACGCGGTGAATCGTGATGCCGCGCGATTCGAATTCGTCTTCATAAACGGCGCGGGAGAGGTCGAGCATACGACGGCCATAATTAAAAGGAGAATCGTCGATTTCCTTGATCGGAATATCGAGCTGGCCGAAGTTCTGATACGCGCCCATCGTTTTGTAGTTGCGATCGGCCGTGGAGTCGTCGATATCCTGGGTAAGATTCTTATCTCCCGTCCAGAAATTGTCGACATTGAACTGAACACGGAAGCGAGGACGACCGTCAAGCATCGCGCCAAGTTCGCCGTTTCCAATCGGATACCAGGTCTTTTCCCAAGGAGAGCCGGGATTGTTGTTCTGACAAAGCCCACCGGGATTACGATCCCAGACGATATGATCGGCAAAAGCGCCGAAGGAAACGAGCGCGACGAAACCAAGAACTAGCGACTTCTTCATAGCCTCTCCTCCTTAAACAAAAAATCGACCGCCATAGGCGATCGTGCGATTATCTCCCGGAAATGGTGGAGAAGAAGAGATTCGAACTCTCGACCCCCACGTTGCGAACGTGATGCTCTACCAACTGAGCTACTTCCCCATTTCGTGGAAACGATGTATATTATATCATATTTCCCTCCCGCTACGCAAGAGGGAAATATAACAAATTTACTTTTACATCGCTGCGGCGAGAGCTGCCGCGAACTCCGAGCACTTGACCTCGGTAGCGCCTTCCATCTGGCGGGCGAAATCATAGGTAACGGTCTTCGCGGCAATGACCTTATCCATCGCGCTGATGATAAGATCGGCGGCCTCGGTCCAACCCATATAGCGAAGCATCATTTCGCCCGAGAGAATCAAGGAGCCGGGATTGACCTTATCAAGATTCGCGTACTTGGGCGCCGTGCCGTGAGTCGCTTCGAAGACGGCGACGCCGGTCATGTAGTTGATGTTCGCGCCGGGAGCGATGCCGATACCGCCGACAGTCGCGGCAAGAGCGTCGGAGACATAGTCGCCGTTAAGATTCAAAGTCGCGATCACGTCATATTCGGCGGGACGCGTCAAAATTTGCTGAAGGAACGCGTCGCAGATGCAATCCTTAATGACGATTTCACGACCCGTCTTCGGATTCGTGAACTTGCACCAAGGCCCGTTGTCTATGAGCGTCGCGCCATATTCGCGCTGAGCGAGCTTGTAGCCCCAATCGCGGAACGCGCCTTCGGTGAACTTCTGGATGTTGCCCTTGTGAACGAGAGTCACTGACTTGCGGTCGTTGTCGATAGCATATTCGATCGCGGCGCGCACCAAACGCTCGGTACCTTCCAAGGAAACGGGCTTGATGCCGATGGAGGCGGTTTCAGGGAAACGAATCTTCTTGACACCCATCTCGCCGAGGAGGAACGCTTTCACCTTCTCGACTTCTTTGGTGCCGTGCATCCACTCGATACCCGCATAGATATCCTCGGTATTTTCGCGGAAGATTACCATATCGGTAAGCTCGGGACGCTTCACCGGGGAAGGCACGCCCTTAAAGTAGCGGACGGGACGAAGGCAGACATAGAGGTCGAGTTCTTGGCGCATCGCGACATTGATCGAGCGAATGCCGCCACCGACCGGCGTCGTCAACGGGCCCTTAATCGAAACGAGGTTTTCGCGGCAAGCGTCAAGTGTCGCCTTCGGGAGCCATTCACCCGTCTTATTGAAAGCCTTTTCGCCCGCAAGAACCTCGAGCCAGTCGATCTTGCGCTTTCCACCGTAAGCTTTCTCAACAGCCGCGTTCCAAACAATCATCGCGGCCTTGGTGATATCCGGACCCGTACCATCACCTTCGATATAGGGAATCGTGGGATTCTCCGGGACATTGAGCTTACCGTTCTCCATCGTGATCTTCATAACTTGCTTACCTTTCTTAAGAGTTCTTTATCATTGGTGCGAACCTTGACTTTATCACGAAGGCCCAAGTATTTCGCCATCCTTACAAAATCGACAATAAAGCGGTCGGCTCTTTGCGAGCCTTCCCCGCCGGTATAGGAGATTCTAACTCCCTCTTCTTCAACCACATTCTCATCCTTCCCATCAAACACAATCCAAACTTTCTTCCCTTCACCTTTCACCTTCACCTTAGCTTGAACAACCAGCTCAAGCTTGTCCTTCGCTTCCTTCTTCGCGCCTAGAATCAAGTTCCACCCATCCCAGATTTCGAGTTCACTTTTCTTAAGATCTTTTGCCGCGACGAGCGCGAGATCGAAATGAGCCTTAAGCGAGTCCATTTCGGCTTTCAAAGCGGCATTCTCCGCTTTTAGCTTCTCATTCTCCAGGCGAAGCTCTCTCGCTTTGGCGATCTTGGCGCCGATCATCAAATCCTGGGTATTCATGGTAAAATCGCGCTCACATAACGGTCGTGGCCGGCATAATCCTTCTCAACCTTGATATCTTCGAAACCATATTGATAGGCGAGATTCTTGACCGCTTCGCCCTGATTCTCGCCGATTTCGAAGAAAACCGCGCCGCCAGGTTTTAGGAGGTTCAAGGCATCGGCCAAATATCGGTCGTAAAACTTAAGTCCGTCTTCTCCGCCATCAAGCGCGAGACGCGGTTCGAAATCCTTGACTCTCTGATCCAAAGTTTCGCAAACTAAGGATTCGATGTAAGGCGGATTCGAAACGATCACATCAAACATCTCGGGTTCATCGAACTCATCAAGCCCATCTCCAATTACGAATTTGACTTTATTGTCCAAACCCGTAAGCTTCGCGTTCTCTCGAGCGAGCGAGACCGCCTCTTCGCTTATATCGGTTCCAAGGAAAATACCCTGACCCTTGAATTCCTTGGCAATCGAAAGAATAATCGCCCCGGTTCCTACGCCTACATCAATAATCGCAGGCCCCCACTCTTCACCTTCACCTTTTCTCTTCGCCTCGAGGTGCTTCAGCACCCTCGTGACGAGCTCTTCAGTCTCAGGACGGGGAATGAGCGCCCTTTTATCGCACTTCAAGGTGAGCGTCCTAAAATCCCACTCGCCGATAACATATTGGAGCGGTTCGCCTTTGATAAGACGAGCGATGCCGCGTTTCATCGCTTCCAAATGCTTTTCGGTTACTTCCTTATCGAGAAACGAAGCCAAAAAGCCGCGGCCTAAATTAAGAAGGCGTGCCGCGAGAGATTCCGCGGCAACGCCTCCATCTGGTACACCTTTTTGATCAAGGTAAGTAGTGGTTTTAGAAATAACCTCTTTCCAAGTCATCCTATAATCCTACACCTACACCTTAATCCTACACCTAGTTTAGAAAGGCATATCGTCGATATCTTCCGGGAGTTCATCCGCCTCAACCGGGGCAGGAATCGGCTCCGTGGAAGTACCGTCGGCATTAAGCACCTCGATCTTAAGCGCCGTCAAATCGACGAAATACTGAGTGCCACGAGGGCCATCCCAGCGACGACCGTCGACCGCGAAGCGAATCTTGGCATTATCGCCCTTCTTGACGCCGTCGAGCAAGGAGCAGTTGTCCTTCTTGAAGGTGAACTTGACGGGGTTCGGGTACTTCGCGTTCGGGTCTCCGATAATGACTTCACGCTTGGTGAAGCCATTGGAGCCGAACGACTGGGTCTGGCCGATTTCCTCGACCTGACCCGTGTATTCGAAAATCTGTGCCATTGGTTATTGACCCTTGGTTAAGATTACATCATGCCGCCCATGTCGGGAGCGCCGTGACCGCCGCAGCTGCAGCCTTCCTTCTTTTCGGGAAGGTCGGTGATCATGCAGTCGGTCGTGAGGAGGAGGCCGGCGATGGACGCGGCGTTCTGGAGCGCGGAGCGCGTAACCTTCGCGGGATCGACAACACCCGCGGCAAGCATATCGACGTATTCGCCCGTGCGGACATTGTAGCCGTTCGTGCCGGTAGCGTTCTTGACGTTAGCGATGACGAGAGCCGCTTCCTGACCCGCATTGTTGACGAGCTTACGGAGCGGAGCTTCGATTGCACGCGAGATGATCGAGGCGCCGACCTTTTCATCGCCCGTGAGATCGAGTTCGTCGATGGCCTTCTGAGCGCGGAGGTAAGTGACGCCGCCGCCGGGGACGATGCCCTCTTCAACGGCCGCGCGGGTCGCGTGGAGAGCGTCATCAACGCGGTCCTTCTTTTCCTTCATCGCCGCTTCCGTCGCAGCACCGACCTTGATAAGGGCGACGCCACCGGCGAGCTTGGCGAGACGTTCCTGAAGCTTCTCGCGATCATAGTCGCTCGTCGTCGTTTCGATCTGGGCCTTGATCTGGTCGCAGCGGAGCTTGATCGCGTCCGAAGAACCCATACCTTCGACAATCGTGGTGTTGTCCTTCGTGACCGTGACCTTCTTGGCGCGGCCGAGTTCGGGAAGCTGAACGTTCTCGAGCTTGATGCCGATATCTTCGGAGATAAGGCGGCCACCGGTGAGGATGGCGATATCTTCGAGGATGGCTTTACGACGGTCACCGAAGCCGGGGGCCTTGACGGCGCAGACCTGGAAAGTGCCGCGGAGCTTGTTGACGACGAGGGTAGCGAGAGCTTCGCCTTCGACGTCTTCGGCGATGATCATCAAGGGACGGCCGGTCTTCGCGACGCCCTGGAGGAGAGGAAGCATTTCCTGGAGGTTCGAGATCTTCTTCTCGAAGAGGAGAATGAAGGGATTCTCGAGCTCGCATTCCATCGATTCGGGCGAGGTGACGAAGTAAGGCGAGAGGTAGCCCTTGTCGAACTGCATACCTTCAACGACTTCGAGCGTCGATTCCAAGGTCTTCGCTTCTTCGACGGTGATCGTGCCTTCCTTGCCGACCTTGTCCATAGCGTCCGAGATCATCTTACCGATTTCGGTGTCGCCGTTCGCGGAGATGGTCGCGACCTGAGCGATTTCGTCGGCGGACTTGACGGCCTTCGCGATTTTGGCGATTTCGGCGGTAACTGCCGCGGTGGCCTTATCGATACCGTTCTTGAGGGCGGTAGCGTTGGCGCCGGCCGTCAAATTCTTGAGGCCTTCGCGATAGATAGCTTCGGCGAGGAGCGTAGCGGTCGTAGTACCGTCACCCGCGACATCATTCGTCTTCGAAGCGACTTCCTTGACCATCTGAGCGCCCATATTCTCGAAGGGATCGGGAAGCTCGATTTCCTTGGCGACGGTGACGCCGTCCTTGGTGATCTGCGGCGAGCCGAACTTCTTGTCGATGATGACGTTACGGCCGGACGGGCCGAGAGTCGAGGTAACCGCGTTAGCGAGCTTTTCAACGCCCGTGAGGATTTTCTGACGCGCTTCGGCGTCGAACTTGATCTGCTTAGCCATGGTAAAAAATTCCTTTCCTTACTTCTCAATAATCGCAAGAATATCTTCTTCGCGCATAAGCTGAAGCTTCTTGCCGTCAACCTTGACTTCCGTGCCGCCATACTTGGGGAGGAGAACCGTGTCGCCGACCTTGACGTCGAAAGCGATTTCCTTGCCGTTGTCGTCCGTCTTCTTACCGACGGCGATAACCGTACCCTGCATGGGCTTTTCCTTCGCGGCATCCGGGATAATGATGCCGCCGATGGACTGTTCCTTTTCTTCCTGCGGCTCGACGAGCACGCGATCACCTAAGGGCTTGATAGTCATTTTATTTATCTCCTTTAAATTAAATTACTTCATTTCGAAATCGGCGTCGACGACGTCGTCGCCACCCTTCTCCTTCTTGGGCTCATCGGCCTTCGGAGCTTCCGCACCGCTCTGGGCACCGGCAGCGCCGGCTGCCTGCTGAGCCGCCTGAGCGGAGGCGTACATTTCCTGAGCGACGGGTTCCATCGCCTTCATGAGGGCTTCCTGCTTCGCCTTGATGTCGGCGATAGGAGCGGGCGGGACCTTGGCGAGCTCGTCCTTGAGAGCCTTGAGCGCTTCTTCGACGGGCTTCTTCTTGTCCGCGGCGATCTTGTCACCGGCGTCCTTCAAGGTCTTTTCGACTTGGAAAGCGAGGCCATCGGCTTTGTTGCGCTCTTCGACTTCGGCGTGACGCTTTTCGTCTTCGGCGGCATGAGCTTCGGCGTCCTTGCGCATCTTCTCGATTTCTTCCTTCGAGAGACCGCCCGCGGCAGTAATCGTGATCTTCTGCTCCTTCTGGGTGCCGAGATCCTTAGCCGAGACGTTCAAGATGCCGTTAGCGTCGATATCGAACGTGACTTCGATCTGAGGAACGCCGCGCGGAGCCGGAGGAATGCCGTCGAGATTGAAGTTTCCTAAGCTCTTGTTGTCGCGAGCCATCTTGCGGTCGCCCTGGAAGATGGCGATCGTGACGGCGGGCTGATTATCGGCAGCCGTCGAGAAGACCTGGCTCTTCTTCGTAGGAATCGTGGTGTTGCGCTCGATAAGGGGCGTCAAAACGCCGCCGAGGGTTTCGATGCCGAGCGTAAGCGGGGTAACATCGAGAAGGAGAACGTCCTTAACTTCGCCCTTCAAGATACCGCCCTGAATCGCGGCGCCCATAGCGACGACTTCGTCGGGGTTGACGCCCTTGTGGGGTTCCTTACCGAAGAGTGACTTCGCCTTTTCCTGAAGAAGCGGCATACGAGTCTGACCACCGACGAGAACGACTTCGTCAACCGAGCTGAGATCCGCGTCGGCCATGCACTTACGGCAAGGTTCGGCCGTGCGATTCGCGAGGTCCATCGTGAGCGTCTCGAGTTTCGAGCGCGTCAAGGTCGCGGTGAGGTGCAACGGGCCCGACTGGTTCATCGTGATGAACGGGAGGTTGATGTCGTACGTGGTCGCGGACGAAAGCGCGCACTTCGCCTTTTCGGCTTCTTCTTTGAGACGCTGCTTGGCCATCGTGTCGGCGAGGAGATCGACGCCATTAGCGGCCTTGAAATCGTCGGCGAGCCAGTTCATGATGACCTGGTCGAGGTCGTCACCACCGAGGTGGGTGTCACCATTCGTGGCCTTGACTTCGAAAACGCCGTCACCGATATCGAGGACGGAGATATCGAACGTACCGCCACCGAAGTCATAGACGGCGATCTTTTCGTTTTTCTTCTTGTCGAGACCGTAAGCGAGCGACGCGGCCGTAGGTTCGTTGACGATACGCTTGACCTCGAGACCCGCGATCTTACCGGCGTCCTTGGTGGCCTGACGCTGCTGGTCATTGAAGTAAGCGGGGACGGTGATGACCGCTTCGGTGATCTTCTCGCCGAGGAACGCTTCCGCGTCTTCCTTGAGCTTACGGAGAACCATCGCGGAGATTTCCTGAGCGGTGTAGACCTTACCGGCGACTTCGACGGCAGCGTCGCCATTCGGAGCTTCGACGACCTTGTAAGGAACCATCTTGATTTCATCGCCCATTTCGCTGAAGCGACGGCCGATGAAGCGCTTGATGGAGTAAATCGTCGACTGAGGATTCGTCACGGCCTGACGCTTGGCGGCCTGGCCGACGAGGATTTCGCCGGACTTCGTGAAAGCAACGATCGAAGGCGTAGTGCGCGCACCTTCCTTATTGGGGATAACAGTAGCCTCACCACCTTCCATAACCGCCATGCAGCTATTCGTGGTTCCGAGGTCAATACCGAGTACTTTAGCCATATCTTCTTCTCTTTCTTTCTGCCGACTTCGTGTCGACACAAACTTAATAGCAAAGAGCGTGCCAAGCGGCACGCCCCCTTCTAAAGTGTGACAAAGTGTGTCAAAAGTGTGTCACACACTGTGTCACTTGTGTGCCTTAGCTTCTTTAGCCGCGTCGATAGCTTTCTTCGTGTCCATGACCGCGGCGGAATCGGGAAGAAGTTCAAGCGCCTTCTTAACATTAGCTTCCGCAGCGGAAAGCTTACCGAGAGTAAGCTGGATCATCGCGAGGTTATTGTAAACGGCGGGCTCATTCGGATGATTGATGAGAACACGCTTAAGATACGTCTCGGCACGAGAGAACTGCTTTTCCTTCAGATAGAACATTCCCATCGCGAAATTCGCGTCGGCATTCTCGGGATCGGCGACAAGGATGGTCTCGGCATAGAGCTTACCGACGGTGAAGTCGGCTCTCACCAAGGCGAGCTGAAGCCCTTCACGAGGAGTGAGCTTCTGCATCATTTGTTCGTTGCGCTTTTCCTGCGTGCGAATCATATCTTGGAAAACGGGATTAAGGTCATTGAGCGCTTTCGAAAGCGAAGCATTATCGATGGCGGTCTGAGCGTCACCGGCGAGATCGGCCGCTTCGCCGCGGTAGAGGCACATACGAGCTAAACGCCACTGAACGGCCACAAAAGCGTTCTTGATCGAAGAATCGACAAAATCTTGGCTCTTGCGATAATGCTCAAGAACGCGGGCCGCGAGCTTAAACGCCTCTTCAACGCCATTTAGGCGCTGCGCTTCAGATTCGAAGCCGGTCGGACGCGAAAGAAGTCCGCCCATCGGAGGCAGCGCGAGACCATCACGCTTCCAAAGGTCGAATCCCATCTGAACTGCGGCCTTCTCGAGGAACTTCGGTCTATCATGAATCCAAGAACGAAGCCCCATAGCGGAATCGAAGCCGAAAGAGAAGAGATTCTCCTGATCATTGACCATACCTCGCGTACGCAAATACTTCGCGAGCCCATTACCGCCCATAAGCGAAAGGCACTTCAAGTTGCCGCCACGACGCGCGGATTCGATTTCGATGGCCGGATCGAGCTGACCATCGGTGAAGATATATTCGGCATCTCCCGCCTCGGTAACGGTCGCGCTTACCGCGTCACGGATAATGCGGAGCATATCGCGCGCCGATTCCTTCGGACAGCTCGGGAGCATGACGAGAACGAGGAAGACGGGCGTTACGACAACACCGATGCGACGGAGGAAGGTAGTGGAAGCATGAATCACTTCGAGCTTCTTGTCATCTAAATCTTCCTCTTCATCATCGCTACCATAGACCTGCTTGGCGAGACGACGGTGGTTACGGCAGATCGCGTCGATACCCATAATCGCCATGCCCGCCGCAAGAGCGGTTGCCGTGAAGAGCATGCCACACGCGAGGAAATATTGCGACGAAATCGGGCCATACTTCCAGAACCACAAGGCGGGGATAAAGGAGCTTTGGGTATAGGCGATAAGTCCGCAAACGAAGAAGACGATGCCGGTCGAATACGGGAGGAAGAGCTCTTCATCCGCAGCATTCGGGAAGCGAATCATCGTGACCAAGAACGGCGCGAAGCAGACGCCGAACCAAAGGAGCCAGCCCATAATCGACGCGGCACCCGTAAGCTTCGCGGAATAGCCGAGGACATAGCTGAGCGGAATCGAACCGATAGATTCACCGATTGCGCTAAGACCACCGTGGGAGATATAGACGAGCGAGTTGAGAACAACGCCTCCGATAATCGCCGCAATGAAGAGGAAGGTCATATACCACTTACCGACTTCGATTGCTGCGGGCTTGAAGAACGGCGATTCGAGCGCGGGGATGTATTTGAGGACTACGCCATTGAGGAAGATGAACGCACCGACAAGGATGAAACCAACGGGTGTTTCAGCCGCAAGAAGGCCTAGGATAATCGCGCAGATGTAGGAGTAGGTCAAGCTACCCTTACGAAGGAAGACGAAGAAGAATTCGACTGCCGCGAGCGTAAGCGCGAGGAGAATCATCGATTCCGAAAGGAACTGACCGATATTCCAGACAGGATCCGAGAGGATAAAGGCGCAGGTACCGAGCGATGCCGCGAGCTGCTGAACGAGGGTGCGACGACGCGAATACTGGGGGCGAGCGCGCATGATGAACGCGAGCATTTCGCGGATAAGCGCGTACACGACGACAGCGATACCGGCCATAACGAGGTGGCCGAGGAAGCGGAACATCGCATTTGCCGCGGAGATTCCGCAGACCTTATAGATGATCGACGCGATAAAAGTCCAATAGTTCCCGATAACATGGGATGCGGGGCGAACGCCGGAAGCGACCGCGGCATCATTCCACATCGAGGGATGAAGGCCGGGAAATTCCCAGAGGTTAAGGAGGAAGAAAGTGGCGAAGCCCAAGACACCCGCGATAACCAAATCGCTCAGTCCGATTTTCTCGGTCTGAGCGACTTGTGTTTCGACGGATTCAACGTTATTGTTGGTCATCCGTTAATCCTTTTCCTTAAACTTGCTTACGCTTGAGAGCGAGACCCGCGAAACCGAGAAGAATCATCATCGCACTCGTCGGCTCTGGGACAGCTACTGCACCGCCTGTCCAAACGGCTGGAATATGGGCGAGATTATTGTTAGAATAAACGCAGTTCTGAAGCTGTGCGTAGGTAGTGGTTTCGCTGGATGTCGCGTGAACGATCATAGTGCCGCTATTGTCGTAACTAACAAGCTCGACATAATAGGACCAACCATCGGCCAAATACTGAGAATCGATCACAGTAGCAACCGTCTGCATACCGCCACTTACCTGATTGAAGGATGCACCGGCAATATCGACGGTCGTGTTACCATCGGTTGCATAGACGAGTGCAGTATCAGCCTTATATGCGGTGAAAACATCATCACTAACCGAGACCTGCCAATAAAGATACGATGCCTGCGAAGCAACAGCCATCATCGCAAACAAAAACGCAACAAGCAACTTCTTCATTTTAACTCCTTAAGCTTATTTCACAACGCAAGTCGGATTGGTTCCGGAACGGCTGACAAACCAGACGCCCGCACCAGCCGGGATAACGACATTAGTCGTGTCATGAACCGTGGTCCAGCGGTTATTAACCTTCTGTGTAGTGCTAACACCCCAACCTTCACCGGACTTGAAGGTAACCAAGCCCTTGTCGGGAACAATCATATAGTCGTTAAAACCGACATTCTCCCATGTGCAATCGTCATTTACATTGGTATCAGAAGTCTTCGACGGAGCTACGAGCGAATAAGCTGCGGAATCCATCGTTCCTTTAGCAAGCGTAATGGTGCCATTGCCGGCCTTGTACTGACCATAAAGATAAATGTCTTTGCCTACAGCAAGAGGAGTAGCAAACTTAAGAACGACGGCCTGACCACGAGTAATCGTATCAGTGTCAAGACCAGCCGAAATAGTAGCCCCTCCGTTTTGAATTTGCATGCCCTTCCAAACGCCTTGATCGAGCTGGAATGCCTTAGAATAGCTCGAGCCATCGAAGACGTAGATTTGATCGCCATCAACAAGGTTAGCGGTCTTGATAAGATCCTTGACCTTGATCTTTTCGCCATCAGTTCCTGCATCAATCCAAGGGGCGGCGATAATAGTAGATTCCTGTCCCGCAGGAATCGTCACGCGGAGGATGCCGAAGGTGTTGGAGGATTCGACCGCGAGAGCGGAAACCGCCGCGGTCATGATCGCAATCGTAAGAAGCTTCTTCATGAGAGGTTTCCCCTTCCGCTTAAATTACTTGAGCTTGATAGAGAAGAACTTAGCGTCGCCAGGCTCGACTTCGAACTCAAGACCGCCCTCAACCGGCGTGACATCAGCCTTAAGTTCGCCATCCTTTTCGAGGCCCGTCTGAACGACATAGGGAAGACCTTCGAAAACATTCGAAACGGTGATCTTGATCTTCGCACCATCAACCTTGAAACCGGTGATGACAGGAGTGATATCCGCGATTCCCTCGCCACCAATCTTGTCGGAGTTCGAAACGAGACCGCCCTTGGTATTATCGACAGAACCATTCGCCGCGATGTTGGCCGTACCGGACGTACCACCATACGTCTTCGCAAGCGCCGCGCCCGTCACGAGATTGTTGCCCGCGCGAGTGTCGAGGAGATAAACTTCGTAGTGGCCGCCCTGAGGAGCAACCTTCGAGTCAATCTGGAAAAGGGTGAGGCCGCAGTGCGAATTCTCTCCACCGGTTGCGAGAGGCGCCTTGAAAATAATCTTATCGTTCGCGTTGATTGCGGTACCATCGGCATTGAAACCGGCAAAAGCTTCGTTTTCGGACCAGACAAGCGCATAGATTTCACCCTTCTTCGCAGGAGTGCCGTCTGCATACGTATCAGGGCCGGGCGTCGAGAACGTGATAAGCGTGTTCGCCGCGTCAGCGAAAGCGAAAGAAGCCATCGTCGAGACGGCCGCGAGAGCAAAAATCTTCTTGATATTCATGGGTATAGTCCTTCCTACCTATTGTTATCACTTAGTATTATACCAAAAATCCACCCTTTCGGTCAAGACCGTAAATAAGGAAAACCGAATACATCGCCTGCGCAAACCACCGTTATACCTCGACGAGGAGATTATTGCGGTAGAGCGCACGAATCGCGTCGCAGTCCTGAGTGTGGCCCGCACGGAAGGATACGACCGTTCCGCAAAGACGATCGGCACCTGTAAGCGAAAGAGCGGCCATCAAATCGAGGGTAGCGCGGTGCCAAATCGGCTCCAAGTACTTGCCCGAGGGCTTTTCGAAACACTCTTGGGCTTTCTGCTTCGTGTAGTACTTCTTCGGCCCGTGGATCAATATCTTCTTATCGTCATAGCCCCAGTTGCGAGTCGCGGCAAAGAGCTTGCCGATCGTCTTGGCAAAGCGATACTGGTTCAAGGTCGCGTTGGTGCGAGCTAACGACGCATAGCGGAAAGTGTCGTAGGAAGCGTCGAAAACGACTCTCTGAGTTCCGATAATCGTGTTCCACTTGATCGCGCAGTCGATATGAAGCTTCTTGTCGCCCGGCTTCGCAGGGAGGAACAAAAGGAAATCGCCGCGCTTACCCCCGAAGGCCACGGGTTCTTTAACGGTAATATAGGTCGCCTTTTCTTCGGTCTTCACGATTTTCGCGTGTTCGATCGCCTTCACAAGCGGAAGTGACGACTCGTTGAATAAGGGCGGATCGCCGGAATTGACCTTAATGAGGACATTGTCGACGCCAAGGCCGAGCTTAAGCGCGACGATGTGCTCGACCATACGGAGGTAATTATGGGGCGAGCCGGAACGAAGAACGAGATTCTGAGCGCTCGTCCAGAGATTTTTCACATGAACTTCCGTATCGAGCTGCTCGGGGAGATCCATGCGGCGAATCCACCATCCGGGCTTCTCCGAAGGCGCGAACGTCAAAGTCTGGCGAGTACCCGCCTGAAACGTTCCGGAGCCCGAAACCGGCGCTTCGCCCGCAAGAGTCGTGCGATATTCGCCATAAGGATCTTCTCCCGATTCGAGGACTTTAACTTCATCGATTTCGAGCTTTTTAAACTCTTCGTACGCGGCCTTGATCGAGGCTTCGCTACCGGAAACGATGCGACCGATGGGATAATCAGGCATTTCCATAAACGTTTCTCCTTAATCGAATTTGTACGTTTGACCGGGCATCGGAGCTACGGCACTTTTTATCCCGTAGTCCTTCAAAATCTGTTCCATAGCCGCGACTTTCTCGGGTTCACCGTGAACCGCAAAAGCATGGCGGACATTATCTTTAATCTCGCTGATCCAGTCCATGAGGCCCGAGCGGTCGGCATGAGCGGAAAGCGCGTTGATGATTTCGACCTGAGCCTTGAGCTCGACTTCTTCGCCCAAGACTCTTAAAGGATTTTTCTTCTCGACAATCGAGCGTCCGAGAGTATTCTCCGCCTGGAAGCCGACGATGAGGATAATATTGTCGGGATCCTTGAGGCAGTTCTTAAGGTGGTGAAGGACGCGCCCGCCTTCGCACATACCGGAAGCGGCGATAATGATCATCGGGCCCGGCATATCGTTCAAGGCCTTCGAGTCTTCGGGCGTCCCGACAAACTGCATCCCAGGGAAGACAAGCGGATCCTTGCCCTCGGCAAGCATCTTCTTCGCTTCCTCGTTGTAGACCTCACGATGATTCGCGTAAATCTGAGTCGCCTTCTGGGAAAGCGGCGAGTCGATGAAGACCTTCACTTCTCGCGGCACTTTTTTCTTCTCGGCGAGCTTGTTCAAATAGTAAATGATCTGCTGAGTGCGGCCGACCGAGAAAGCGGGAATCAGAAGCTTCGAATTGTGGCGGTCGATGTATTTAAGGTACTTCTCGAGGCGAAGTTCGACATCGTCGGGAGACGGGTGAAACTTGTCGGCATAAGTCGACTCGACGAGGAGGATATCGGCTCCCGAGGGATATTCGTAGTGGCGCAAGATCGGCTGATTCGGCTGGCCCAAATCGCCCGAGAAAAGGAGGCGATGATTGTGGCCATGATCGGACTTGATGTCGAGCTGGACGAGGGCGGAGCCGAGAATATGGCCCGCATTGAAGAACTCGAGCGTCACGCCCCTCGTGATTTCGCGCGGCTCATGGAGGTGAGTCGGGACGAAAAGCTGCATCAAAGCGTCGACGTCCTTCTCGTCATAGAGCGGCTCGAAGAGGTGCTTACCTTCCTTCTTGCGCTTCTTGTTGATGTAATCAAGGTCTCGCTTTTGGAGGAAGCACGAGTCTCGAAGCATCACGTCACAAAGATCGGTCGTCGACTGACGCGCGAAGACGCGGCCTCGAAAGCCCTGGCGAACGAGCTGAGGGAGATTGCCCGAATGATCGATATGAGCGTGGGACAAAATCACGTAATCGATCGTTTTCGGATCGATTGGCAGATTGCGGTTCTTCTCGAACGCTTCCTTGCGATGGCCCTGATAAAGCCCGCAATCCAAGAGGATGCGTTTCCCGTTCGCCTCGACGAGGTGCATCGAGCCGGTGGTCGTTTGAGCTGCGCCGTAGAACGTGATTTTCATAGGTTTTCCGGGTTATTTAAGGACGAGGTGAGTGGAATCCTTGGACAAACTGACCGAGATTTTGCTCTTCGCCTTCCCTTCGAGGACGAGGTCCGCAAGAGGATCTTCAAGATACTCTTGGACAACGCGCCTTAGAGGACGAGCGCCCAAAGTCGCGTCATACCCCTTATCGACGAGGAATTCCGCGGCTTTCTTCCCTAACTTCAAGGTTATCTTCGCTTCGCTTAAGCGCGAGGCGAGCTTTTCGAGCTCGATATCGAGAATCTTAAGCATATCGCCCTTCTCGAGCTTCCTGAAGACGACCGTCTCATCGAAACGATTGAGGAGCTCGGGGCGGAAGGTGCGCTTCGCCTCATCTTTCAGCTTCTCCTCGAGAACTTCGAAGCTCGTTTCGGCGGTATTACGCGCAAAGCCGAGCGTGTGACCCTCTTTCGCAAAGTCGAAGCCGAGATTCGCCGTGCAGATAATGACCGTATTGCGGAAGTCGATGATGCGACCTTGGCCATCCGTTAGGCGGCCTTCGTCAAGAATCTGCAAAAGCATATTGAGGACATCGCCATTCGCCTTTTCGAATTCATCGAAGAGGACGACCGAATAAGGACGACGACGAACTTTCTCGGTAAGCTGACCGCCTTCATCATACCCGACATAGCCGGGCGGCGCACCGACGAGACGACTCGAAGAATATTTCTCCTGAAATTCGCTCATATCGAGCGTGATCAGCGCCTTCTCATCGCCATAGGCCTTTTCAGCCAACATCTTCGCAAGATGAGTCTTGCCGACGCCCGTAGGACCGAGGAAGAGGAAGCTTCCGATCGGGCGCTTCGGATCGGCGAGAAACGCTCTCGAGCGCTTGAGAGCTTTCACTATCGCCTTAATCGCCTTATTCTGGCCGATGACGTTCTTTTCGAGCTCCGCCTCCATGCCGAGAAGCTTTGCCGCGGTAGTCTCGGTCATTTTCTCGACCGGAACCCCGGAAATCGAGCTTACGGTTTCAGCGATATCCTCGGCGGTGATTTCGATGGCGACTTCTTTGTGAGTCTTCTTCCACTCCTGAAGTACGGCATCGAATTCGGCGGAAGCGACCTTAATCTCTTCGCGATATTTCGCCGCAAGATCGAAGTCGCCCTTGTGAACTGCCGCGTCCTTCTTGGTACGCAAAGTATCGATGGCCTCTCGGCGCGAGGTAAGCGACGAAGGTCTTTCACTCGCATTCGAGCGGACGCGCGCACCCGTTTCATCAATCGCATCGATGGCTTTATCGGGGAGAAGACGAGCGGGGAGATAACGCGCGGTAAGTTCAACCGCGGCTTTGATCGCTTCTGAAGAATATACGACCGAGTGATGCTCCTCGTATTTCGCGGCAATACCGGAAAGAATCGTAATCGCATCAGAAATCGAGGGCTCTTCAACTTGAACGGATTGGAAGCGACGTTCAAGCGCGGCATCCTTTTCGATCGACTTGTGATATTCTTTTAAAGTCGTAGCGCCGATACACTGGAGTTCGCCGCGTGCCAAGGCGGGCTTCAAAATATTCGCCGCGTCCATCGAGCCTTCCGCGCCGCCTGCTCCGACCATCGTGTGGATCTCGTCGAGGAAGAGGATAATGTTGCCCGCCCTTTTCGTTTCGTCGATGATCTTTTTGAGGCGTTCCTCGAATTGTCCGCGATACTGAGTACCCGCAACGACGCGCGCCATATCGAGGGCGACGACGCGTTTATTCTGCATCTTCTCGGGGACAAGGCCCTTATGAATCGCTTCGGCAAGCCCTTCGGCAACCGCGGTCTTACCGACACCCGCTTCACCGATCAAGACGGCGTTGTTTTTGGTGCGACGAGAAAGAATCTGGATAACGCGCTTAAGCTCTTTGTCGCGTCCGATTACGGGGTCAAGCTTGCCCTGACGCGCAAGATCGGTCAAATCTCGACCATAGGCATTGACGGTAGCAGTCTTCACGGCCTTACCGTTTTCGCCGCGCTCAACACCTTCTTCTTCCCCATCCTCTTCACCATCACCTGGCTCTTCCCCTTCACCTTCACCCTCACCCTCTTCAGGAGCCGGCTGAGAACCGGCCGCCTCGAATTTTTCGAGCGTGATTCCGGCATTGAAGAGAACTTGAGAGGCGACGTTTTCGCCTTCTTTCAAGATCGCTTTGACGATATGAACGGTACCGACGGGATTATTCTCGCCCGCAAACGTTTTCGCAAGCTCAAGGATCTTTACCGTGCGAGCGGAAAGCGGCAAATTGCCGCGCTGCATTGTCGCGGACGTAGGCGCGGAAATCATCGCTCTAACCGCTTCACTCAAGTCTGAAATTTCAATATCGAGGCGACGGAAACGTCCGCACGCTTCACAATTCGTAATCGCCAAAATCGAAAGCAAGATATGCTCCGAGCCGATGTGATCGTGGCCGAACTGCAAAGCGCAACTCGCCGCACCATTCAAGGCATCGGTAGCGTTTTTGGTAAGGCGAAGCTGACTCATCCGATTTTCTCCTCACCTAAATCGCTAAGCGTAACATCCTCGAAGAGCGCGTTGATTTCGTCGGCTCTCGCCCCATCTTCACGATAACGATCGGCGGGAGCTTCGGGAAGTTCGAGCTCATTCACATTGATTCCGTCGAGAAGTTCGTTGATCTCTTTCAACGAGATGCCTTCGAGAAAGCCATGCTGCGCGGCAATGCGCAAGGGCGAAAGCATATCGAAGAGCTCACCCGCCGAAAGAAGACGGCAATTTTTAAGCATCGCCAAAGAACGAGCGACGGTATCACCCAAAGTGCGCGACTCGACTTCAGTTATGTGATAGCGAGCGTTGCGTTCCTGAGTGATGAGGTCATGGACGACGCGCTTCGCCTGCTCACTCGAACCCGAGTACTTGACGAGATAAACATGACCGCAATCTTTAACTCCCCCGAGCTCGACGCCTTCAAGCTCCATCTTCATGGCTTCCATCGAGCGTTTGACCGCGTCCAAATCGCCAACCAAGAAAAGCCCTTCGAGCTGAAGGTATTTCCCATAGCGATAAAGCTTGTCGACACGCTCGGTCGGGAAAAGTTCGCTTTTCGCCGCTTTCTTTTCCTTCGGCGGCTCGGCATCGTGGGGCGTTGCCGCGGACTCGATTGCACTAACTAACGCTTCGAGAATCGGAGGAGGCGGCAACATCGCGCTCACGACCGAGATCGAAACTCCGGGCGGCAAAAGACGTTTTTTCTTCTTAACCGACTGCTTGCGAGCGAGACGCTCCCGACGATCTTCTTTCGCGCAAGCTTCACAGACATAGAGCTCTTCGCTCTTCCCGTCGATCATGCGCTCGATCGCTTTCGCAGCATCGGCCTTATGGCAAAGTTCACACTTCATAAATTACTTTAGAGGGGCTTGCCGATTTTAGGAACGGAAGCCATCAAATAGCGAGTATATTCTTCTTTCGGATTTTTCAGAACTTCGGCGCAAGGACCCGATTCGACGATCTTGCCCTTGTTCATCACGATGATTCTGTCGGCGATATGCTGAACGACGCCGATATCGTGGGTAATGAAAAGGAACGAGAGATTGAAACGCTTCTTAAGATCGGCGAGAAGATCGAGGACCTGGGCACGAATCGAAAGATCCAAGGCGGAAACCGCTTCGTCGCAGATCAAAAGCTCGGGCTTAAGCGAAATCGCACGCGCGATGCAAAGACGCTGGCGCTGCCCACCAGAGAATTCGTGGGGATAGCGATGGATAATATCTTCGGGCATTCCGACGAGGCCGAGGAGGCGCTTCGCTTCCGCTTCACGATTCTCCTTCGTGCAAAGCCCATGGTAGAGCATACCCTCGGTCAAAATATCGAGGACGGTATGACGCGGATTAAGCGAGGCCTGAGGATCCTGGAAAACGACCTGCACCTTGCGGTGATATTCGAGACTATTCCAATCCTTACGATCCTTGCCGTTAAAAACGATCGTACCGGCGCAGGGCTTGTTGAGCCCCAAAATCGCGCGGCTCGTCGTCGACTTACCACAGCCCGATTCACCGACGACACCCAAAGTTTCGCCGCGCTTGATTTCGAAGGAGACGTCATCGACCGCCTTGACGAAACCGACAGTACGCGAGAAGATGCCCTTCTTGATCGGGAAATACACCTTTAAATTCTTTACTTCAATGATATTATCGCTCATCGCTTCTTTTCTCAGTATTTGTAACCGGGAAGAACGGTCTGCCGCGGTTTGTCGGACGTTTTCGGATAGTCCAACGTGTAGTGGAGGCCTCGGGATTCCTTGCGTTTCATGGCGCTCTTGACGATAAGCTCCGCACAAACCGCCAAGTTGCGCAACTCCAAGGTATCGGGAGTCACGAGGTAACGGAAATAGTAGTCACGAATCTCTTTGCGCAAGGTCTTAATGCGATGCGCCGCACGCTGAAGACGCTTGTTGGTGCGGACGATGCCGACATAGTCCCACATGAGGCGGCGGATTTCGTCCCACATGTGCGAAACGAGAACCGCCTCATCGGACGGGACGGCCTCGCCGACGCGCCAAGCGGGAATTTCAATCTTCTTCTCGAACCTATCGGGATGAGGACCCAAGCGCGAAGCGGTAAGTCGCGCGCAAACGAGCGCTTCCATAAGCGAATTGGAAGCTAGGCGATTCGCGCCATGTAAGCCAGTCGAAGCGCACTCACCGACCGCCGAAAGGCCGCGAATCGAGGTAATTCCGTCGACCGTCGCCTTGATGCCTCCGCAGGTATAATGTGCCGCGGGAACGATCGGTATCAAATCTTTCGCCATATCGATACCGAAGGAGAGGCACTTCGCATAGATATTCGGGAAGCGCTCTTTAAGATACTTTTCGCCCTTCTTGCGGATATCGAGGAACATGCAATCATCACCCGTGCGCTTCATCTCGGAGTCGATCGAACGAGCGACGATGTCGCGAGGCGCCAACGAGCCGCGCGGATCGTACTTCTTCATAAAGCTCTTGCCGTGCTTGTTGACGAGCTCCGCGCCTTCTCCGCGCACAGCTTCGGAAATAAGGAAGCGTCCCGCTTTCGGATGATAGAGGCAAGTCGGGTGGAACTGGATAAACTCCATATTCTCGATCTTCGCACCCGCGCGCCAAGCTAGCGCTATGCCATCGCCTGTCGCGGTATCGGGATTGCAGGTATAGAGATAGACCTTACCACAGCCACCGGTAGCAAGAATCGTGTTCGGCGACTTGATCGCGTAAATTTCGCCCGTCATCTTATCGAGGACATACGCGCCAACACAACGATTTTCGCCTTCAACGCCGATGCGCTTCGTCATGATAAGATCGATAACGATAGTATTCTCTTTAAGCGTAACGGGCTCCATCTTCTTGATGCGACGAATCATCGCCGCTTCGCACTTTTCACCGGTAATGTCGCCCGCGTGGAAAATGCGCCGTGCCGAGTGACCGCCTTCGCGCGTCAAGTCCCAGCTGCCGTCTTCCTTCTTGTTGAACTTGACGCCGCAATCGATAAGATCCTGAATCCCCTCGGGCGCATGGGAGCAAATTTGGTGGACGACTTTCGAGTTGCCGAGCCACGCTCCCGCTATCATCGTATCGCGCGCGTGCTTGTCGAAATTGTCCTTTTCGTCCATAACGCAACAGATTCCGCCCTGAGCGAAATTCGAGTTGCAATCCTGAAGTCGGCCCTTGGTTGCGACAATGACTTTTCCGTAGCTGGCGAGGTGCATGGCGGACATAAGCCCAGCCATGCCACTACCTACCACGAAGTAATCGCATTCAATCGTTTTCATATTAATGATATTATACCATATTCGCGGCAAAATGAAAAGCGCTAGCGAAAAAGAAAGAAGGAGAGCCGAATCGACTCTCCTCCTTTTCAACACTTAGTGTCTTAGACTTTACTTGGCCTTGCCGAACATCGTCTTATCGAAGTTGAAGAACGGGAACCAGGGGAGGAAGCCGCCTTCGTTGTGGCAGATGAGGCCGAGCTGGAGCGCAGCGTGCTGAGCGTTGTTCCAGAAGCCGAGCTGAACGCCATTGCGGAGCGTGACAACGCGGCTGTAGCCCATCGAGAACTGGCAACCCGACTTGACTTCATTGGCCTTCGAGATGCAGACGTCGACCTGAGCGCCCTTCATCGAGTTGACTTCGGAAGCGGGACCGAGAACGCAGCCCTGACGATCAGCGTTCTGAGCGGGGCCGTCGAACCAAGTCGAC
>JAZLMG010000006.1:0-5379 GCA_045598585.1 Kiritimatiellia bacterium
ATAAGATGATGGGAGTGATCCATGCCGTCCAAAGCGCCGTATTTAAGAAGAAGCTTCAATATCTTCTCGGCGTCTTCCGCCTTCATATAGCCCTTTTTCTCGGCATATTTGACATCAATAGCCGTACCCATAGCCGTCGCATAACCGTGAGGGAGACGATAATTGCTTAACGTCTCCAGACGCTGCGCCGCCCATTCGCCGATCTTCGTCGGACCCTTCTTCATTTTCGAAGCGACGACGAGACGAATCGTCTCCTCAAGGATCGCGAGATCACGAGCGCGGAAATCATCAGCCGTCTCAATGAGTTTTTTGAGGAGCTTCGCGTCATGGGCGAGCGCTTCGCGCACGGCCTCCGAGGCACTACCGCGCCAAACTCCGTCGAGAATCGTAAGCGAGAACGAAACTTGGATGATTACCGCCGCTGCCGACGAGTTTAAGCGCACGCCATCCTTGATACCATAGAGATTAAGTGCGGAATTGTCGGCAAAGGCAGCTTCCATCATCGCCGCCGGGGTCGTCGGAATCTTGACGATCGGAACGCCTCCTCGCGCCAAAGTCGCGGCAAAACCGACCACATCGAGAAATGCACCGCCGCCCATCGCAAGGATGACGTCCTCTTTACCGATGTGAGCTTCCATAATCGCCCTGAGAACGATGTTGACCGTGTGCATATTGTCGGCCTTGATCTTCTCTCCGCCTTGAATGATAACCGGCTTCGCGGCAAGAGTAATGCCATTATCATTGAAATACCTGCCGATTTTCGAACCGATACCCTCGGTATGATAGACGAAATTGGCGTCGGAGACGAGGAAGACACGCGGGGACTCCACACCGGTCAGCTCCTCGAGAATCGACTTTAACGGCGACTCCTCGCCGAACACATCATCGGTAAACTCAACGCGAAACGGATAACAATTCTTCTGCATGGCTTCTGACAACATTTCCTGATCCCCCGAGCATACGGGTAATTTCCTTAATACGGTTTTCACCTTCAACTTCTGAAATCTTGGATTTGGTACGTCCCTCTTCGACCGACTTTTTCACAACAAAGTGCTTTTCTCCATAGACGGCGCTTTGAGGGAGATGAGTAATCGCGATTACTTGATGATGCCGCGCAACCTCACGAAGCTTTTCGCCGACGACTCGACCGACTTCTCCGCCGATATTCGCATCGATTTCATCGAAAACAAGAAGCTCGATTTTATCGTGAGAAGCCAAAACCGCCTTTAAAGCGAGCATCACACGAGCGATTTCACCCGAAGAAGCGATGTCGGCTAAAGCTCTCGCACATTCTCCCGGGTTCGGCTCGAACATGAAAGTAATCGAATCGCAACCATGCGCCTCAGGTTCGATAAGCTTTAACTCAATATCGAACTTCGCCTGCAAAAAGCCAAGATCATGAAGGCCCGAGGTAACGGCTTTTGCAAGCTTAACTGCGGATTTCTTGCGCTTTTCGGAGATTTTCTTGCCTTCTGCGGCGATTTTACCCTTCGCCTCGTTTATCTTCGAGTTAAGTTCCGCGACCTTTTCTTCTTTATTCTCGATTCGCTCGAGTCTCGCCTTCTTTTCGTCGGTTTTCTCGATAAGTTCAAGAACCGTAGCGGTTTTGTATTTTCTTTTAAGCTTATTTACGAGCGTAAGACGTTTGTCAAGCTCATCCAGATCCTCGTCTCCCGCTTCGATTTTACTTCCCGAATCGGCAACCGAGCGGGAAAGCTCCTGCAACTCGATAACGAGGTTTTCGGCCCTTTGCGCCCAATCTTCAGCTTCCGGAAAATGCTTCTTTATTCCCATCATCTCGCGTTGTGCGCGAATAAGTTGCCTCGCAGCACTCATATCCCCGCCCAAAAGCTCGGTTATCGAGCGAGTCGCTTCAATGATTTCACCCGCATGAGCTGCAGCAGCATGTCGCTCGGAAATCGTTTCGTCTTCTTCGCTAAGTTCGGCCGCTTCGAGCTCGCCAACCTGAAACTTAAGTAAATCAAGTTCCTCTTCGCTCCCGTCTTTTTCCAGCTCTTTAAGCTCCGTCTTTAAAGAGTTAAGACAGTCCCAGGTCTTCTTATACTCGGATAAATCGATTTCGCCATAGGAGTCCAAGCTTTGACGCTGAAACGTTTCTTCGAGGATCGCCTGATTGGCACGAGGCCCATGGATGTCGACCAAGGTCTTGCCGAGTTCTTTCAAATCCGCAATCGAAACGGCTTCATCATCAATCCAAGCTTTCGATCTACCATTGGCGGAAATAACGCGGCGGATCACATGAGAGCCGAAGTCAGCTTCGATTTCCGCCTCCTTCGCACCATCGCGAACTTGGGCCGGATCGGCGCGCCCCCCGACAACAAGATCGAGTGCGCTCATGAGAACGCTCTTACCCGCGCCGGTTTCACCGGTTATGACATTTAAGCCCTCTCCAAACTCGACCTCCGATTTTTCGACAATGGCCAAATTCGAGACTGACAAGACTTTGAGCATATATAAGTTAAATAATGCGACTGGAGCGGGCGAAGGGAATCGAACCCTCGTGTGAAGCTTGGGAAGCTCCTATTCTGCCACTGAATTACGCCCGCAATAAGTGGCGTGGCGGAGAGAGAGGGATTCGAACCCCCGATACCCTTGCGGGTATGCATGATTTCGAGTCATGTGCATTCAACCAGGCTCTGCCATCTCTCCTAATGCACTTGAACGCGGGTATTATATCATATTGGAGGCCTTGCCGTCAAGACGGAAAAATGATATAATATCAATATCTATGAAAAATCCTATTAAGGCCTTTCTTGCCGCTTGTGCCCTCGCTAGCTTAGCGGGGTGCTTCACTATCGACTCCGCGACGTCTCAGACGACCGGCGAAGAACATGTGATCGTTTCGAATTGGGGCTACTTCCTGTTCAATACGATTCCCGTATTTTGCGGAAACACCGAACACCCGATTAACGACACCTATGGTGCCGCGGTCTTCTTCCGCAATGACGTGACGATGGATAAAGTCCAAGATCGTTTCGTCAAGTATACCGAAAAGCGCGGCAAGGCGCCCGAGAACATTGTCTACCATAAATATGACTCGGTCCTCTTCGATATTCCTTTTACCCAGATTCCCGTACCGATTCCCTACTTCTTCTGCTATCGTGAAATCCAGATTTCGGGGGTGATTCGATGAAAAAGCTTTTTCTCCTTTTATCGCTCGGCCTTCTCCTCGGGGGCTGCTGCAATGTAAGCGTCAGCCACAAGGGTCACTACGATCTTCTTTTGATCGACAATTCTTGCTGGTCGCTGCTTGATTGCGTGCCGCTAGTTTCAGGAAATCCCGACTATCCGAATAGCTGGCATCAGTCCTGGCTTAAGAATTCCGCGACGCTGCAAGATAACATCAAGATTCTCGACCGCACAATGACTCAGGGCGGCTATAAGAATTACGCCAATCTCGTCAGCTTCCGAAGCGAAGAAGAAATTCTTTTCTTCCTCGTTGTGAGAACAACCTTCCACACTTCCGCCGAGCTCATCAATCACGAGTAAGCGACAATGGGCGTAACCGCTTCCGTACAAAAGCTCGTCGCCTACACTCCCGGTGAACAGCCGAAGTGCCGCGGAGTCGTTAAACTCAATACGAACGAGAACCCCTACCCTCCGAGCCCGAAGTGCTTAGAGGTCCTCAAGGACTTCGACCTCGAATATCTTCGCAAGTACCCCGACCCCGTCTTCCTCAAACTTCGCAAGGCCATCGCCAAGCGCTTCAAAACGACTATTGAAAAGGTTTTTGTCGGGAATGGTTCTGATGAGATTCTTTCCATTGCCGCAAAGGCCTTTGTCGAAAACAACGAATCGATCGGCTCCCTGGATCCCAGCTACTCGCTTTATAAAACGCTTGCGGATATTCGCGATGTCCCCTGGGGAGGCTTCGATCTAGCTAGTCTTTCTAGAACTTCTAGTCCTTCCCTTTTCCTTCTAACGAATCCGAATGCTCCGACCGGAGTAATGAAAGATCCGAAGGAAATTGAGGATTTCGCGAAGAAGTTCAAGGGCGTCGTGATTGTCGACGAAGCTTATGCCGATTTTGCCGCCAAGAACTGCATGCACCTCGCGACGAGGAAAGGCAACGAAAACTTGATTGTGATGCGTACGTTCTCGAAGAGCTTTTCGCTCGCGGGACTGCGCGTCGGTTTTTGCGTGGGTCCCGAGAAGCTTATCGAAGCGATGTATAAGGTCAAGGATTCTTACAATGTTGACGCCCTCGCTCAGGCAATAGCTCTCGCGGCATTTAAAGACTTTTCGTACATGAAAAGTAACGTAAAGAAAGTCGTCGCCGAGCGCGAAAAGCTTACCAAGGCGCTTGTTTCGCGCGGTTGGGACGTTCTCCCTTCCGAGACAAACTTTATCTTCGCGAAACCGCCCGAAGGTCAAAATGCTGCGGACATTTTCGCAGCGCTTAAGAAAAAGAAGATTTTCGTTCGCTACTTCCCGGGACCGAAGACGGGATACCGGCTTCGCATCACTATCGGCACCCCCGAGCAGATGGCGAAACTCTTAAAAGCGCTCACCCCTTTCACTAACCACTAATCACTACCCACTAAATCCTATGAAAATCGAAGGCGTCTCCAATCCCGACTTCATGCCGATTCCCGAGCTCCGCAAGATGCAGCTTGAGAAATTGCAGAAGATTATTCCTTATGAATACGAAAACGTCAAGCTCTTCCGCACTCGTTGTGATGAGAAAGGCGTGAAGCCGCGTGACCTCGTGACATTGAAGGATCTCGGCAAGTTCCCCTTCATGAAGAAGACCGACCTTCGTGACGAATATCCCTACGGGCTTACCGCGGCGCCCATGAGCGAAATCAACCGCTTCCACTGCTCCTCGGGCACGACCGGAAAGCCGATTTGCATTCCTCAGACGAAGAACGACGTCAAGATTTGGACCGAAGGCGTCGCGCGTTGCATGGCGATGTACGGCATTACCAAGGACGACATCGTTCAGGTTTCTTACGGCTACGGTCTTTTCACCGGTGGTCTCGGCGCTCACTATGGCGCGGAAGAACTTGGTTGCGCCGTTCTTCCTACGGGTGCCGGCAATACCGAGAAGCAGATCATGCTTATGCAGGACTTGGGCGTTACGGCGATTTGCTGCACCCCGAGCTACTTCCTTCACCTCGCGACCGTCGCCGAAAAGATGGGCGTCGATTTCCGCCGCGACACGAAGCTCAAGCACGGCGTTTTCGGTGCCGAGCCCTGGACCGACGAAATCCGTGAGAAGATCGAGGATATCTCCGGCATCACCGCTCACGACATCTACGGCCTTACCGAAATCGCCGGTCCCGGCGTTGCCGGTAACTGCGAACATTGCCACGGCCTCCATGTCTGGGAAGACCACTTCTATCCGGAAATCATCGA
>JAZLMG010000007.1:0-6779 GCA_045598585.1 Kiritimatiellia bacterium
AAATTAACGAAAATGAGACTCGCAAAAGAAAGGAGATAGCTAAATGGCTATCAAGATCAAGAAGAAGTATCGCGTTGTCAGCGCGATGAACCCCAAGACCGGCATCAAGGACCTCCTTCGCCCGGTCGTAACCGAACGCGACGCCCTTCCCTGACGGAATGTGGCTCGATGAGGGTCATCCGATCAAGTTCGAGGTCAAGCTCCCGGACGAATCGATCATCTCGATCGACCTTCCGTTAGTTTGATAAAATTTGGGGAGGCCTTCGAGCCTCCCCTTTCTTTGCACTTCTCGTTTGCTCCCGTCCGCGGGACTTTTATATCCCCTGCACTTCGGGGGATAATTTGATACCGAAGCGAGCGTAGACGGCGTCCTGCATTAGGCGAGAGAGCGCAAGAACATCCGAGGGCGTCGAATCGGGGCCCGCAACAATCACATTAGCGTGTTCGGACCAGACATAAGCGCCGCCGACTTTAAGCTCTTTCGCACCCGCTTCTTCAAGTAAACGCCCCGCAAAATCCCCTTCGGGGTTCTTGAAGAAGCTTCCCCACGTTCCCGCCGGGAACTTCTTGCGCTTCGCTAAATAATAAGAAGCGTCTTCCTCTGTAGACCTAGCTTGCCACGGCGTAGCCTCGGCGGAGACGGGACCTTCCCCTATCAACTCATAATCCTGAATCTCGCCCTTGATATCGCTATGACGATATTTGAAGCCGCATTCCGCTTTATCTAGCCATTTGCCGTCGACTTTCACACGGGAAATAACTTCGGAGATTTCATGCCCGAAAGCGCCGGCATTCATCTTGATCCAGCCGCCGATGGTTCCGGGGATCCCGGCCATCCAAGGAATCCCAAGCGTCGAGCCCGGCTTCCCCGCAGGGCCCGAGGTCTTCACATATTCTTCGTTCGCCTTAAGATCGCTCTTCCAAGTATTCGAGCCCATCCCGATATAATGGACACGCTTCGGGAGAATTTCGCCGTTTTTCGCCATTTTGGCGAGCTTGATGATGTCGCCCGCGCCGAGGAGCAAAGTCAAATCTCCCTCTTTATGAGAAAGCGCCGCGTGAGTCCAGGCCTCCTCGAGCGAACGCGCGAGCAAGTAACGGGGTTGAGGGAATGGGGAATCGGTAACGGTTTCGCGGCAGACTTTGTAGAGATCGGAAATCGTGCCGCCCAAAAGACGCGGCTCGAACGCGGCGTAGGTCGGGCAAAGCACAACCTCATCCGCGCCCTCAAAGGCCGCCGGGAAGGAACTTAAGAGCGCCTTCGTGCGCGAATAACGGTGGGGCTGAAAAAGAACGCGAAGGCAACCGCGGCAAATCTTCCGCGCCATTTCTACCGCGCATTTCATCTCGGTCGGGTGGTGAGCGTAATCGGTATAAACGCTCTCGGTAATCTTCTCGAAGCGTCGGTCGGGCAAGGCCTCAACCGCCGTCGGGAGCGCTGCAAGAATAGCCTCTATTTTATGTCCGCGGCGAAGCGCGACTTCAACCGCCGCGCGGGCGTGCTTCTTATTATGCGGAGCAAGCTCCGCATAAACCTCTAGATTTTCTAGAGCAGCTAGAACTTCTAGCATCTCCGACTCCACGACCTCTTTCGCCTGGCGCTTCGCTTTTTCGAAGCACTCGAAATACATCTCGGGAGTTTTGAAGTAATCGGGGTGGTCGTATTCGAGTTTATTGACGACGAGCGTTGTCGCATGATACCCCGAGAGCGTTCCATCCGACTCGTCCGCCTCCACAACGAGAACCGTTCCCCGTTCCCCATTCCCCGGACTTCCTACGGGGAAGCCCCCCGTCTCGCCGCCGATAGCCCAAGCGACATCTTCCCCGAGCGCTTTCAAGAGCTTCGCGATATAAGTCGAAGTAGTCGTTTTCCCATGCGAGCCGCAAACCGCTATCGATTCGCGCTTCGAAACGATCTCGGCCAAAAGCTCGCCGCGATATCGAACCTTGCCGCCGAAAGCGAGGAGCTCGGAATTGTCGGCGTGAACGGCGGGAGTAATGACCAGCTCGTCGACGCTCTCAAGATGCTTCGGATCATGCCCAAGAAGCACCTTGATTCCAAGCGATTCGAGATAGCGAGTACGATCGGTCGAATAAAGATCGCAGCCCGAGACTTCGTAGCCCTCCGACTTCATAAGAATCGCGAGGCCGGCCATGCCGACCCCACCGATTCCCATAAAATGGAAGTGCTTCGCCATTTCTTAAAGCGAAAGAAGCCCCGTCGTCCACTCGCCGATGGTCTTGCGCTCGATCTCCTTAAGCCCCTTCGCTTCATAAGCGGCGAGGACTTCGGGATAAAGCTCCGTCAAAATTCCGGAGATGATAAGCTTATCCTTGACGCAAGGGACGATTTCGTCAGCAAAGCGAATCAGCAAGGGCCCGAGGATGTTCGCGACGACGATATCCGCCTTCGGAAGCTCCTTCTTCACCTTCGCACCGAGACCATACTTGAAGAACTCGATTTCCGTGCCGTTCTTCGCGGCGTTTTCGATCGAAGAATCGACCGCGTCCTGATCGACGTCAAAGCCGATAACCGTCTCCACTCCAAGCTTCTTCGCGGCAATCGAGAGAATCCCGGAGCCGCAGCCCATATCAAGAAGAGATTGGGGGACCGGGTTAAGGGACTGGGGAGAAGTAAGAGAGTCGATAAACTGGAGGCAGGCCTTGGTGGTTTCGTGCTTACCCGTGCCGAAAGCCATGCCGGGGTCGAACTTGATAATCGCGACCTGTTCCCATTCGGGCTGAACGAGGATTCGCGGCGAGACGAGTTCGGTCTTGAAATGGCGACGATAAGCGAACTTCCAGTCTTCATCAGGAACTTCTTCGATCGTCACTTCTGCCTTGAGCTCGACGACTTCAAGCGCCGCCTCGAGCGCCTTCTTCGCTTCCTCGGCGCCCTCTTCGCAGAAAATGCGCATTTCCGCGAGCGGTTTCTCGATATCGCGGTAAGAGGACAAAATGAAATCCCCTCCATCGAAAACCTCGAAGAGGGGATTCACTTTGCTCTCGTCAACAGAGCAAGTTACTTTAAGCATCTTACGCCTTCTTGGCGACGAGCTTCTTGACGACCGTAGGACGCTGAACGAGGACGCGAACATCCTCATCGCCCATAGCGGCAACGTCTTCTTCCTTCATGCCGAACTTGACGAGACGGGCGCGCTGAGCCTTCGCCTTGTGAGCCTTACCGGCCGGCGTCTTGCACGGACGAACGTGAGATTCCTTGCGGAGTGTACGACCTGTACCCATTATCTACCTCTACTTTCTTATTTTGAAATTGTGTTCGTATATTATACGATATTTCCCTATCAACTGTCAAGCCCCTGCTGACGAATAAGTGCGGCAATTTCGGGGTCACGACCACGGAAAAGACGGAAAACTTCCAAGGCGCTCTTCGAGCCACCAAGGGCGAGAATCGTTTCACGATACTTCGACCCAAGCTCTTTCATCTTCTTGTCGTCGGTTAATCCCGCCTCTTCGAACGCGCCGTAGCAGTCGGCAGACATTACTTCCGACCACTTGTAGCCGTAGTAGCCCGCCGAATAGCCGCCCGAGAAAATGTGGGTAAACGCGTTAAGGAAGAGGTCTTCTTCAATCATCGGAGCGCCGAAATGAGCGAAGACCTGCTTTTTGACCTCGTTCGCGTCCTTGATCTCGTCCGACCCGTGGAGAATCATGTCGGTCTTCGCGAACTGGAGCTGACGACGACAAGCTGTGGCGGCGCGGAAGTTCTTCGCGGCCTTCACCTTCGCCTTCAAGTCTTCGGGAACGACGATACCCGTACGATCGTCGAGGCACCAGTTCTCCATGAACTGCGAGGCGACTTCGACCGCGTCCCATTCGACAAGATTGATGCCCGCGGCATCTTCCTCATCGATACGGGTAAGCATCTGCTGGAGCGCGTGGCCGAATTCGTGGAAGAGCGTTTCGACTTCGCGGAAAGGCATAAGCGCCTTCCCATCCTTCGGTTCCTGGAGATTCATGACGACGACGCAAATCGGCGTCACATCTTTGCCGCGACGATTACGAAGCTCGTTCATCCACGCGCCGCCTTGCTTGAGCCCCGGGCGAACGAACGGATCGAGATAGAAGTGCGCGACGGTTTCGCCCTTATCGATAACCTTGAAGAAGCGAACGTCTTCGTGCCAAACCTGGGGCTTATCGTCGCCCGTCATTTCCTCGACATCGATATCAAAGAGGAACTTCGACATCTTGAAGAGCCCGGCGAGAACGTCCTTGAAGTCGAAATACTGCTTAAGCTCCTCTTCCGAATAGCTGTACTTTTCTTCGCGAAGACGCTCGGCGAGATACGCCTGATCCCACGGTTCACCTTCGAGCTTTTCAGCTTGGGCGGCCTTTACGGTCGCTTCGTCGAGCTTGTCGATCATCTCGTAAACGGCCTTAACCGACGGCGCGCACTTAGTCGCGAGCGAAAGCGAGGCATAGTCCTCGAAGCCGAGGATGTTCGCGCACTCTTTCTTGAGCTTCAAAAGCTCGGCGATACGCGGCGTATTTTCGGGAGCGCGTGTCACGCGCTTACGATAGATTTCTTCACGCTTCGCGCGGTCAGGATTATGCTTCATCGTCTCGAGGAAGATCGCATCGGCGATTTCGGGCGTCGTCGCGTCGATAACCGCGTTCGAGAAATCGGTCGAGATCTTCGAAATCTGCATTTGAATCTCATTGAAGCGCGTCTTCTTCTCGCCCGCGAGCGCGACGCCCGCGAGTTCCGCCGACTGAATCATCTTCTCGATAATTCTGCCGCGAGTACCCGTCTCCTTGATCGACTTCGCGATATCATACAAGGCCTTCGACTGAGAGACGCGAAGCGAGAAAGCGATGATGTCGTTCTGGAAATCTTCATTAACCTTGCGCCACGCGTCGTTGTTCATGACGCCGAGCATGTGATGAAGGTCGCCCCACGTGCGCCAGAGTTTGCGCGTCGCGTCATTCAAACGCGTCACGAACCCATCGTAAGTCGTGGGCTTTTCCGCCTCGATCTTCGAAACCTCGATTTCGGCGTTCTTCAAAAGTTCCGGAAATGCCGCGCGGACAGCTTCCGGAGTGAAGTCATTCCATTTAGCGAATTCTTCCATTATTTCTGACTCCATAGATGACAATACGTCTGACAACGCGACGCGAAGGGACGCGTCTTAACCAACTTTCTAAGCTCTTCTTTCGTGAACCAGCTCGCTTTGATCTCTTCGTTCGCGGTATGCGAAGGCGCGAAGGTGCCGTCGGCGACGCCGAGAACACAAGCGTTCTTCTCGTTCGTAAGCCCGACCGCGCTGTAGCATTCGGGAAGAACGTCTCTAACTTCGATCAAGTCGAGCCCCGTCTCTTCCTTAAGTTCGCGCTTCGCCGCTTCCGCTATCGTCTCGCCGGGGTCGATGATCCCAGAGGGGAAGTTATAGACCCACTCGCCTACCGCCAGACGGAATTCACGATTCAAGAGAAGCTTATCGCCCTCACGATTCTCAAGGATCATCACGACCGCATCGGCATTCGTAAGCGAGAGATCATCGAGGAACATCATGTCCTTCTTGCGCGAGACCATCTCGTACTTCTTAACCTTCCCGGCGTTCGTCTTGTACTCGATATCGTAGCGAGTCAAGAACCGCCCCTCATGAACCTTCTTAAGCGACAAGAATTTCATCAGTCGAGGATTCCTTTCGAAGGTGATTCGGCTTCGTCCCACCAGCTGCCCTTCGTCCCTTCGACACGCGCGACCGGCTTCGTCGTGAGCTGCTTGCCCTTCGTCGAAGCGGTGCGAACGGGAACGACTTCCTGCTTCTCGGTCTTGCCCGTATCGCGATTTATGCGGTCGACCATTTCCTTCGGGAGGAAGTATTGCTGATGGATCTTCTGGCCCTTGGCAGGTTTGTACTTAACGTAAATCGTGTCGGGACAACCCTTCTGGAAGAAACGGATCTTCGACTTCGGTTTCGGGGGCGCAAGATAATACTCTTTATTGCGGATAAGCCCACCGAAGCGGAAACGCTTGATGTAGCTGAAACCGTAAGAACCCTCTTCGTAGATACACGTATAATCCTGCTCTTGATTATAACGAAGAATGCCGAGGAGATCCTTGTCGACGAAAATCTTATCTTCCGGCTGAACCTTCTTGTAGCGACCGTCCTTCCAAACGAGGACGAGTTCGTCGAGAGAAGAACACTTGAAGACTTCGTCTCCGCCGCGGATTCCCGAGCCGATATAGTGGTTTTCCTTATCCCACTTGATTGTAAGTTCGCTCGCGGTAATGGCTCTCACGTCGACTTCCTTAAAGCCACCCTCCTCGACCTTGGTAATACGCGGATACTTGTCCTTATATTCCTTGATGATCGCCTTCAAGTACTTTACGACGAACGCGCGCAGATGGACGAGGTTATCCTTGACTTCCGCCTCTTCCTTCTCGATGCCTTCGATTTCCTCGCGGTTCTTGTTGATGTCGAACTGGGAAATGCGGCGGATCTGGAGTTTCAAAAGCCGCTCGATATCTTCGTCGGAAATCGAAGTGCGCCTCAGTTCCTTCATGTGGGGAAGGAATCCCTCGACAATGGTCGACTTGATGCCTTCCATCGTCTTCTCGGTTTCGATGCGCTTATAGATGCGCTCTTCGATGAAGATACGATCCAAGGTGCGAGCATGATAGAGATCGTCGAGCTCGCCTAAGCGGATTTCCTGTTCGCGCTTCGTGAGCTCCATGAGACGCTCGGCGTTCTTCTTGACAATCTCGGTTACAGTCATCAATTTAGGTCTACCCGCCTCCAAAACAATCGGGC
>JAZLMG010000008.1:0-5941 GCA_045598585.1 Kiritimatiellia bacterium
TGGCGTTGCGAACGGCTTTCGTTTCGCGAGTGGAATGGCCTTCGAGCTTGATTCCGCGGCCGATACGTTTTAAAGAGCGGTTGTTAGGGTTGATTTTCATGAGGAATATTATACCATAAATCCCTGGAGTAGTCACCTACAGATTCCCTGCCGCAGGGAAAGAAGTTTTCGTGCCGCACGAAAAGATCTTCCCGTGCCGCACGAAACGATTTTTTGGTGTAGCACCAAATCGGCTTAATCTGCTGCGTTTTTTGGCGGCTACCGCCGCGTCGCACGAATCGCTTTGGTCTGAGCCAAATCGACACGAATAGCCGTCAGAGCGTTCGGAATGAACACGAATAAAATTCCCCTTATAACTCATTCGCGTATATTCGAGAGGCCTGAACAGCATTCGTGCCCCGGCGCGGTAGCGCCTGCGCCGAAGGCAACCCTATCAAAACTGCCGCGTATTGTATTTGGAAGCGGAATATGATATAATATTCGGTGAATGAAGATTTTAGTGTCAGATATTGAAACTGCTAGCCGTGACATTTGTCATGGTAGTTCGGTTGTTGTTCGGAATCCGCTCTTGATTAAAACCGGCTTTAATAAGGACTTCGGCTTCGGCTTTTATTGCACGATCTTCAGAGAACAATCGATTCGCTGGGCGGTGCGTTACACCGGTGTGGGCTATCTATCGCATTTTCGCTATGTTGCCGATTCTGCTTTGAAGGTCAAAAAGTTCGAATGGATGTCGGAGGAATGGCTCGATTTCATAGTCGCCTCGCGTCGTGGTATTCAACACGACTACGATATCGTCGAAGGTCCCATGGCGAATGATACAATCTACAACTATGTTCAAGATTTCATCGATGGTAAAATATCCCGCGCGGCATTCTGGGAATTAGCGAAGTTTAAACATCCTACGCATCAAATCAGTTTTCATACGGAGAAAGCGTTGGCGACATTAACTTTCATCAATTCTGAGGAGGTGAAAGATGTCTGATCCGAATTCGTTGTTCTATGTATGTAGCTTGATTGAGTTTATCGGGCGGCGTTGTAAGTTGCGTCGGAGTGATGTCGTCGAGCGTTTAGGCAAGGAAACGCTTTCCCGTATTTACCGCTATGCCGACACCTTTCATTGTGAACCGATTGCGAAAGTTGCGGATGACTTCATTCAGATGAAGCGTATTTCCAGTGGGGATTTTGATAATGTTGCGACTTGCAAGTACGAAGTCCCGAGCTATTGGGATATCGGCAAAGTCTATGCGCGACTTATCGAGGATACGGTTTCAGAAGCGCAGGATCCAGTTGAAAAGCTTATCGAAGTGTATAGTTCCTGGGTAGATGCGGCGATTTCGCGTTTTAACTCCGATCTTTTCTACCAGCCTCGCGAGTATTTGGCTGAATCGTATAAGGTCGGAAAACTTATCGCCGCTTAAGATGCGGTTCTTCGGATCGCCGCGTTTGTTTTGGACAGGATTGACAGGATTAACAGGATTGTTTTGGCGGCGGCTACCGCCGAGTTGCACGAATCGCTTTGGCCTGAGCCAAATCGACACGAATAGCCGTCAGGTCGTTCGGAATGAACACGAATAAAATCTACGAATAGGTAATACCTAAATATAGATTCTACACTAAAGCAACAATCGAGTACCTTATAACTCATTCGTGAATATTCGAGAGGCCCCTAACGCATTCGTGTAGATTAAAGAGGACTTGAAGACCTTCCTAAGGAAGGGCTCGAAGCGACTTGGCTTTGGCCATTCGAGCTCGATCGAAAGGGCTTAAGCCAAGCCGGTTCGAGACTGCGAAAGCAGTTCAAGTCCTCATTAATCTATTCGTGCCGCGGCCCGGTAGGGCCTTACTACTTCAAAAACTTTCTTTCGCAAAGCTCTTGCAATCGGCGACAGGATTTGTTATAATGTTCTCAGTTCGAGGGGATAATCTTCTTGGACTATATCGTTATGCTGATGCTTGAGACCATAAAAGCGAAGCGCGAAGAACTCTATGAAATCGCGCGTAAACACAAGGCGGAAAAGCTTTGGGTCTTCGGTTCGTGCGCCCGAGGGGAGGAGCGTCCCGATAGCGATATCGATTTCCTCGTGAAGTTTTCCGATGAGGCGCGGTGGTCTGATGACCTTGGTTTGACGGAAGCTTTTAGGTCTATTTTTGGCAGAGAAGTGGATTTGGTTCGTAATACGGCTGTTTTGACCAATAAAAGTTTCGCTTGGCATGTTTGCCCGGAGGCGGTCTTGATATGAGAGGCCCCGAAAGGATTTCCTCCCAATATCGACGAATTCGCATAACAAATTTCTTAACCTAAAGGCATGGGATGCGCGGCGGTTCGGTGAGGATCGCCGCGTTGTTTTGTTCGGCGCGGCGGGTTGACGAATGGGGAAGGAATATGATATAATTTCCTTGAAAGACGGAAAGAATATTGGAAAGTATCTGTCGGGAGTTGAAAATGACTAAAAATGAAATAAAGGCATTGATTGCGCTCAAGCAGGCGGAGATGCCGTTTGCGGTTAAGGATCGAGCGGATTCCCTGCCGATTGACGGGGGTCAGATTATTTCGATTCCCGGCGTGCGTCGGTGCGGAAAGTCGACGCGGATGGAGCTCGCGATTAACGAACTCCTAAAGCGCGGTGTATCGCGCGAGCGCATTCTGTGGGTGGGGTTTGATGATGAGCGACTTGCGAAGATGACGGCAGAGGAGCTCAATCTTATTTTGGACGCCTATCGTGAAATGAATCCGGAAATTCCGCTTTCGGAAGTCTGGATGTTTTTCGACGAATTGCCGCTTGTCGAGGGATGGGAGCTGTTCGTTCTCAGGGTCTACAAAAGCTATTGCAAGAACATCTTCATTTGCGGATCGAACGCTCATACGCTTTCGCGCGACATCAAGAGCGAGCTTCGGGGATGGCCGCTGGAGTTCGAGTCATTCCCGCTTTCGTTTCGTGAGTTTTGCGCATTCAAGGGGATTGATTGCGACTCGCCGCTCGAGAGCGAACAGGCCAAGGTGCGCGTCGGCTTCGACGAGTACAATCGGCTTGGAGGAATGCCGGAGGTCGCGCTCGTCAAGTCGCTTTCCCTTAAGTACAAGAAGCTGCAGAGTTATTTCGACACGATGCTCCTTAAGGATTTCGTCGAGCATTTTGCGGTTACCAAGGAAGTCGTTCTGCGCTATTTCCTCAAGCGGGTGATGGCGGCGTTGGCGAATCCGGTTTCGGTGAATGCGATTTACGGCGAGGTGAAGGCGCAGGGCTTCAAGATTTCGAAGGACGAATTATACGTGTGGCTTCAGGAGGCGTGCGCAATCTATCTATTTTGCCGCGTGCCGAAGTACTCGCGTTCACTCGCGAAGCAGGAAGCGGCGCTGGCGAAGTATTACGTGATCGACAACGGACTTCGCAATGCCGTTATCCCCGTGCAGTCGGATGATGACGGAAAGCAACTGGAAAATACGGTCTATCTTGAACTCTTGCGGCGCAAGGGAGCCAATGAGTCGATTTCCTATTATCAGGGCACGGCGCACGGGTGCGACTTCGTGATCAGCGAGGAGGAGAAGGTCAAGCGACTCGTTCAGGTCACGTGGGATATGCGCGAGAAGGAAACGCGCAAGCGAGAGATCGAGGGAATAATCGCGGCATCGGAAGCGTTGGGGTGTGAGGATCTTGTTATCGTCACACACGATGAGGAGGGCGAGCATACTCAAGGTGGGCATAAGATACGCGTCGTCCCGGCGTGGTCATTTTAACGGTTCTCGTGTAAGGAGTATCAGCAGATTATCGAAGATGTGGCTCATTTAATCTACGAGTACTCTGAAGCGGGAAAGAAATCGAAAAACAAACCCTTGCAAACGCGGGCGGGATTTGTTATAATATAACTCTGTAAGAACTCTAAAAAGAGTTAATGACATCGAAAACACAAATTTAGACATCTAAAAAGAGTTGTTATGACAAGCGAAAGTATAGGCATGCTGCAAGAGAAGGTAGGCGAGGCGATAACCGCCCAACGTCTTCGGCTTAACTTGACTCGTCAGGTTGTGGCCGAACGTAGCGCGCTGTCTTTAAAGGCGGTGACGAATCTCGAGAAAGGCGTCGGTGCCTCGCTTTCGACTTTTTTGGCGGTATGTCGTACGCTTGGGAAACTCGATTGGATCGAGTCGATAATTCCTCCCGAAGGTGAAAGCCCGCTTGAGATGTGGAAACGCCTGAATAAACCCAAGCGTCAACGCGCTACTGCGAGGAGAATTACCGATGGGCATTAATTCCGTTCCTGCGATCAAGGTTTCGCTTTGGGGCAAAACCGTCGGTGTGATTGCCGGAATGGTCGGTAGCGCATACCGCTTCGAATTCGATCCCTCGTTTATCTCCTCCGGTATCGAGATATCTCCTTTGAAGATGCCGCTTCAACCGGGTATTATCGCTTTCCCCGAGCTTCCTCCCGGTAAATATAAGGGTCTTCCGCCGGTATTTGCCGATTCCTTGCCCGATTCGTTCGGAAACGCGCTCATCGAAGAATGGATGCGACTTAAAGGCGTCGCCTCGTCTTCGATTACGGCGCTTGATCGATTAGCGTATGTTGGAAGTAGGGGTATGGGAGCTTTGACGTACGAACCGGTAAGAGGCCCTCGTCGCAGCGCGGCAACTGCGATCAGCATGCGAAAAGTCGTCGAGGACGCGCAACTCGCTCTGGACGGACGACTTGAAAAAATGTCCGGTGGCGCGGCACTTAAAGAGATTTTTCGCGTCGGAACTTCCGCGGGCGGCGCTCAATCCAAGGCGGTGGTCGGTTGGAATCGTGAGACGAATGCGTTTTGTGTCGGCACGGGTGATTTGCCCGAGGGCTATGAGCACTGGATGGTCAAGATAACTCCAAAGGAGCGTCCTTACTCAGGCGAAGCGGAATATCGAACCTATACGCTTGCCAAGGCGGCCGGTATCGAGATGAGTGAGTCGCGACTTATTGAAGTCGAGGGGCTTAAGCATTTCATGACCAAGCGCTTCGATCGGGAAGGCGGTAAACGCCATCATCTGCAGACATTGCGGGCTATTCGGCACATGGTCGATGAGAAGATGGGGCCCGATACGCTCGCGTATGATCAACTCTTCATGACGATAGAAGAGCTTAATATGCCTTATAGCGCGAAAGAAGAGATGTTCCGAAGAATGGCCTTCAATGTTTATGCGGACGAGAGCGATGATCATGCTAAGAACTTTTCTTTTATGCTTAAGGAAGGGGGAGCGTGGGGGCTTGCGCCTGCCTATGACTTGACGGGTGGAGTGCCTTCCGCGGCAGTTTCCGGGGATGCTCGTCGGGATTGGACGAATATGCATGCTCTGGCGATTAACGGCAAGAACTCCAATATCACCGACGAGGATTTGCTCGTAGTGGCGGATCGTTTCGCTATCGGCAACGCGGCGAAAATACTCGCCACGGTCAAAGCGGTTTTCGAATAATTTCTTTTGCAGCATTTTCACTTCAGGAGCATATCTATATATATGCTCCGTGAAAGTGTGAAAAAACGTTTTTACAGTATTTTCAGCGTACTATTTTCAGCGTGTAAAAACAGAGAAACTCTCTCCTAAAAGGGGATTTCTCGTATTTATAACCATTTTCAGCCTAATCGTTTTCAGAAGGGCTTGAAAAAACGTTTTTTCAGGCCTCGTCTTGAAAATGCTCCATGGCCTCGAACATCTTCAAAGTCCCAATCAGTTTCTCACTCATCTTTGCGCCTTTTCGTAGCATAAGGCCGTATTTCGGGAAGTTTTCGCTGAGATACTTGTAGGGCGTTTCGCTCCATCGAGAAGGGTTGCTTTAAGAGAATCTCTTCCGCAGCAGTTTCGATATTCTTCGCATTCACTTCCCAAGTCTTGAGGAGCGTTGCGCCATAACGCGCACGATCTTGGCTTAACGAGGCGCGTTTTTCGGCGATAAAATCGAAGATGGCGTTGCG
>JAZLMG010000009.1:0-57589 GCA_045598585.1 Kiritimatiellia bacterium
GTCACTTCGAAGTGACTGACGGCTCGATCGCCCAAATGCCGCTCTTTATGGGCCTTACCGATTTTCTTTCCGACAAGATTCCCGGAGTAAGAGGAGTTGTGAATCAGAACCACGCTTCTTTCGACTTCAAGATCGAGAACGGGCTTTTCTCTTCCGATAATATCGTCATCGAGGGAGATCTCTTCACCATCAATCTTGCGGGAACTTATGATATGGTGAAAGACAATCTTGATGTGAATGTTCAAGTGCATGTCGTCAAGGATGACAGCATGCTCGGCAAATATTTGATTCGTCCGGTAACTTGGGTTTTCACGAAACTTCTTATGGAGTTCAAGCTTACCGGCTCTTTGGATGATCCGAAGTGGGAATATGTGAGCGTGCTCGATCGCGTAATGGATAGGTAAAAAGATATGAATTTAACGAGCCCCAGTCAAGTCAAAGCTTGGTGTATCGAAAACGATTTTCACCCGAACAAAGTTCTCGGTCAGAACTTTCTTATCGACCAGAATGCCGTAAAGCAAATTGTTGACGCGGGACTTGAAGGCGTCGATGACGCGGCGCTAAGTAAAGGTATTCTCGAAGTAGGTCCGGGGCTCGGTGTTCTTACCGAAGAACTCTTGAAGCGAGGTGCCAAGGTGACCGCAATCGAGAAAGATCCCGTTCTTGCCGCGCGACTTAAGGAGTCACTCGGTTCTCCAGAGGGTCTCGAGGTCATCGCAGGCGATGCGCTCGATCATATCACCGACGACTTCGAAGTGATGGTCTCGAATCTGCCATATCAAGCGGGGACTCGAATCCTCCTCGAGTATGTCCAACGCCATAAACTCAAAGCGATTACCGTCCTCGTTCAGACCGAAGTCGCCGAGCGTCTCGCGGCGAAAGAAGGGTCTAAAACGCGTGGGCTCGCCGGAGTTTGGGCTCAACTCGACTACGATGTCAAAATCGTGCGCAAGGTCTCGGCAAGCTGCTTCTGGCCTCGCCCCGAGATTGGCTCGAGTGTGGTCAGACTTACTCGGCATGAGAGAAATGTTGATTTTTCCGACGAAGAACGCAAACTTTTTTACAGTTTGACAAAAAAAGCTTTCGAACATCGAAGAAAGCAACTTGGCAGCATATTCAAAGATTTGATACAATCTACTCTTAGAGCGGAAGAGTTGTCTAACGACGACTGGCTCGAGCTCGTAAGAGGACTTAAAGCAAATGTTGACGTTTGAAGAGTTTTTGAAGGAGAACAAGTTCCCGATCGTGGAGGAAATCGATCGGGATCACTTGATTCGCGTCTTCGTAAAAGAGATGGAGGCGGGGCTTAACAAAGCGCATTCTTCGCTCCTTATGGTCAACACTTACGTTCACGTCCACGGGGATGTCGAAACGGATAAGAAAGCGATTGTTCTTGATGCGGGCGGAACGAATTTCAGAGGAGCGCTCGTATCAATTCCCGCTACTATTGAGGATAAAGAGAATCGTCCGATGCCCGGCTCGACGAGTGAAGTAAGCGAAGAAGAGTTTTATGAAGCGTTCGTAAATGAGGTTAAACGCCTCAAACCGAAGGCGACGGCGGAAAAGATCGGTTGGTGTTTCTCGTATCCGGCCATTGCCTCGGAAGATATCGACGCGAAACTCGTCACTTGGACAAAGGGCATCAAAGCTCCGCAAATCGTCGGCGAATATGTCGGCGCGGAACTCCTGAAGCGTCTGGGAGGCGGTTCGATTGCCGTTATCAATGATACGGTAGCGACTTTGCTCGCGGGTAAGGCAGTTACCGAAAAGGGCGAGTGCTCTTCTTATATCGGCTTTATTCTCGGCACAGGTACAAATTGCGCTTATGTCGAGAAAGAGCTCGGTGATGTAATCATCAACGCCGAATCCGGCGCCTTCGATAAAATCGAACAAAGCGTCATCGATCAAATGATGGACGCGAAGACCTTGCATCCCGGTAAGCAGATCTTCGAAAAGATGATAGCCGGCGCTTATCTCGGGCCTCTTGCTTTGGAAATGTGGAAAGCGGCCGCTAAAGTCGGTTTCTTCACTCAAGCTGCCGCGATGAAGATCGGAGGACTCGGTTCGATCGAAACGATCGATGTCGACAACTTTTGCGCGGCAATCAAGTGTGCGAATCGTGTAAATCCTCTCGATTCGATTTTTGTCGATATGGGGGACATCCGCATTGCGCGTAAGCTCGGGCTTTTGATCTTCGATCGCGCGGCGATTTTGACGGCGATTCATCTCGCGGCGTTCGCAATCAAGTGTGGAGAGGGCGTTGAAGAACAATGCCCGATCGCCATCATACCCGATGGCTCGACCTGGTACAAGACGAAGTGTATCGATTTCCCGGGAACCGTTAAACGTGAGCTTGATGTAATGCTCATCAAGAAGCGCAATATTCACTATATTTTCACTGAAAAAATCGAGGACGCGCCGATGATCGGTGCGGCTATCGCGGCATTGACGAAATGAAAAAAGTTCTATTCTTGATTGCTCTTTTGACTTTGACCTCCGGCTTCGCTGAAGAAGTGGATGGGATTGTAGCTCGCGTTAATACGCAGGCGATTTTGCGAAGTGACGTCATTCAGGAGATGAAGCGCCTTCGCGCGCACAAGAGCGAATATACGATGGTTCTTAATGAACTCATCGATCGCAAGCTTATTTTGAAAGCGGCGCAGGATGCGAAGATGACGATGCAGGAGTGGGTCATCGAAAATCGTGTTCGGGAGATCGTTCAGCAAGGTTTCGAGGGAGATCGCAATAAACTCATCGAGATGCTTTCCGCCAACAAAATCGCTTATACCGAGTGGTATCAACGTATCAAAGAAGATATGATCGTTTCGGCGATGCGTTGGAGCGCGGTCGAAAAGCATGCGAACGCGTCTCCTGCGGCAATGAAGAAAATGTATGAAGAGCACAAGGATCGTTATGCCGAGGATTCGACGGTAACGATTTCGGTAATCCTTCTCGAACCCTCGAAATCCAATCTTCGCGATGAGGTTTCGAAAGCTTTGCGCGAAAAGTCTTTCGCTGAAGTCGCTAAAATCTACAGCTCCGATACGCATGCCGAAGAGGGCGGGCAGTGGAAGAATATCAAGCCGGGAGACGTCTTCAAAAGCCGCATTGCCGAAGAAATCGAGGTTATGCCCAAAGGCACGATTTCCCACTGGATCGATATCGATGGTTGGAGCTTCCTCCTTCGCAAGGACGACGAGAATATCGGACGCGTTCGTTCGTTCGCTGAAGCGTATGACGAAATCGAAGCTGATGTGAAGAGAGAAGAAGCGAAACGAATTTACGACGCTTGGGTCAAGCGACTCAGAGCGGAAGCATACATTAAGGTCTACTGAAAATGAAGAAGTACAAAGTCGGACTCGTGGGTGTCGGAGCTGTCGGCACCGAGATGATCAAGGTTCTCAAGGAGCGCAATTTTCCGCTCGAGGGTCAGGTTCAGGTTTTCGCGTCGCGTGAACGCGATGAAGTGATTTTAGGCGAAACTTATCACGTCCTTCCTGCAACGAAGGACTCGTTCAAGGGACTCGACATTGTCCTTTTCGCCGGTAAGACCGATGTCGCGATCGAACTTAAGGACGCGGTCGTTGAGGCGGGTGCGATCATGATCGACAACTCGCGTGCTTTCCGCCAAGATCCGAAAGTCCCGCTTGTCGTTCCGCAGGTCAACCCCGAAGATCTCGATTGGAACCAGGGCGTTATCGCGAACCCGAATTGCACGACGGCGATTATGCTCGAAGCTGTCGCGCCTCTTCATAAGGCGAAGAAACTTAAGCGTCTTATCGCTTCGACTTATCAGGCAGCTTCCGGTGCTGGCGCGCCCGGTCTCGAAGAGCTTGAACTTCAGATGAAGGAATATGTTGAAGGTAAAGAGCTTACGGTTAAGGCCTTCCAGCATCAGCTTACCTACAACTTGATTCCGCATATCGACAAGTTCGACGAAACGAATTGGTATACGCTCGAAGAACTTAAGATGCGCAACGAAGCTCGCAAGATGCTCCACGCGCCTGACCTCATGGTCTCCTGCACGTCGGTTCGCGTTCCGATCGCTCGCGCCCATTCCGAGTCGCTTAATCTCGAATTCGAAGAGGACATCACGCCCGAAGAAGTTCGCGAGATCCTCTCGAAGTCCGAAGGCGTGAAGCTCGTCGACGATCCGCTTAATGGCGGCTATCCGATGCCTCTCGATGCGACGGCGAAGTATGACGTTCTCGCGGGCCGCATTCGTCAGGATATCTCGCGTAACGACAAGAAGGGCATCGACATCTTCGTTTCCGGCGACCAGCTTCTCCGCGGCGCCGCCCTTAACGCCGTCGAAATCGCCGAGCACCTCATCAAGCGAGGCCTCATTTAATGTATTTAAAGCAGCTCGATATTCTCGGCTTCAAGTCCTTTGCCGATAAGACTCGCCTCGATTTCGACCCGGGTCTTATCGCGATCGTCGGACCTAATGGCTGCGGAAAATCGAATGTTTCCGACGCGATTCGCTGGGTTCTCGGCGAACAACGTCCGACCGCGCTTCGTTGTTCGAAGCTCGCCGATGTCGTCTTCAACGGTACCGATACGCGTAAGCCCCTCGGGCTCGCCGAAGTTTCGATTACTTTCGCCGATTGCGAGAAGGAACTCGGGACCGACTATCATGAAGTGACGATCACTCGCCGCGTTTATCGCGATGGTACGGGCGAATACTTCATCAACAAGCAGCCGAGCCGACTTAAGGATGTTCAGCACCTCTTTATGGGCACGGGTATCGGCACGAGCTCCTACTCGGTTATGGCTCAGGGCCAAATCGACGCGATTCTTTCGTCGAAACCCGAAGATCGCCGCGCCGTCTTCGAAGAAGCTTCCGGCATCACCAAATTCAAAGCCGACCGCAAGGAAGCTCTCCGCAAGATCGACCAGACTGAGCAGAACCTCCTTCGTGAAGCCGATATCTTGAAGGAAATGCGTCGTCAGATTGCCTCCTTGCAGCGTCAGGTCGGCAAGGCCCAAAAGTACAAGGAACTGCGCGATCAGCTCCGCGGCCTCGATATCTACGTTTCGAAGCAGCGCATTCACACTTACGATGTCGAGCTCGAAGAGAACGCCAAGAATCGCACTGAAATCGAAGAGGCGATCAAGGAAGCTCAGGAAATCGTAGCTCAAGCCGAGCAGGAGTCTCAGAATCTCCATGCCGAGATTCATCAACTCGAAGAACGTCTTCAGACGCTCGCTTCGCAGGAAGCTGCCGCGGAAGGCGAATATCGCCGCGCGAACGAAGTCATCGGAGTTAACCGCGCTCGTATCGAAGAATACAAGTCTTTTGCCGAACGCGACAGCTACGAAATTCGCGAAACTCGTCGTCAGCTCGAAGAAGTCGCGATGCAAGCCGAGAGCTTAGAGCAGAAGAAGCAGCTTTTAAGCGATTCGATTGAAGCTTCTCGTGACGCCTTAATAGCGGTTGAAGAAGAATTCGCTTTGCTCCAGGAAACGATCGACAAGAAGCGCGAAGAAGTCGCGAAACGTCGACGCGAAGTCGCTGATACGACTCGCACCGGTGCGCTCGTCAAAGATTCGGAAGTCATCCGCAACGGCGCCATCGAGATTTGGAAGTCGGGGACGAGCGTTACTACGATGATGAAGCAGGAGGATCTCGTCGAACTCGTCCACAAGGCCGAGGACGAACTTCGCGAAGCGGAGATGAGTCATCTTCCCGTTTCTCAGCGTCTCACCGAGCGTCGAATCGCCGCGTCCCAGCTCGAACAGGAACTCTCCTTTATCGGGCAGCAGTCCGAAAGCGCCCAGCGTCGCCGCGAAGAGTTAGAGCGACAAGTCGCGCTTCGAGAAGAAGGCATCCAGCGTTATCAGGATTCGATTACGCGACTTACCGAAGAGTCGGGCGACCTTTTCGATCAGCTTGATCAGCTTAAGGACAAGGCGCAAGAATTTCACGCGATGATGGACGCCGAAAGGGCGAAGCGCGGCGCGATGATGGAACGTATCTCGATTGCCGACGCTCAGGTCGCCGTAAAGCGCGGCGGTCTCGATCAGGCGCGTGATTTCCGCTCGAAACTCGAAGTCCAGGCCGCCGAATCGACGATGCGCCGTCAGAATGTCTTTGCTCATCTCGAAGACGAATATGGGCTTTTCGCTGATGCGGTTATGCGCGAAGCGGATCCCGAGTGGAAGGACGGCGTTGTTCCGCCTCTCAAGGAACTCGAAGGCACAGTGAGTCGCATTCAGAGCGAAATCGCCGCGCTCGGTCCCGTCAATATGGTCGCTATCGAAGAGTGCCGCGAACTTGAAGAGCGTTATGCTCGCGAGAAGGCTCAGGAAGAAGATCTTATCGCCGCGAAAGCCCAGATTCTTGAGCTCATTAACAATCTCAATATGACGAGCTCGGATCTCTTCAAGAAGACCTTCGAGCAGGCGAACAAGAACTTCCAGACGATGTTCACGAAGCTCTTTGGCGGAGGTGAAGCGCGTCTTGTTCTTTTGGAGAATGAAGAAGATCCGCTCGAATGCGGCATCGACATTATTGCGCGTCCTCCCGGGAAGCGTCCTCAGTCGGTTACGCTTCTCTCGGGTGGTGAACGCACAATGACGGCCGTCGCCTTGCTCTTCTCGATCTTCATGATCAAGCCCGCGCCTTTCTGTATGCTCGACGAGCTCGATGCGGCTCTTGATGACGCGAACATCGGTCGCTTCGTCGAACAGCTTAAAGAGTTCCTCGTCAAGTCTCAGTTCCTTATCATCACCCACAACCAGCACACGATTGCGGGTTCCGATTTGGTCTACGGTGTCAGCCAGCAGGAGAAGGGCGTATCGCGCGTTATCTCGATGAAGCTCTCCGACCTCGGCGTGAAAGCGAAAAAATGATCTCTGAAATTCTCGAACTTGCGATGCTCGTCATCTTCGGCTCTTCGTGGCCGTTCGCGATTCATCGCACTTACAAGGCGAAACGTGTCGACGGCAAAAGCCCGACATTCATGGTTCTCGTCATTATCGGCTACTTGTGCGGAATCGCCGCGCATTTGGTCGATGGGACGAAACTTTGGCTTTGCTGGGTGTATCTTCTTGATATCCTCCTCGTTTCGACCGATTTGACGCTCTATTTTATCTATTCTATGCGGAGTAAAGTTAATGAAGAAGTTCTTAAGCGCTAATGAAGCGGTGGCGCACGGCGCCGCTCAGGCCGGTTGTATCGTCGCCTCGGCTTATCCGGGTACGCCTTCGACGGAAATTCTCGAAAACCTCGCGAAGTTCAAAGCTACGGTGAAGTGCGAGTGGGCGGTTAACGAAAAGGTCGCGATGGAAACCGCTATCGGCGCTTCGATGGCCGGTGCGCGAGCGATGACGACGATGAAGCATGTGGGCTTAAATGTCGCGATGGATCCCTTGATGACGTTCACTTATGTCGGCGCTACGGGCGGTATGGTCATCATTTCCGCCGACGACCCGGGCATGCACTCCTCCCAGAACGAGCAAGATAACCGCAATCTCGCCAAGTTCGCGCGTGCGCTCCTCCTCGAGCCCGCCGATAGCCAAGAAGCATATAACATGACGATCAAGGCCTTCGAACTTTCGGAAAAGTACGAAGTCCCGGTCATTATCCGTCTTACGACGCGCACCTCACACTCGTCCTCTTTGGTCGATCTCGGTGACTTTAACCCCGCTCCGCATGAAGTGATTCCTTACGTCAAGAACATCAAGAAGACGATCCCGGTTCCGATGTTCGCGCGCGGACATCGTCTTAACGCCGAAAAGCGCACCGCAGCGATGGAAGCGGAATCGAATGAATCGCCCTTGAATAAGATTATCGAAGGCAAGAAGGAATTCGGTTTCGTAACTTCCGCCGTTGCATATCAGTACGTTAAGGAAATCTTCCCTGAGTACTCGATTTTGAAGCTCGGTTGGACGAATCCGATGCCGAAGGCGCTCGTCAAGAAGTTCGCGGATTCGGTCGAGAAGCTTGTCGTAGTCGAAGAACTCGATCCTTTCCTCGAAGATCAGATTAAGGCGATGGGACTTAAGGTCACGCCTCATACGACCGAACTCAATATCTTCGAGCTTAATGCCGACCGACTCCAGAATCTTCGCCACGAACTTATCGGAGACGTTCCCGAAGCGAAGGCGGCGACAACCGATCCGACGCTCCCGACTCGTCCGCCGGTTCTCTGCGCGGGTTGTGGTCATCGCGGCGTTTTCTATACGCTCTCGAAATTGAAAGCTACTGTAACCGGCGATATCGGTTGCTATACGCTCGGTGCGTTTCCTCCTCTTAACGCGATGGATTCGACGATTTGCATGGGCGCTTCGATCGGCAATGCCGCGGGCATGAAGAAGGCGGGGAAGACCGGCCGCATCTGTGCGGTTCTCGGCGACTCGACGTTCTTCCACTCGGGTATGACCGGCATTCTCTCCGCCCACTATAACGGTACTCCCGTTACGACCGTCGTTCTCGATAACCGCATTACGGGCATGACCGGTCATCAGGATAATCCCGGCTCGGGCAAGACTTTGCAGGGCGATGAGGCGCCTGTTACCGACATTATGGAAATCGCGAAGGCCTGCGGCTACAAGAAGGTAGTTAAGGTCTCTGCCGATGATCTCGCCGAGCTCGAAAAGGTGCTTGCGGACGCTATGGACAATGACGAAGGCGCTTTGATCGTCGCCTATGCTCCTTGCCGCATAGCCGCGAAGCTCACGAAGGAAGGGCTTTGCGAGACCGACTCCGAAAAGTGCAAAGCTTGCGGAGCTTGCTTCAAGCTCGGTTGCCCCGCCATTACGCGCGGCGAAGAGGTTCGTCCCGGCTTTTTTAAGATGAAGATCGATCCGACATTGTGCGCTGGCTGCAAGCAGTGCTCTCAGGTCTGCAAGTTCGGCGCGATCAAGCGTGTCCGGTGAAGAAGGTAGTTCTTCAGAAAGGGCGCGAGCATACCGTCTTGCGCCGTCATCCTTGGATCTTCTCGGGAGCGATTAAAACTTCCGAGTCTTCAAAGGCGGAAATGGTCGAGGTTGTTTCCTATAATGGGGAGCGCCTCGGCTTCGGCTTTAATAGCCCCTTATCCCAGATTCGTGTTCGCATGGTTTCTTTTAAGGACGAGCCGAACCGTGAATATCTTAAGTCGAAGATATCCGAGGCAGTTGATGCGCGTAAGTACGATTTCGCGTCGAGTGAGTCGCGCCGCCTTATCAACGCCGAGAATGACGGCTTTCCGGGACTCGTCGCCGATGCTTACGCGGGGTATGTCGTCCTTCAGCTTACGAGCGCCTTTGCTGCGGATTATCGAGGGCTTATTGTCGAAACGCTTCTCGAAAAGGGTGCGAAAAGCGTTTCTGAGCGTAGCGACGTCGAAGTGAGAGCGAAGGAAGGTCTTGAGGTTGGTGCTTTCGAACATTTGGCCGGAATAGAGCCCCCCGAGACTATCGAAATCGAGGAAAACGGCGTCAAGTTTCTGATCGACGTTCGAAAAGGCCACAAGACCGGCTACTATCTCGATCAACGTGCCGCGCGTAAGGCGGTTGGTGAATACGCTTTCGGGAAAGTGCTCAATTGCTTTTCTTATACGGGCGGCTTCGGACACTACGCGGCGAAAAACGCGGCGGTTTCTCATGTCCTTCAAGTCGATGTCTCGACGGAAGCTTTGAAGCGTGGGCGTGAGATCATGGCGCTTAACGAGTGCCCCGAAGAGAAGATGAACTTCGAAGAAGCGGATGTCTTCAAGTTCCTGCGCACTTGCCGCGATGCGGGCAAGAGCTTTGATACGATCGTCCTCGATCCTCCGAAGTTCGCCGAGTCGAAGGCGCAAGTGATGAAGGCCGCGCGTGGATATAAGGATATCAATCTCCTCGCGATGGAGCTTCTTAAGCCGGGCGGGATTTTGGCGACGTTCTCGTGTTCGAGCGCGATGACGAGTGATCTCTTCGATAAAGTCGTTGCCGAAGCAGCCAGCGACGCGAAAGCGAGCTTCCAAATCCTTGCTCGCACGCTTCAGGCGGACGATCATCCCGTTTCGATTTCTTTCCCCGAAGGGCAATATCTTAAAGGTCTCATATTAAGGAAAGCACTATGACTATCGATCAGCTGAATGCTCGTTTCGGCGCCCCCGGCCGTATCGTTTTCCACGAAGGTTTCGCGGGTTATCCCGAAGTCGTGATCGCCAACAAGTATGGCGCGGCGGAAATTGCGCTCTTAGGTGGCAATGTTCTTTCTTATCGTCCGACCGGACACTTTCCCGTAATCTTTCGCCCTGCTAAACGTGACTACAATCGCGGCGAAAGTTTTCATGGCGGAATTCCCGTTTGCTGGCCTCAGTTCGGCAACAAGTTCTCGAAGGACCTGCCTCAGCACGGTTTCGCGAAGCTCCTCGTCTTTGATGTGCGCGGAACGGAATACTCGGAGGATATGACCGAAATCACCTTGGGACTTAAGTCGAACGAGGAAACGATGAAGATGTGGCCTCACAAGTTCGATCTCGAGTTCAAGGTCTCCGTTTCGATGAAGCTTAACCTTAAGCTCACGACGACGAATAAGGACGAAACTCCTTTCGACTTCTCCTGCGGCTTCCATCCTTACTTCCGCGTTTCGCATCGTGACAATGCGACGATAGCGGGTACAAGCGGGCTCGATTTCTTCAATGGTCCGATGAACAATCCGAACGACCACCAGACGCACGATCTCGTAATGGATCATGCGACCGATCATATCTTCCGCTTGCCCTCGACTGATCTTAAGCATGAATTCGCCATCCTTGACAATAAGCTTAAGCGCGGCATCGCGCTCGTTTCGAGCGGCAACACGAAGCTCGTTATCTGGAACCCGGGGGAAGGCGCGACGATGAAGGATTTCGAGCCGGATGATTGGTCGAAGTTCGTTTGTGTCGAGCCCGTTTCAAACTGGCCCGAGGGTCAGTCGCTCCAGCCGGGCGAAAAGTACGTCCTAACTGCCGCGATTCAATCTTCTTCGGCGGAGTAAGCGATGAAGAAGCTCCTCCTCGGTTTGATTTCGATGGCTACGATAATGGCCTTCTCGGGAGAAGTGAAGTTCCACGGCGAAGAGATCCTCGTCGATGGGAAACCGTTCTTGATTCGCGGCGGTGAAATGCATCCTCAACGCATTCCGCGTGAGTATTGGCAGCATCGTATTCGCATGGCGAAGGCGATGGGCTGTAACACGATCTCCTCCTACTTTTTCTGGAATGGCTTCGAGCGTCCGGACGGCACCTTCGACTTCAAGACCGGGAATCGTGATGTCGCGGCGTTTTTGCAACTTTGCAAAGATGAAGGGATGAAGGTCCTTTTTCGCCCCGGTCCTTACTGCTGCGGCGAGTGGGACTATGGTGGACTTCCGATTCGCTTTCTCGAAAAGCCGGGCTATGTGATTCGCTCTTCGAAGAACGAGGATTACAAAAAAGAGTGCGAGAAGTATCTTAATGCCATCGCTAAAGTCGCCGAACCCTTTCTTTGGAAAAACGGAGGCCCGATAATCCTCACTCAGGTCGAGAACGAATACGGCAGTTGGCCCGACAAGGAACCCGGCAATATTACCTGGGTAAAGAACTTCTGGAAGGCGAAGGGCTTCGCGCCGTTCTACATGGCCGATGGCGCGGGCGCGAACTTCTTCCGCAATCTTCCCTATCCCGACAAGGAAATCGCCGTCGGTCTCGATCCGGGGACGAATGAGGGGAACTTCAATGCGGCTCGCGCGGCGAATCCGGGAGTCCCGATTCTCTCCGCCGAGACTTATCCCGGTTGGCTTCGTCACTGGGGTGAAGGTAATTGGCGACCTAGCGACATCACGGGCGCGGTCAATTGGTTCGTCAACACGAAGAAGAGCTTCTGCTTTTATGTGATTCACGGCGGCACCTCGTTCGGCTTTACGACGGGTGCGAATGACGGCGGAAAGGGCGGCTATCAGCCAGATATGACGAGCTACGACTATGGCGCCCCGATTTCGGAGCAGGGTCTTCCGACTAAGGACTATTATCGTTATCGTGAGATTTTGGCGCGCGAGGTCGGCGGGGTCGATAAGCTCCCGAAAGTCCCGGAGCCGATTCCGACGATGGAAATACCCGCCTTTACGCCGAGCTTTTTCGCTCCTTTGACGAGCGGCCTTGGGAAGATCATTTCGACTGAGGGCCCAATTCACTTCGAAGCTTTCGGTCAGAATCAGGGCATCGCCGTTTACGCGACGAAAGTTCCTGCGGGTGAAGAGGCGGAACTTCGCTTCGAACGCGTAAGCGACTATGCGCATATTTATCTCGACGACAAGTTCCTCGTGACTTTTGATCGTCGCTTTGGCGCCTGTGGGCTTATGCTCCCGAAGCGCGAGAAGGAAGCTCGCCTAATGATTGTTGTCGAAGGCATGGGCCACATCAACTTCGGGCGCGGTATGAAGGACGACTACAAGGGTATTCGCGGTAGAGTGACTTTGGGCGGTAAGGAGCTTAAGGGCTGGAAGATCGCGCCGAAGCCGATGTCGCCAAAGTCGATTGTCAAAGCTCAGAAGGAACCCCAACGCTTGGGTCAGAAGGGCGGCCACTTCTCGGGCAAGTTCACGCTTTCTAAGACGGCCGATACCTTCCTTGATATGTCGAAGTGGTCGAAGGGGACCTTGTATGTAAACGGGCACAATCTCGGGCGTTATTGGCGAATCGGCCCGCAGTATTCGCTTTATTGCCCCGCGTCGTTCCTCAAGGTCGGCGAGAATCGCATCGACGTCATCGAGATGGACTTGACTGAAGCGAAGCCCATTCGCGGGCTTAAGGAAAATCTCGTCATCGAAAACGGCGTCCAAACGACCAACGCGAATAACGTCTGGTAAATATTTCTATAATTTGATATAATAATGACATGAATAAATACATCCTTTTCTTTATCATGTCATTTCTCTCTGCGGCAGTTTTTGCGGAGGAGAATTATACTTATCGCGAGGTTGCGACGCAAGCTGTCGGCGGCGAATACGGGAGCCACGATCAGTCCGCCGCGATTATGTACGCGGGTGCGCAGATGGGCTTCATTGGCGCGGGATCGTTCGCGCAAACGGCGAATACGGCGATTCTAACCTTTTGGGCGGAGGAGAACGCCCAAAAGGTGATTCTCTCGACCGATGCTAACGGGTATTATAATCTAAACGTCAATTCGGGACTCTTCAACGTCACCTGCACGAAGAAGCTGACTCGCGGCTTCCATCGCTTCACGATGCTCGTTCGTCGCGGTGTCTCGGGGGGGAATACGCAGATAGCGCAGGTCCTCGTTCATGTGGACGGAGAGGAGATCTTTAACGTCGGCGACGGTGCGAAAAGTTTTTCATCGGGTCCGTTTCGTCTCGCGACTTTCGGCGGCACTAGCGGGAATCTCGTGAGCGGTGCGATGTGGCAGAGCGCTGCAAGTAGTGGTAATACGGAAAGTGACGCGGAAGTAATCTCCAAACTTGATTCTGACGCCGCGGCAAAATACGACTTTTTTGAAGTTCCCGTTCCCGCACCGAGCTTCGCGATGCCGGAGAGGAAGGACTTGAAGCTCGAAGAGGGTTCTATTGACGTGACGAGCTATGTTCTTAATATCGGAGCGGGTGATTGGGTGTCGGAGTTCGATATTAATCTCCCGAATTTCGCTTCTCGCTCTCAAACTGCCTATCCCTCGCTCGTCACGCTTTCGCATGGTTCCGAGACCGTCTCGCTTTCGGCGAACTGCAACAACAACTGTGAGCTCTTTTTGACCGGTGCGAATCTGACGGCGACTTACGCCTATCCGGTCGCTGCGGTCATCCGCGCCAATGGAGACGTCGGCAGTAACGTCGCGCTCGCTCCGCCTGCGAACGGGAAGGTTACAATTCGGCTTGAGAATCGTTCGGGCGAACTGCGCGTCTATCGGAACGGTAAACTCATTCTCGTAACCGATAAGAACGTAACGGACGGCGGCAGCGTCGACAAATTGACGTTCAGCGCGGGATGGGGAAATCTCGGCGCGGGCACGCTCGAGGGCGTTTATTTCAAGGCAATTTCGCCGGCGCGCCTCGGAACGAAGACATTCGTCTGGTCCGATGAGTTCGAGGGCGAAGACGTCGATTGGACGCGTTGGCGTAAGGTACCCGTCCTCAAGAGCGGAGCCCCTGATTGGCGTAAGTATACGTCGGATCGTGAAGATCTCGTATCGGTTGCGGACGGCGCACTCATCCTTAAGGGCGTCAAGAACGACGGCTCCGATCCTAATGAGACGCGCAAGCTCCTCTGTGGACAGATTTGGGGCGAGCGGAAGATTTCCTTTACGAAGGGCGTTTACGAAATCCGCGCGAAGTTCGACAATCAGGACGGCGCATGGCCGGCCTTGTGGATGCTGCCCGACAACAACAGCTGGCCGCTTACAGGGGAGATCGACATCGTTGAACGACTGAACTCCGATTCTTGCGTCTATCAAACCGTCCATCACGGCCCGGTGACGAGCGGCGGAAACTCGACCTCCAACGGCTCTCACAACAACGTCATCGACAACGGTACATGGAATGTTTATCGCGTCGAATGGACCGATGACGCAATTAAGTGGTATGTTAACGGCAAGTGTACCTTCACTTACGCGCCGACGAACAAGACGAGCGACACGTGGCCCTTTACGACGCCGTTTTACTTCATCCTTTCTCAGCAGCTCGAGGGCAATTGGGTCGGGACGGTCGACGACGAATCGACATTACCCGTTAATATGTACGTCGACTATGTCCGCGTTTATCAGGACCAAAGCGCGACGAATGATACGCGCCGTCTGACATTGGAAGGGGATGTCAACGAATCGGAGATCGAGCTTCCTGCGGACGGAAAGACGGAACTTCGCATTCTCTCGTCCGCAACGCTTCACTTATCGGGTTCGGGTAGCCGCACGTTCGATTGGCCGCTCACGGGCTCGGGTAAGCTCACTCTTGATGCACCGGGGCGGCGAGTTTTCGTTTCGAATGCACGTGCTTTCGCCGGGACGATTCTTGCGAGCGAAGGCACCGAGCTCGTCATACCGACGGATCTCATCCCCGCGTCCGGCGGACGCGACGACCTCGTCTTTACCGCCCTCCAAACGGAGAGCTCGTTCTACCGCGGCAAAGACGACTTTGAGCCGCTGATCGGTCTTAAGGCCGAGACTTTGAAGTTTAATACGCTTTGGCGAATTTCGTTCGAAGTTCCCGACGATGTCGACCCCGAAATCATCTCCGACTTTACGCTCTTTAAGTCCGCCGTACCTTATTTCGCCGCGTCGCAGGCGACTGAGCTTACGGATGGGCTCGAGAAGACGCGCGACGGGCGCAAATTCAAGCTGAGTTTCCAGGTGTCGGGCAGTTATCCGACCTTGAATGTCGGCGATTATCTTTGGGTCGGCGTGAAGGTTGCCGCAGATGCGCCCGCAAACGCGAAGATCGACGCGAAGATCACCGAGGCGGTCGTCAACGGCTACTTTTCACATGTTCACGACTGCGACCCGAAGGGATTCGGCACCGTCTACCCCTGGGCGTTTCATATCGTTCCCTATTGGCGGCTTAACAATTGGACGATGAACGCGCTTACGAAGGAGCATTTTGCCTTATATACCGACATCATCGCCTTTTACATTACGATTGACGCGAATGGCCACGTTGGACACGGCTGGAACGGTGAGCAGTTTACGGACACGAAGTTCAAGGCCGCTATCGATAAGATGAAGGCGCTCCGCGGCGAACGCGACGTAAAGATCTTGGTCGGCGTCGGCTTTAGCCAAGGCAACCTCCCCGGCGTTACCGCCGACCCCGTTAAGCGCCGCTGTGCGGCGCGCGAGCTCGCCGATTTCGTCGAGAAGTTCGAGCTGGACGGCGTTGATTTCGACTGGGAATATCCGACGACGAAGGCCCACTGGGAAGGGTGGCGCGATTTAGTTACCGACTTAAAGCCCCTCCTCTTCGCGCTCCCCGGGGGCGGTAAGCAGGTTTCGATTGCGGTTACGGGATGGCGCACCCAGCAGGGAGGAACCGATCTCGGCGCGGGTGACGCGGTTGCGGGGCTTTATCAGCAGTGTGACTTCGTGAGTATGATGAGCTACGACGGCGGCGAGTGGGCCTCTCACGCGACACTTGGTCTTATGCAAAACGACTTCACGCGCGCGGCAAATTTTGGCCATCTTCCTGCTTACAAGATTTGCGGCGGACAGGCGTTTTACACGAACCACTATCCTTGCGACGGCTCGCAGAACGGTTACAATTGGGTCGTTAATAACTATCCTCAGTATATCGACTCGACCGACCGTTTCACGGCTTCGGACGGCAAGGTCTATACCTACAATTCGATTGCCACAATCAAGGCGAAGTGTGCGGATGCCTTAAGTCGTGGCGGCGGCGTTATGATCTGGGCGAATGAGACCGATGTCGCCTTAACTCACGAAAAGTCGGCGACGCGCGCGATGGCGTCTGTAATTAGGCCGACACGTTCCGTTCCTTCGGAGGGAACGCCGAATGCCGATTGGACGCGCTTTACGACGACGACAACGTCTTCGCCGACTTGGATCTCGCCTGAGGACGGCTCGTGGGAGGATGGCGCCTATACGGTTCTCTTTACGCCGCTTAAGTTTACCGTCGGAAGCGGCGCGAGTACGGTGACCATAAATCTGATTGCGTCCTTGCCTGCCGGGAAGAGTGGAGCGCTTGCCGGGTGGAAGATCGACACGAATAGCGTTCAACTTGTCTACGACGCCACGGCGAATCGCTTCGATATCACTTATAATGGCACAACCTCGCATACCGGTACAACTGTCAAGGAACCTCTCGATGTATCCAAGCCCCATGTTTATACTATCGCAATTTCCGCGGCAGATACCGGTGTCAAGGTCTATCAGGATGGGATGGAGATCGTTTCCGCTTCAGGAGTCAAGTGGTCCGGCAAGAAGCTTGGAACAGACTATACTATCGGTGCGGCTGTAGATGGTTCACAGGTGCTCATGGGGCTAAAGGTTCACGCGGCGGATTTGAATTATACTACCGCCTCTAATAATTTGGATCGCGTTCTTCCCTCGCGCGTGACGGCGAATGGGAGGGAGCTTTCGACAGAAGAAATCCGCTCTGCCGTTTGCATGTTCGGCCCGCTCGTCGAATCGGTAGAATTTTCGGTTGTTGACTTCAATATTGAAGAGGGAACTTTATCCGTTGCGCTCGATCGGGAACTCGCTAACGCGTCGCTCTCGATTCTCGGCCGCGCAGCACTGTCTGGTCATTGGACGCGTATCGCGACGGCGTATCGACCGACTGCCGAAGGAGGTAAGCCTTTCATCCTTACGGTCGAGCCGGAGCGCCTAGTCGGCTACAATTTCTTCAAGGCGGTCGTCGAGGAAGGTAAACAAACGCTCGGGCCCGTCGAAACGGCAGTTCTAGCGAATCTCCCGAGCGTCGACTTCCCGGATTTGGTACAACATTACTCTTCGGGTCAGCAATATCGCATTCCCTCGCTCGTCACGGGCGCGGGAATCATTATCGCCGCGTACGATATGCGTCCTTATGCGGGAGACCTCGGGACGACGAGTACGTCCGAAAGCTATTCGCCGATTGATATTGCGGGCAATCTTTCGACGGATGGTGGCGAGACTTGGACTTCGCCTCGGATCATGGTTGACGTCCAGAACTGCTATGACTTCACGACTGGCACGAAGAACAACTCGCGCGGCTGGGCGAGTCGCTTGAGCGATCTCGGCGACGTCTCAATGGTCTACGACGAAATCGCCGAGAAGTTCTTTATGATGGGCATTACGGGCGGCGGACTTTCGGCGCGTAAGTCGTCCGATCTGATGGATTCCTGGGATACCGTCCTTTATACTCGCGGAACTGCCGCGGACGATGAGTGGACGCCTTGGACGGGCGGTCCCTCCGACCATCCGCGCAGCGTTCGTGACGAGCTGCTCGCGCGCCTCGCCGAGAAGGGCGTGAACATAGACTTTTCGGGCAATAAGGGCATTCTCGCCGGACCCGGACACGGCATGCAGACGAAGATCATGAACCCCGGGCGACTCGTTATCCCGATGCAGTATTTCGGCAATTCGACGACACAGGTTTTTGCCGCGTATTCCGACGACCACGGCGCGACTTGGCAGGTTACGAATCTTGTCCCCACCGGGCAGAATTCGCAGGAAAACTCCATCGCCGAACTCGACGACGGCAGCTGGTACATGATCGCCAAGAACGGCGCAGGAGGGTGGTCGACGCAAGGCCGCCACATCTACCGTACGACCGACTTCGAGAATTGGACGTATCTCGGGCTGTTCACTCCGAGCTCGAAGGTTCAGGGCTCGATTTTGAAGCTCGGCAATCGTGCATCGGACGGAAAGGGCGTCTACGCGATGGCATTTTGCACGGCGTTGGGTTCCGATATTGGGTCAACGCGAAATAAGCTTTATCTCTATTTCGGCGTTGACAATCACGAAGATGCCGCAGAGCCGATTCTCTGGGATAAGGAGAATTATATCCCGCTCGTCGAGGGCTCGACTGGCAGTAAGGGTTACAACTCGATGATTATGGTCAACGAGGGTACTCTCGGCATTCTTTACGAATCCAATGCTCATATTTACTTTCGGCGCATCGATATTCGTAATTTGTTGGGTTTATGAAACTATCGTTATTCTTGTTCATTTCATCGCATTATATCGTAGAATATTAAGCTTCTAACTCGGATGTTTGACAAAACCCCCGAGTTGTGATATAATTATTGTACTTTTGAGAGAGCGCAATATGATTATCAGAATCATGAAGAGCCATATCTTTTTAACAACGATCCTGGTGACCGCCGTGCAGGTGTTCGCAGGAATTACGAACGAGACCACGCTCGATAATGTCAATTGGAATCAGACGAGCCCGTGGGAAGATTATCTCCCGAAGGGCGAAAGCGACAACGCGAGCTCAGGGTGCGTCCCGACCGCGTATGCGCAATTGATGGCCTATCACGAGTGGCCGGCAATTATCGACGATACCGTCCTTGGTCACGCGGCAATTGGCGTCGATTCGGGGACGTATATTTATCGTCAAGACTTCAGTACGCCCGTCTATACGAAAATCGACTGGAACGCGATGAAGAACGAGCGCTATACGACGCGCGGCAGTTTCGAGTGCGGACGACTTCTCTCGATTATCGGTGCATATTCCTTCCCGATTTACACGGTCGGCGCGACGGCTTCGACGGTCTCGTGCCCGCACTTCAACCCGTGGTACGGCGATTTCGTTTATTACAATAATCCGCTTTCAAGCGAAGAAGGGTGGGAGGAGAAGCGCGGCGAACTCTTTGCCGCGATTAAGAACTCCATCGAAGCGAATCTTCCTTTAAGTGCCGGTTTCCAGTCCTCGCAAGGTCCGCATGCGATTGTAGTGCAGGGCTATCGCGAGAAAGACGGAGTTCCGGAGGCGTACTGCAATCTCGGTTGGGGCGGCTCGAGCAACGGCTGGACGAGCTATAATACAGATCCGACCGGGAAGAGCTACTCGCTGACCGGCGTCTACGCGAATCATGCCCCCAGGAAAATGGCGCAGATAGAGCCCATGTCGGCCGTTTCGCCGATGAGCTTAACGATTAAGTGGTACGCGCCGAAGTATTGGAAGGAACTCGCTCCCGTGGCAAATCGCATCACGGGCTATCAGGTCGAAATCGCTGCGGCAAATCAGAACGCCAACGATTGGACGGACGATTTCTCCAAACTCAAGCAGACTTATCACCTCAAGAGTATGTGCGACGGCGGCTCTTCGACTGAAGGCGGCGTTACGCATTTGAAGGACGTCATCAAGCTCGAGCGGGTGGATGGCGAAAACACGCTTCAACTTTACAACTGTCCCGATCCGCGCTTTTACGAGTGGCCCGAAACTTGGGTGGCGACGGAAAACTCCAAGCTCGATTTCAAGGGGCTTGTAGAGTTTACCGAGAATATGGATGGCTTTGTGCAGATTAAGGTAGCGAACGGTCCTTGGCAAAATCTCTATGATCTCACCGAAGGCGGCATGCGCGACAAGTCCCCGGGCGAATGGAAGGACTATTCGATCTCGCTTGCCGAACTTAAGGATAAACCTTTCAAGCTTCGTATTTATGTTGCTCGTAGGATGCGCGGCGAATATAATCACTGGAGCTGGAAGTTCAAAGCTTGGTCGCTTAAATCGGTAAAAACCTTCGCTTTTCCGAGTATTTCCAAAGTAGACGCCTCCAAGGATAGCTTCTCTACATTCCAAATCGCCGGAACCTATGAGTTCGCCGTTAAGCCACTCTTTGGAAGTGAGGTCGGTGAATGCTATCGCACGGTTGCGACAACCATTGGCTCGTCCGCCGCCAGTTCGATTACGGTCACTTATCGCGGAAACGCGCCGACAGACGATCTCGCCATTAATTGCGCACACTCGAATCCGAGCGTTCTCACGGTCACGACGACGCGCGAAGTGGAGGAACTTCAGGCGATTTCCGGGAATACGGCGATTTTCCCCGATGACGCGATTTCGGTTAAGAAGCTGAGCGAGAATACTTGGACGGTTACTCTTACTCCGACCGACACCTTCAAAACTTATAAGAAGTATTCTGATGGGCAGAAACTTCTTTTGACTCTCGCGGCCATCGAGGCGAACGGAACTGCCGCGTATAAGGATTTGTCGATTACCTTCACTACGGCGGAAAATGATCGCGAACAGCCGTCGGGAGGATCGACGACTTTTACGAAGAGCGACTTCTATCTTCCTGAGGCGAGCGAAGACGAGTGGATCTTGACCGTCGGGGATGACTTCGATCCCGAGGAGGATGGCGTTCTTTGGAGCGAACTTAAGTTTGCGCGCGGGAACGAAGTGAAATTCGGCGCCGAGCTTCCGAGCGACGCGAAGGTGAGAATCGAAATTACCGCGACACAGAAGGCGGATAGTTGGCCGTATTATCGGCGCATCAAGTTTAATGGCAGCGCCTCACTGACCGCGCTTTCGGTCGTCTCCAAGAGTGGCGGCAATCAACCGCTCGGCTTCGGTTTCGAGGGCGGCGTTTATACGATGGTGCCCGCGCGGTTTAATGTCGAGGGCGTGGAAGTGAAACTCGATATTGCGCTTAAACCGCTTCAGCTTTGGATCGGCTATTTGGGGACGGTTACGACAGCGCCCGTCTATTTGGAGAAGTGCCGCGAAGTTTGCGGCGTCGGAACGCTCAATATGTCACAGAAGGACAATCTCTCGATCGCCGATCAAGTGGATCTCACGCACTTCAAGGGCTCGGTTGTCGGCGCGGAAACGATGATTCCGGCAGTTATTCCCGATCCGAGTCTCATTGACGAAAATGCCGCGGATGACGGCCCGACGGTCGGGCCTTCCGCGCCGTCCATCGATACGAATGCGACCGATCCCGTCGACTCGATTTATCGCACGTACGGCTACGATATGACCGAGAATTATTATGATGCGCGTAAGCAGGCGATTCAGACAGGGAAGATGCTCTTCATCCTTTCCGGTTCGACGAGCTGCAACTGGTGTCATAAGACGATGGTGTATTTGCAGGAAAGAGCGAAAATCATCGACAAGCAATTCGTCGTATACTATGCGAAGCTCCAAAATAACGGCGGCAAGTCGCCGTTCCAAGGCGGACTCCCGCAGTACGGCACCTTTGACCCGCGTACGGTCGATGCGTTTACGGGGACTCGCCAAGCTGACGGCACGTTCAATCCCGGAGCCGCGTGGTACTCGGGCCATGATAACTCCTTCGCTTCGGAACGAGGCTATGGCGAGGTGCAGCTAGGTAACGTAATCAATGCGGGCTCGAATCGCTCGATGGGCGAGTTTACCGGCTTTACACTCGAAGGGCCGAAGCGAATCTTCGCGAAGACGCCGACTAAGTATCATCTTTACGCTCTCTTCAAGGACGGCGTCAAGATGGAAATCGACCACAATATCGAGTGGAAGGTCGAGGGTGACGCGACGGTCGATAAGGACGGCTACCTCTACGTCAATTCCGGCGCGGTAACGCTTTCCGCGCGCAACGCGTTCTACAATTTCAATACGACCGAAAATACACTGTCGATGGACGTTACGGTCGTCGAGGCCTCGGAAGTCGACCATATCGAGATCGACACGACGCCTTTCAATCTCGAAGATAATCCGCAAGTTTTTCTCAAGGCGTGGGCGGTTTTGAAGGATGGCTCGAAGACGGAAACGCTTCCGAAGTGGACGGCGACGATTAAAGAGTTTATCGACTTGCCGGCGGACGCGCCGATTCCCGATAGGAAGGATATCGCCGTTATGATGGCGCCTTCGGAAACGGGTGAGGTCATCTATCTTCACGAGGATAATCGTTATTACGGTATCAACGGCCAGGATCATATCCTTCACGTAACTGCGACGGCGGGCGGACAGACGGTTTCCGAGGATATAATGGTTTACGGTCCTTCGCGTCTTTGGGCGAGTGATTGGGAAATCGTGAGCGGAAATACCGCCGCGCTCGGGTCGGTTATCAAGGTTAAGGTAAACGAGATCAAGTACACCTATGCCGGGAAGGTCATCACTACGAGCGATCTTAAATATGCCGACTTCGAGATGCAGCTTCACGCCGACGGCTCGTATAATATCGTCGATAGGCAAGGCGTCGGAACTAGCTATACGGTTGGAGCGGAATTCAATACCTTAGGGTGCAATCAGATTCGCGTTTGCCTCGGTGCGCGACGAAAGGGCGGAAAGTACACAGGGATAGCCGATAATGTCTGGACGGGCGGCAATATCGACAAACGATATGTCAATTTTAAGGTGAGCTACGATACGATTACGACCGAGGGAATTACCGTCAATAAAGCTTGGGCGTCGATTTACTTCCCCTCGCGTACGTTCGATGAAGCGCTCTTAAAGGAAGATACCGATAACGACGGCTTTACGAACGCGGAAGAATTTCTCTTGGGGACAGACCCCACGAACGCCGAGGATCGCTGGCAATTTACGGCCTGCCACTTCGATTGGCCGGAAACCGTCTACTACCGCGTTATGTTCATGGACTCGCAATTCGCGGGGCGCACGTACAAAATTGAAGGCGCGGAAGCGTTGAGTGGGCCGTGGATGACCTTGGGGGTGATGAAGGGTGAAGAGCCGGGCGTCATCACGGGCCAGGATCTCGATTTTGCCGACAAGTGTCGTTACTTCCGCGTCAAAGCGAGTTTTGCGTATGGTGAGGCGGTGATTCCCGGGCTCGGCGTTTATGTTGGCCCCGGGGAAAACGAGCGCGAGGTCGTCATTGCCCCCAAGAAGGGCGAAAAGTATCCCGCCTTTGCCGTCGATGCCAATAAGACGGAGTATCCGATTTACGTCGAAATTGATCCGACCGAAGAGAAGTCAATACCGCTCTTTTCGGTAACGACGACGGAAACCGAGCCGGGTCAACTTGATCGCTTTGAAATAATCGAGAGCTTGGCTCGTAAGGGATGGCGGATTTATTACGAGAAGGTTGGAATTTGGGCTAACTTCTATGCGACGACGGCGCCTCTATACCCAGCCGAGATTGAGAAGGCGGATGAGGATGTCAAGACTGCGTTTGAGAAGTGGATTAAGGACAATAATGTCACCGATTCTGCTAAGGCGAATGTAGACGCGTTTATTCTCGGTCTTAAGCCGACGGCTTCGGAGGCGGAGATTTATGCTCAAGTCGAAAGCGCGCTTCAGCTCATAGATCTAAAGAAGTTCGCGGAAATTGAGAGCGAGGATGAACGCTTTGAAGAGATTTTTGCCGCGCTTAAAGCGGAGTATCCGAATGCGAAGATAGAGCTCGTCCCGGTCGCCGAGCTTCTCGACACTCCAAACGCCAAGTTCCGCCGTCTCAAGATTTCACCTAAACTAAAAACAGCTTCGCCTTAGAAGGTAAGGCGAAAAATCGCGTGACTAGCGAAGCGGATTTTTGGTATAATATAGGCATGAAAACGATAAAGACCTTTGCACTTACCATTCTCTTCGCTTCGCTAACTTGCTTCGTCATGGGAGCAACGGCGAAACCGGAATCTAAAACGAAGCCGGCGAAGCAAGCCGCTAATCTTTGCCCGGTGGCTGAGAAATTGCAGACTTGCGAATTTCTTAATAAAGGCACCAAGCCCAAGAATAATGCGAAAGTTTATCTCTGTCTTTTCTCCGCTTCGTGGTGTCCGCCTTGCCGCCAAGAAATGCCGCATATTGCGAAGTTGTATCAGAAGAAGATCAAGGCGGATCCGAATATTGAGCTTGTACACTTTTCTTGCGACCAGAGTGATGAAAAGGCGCTAGCATGGGCGAAGGAGCATAAGGTCAAGTTCCCGGTCGTCAAGCCGAAGGGTGGTAATCCTTTGCAACTTGCTCCGAACGGCATCCCTCATGTCTTTATCCTCAAGGCTGACGGCACGCTGATCGAGCACGGACATCCGAAGATGCTTCTTACCGAGGAAAAGCTGAAAGAACTTAAAAAGCTCTAATCATCACCATGAAAAAGTTCTTAACCTCGTTACTCCTCGCTTCCGCGGCACTTTTTGCAGTCGCGGAAGATGGCTTCATGTCTGAAAAGTGGAATCAGGCAGCCCCCTGGAATGACTTTATGCCGGTCTTCTCCTCAGAAGCAGGAGCAAGTAATGATGGCTTACAAGACTATAATCGCCGCGCTCCGGCAGGTTGTGTGGCGATTCAAATGTCGCAGTTCATGCATTATTGGCAGTGGCCTAAGACTTATTGGAACTTGAAGGAGTCCACTCATAGCGTTACGCAGACGTACGGCAAAGAACCTTACACTTATTCCATAACGTTGCAACCGAATGGACGTGTTCCTTTTGACTATAGCAATGACGAAAATGCTATGGCTCGACTGGCGTTCGTTTGTGCGTCGCTTGCGAATATGGGTTTTACCAGTAGCGGTTCGGGATCTCTTCCGGAAACCGTAATCAATAAACTTGTCGCGTCTGGCTATTACGAAAGCAAGGGGTCGGTAATAAAAGATTCCGATACGATGCGGAAATACCTCAAGGCAGGTTATCCATTACTCGCTCGTGGAGAAGGACATGCTTATATTCTCCACGATTGGCAGGATGACTCCAAAACTCCTGTTTATGCCAACTGGGGCTGGCAAGGCGGAATAGGTAATGGTTGGAAAGCTTTATCTCAGATTGATGATATCTTCCTTTGTTATCCGAAAATCATGCCGAGAATCGATTCGGTGCCTACACAGTCGAAATGTCCTCTAACGATTACTTGGGGATTCCCGGAGATGTATTGCACGATCTACGAGGATATATTTGACGGTTTCGATGTAAACATTGTGCCGACGAGAAGCACCATTAAAGACGATCCCGGAAAAACCACTCGAGTCGGTAAGGATATTCGCGCCTTTACGTTTTCCTCAGATGACTTGGAAAACGGGAAGGAATATCGAGTTACCGTTACACCGATTTTTAAAGGGACAACGCTTTCTGAGGTGTCTGCTCATAGTGTGGAGTTTACGGCTTCCGATTCGGCGCCGGAATTGCCTAAGATATTGTCATCACCAAAACCGTTTAGAGTCAAGCTAAGAGAATTTTCGTTCCAAGTCACATGTTCTGATGCGGTTAAAACTTTGGAGGTAAGTCCTAGTGTTTACAGTATCAGTCTCAATAATGAGATTTACTGCTTTGATTTCGATAATTTGACTTGCACTCAAAACGGCAATGTCTATACGATCAAGATGAACGCCGGAATCTTGCCACAGCAATTCGAGGATCAGAAGGTTATTTTGACCTTGAAAGCAAGCGGTGATCAGGCGGAAGATTATGCGGATGTAATAGTTACTCTTATTCCTAATGACGGTGAAGAGTCAATTCCCGTAATAGAAGTTTCCGACCCCGAAAATCCGGGGACAGACCCTGATCCAGGCACAGAAACCGATCCTAAGAACTTCGTGACAGATGGTGGCGTTGCCGAATATATTCTCATTTCGCCTGCAGATTTTGTCGAAGACTGGACGACCTATGTGAAAGCTCGTGCCAAAGCGCATCCGGAGTTGACCTTTGCCGTCAAGAATGCCGCGGAAATCTACTCGGCTTATGGGGATAAGGGCGGGGATCCGGCCGACATGATCAAGTCCTATATCGCGCAGGAGGCGGCGAATGGTACGAAATACTTCGTTCTCGGCGCGGCGTGGTCGGATATCTCGACAATGGACGGGAAGAGCGAGGAGTCGTTTGTTGTCCCGGATCCTAATGGTAAATATACGACTCTTGCGCTCTCGCTCGCTAACACACTCCCCGGATGGCAACACGCTTATCACGCTTCGAATAAACCGGCTGGACAGCAGGATTGGACGCTCGTACATGACTATGAGTATTCGCTTGTAGACGATGACATGCTTGCGGATGTAGTTATCTCTCGCATCCCGCTTGTCCCTTGGCCGAAAAAGGACGGCTCAGTGCCTTCTTTCTCGGAAATCATTGAAGGATACGGAAAGAAAGTTGCTACGGTCGAGTCGGCCGAATTTACCGGAACGCATCGTTATGCATGTGCCGGCGCTCAAGCGGTTTCGAATGTCTCGAGAGGATCCGCAAATTGGCCGACCGAGCACCACCGCTATGCGGACGGCTACTACGATTTCTTCGATTCTAAGCATCCAGATTCTGTTGCAGACGGCGTGATTGCCGCGCGTCGCCGTTTCCGCGACTATTTCGCGATGTACAATCCCATTAAGGGCGCGATGGTGATTCCCGTCGGCAATACCGCGGCTGAATTCTTCGCCGATCAATCGGGTTGGGAAGCGGTTATCGCGAAGTGTCATGGTCTTGAAGGTTCAGCTTATCTGACAGGAATTACAGACGAGCTTTTCCGCGAAACTTCAACAATAGTCAAGTTCGGTATCTTTGCGATGCCGTGTTTGACCGGAAGACCCGACCGCACGACAACTTGGAACGGATTGTCGAATCTGCGCCAACCTTCGATGGGTGTCGCGGCAATTTGCAATCCGAATGGCGGTGAAGTCGTCGGTTTTCATAATACGCATGACGGCGCGGGTGGTTATAATCTCGAGAAGGTCATCAAGTGCGAAGATCCGTATTCGACTCAGCATGAAGGATTTCTCCTCGCGGCACTTTGCGTACCGAATGAAAAGGGCGAACGCCTTAATGCCGGCGAGGCATGGCTTAAGTCGCATCGCGATTATATAAAGAAGTACGGAAGTGATACGTGGAATCTTTATACCGCTCGTGAAGCCGTTCTTTATGGCGACCCGCTGATTAAACTTAGCGATGTCGGGGATGAGAAAGTTTGTGGTGAGGGTAAAGTTCCTGCGAAGGTATTGTTCAAATGACGGAAATTATCGAGAGAATTGATGATATCGTTTGGGGACTTCCCCTAATCTCGGCAATTATGTTTACGGGCGTGTGGCTCACGCTCCGACTTTGCGGCTGTCACTTAAAAGACATACCGAAAGCGTTTTGTCTTCTCGCCTCGGGCGGAGAAGAGGAGGGCTCTCACGGCGAAGTCTCGAACTTCGCCTCGCTCTGCATGGCGCTTTCCGCGACTATCGGAACGGGCAACATCGTCGGCGTCGCTACCGCCATTGTGCTCGGCGGCCCGGGAGCGCTCTTTTGGATGATAGTTGCCGCGTTCCTCGGCATGGCGACCAAGTATGCCGAAGGGCTTCTCGCCATCAAGTATCGCGAAGTGACTCCCGAAGGAAAGGTTTTAGGCGGTCCATTCTATTATATCGAGAAGGGCCTCGGGCCTAAGTGGAAGCCGCTCGCCATAGCTTTCGCGATTTTCGGAACCTGTGCCGGCATCATGGGTATTGGCACGATCACTCAAGTGAACGGCATCACGGGAGCGGTCGAAACCTTCTTCCAGCCGGGTCATACTGGTGGTTACTCGCTGTCGGTCATTATCTCGGGCCTCGTTGTTACGCTAGCGACGGGTCTCGTCGTCATCGGAGGCGTTAAGCGCATCGCCAAAGTCTCGACGATCATCGTCCCGTTCATGGCTTCGAGCTACATTCTCTTTGCGCTAGTCGTCCTCGCTGTGAACTTTAAGGAAATCCCGGGCGCCGTAGTCCTTATCGTCAAAGCTGCGTTCAACCCCGCGGCGTTTACGGGTGGTGCGGTCGGAAGTCTGTTCGTCGCGATGCAGAAGGGAGTCGCCCGCGGCATTTTCTCGAATGAGGCGGGGCTCGGTTCCGCCCCGATAGCTGCTGCTGCGGCAAAAACGAAGAACCCGGTCGACCAAGGGCTTATCTGCATGATCGGCGCGTTCATCGATACGATTATCGTCTGCTCGGTGACAGGCCTCGTGATTGTGGTGACGGGCGCGTGGAAGCCGATTCCCGGTATCGAGGGCGCAGGTATCACCATTGAAGCGTTTACGAGAGGCCTAAGCTTCCTCGGGCCTTCGGCCGCGGCGGTCTCGTCGTTCACTTTGATGGTCTCCTTGTTTTTCTTCGCCTTTACGACGATTATCGGGTGGGACTTCTACTCCGAGAAGTGTCTCGAGTATCTCGTCGGCCAGAATAACCGCCGCGCTATCCACATCTTCCGTGCTCTCTACATTCTCATGGTCGGTATCGGCCCGTACCTCACGGTGAGCGCGGTTTGGTCGATAGCGGACATCATGAACGGCCTTATGGCTTTCCCAAACTTGATCGCGCTTATCTTCTTAACTCCCGTAGTAGTCAAGGCATCTCGAGTTATGTAAGTCGATTGATTTATGAAGATAACTATATCATTTTTGATTGCAATAGCAAGCATCGTCTTGTATGCAGGAGAAAATGATGCTTTTTTCAGTTGCTTGGCTACAAATGTTGAGGCTGTCGCTGTAAAAAGTGATGTTATTATACTCGATGCCAACGAAATCACAACAGACGATGACTTTTTGGCGTTTAGAAGCGGGGATGGTAACATTATAACTCGTACCATTAAGTCGAATATAGCACTCATAGCGGAAGAACCTAATGGGTTGCAGTTGTGCGAACTTGAAGAGGCGCTTCCCGAATCAATACTTCCGGCTAAAATGCAAGTGATTGATACTCCTCTACCCGAGGGTTTGCCAACACAAGAACTTACATTTGGAGAGCTCGTTGAATTTAACGACGATAACCCGATTCTGCGCACTCCTTATCGAGTTGATATTCGCCGCGGAATTGCCAAAATCAATGCTGAGCGTTCTCGTGTTTGGCTTGAGAACATTATAGCGGAAATGAATCGACAAGCAGAGGAGCGCCGTGCGTCAAGAAGCGAAATCTTAGCTAAACGACGATTACTCGTGAATCGTGTTCGCTCGGCACCTCGCATTCCGATATCTTTAAAACAAAAAGCGACTGATGCATCCACGGAAATTCAAGATTTTCTTATTACCAATAATTGCCCGATGTATGCTTCGATAGTTTCGGGTTCAAATTCCGTGGCGATGGCTATCTATACTCCTCCGGATGTTAGATGCTCGATGAACTCGCTTAATATTTACGAGATTCCAGCTTTGGAGAGTATCAATGAACAGTATTCGATTTTTACGCTTCCTCTTATTCCCGGAATCAGTAATTACGTTCTGGAATTTATGTTCGATGATTTTCACGGAGAAGCCGATAAACACTTCTTCAGCTTCGGTGACTATGGGGATTCCGATTATGATGGATATAGTGACTACGAAGAGATTCATATTCTAAAGACCAATCCGAACGAAGTTGATTATTTACCTGAGCCATCTTTCCCAAGCGAGGAGGCCTTGATTAGTCTTGCCCTAGACGACGAGGAAGAAGAGTTTAATTATGATACTTTTCGCAACGGACGTGAAATCAAGAATCAAGAGTCATACCAAGGCAAGCTTACGGTCTCAAAGTCCGGGATGTATACACTAAATTGTTCGGCAGATGACTATTTATCTGTAAGTGTTGGGACTCTCTCCGCGACATCATATTGGAGCTCTAGCCTACATCGTATAGTGGAAGGGAACTCTAGCGCAGCATTTTTCGAGACGAATGTAGAGTACAATGTTAGTTACAGTTTTGAAGATTATGGCGGAGAGAAAAGTTTTTCTTATGCACTTAAACCTGTATTGGATACACCTCCTGACGAATCGTGTGAGCCGACATTCAAATTAACAAAAGATGTCGTTAAGGTGTCAAAGAAGAGTGGTGAGATATGTGAAGACACGGAACTAATCATTGAAGACCCCAAGGAAGATGGATGCGCAACATATACCGTAGAAACTTTTACAGATGACGAAGAAAAGCAGGGGTGGTTTAAAAAACAAGTCTATCACTTTTACGCGAATGGAGTGCCAAAAGGAACGGCGGAATGCCGATATATCTATTCCGATGACAAAGATAAACAATGCGAGGAATGTTGCTCTGAAGGGTTTGATTCAACAAATGGCTGTGTGTCGGTAAAACAAAAATTCGGTCGTTCCGCAACAATCTCCGGACTCCCGGCGGGGCGTATCGTTGTTCAAGAAACAAGTCCTACGGAAAAGCTTTATTCTCGTAAGGCGCTGAAATACGACCACCCGATAATGCGAGAAATTGTATGGGCTGATAAATACGATGCGATTATTAAAGATGGTCTTGGGGAATTGGTTGAATACCGAGATGGCAAGCCGGCAAATCAATCTTCGGGTTTAAGCTCGCATCTATATTTTGACGGCACCAACTATGTCGAACAACTTTCATCGGACTTGGCGGTTGTGTATCAAAAGAAACGCGTTTCTCATTTGCAACGTAAATATGGAAATAGAATTCCTGTAAGCAACATGGGGATAACAGTTCGCAAAGATCCCGATGGCGTTATCACCGAAATAGAAAGTTTAGCTGATGGCAAAATTGTGGCGACTAACTTAACCAATCGCTCCTGGCAGCTTTATTGGACGGCTCCCGGTTCGACCAATATGGTTAAGCGCGTCACTTTTACCTGCGAGAACGCGGGAGACGTGAGATTGGAAGAATATCGCAATGAAGATTTTCGCTTCAACTATCATTGGACTTACGATGCTGCCCTAAAAGATTGGCGGTATGAGAAAGGTGCGAATGAGGATGTCTTGAGGTCTGAAAAGGCGATGGTCTATAATGTAACCAATAAGACATGGCAAATCGAGGAGCGTATTATTGATGCGAATACAAATGTCGTAACGTCAGTATCATCAGTTCTTGATGTTAACGGTAAAGAGCCGATGACGGTTGCTCGCTCTTCTGGCGACGATTCTTTGTATTCTTCTCGAAGAGATGATCGTGGTTTTGTCGAAGAGGAGACAAATGAGACGGGGCAAGTGACAACTTACACGCGTGATCATTTTGGTCGAGTGGTAAGAAAGCTTGCTAATTTTGCGGATACGCTTGAGGAGGAAACCACTTACAGATATGCGCCTTCGACTCGTCATCATCCTGACATGAATCCGATTGAAAAACTTGTAAGACGCGATGGAGTCGTAATCGAGCATGAGATATACGAATATACTCCAAATCGCAAGACGGTTATTAGAATTTGCGGGAATGAAAAAAGGAAATCCTTTATTGAATATGATGATTATGGGCGGGAACGTTTGAAGGTGGCGGAGAATGGTAGGGCGACGAAAACGACTTTTGATGGTCTTAGTGAGCGTCGTGAATATGGTATATACGACAATGGCTTTGAACTCGTTAACGGAAAGTCGACCAAAACCGAGCTTCAGAAAAGCGCCGCAGGGAATGTAACAAACCAAGTCGAATACGCATATATCGGCGATGATTGGCATGAGATCGAAAGGAAGTCGATGACTCACGATGCCGCGCACCGCGTCACTTCAACAACTTACTCTAACGGCAAAACATCTGCCGCGGAATACATTTGCACGGGTCCCGTCTGGACGCGTGACGAACAAGGCATCGTCATTTCGAATGAATACAATAGCGTCAAGGCGCTCAAGAAGTCGACACGCTTTGGGCCGCATGGAGCAGTCGAGACGAGCTATGTGTATGATGGCGCGGGCCGAGTTATATCGGAGACGCAAAGCGCCGAAGGGTGCCCGACTCGTACTCGCACGATGAGCTATGATAACCGCGGTAGAATCGTAAGCGAAACCGGATTCGATGGTAGAACGATAAATACGTTTTATGGAGATCATGATAAGGTAACGATGAAGGTGTATGCTGATGGAGGCACAAATACTACGACCGTCGCCTCGGATGGCACGCTTATTTCCAATACCGGTAATGTCGAGGTTGAAAAATATTACACTTATGGCGTAAATGAGAAGGGTGAGACATGGCAATGTGTAAGATTTGGTGCTGACGATTCACCGAAGTTCGAGAAGACATATAAGAACGCCTTCGGTGAAGTCGTTAAGGTCGAAAGTTCCGGGTTTAACGGCATAATCATAAACGAGAAGGAATACGATGAATTCGGCAGATTAATTCGTGAAACGGAAACGGGGAAACCGACCAAGACTTATGGATATGATAGTTGGGGTGACCTGTGTTCGGTTCAAGAATCTGCAGATGGCGTTACCAGAACAACTGCAAGCACTAACTGTTATAAGATTGATAATGGAGTCATAGTCGCAAGTAGAACTGCTTCACAATCCTCGAATGATATAGCCGCGATCAGTACGTCTACAACTTCGCAAGTTTCCGGCCTTACGCTCAACAATGAATCGTCTCGAGTATCGGTTGATAAGTATAAAATGTGCCGCGAAGAAACAAGCTCTTTTGACATTACCAATTATACACACAAAATCGTCTCTTCGTATGCAGCTATTTCGAATAATGCAGTCCGAATTGTTGTCGATGGTCTTGTCACAGAAACGATTAGCGAGAGCGCGGTTACGAATCGCTTCGAGTATAATGCGTATGGTTGGAGAACTGCTGCGGTAGATGGAAGGGGTAATCGTACGACATACGAGTATGACGCGCGCGGCAATTTGATTCGCGAAACTGACGCGGCGGGAGGCGTAAAGAGCTACGGCTACGATGCGATGAATCGAAAGGTAGCCGAGACCAACGAGGTCGGTAACGTAACAACCTATTCCTATGATACTCTTGGACGCAAGGTTTACGAGGGTGGTGGAACCTATCCCGTACGCTACGGCTTCGATCAGTATGGTAATCAAACTACGATGACGACGTATCTAAGCGAAGCTGCCGCGGAAGGAGGGGATACGACATCTTGGGTCTATGATGTTGCATCCGGGCTTGTTACACAAAAGCGCTATGCGGATGGTCTTGGCCCATCCTACATCTACTCGCCAGACGGCAAACTCCTCTCTCGCACCTGGGCTCGCGGCGTTACGACGAATTATTCCTATGACGAATTCGGCAACCTAACGTCCATTACCTATACCGACGATACACCTCCGATTGCTTTCACCTATGACGCACTCGGGCGCGTAACATCGATTACAGATGCGTCGGGAACAAGCACGTATTTTTACAATGTCTATGGTGATGAGGAAGTCGTTTCGCATACGGGTCTATACGAGAAAATTCTTACGCGGCACTTCGATGGGTTTGGGCGTGATCTCGGGCATACTCTCGATGGCTCTCGAATGAACGAGCTTGCGTATGACGAGGTAACAGGTAGGATTCGCCGCGAACGGTTGGGCGGAGCGTGGTATGCTTGGAATTACTTACCGGGAACAGACCTTAAGTCCTCGCTCTCCATCGGTACAGCGGGTTCGACAACTTGGGAGTATGAACAAACTCGCGATCTACTTACGTCCGTAACGCATCACTTTTTCGACTCGGATATCTCGACTTACACATATGCTAATGATGCCGCTAGACGTCGCATATCCAAGAATGACGAAGCTTATGGCTACAACGAACGCGATGAGTTAACTTCGGTAACCACGAACTCGGTTTCGACCTACGCTTATAGCTATGACGATATCGGTAATCGTGTCACGTCTTCGGAGCTGGGTGAGGCGCGTGCTTACTCGGCAAACTCGCTTAACCAGTATATAGGCGATGATTACGATCTCGATGGCAATCAAACGAATATCGTTACCTCAACCGGAACTTGGGCGGTAACTTATAACGCCGAGAATCGGCCTGTCAACTGGCAGTGCGGCGCGACCAATATTGTCATGAAATACGACCACATGGGTCGCCGCGTAGAGTATATCGAAACGATCTCTTCAGTTACGAATGCGCATCACAAGTTTGTTTACGATGGATACCTCCAGCTCCAATGTTTGAACGGAAGCGACAACTCCGTCGACCTCGCTTTTGAGTGGGATCCGACCGAACCGGTAGTGACGCGTCCCTTATTTATACAGACGCATTCGAATAGCGGCTCGCAAAGTTACTTCTTCACGCAAGATGGAAATAAGAACGTTTCGGACGTCGTCTCCTATCAGCGCGCCCGCGGCGTTGTCGCACATTACAACTATGCTCCTTTTGGCGCAGTCACCTCCGCTACCGGCTCTCTCGCCTCCATCAATCCCTTCCGCTTCTCCTCCGAATATCACGACGACACGCTTGGGTTGGTGTACTATAATTACCGTCACTACAATCCGAATGATGGAAGATGGATAGGAAGAGATATTCTGAAAAAGAAACAAGGGAATGAGTATTTATTTGTCGAACACAAGATTCTAAGTAGTGTTGATATTTTAGGCGCTATGGGTCTAACAGTGTCGAAAAATACTTATCAATATCAGAAATATAGGATTATTACTGAATGGGTAAAGTGTGGCGTTGAGAAAGATTCTTCTGGCTGCGATGTATGTGCAAATCCGTGTGTTTGGGAGAGAATGTCTGAGAGTGAGCAAGAATTTAAAGTTGCAATGGAAATAGAGAGTTATAGAGGAGGCTTGACCGCACAGGAAATAGCTTACGGAATAGCAGAAGAAATCGTAGATTACGGCTCAACAAAAGCAAAAGGATTTGCACTGGATTATGTTTCGAAGAAATTTTTTGGCAGGAGTTTGCCTAGTATTCCATTTTATGACGAAATAGAGGCAATTGCAAATGAGAGATACCATGAGTATATAGGTGGCGAAACTCTAAATATAGGCGGAGAGGAATATATCTTCTCATCGCACACAAAAGACATTTTTCATGTTAATGATTCGACTCTGTACCCGAGAAACCACTTGATTGCGCCTAGTTGTAAGAATAACTATGCAGTTGAAATATATGCAATTCCAAATGGCTCCCCATATTGGAAGGAGGAATGATAATGATTCGTCCAGGTTTTTTTATCGCTTTTTTTGTCGCCTTGGTTATTGACTATAATGCATTTGCTTCGTATACTAGTTTAACTGGGGATTATTTCCCGATACAGATAAACGATGTTGAAATCATTACAACGAATAGTGATGGTTTAACTTTTGACGTTGAACTATATACTGTAAAGACGGTGAAGAGTAATGGCAAAACTTTTGTTTTGTCTCGGGATGGGGATAAGATGTGCGATAAGTTTGTTGTTGCTAGACATGTAAAGCGTGGCCTAGTTGTTGATGATTCTAGTTCCAATGCGTCTATTGTCGTTATGGTGGTAAGAGGGGATGGCGCAGATGAAAAAGAAGACGTGCTTATCATTACACGTGATATCGCATCGTTTAAAACCGTTTCTGTCTTAGAAATTCTTGAACTTTATTCGGAGCAGATGAATGACTCTATAGGTAAACCGTTGACGATTAACATGACGAATGTTAATGAACAACACATATCCTTATTGGTAACTTCGTTATCCGGATCAACGAGAATGATGCATATAATAAAAATTGATAGAAAGAGTCAAAAAATTGCTGAGATCGCGTTAATAGATAGATGGAAGTCGTTAAAATAAGTAATGAGAAAACGAGTAATGCTGAGATAAATTGGTTTCGTTCTCAAGGATTCAGGGAGTATAAAGAGAATGGACAATACATTTTTTCCAAATAAGATACTGTCGACTGTTCTTGCGTTGTCTTTTGGAATGGTGACATTTGCTAGTTCGGTTGTTAACGATGTTGATAAGAAAGTAATATCTAATGTTGATTTAGCATATAATATGTATTCTTGTTCGCTAACATCGCTTGAGCGGTTTAAGTCGATGAGGACTTTTGAGAAAGAAATAATAAGGCGACAAAGATTAAACCCCGACTTGGTTGGAAAGTTTAAAAATGATTTAGTTTCAATGCATAATGTCGTTGAACATTTTGGGAAGCCAACAAAGCGAACCGAAGATACCCTAATATATAAGTTTAAAATTGATGAAGTGCGCAATGCCTCACTTTTGATGCGATATGATAAGGACGAGTCGATAGAAGTTTGTATATTGTATTTAGTCGGGTATGATGCACGGCATATAGATATTGAGGACTATCTAAATGATGATATAATAGAAAAAAGAAAGAAGCAAATAGGTAACTTTCTAAGTCTCATTTGGATGGATGAAAGTGATTATGTTGATATGTCGCTTAAAGATCTCTGTGTGGCATGGGAAACAAGGATTAATCCTATTCTTGAAGAATATAAATATCCTAAGATTCGATTTGATGTACAGATTGATAGGCAAAGAGATATGCAATTAAGCTTTTCCTCCGGTTGCATTCAAAGTATGTGGATTGAACTTGAAAATCAGTTAGGTTGCATTGTAGATGATAGTCAGCTATATAAAAACCAATTTTGTAATGAAGAGGAAATTGTTATAAGGATAATTGGAGGCCACGATGTTTAAGTACTATAATGGAGAGCAAGTAAAATTGTATGATAAGGTTTCATATCCAGGATTCGAACGCGATGGTATAGGACATGTAGTTGGTATTCTAGAGCCAGGTTCGGAGGAGGCAAAAGATTGGGATTTGCCAGAGGGATCTGTTTTGATTGCATTCGGTCCTGATAATGTAACTATACACGATGTGGGATTGTCGCTTAGTACCACTGAAGACGAAGAAGATCTAGAGCTAATCTCCAGAGGGGAACCTCCTAAGTGCTAAGGGGTATACATGGGTCGCAGCGTAGAGTACATAGAAACGGTCATTAGGGAGCCGATTGCGACGCGTCCCTTGTTCATGCAACAGCGCAACCTCGGCAGTGATCCTTCGAACCACTTCTTTACCCACGATGGTAACAAGAACGTCTCAGATGTTGTCTCGTATCAACGTGCTCGCGGCGTAGTCGCACACTATGACTACGCTCCCTTCGGTGCAGTCACCTCTGCTTCCGGTCCTCTCTCCTCCACCAATCCCTTCCGCTTCTCCTCCGAATACCACGATGATACGATAGGATTGGTATACTATAATTATCGGAATTATAATCCATGCGAAGGCGTCTTTCTCCAAGTAGTCTCTTGTTTTTCCATAAGCATCGGACGATTATCTTCAATATTGAAAACGACTTTCTTCAATATTGAAGATGACTTTTTCCAATATTGAAAACGATTTTCTTCAATATTGAAAATAACTGCTTTCAATATTGAAGAAAATATGATACAATATTGAAGATAAACGTCTTCAATATTGAAGATAAATGTGCACAGAGGAAGGGGAAAACGAGATGAGCGGGAGATTAAAACTTAAACTCAGCAAGAAACCAAGAGGAGAAGGCTATTGGGCGCATTTAGGTGATCGCGAAGAAATGAGCTTTGACCGTGTTCTTGAAGATGCGGCCAAACACTCTTCTTTCTCGCCGAATATGCTTAAATCGGCTTTCGAGACGGTCATGGAGACGATGATCAAAGGAACGCTAAGCGATGGAATCAGTCGTACGGCGGGCGATTACTTCAAACTTCGTCTCGATGTCCGCGGCACTTTCAGTAGCCAATACGAATATTTCGACGAGGACAAGCATGAGCTCGCCTTGAATCTCCAAGTCTTGAAGGGCCTCAAGCGATTTGCCAAACCGGAGCTCGTTGAAAGGCCTTATGTGCCGGTTGTCCTCGAAACGATCTCCAATCCCGGCGGAAAGGAAGGTGAAATCGATCTTTACAAGCCGATTCTCATCACTGGCAAGCGTCTTAAGGTCGATCTCGATACGATTGATGAGGGAGTGAAGGACTTCACCACGTCTGTTTCTTCCCGCGGCAAATCGATAACCGATCATATCAGCATCGATATACTTTGTTTTGATGGTAATCATTTCGGCTTTACTTATGATTCCGAACTGATTCTTGAGAACGATTCTTCGCATATTCTACTCGAAGCCTTCCCGGTCAAACTATTTAAGGAAATGTGGGATCATGAACCGCGCCGCGTGACGATTACGATCATGTCGTGCGGAGGCGATAAAACCGCTCGTCGTCAACAACACACGATTAAGGCGAAGATCTTACCGCGAGAATAAACCGAAGATTCTTAGTGACGCGGAGGCGGAAAATTTGATATAATATTAACCGTGGAGAAAAAGCTCTATATCTTAGCCGGCGCCAATGGTAGCGGCAAGAGTACTATTTCCAAAGTACTCCTGCCCGCGGAGTCGCTTGTCTACGTGAACCCCGACGACATCGCACGAGAGCTCAATCCCGCCGAGCCGACCGCGGCGAAAATCGAAGCGGGCAAGGAAACCCTAAAGCGCATCGAAGAGCTTTTTGCCGCAGGGACTTCCTTTGCTATCGAGTCGACACTCTCCGGAAATGTCTATTTGAAGGTCATAGAGAAGGCGAAGTCGCTCGGCTACCGAACTTCTATAATCTACACCTTCGTCGATTCGCCCGAGGCATGCATCGCTCGTATTGCCGCGCGAGTCAAGGCGGGCGGACATCATGTTCCCGACGAAGATGTACGCCGTCGTTATTATCGCAGCAAAAAGAACTTTATCGAGCAATATGCCGAGGTTGTTGACGAATGGAAGTTATTTTACAATGGTGAAGCTCGTACGGAATTAGTTGCAAAGAAAGATGTTGATGAGGCGCAGATAGTATTTGTCGAAGAAACATTCAACATCTTCAAGGAGGGGCTATGAGCGATTCTGACATTAAGATGTTGAAGCTCGTCAATAAGGCCGTTCGTCTTGCGCAGGAAGAGAATCGCAAGAAGGGCGTCGCCAACGTCTATTGTCTTAACGGTTCTCTCGTCTGGCAACTCCCCAACGGAACCTTAACTACAACCGAGCCGATGTAAGCTAATGTCGATCAGTAATAGAGTATCCTTTGTGATCTTCTTGATCCATAGCCTTGCGACTGCGTGGAAAAAGCAGCCGCCTGAGGTTTATGGTCTCTTGAAATCCAGCGGAGCTCTGGATCGATATGTGTTGAAGCATTTTGAAGTTTTGCATTCGATGGGTGAGCGCTACCTTATCGACGATCTTACTACTTATTTAAATATCAGGGGAGTGTCGATATGATAGTGTATCACGGAACTACTCTGAAAATTACAAAGCCGGATTTATCATATTCCAAGGCATACTTGGATTTTGGTCCGGCGTTCTACACAACAGAGATTGTAGAGCAAGCTGAAGCGTGGGCGTTACGTAAGAAGGATATGATTGGCGCATCGTCGGCAATTGTTAATGTTTATGCGCTTGATGATGAGGTGCTTGAGAACTATCGAGTCAAACGTTTCGATGATACTAATGAGCGCGAGTGGTTGGATTTCGTTTGTGATTGCCGAGATGGTAAGAATGTTTATTCAGACTATGATGTAATTGTGGGTCCTGTCGGTGATGATAAGATATTCAAGATCGTTCAAAAGTATCATGCCGGTGAGTGGAGTGTTGAGAAGGCATTGAGCGAACTTAAGTTTCAACAGAAGTCGAATCAAATAGCTATTAGAAGCGAAACTTTTATTAATTCTGCGTTGGTGTTTCGCACTTCGTATGAAGTTCAATCGGAGGTCGGAAAATGAGCTTGCCTTCCGAAGAGACTTATATTGAAGAATTAGAGGAAAAGATCGTTCAGCAAATTATGAATGTTTGCAATTGCGATTTAAGTAAAGCGCTTGACACCTATTACAATAGTCGCATTGCGGCGATGATTGCAAAAGGTAATACAGGCGTTCAGTATCTCGACTATAAGTACTTAGTTAACGATTTATTGGAGAACCAAAAATGAATTTGTGGAGGAAGAATATGATCATTAAGAATATCTTTAATCGCTATCTCGCGTTAGCGATGACTCTTGTTTTCACTTCTGCCGCGGTCTGGGCCGCGCCGGGAGACGTCATCAGCTTCAACTTCCATCAGGATGATTCCGGCAATAAGGGACCTGTCGTCGGCGATCAGGTCACGCTCGAAGGGACTGTCCCTGCCGAGCATTGGAACAGCAACAAGAAAAACCTTGCGAGCGGAAACTGGCAAAACGGCAGCAACTCCAAGACGCTCGTTTACAATGTCAATTCGAATGTCGGTTCTGAATCTTCCGCCACTTGCGCTTGGACTTTCAGCGCGGCACATTTTTACGGTGGAGCTGCCGGCAACTACAGCGACGAAAATTACTTCATGAAATGTATTGCCGCGCCGCAAGCGGGAGGAAGCGGTACTGAGACCTTGACTATTTCGAATATTCCATTCACCAAGTATTACGCCGTTATTTATATCAGCAATTGGGATATCGGGCATAACACGTCCTTCAAGCTCGGCGAAACGAATTATTCGGTTTCGGCTACTGGCCTAGCGATCCCTGACTCTACTGAAAATTGGGGCGGGACGGCAACGTCTCCCGTTTATGGCACTAATGCCGTTAAGGTTGAAAACTTGTCTGGTGATTTCTCGTTCTCGATGACTTCTGCGAAGTGCAATGTTTGCGCGATTCAGATTGTCGACGATACCGCGGCAAAAGTCGGCGATGAAGTCATTTGGTCGAACCTCGACTCTGATGCTGCTAAGGCCACTCACTATACGCGTAATAACGCCACTTTGAGCTTGCCGGACTCCACAATTTATCCTATCGGCACAAAGATCAAGATCAACTCGATTAAATTCTTCAACAATAGTTCGAAGGATATGCGTAGCTCGATGACGCTTAATGAGGTTACTTCCGATCAGGTGGTAACGGAAAGTCGCGAGACCGTTACGAGTGGAAGTTATACCTTTAATCAGATGTTCATCTTCAACTTTACGACCACCCCGTTGATTGTCGATATTGGTGAATCGTATACGATTACGGGTTCCGGCAACACGGGGCTTCAGTATCCCGGTATTCAAACGGATGGTGTGATTGATATCGGTGTCGGAGGATATAAAGCTCTCTGTGCTGTTGAAGGAGAGGTTTATGCACCGGCAGGTTATCGCGTTGAAATTGAGGAAAATGAAGTTGCTTTGTCAACTGACACGCCTGTAAAAGTGTTTTCGGGAATCAATTCGCTCGCTATGCTTAAGTCCAGGTTCGAAGCCGGAGAAGTCAGCGCGATGATTGGCGGTGAATGGCTTGATCCGGCTAAGAATATTGAGGCCTTCGTATTGGATACGGAAACCGACACGACGCTTTCCTATCAGTTCCAAGTCGACGATGACAATTATCTTAAGATGGTAGTCGTTGAATTCACTGTCGGAGCTGATGGCATTTACGCCAAGCAAACCGCGCAAGGTAATGTTTCCGGCAAGGGAGCGGAATTGCTTGGGCAGAAAGTATTTACTTCCGGCGGTGATTATACGTTCAGTGGCGTTGGCGTCGCCAATTATACTATAACCTCCATTGCTGCTCCTGCTGTCGTCAAAGCGGCAGGTGATGATAAGGTTGAAGTCGAGTTTACTCCGGCTAACGACGAGGATTGGGCAGACCTTATTCTTCCTACGAAAGCGAAGGGAGTTGCTGTCGCGGGGAACATGTCTTTTGCCAGTAGAAGCGCTTACAAGCAGACTTTGGGAGAACGTGAAGCGACGGTGGCGCTCGTTACCGATGCGCAAGATGGTAATCTCATATATGGTCTTCATGCTTTCAGTGTGGCAGGTCTCGGTCCGATTAATCGCGACATCTATCTAATGATGACCGGTGGCACGGCGGGCGTCCTCTCCGGCGGTGAAGACGCTACGTACAATGCTACCAAGACGGTGCTTACGGGTAACACGCTTCTCAATCTTAAAGGAGAGGCTACCGTCGATTACATTTATGGTGCGGGTCTGGGAGGTGGTAATACTGTTACGACCACTGGTGATATTGGCGTGGTCGTTGAGGAAGACGCTCAGGTCAAGGGTTCCATCGTCGCCGGTTGGCAGTCTCGTCATAACTCGGTTCCGAAAGTTGTCGGCAATACCTCCGTTCTCGTCAAGAACGTCCAAACCAATTACCAGTCCGCGTCTATAACTTCAGGAAACTTCTCTTGCTCGCAAGGATGGATTGTTGGCGGCGGTCTCCATTGGGGTAATGGCGGAAGATCGACAATTCAAGGCAATACGCATATCACTCTCGATATTCCCTCTGATAAGAGCGGCGAGTTTATGAAGCACATTACTGCCGGTGGTCATGCGGAAGGCGGTGGTGACGGCAATAATGTTACCGGCCATTCTTCGGTCGTTATCACGGCTCCTGATACCGTTACGTTCTCCAAAAACATTATCGGCGGTGGCCACTCGACAGGATCCAATAAGGCTAAGGTCAGCGGAAACTCTTCGGTAACGATTAATGGCGGTACTTACACAGGAACGATTTATGCCGCGGGCGATAATGGCGAGCACACTCTTGTTTCCGGTACGGCGACCTTGACGATTACGGGCGGTAACTTCGATGGCGCTACTTTAAAGGGCGGTATTGCAACCGGCACTAAGACGCTCAATGTCAGAGGTACGACTTCGAAGCTCAATGTGAGCGGCTTTGACAATGTCACTATTTCCAGCGCGGCAAAATTGGCGCTTACTGATACTGTACAAGGTAATTTGACGATTACTCGTAACACGACGGTTTACTTCCCTGAAAATTGGGAAGACAATACCCCTTATACTTTGTGCTCGGGAACGTTGACGCGTGATACTACTTCGACCGGTACACTGACGCTTGAGAGTCAGCAAGTTCATGTTGGTGAACGAGTGATTCCCGCTGATATCGTGTTTGATTTTGATAATAAGACGATTAAGTACGTTGTTTTGGAAAAGACGAGCGTATATACTTTCTCTGGTACCGAACAGTCGCTTATCGTTATTGACGCGGCAGATGGTGGAGTTTGCACTCTTGATTACACCGGTGACAAGTTCTTCTCCGAGGATTGCGTCTTCTCCGGACTTCCCGAGGGTTACATGATGTGGGTCGAGGGAGGTACCATTGTCAAAGTCGTCAAGAAGACCGACTCCTTCAGCTTGAAGGTCGGTACGCGGACGACTAACAAGAATTCGGCGATTCATGAAGACGACGAGTCGGTCGGTGGCTTCCCCGTTTATGGTAAGTTCTGGAACAATACGCCGGTTTGGAACGAGAATAATACCGCGACCAATATCTTGATGACGCTCAAGAGCGGTATGAATGTCGATACGGATGGCGTTAAAGCGTATATCCACATGCCCAATACGTGGTACAGCTCCGCTAATGACAACGGAACCGGCAATGAACGTCTTACTGCGACGTACGCTGATGACGGGCAGGTCGCTGCCGATACTCAGTGGACTATCGGTGAAGGGGAGGACGAGGTAACGTTGCCGGCGGCGCCCTGTGCTCGTGGTTGGCAGATTCGCGTTACGAACATTCCGTACGAAGTCTACGATCTTTATATTTATGTCGCGTCCGACGTCGGAACCGTCGGTAACAGCGCGCTTAAAGCGACGGCGATGGCTCTTTCCGTAAACGGCGGAACCGACTGGAAGTGGTATGCGGGCGACCCCGCGCACAATGCCACCATTGCCGCGGCCCAAAGCAACACTTGGAAGGCCGATCCTTATTCGACCGGAACTTTAACCGAAGGCGCTAACTATATCAAGATTCGCGTTTCCGCAGCGGCCTTTGGACAGGACGATGTCTCGACGCTTGATATCACTCACGGTCCTCGCAATACGGGAAGTTCCACCCGCTCCAGTCTCGCCGGTATTCAGATCGTCAAGGTCGATGATGACGGTATTTATAACCGTGAAGCCGATGAAGAAGGTAAGGACGCGTGGACGGCGGAAGGTATGTGGACTCGTTCGAATGGGGACGTCGTAACGACTTGGCCTACAGAAGGCACGATTCTTGCTAAGATTGATGGCGATAAGACCGCTGAAATCAAGATCGACGGCGTTATCAACGCGACGATGGTGACTCTCACCAATACTGCTGCGGCAGATGGCGATGAAGCGAAGAGCTTCAAGTTCTTGACCAATGAACCTCTCGACGAGGTCGATCAAGACAAGGAGCCGGAGGAATTTGTCCTTAAGTCGCCCGTCGACGCTACGGGATTCCACGGTAACCTCTTCCTCCAGTCGCGTATTCGTGGGCGTATCGCGCTCGGCGATGATACGAATATCAAGTTCGTCGCCGGTGAAGAGGGCGTTGATGATGAAACGAATCGTGCTATTGTCACGACGGCCTTCCCGTATGAATTCTCCGGCTCGAACAATCCGATCACGAAGGTCGGTTTCGGTACCTTCATCGTCCCGAGCTCGATGTATGAGCGTTCGTTCCATTTCGAAGAAGGCAATATTAAATATGCCGCGGAAGGAACGATTTCGGGAACGATTACCGGTTCCAAGCCCGTGATTATCGACGCAGGGGAAAATGTCGTTACGGTAACCGGCTCTATCCAAACGGACGTTATCGTTCGTTCGGGTACGCTTCGCTTGGGTAAGACCAATCCTTTCGTCGGCTCCGCCGATCATCAGGTCGCGGTTACGGTTGAAGCCGGTGCGACGCTCGATCTTAATGGTTATACACTCGATGCAGCAAATGTGACCATCAATATCGAAGGCGAAGGAGTCGAAGGTCATCCTTATGCGTTGATGAATGGCAGTTCTTCAGGTGCGACGATAAGCAGCTTCGTCTTGACGGGCAATGCCACTATCGGCGGAACCGGTAATATCACCATCAATAGCGGAAGTCATGCTCTTGACATCGGTGAGTATAAGCTTACCAAGGCCGGTTCGGGCCTTATGATTACCACGTCGATTACTGTCTCCGGTACGGCAGGTATTGACGTTGTGGAAGGTGGTTATCGTGTTGATCAGTGGAATAACCATTTACCAGAAGGTACTCTTCACGTCTATGAGGGTGCTTACTTCCAGCACAATAATGATCGTGCCTATGAAGTCAAGAATGTCATTCTTGACGAGGGAGCTGAAATTCGCGGCGCAACCACTGTCCGTTATTTGAAGATCTCGGGCGAACTCAATATTCCCGATACCACTGAGCTTAATCATTATATCATGCTTAACGGTGCGGCAATCAAGGGATCCGGAACCTTGAAGCTCGTTGAAGGAGGAACGCTTGTAGTCGGAGCGGAAACAACCTCGACCGCCGCGCTTATGCTTACGCAGGCGGGAACGCTTACGCTTAACGCGGCGATTTCGTTCCCGACCATTAAGCTCGCAGCCGACTACTCTGCTGCGGAAATCGATGAAATTGCGAACCTCTCCTTCGATACGCTTACGCTTGAGAACGGCGCGACGCTCGATATGACCGAGAAGCTTCGCTATCCTTATTATACGCTCGGCGCGACGCAGAACGGTAAGATCAAGATTACAACTCCTACTTGCAGAAAGCGCATCGTCGAAGTGGCCGATGGCTATACGAGCGGCATCACTCTCGTCGATGCGGAGGGAGAGACGCTTCCTTCGTGCGTGATGGACGGCTACCTCTATTATGGTACGCTCTTCGAAGGAACTGAAGTTGCCAAGGATTCGATCTCTGCTACTGTGGTTTATCCTTCGACTACGACTGTTACGGGTTATGATTCCGATACCGAATACCTCGTTTCGGATGGAATGGGCGGCGTCGCCGTAGCGACGAAGACCGACTCGATTTCCATCAACTTCGGTGTAATCAGCGAAACGGAAGGAAAGGTCGACATCTCCGATACCGAGGTCGGTGCCTGTCCTGTTTCGGGCGCAAGCTGGAATAATGCGCTCGATACGATCAAGGATGGTAACGGTAATACGCTTTCGATGACGGCCTCGATTAACGATACCATATTCTATGGCGCATCGACCAATGTAGTTGCGCAGAATACGCAGCTTAACGGTAACGAGAAGCTTACCTATAGCTATCTTGGTAATGGCGAAGGGAAAACTTGGTCGATTACGATACACGATATTCCGTACAATAAGTTCGATCTCTATCTTATCGCGGCGAATAACAGTACGGAGGATCTGACGGCGCTTCCTTATCAGATTAAAGCCGACGGCTCTTCTGACTATTATGGTTCAAGCATTGCCGGTACCATCGACTCTACTTGGACGGTTAAACCGTATGCAATAGGCGGCAATCTCGTTCCGGATGCGAACTATATCAAGGTCAGCATCAAAAAGAAAGTTACTGACCTTACTATCCAGCATCCCTATGGAGGTGAGGGCGTCACCACTCTCGCGGCAATTCAGATTGTTGAAGATAAGTCCGAAGATGATGGTATCTATATTCGTAGAAGTGATGACGAGCTTGATGCGGAGGGAATTGCAAAGACTTGGACCGCGGCAAATTCTTGGCTCGACTCGGACGGAAATCCGAAGACTTGGACGGGAACGGGTTCGCATATTGTGAGCATCGATGCTTCGACCGTCTCTGAAATCACCGTAAATGACAAGATTGCCGCAGATTCGGTAACGGTTACCGGAACTGCAGGTGTGAACGGCTTTAAGTTCTTGACCGAAGAGCCCCTCGACGAGGTTGCGGATGTTAAGGAAGACGCACCTTTCCGTCTCGACGCTCCCGTTAGCTTGATTGATTTCCACGGCGACGTCTATCTCCAAAGCCGTATTACCGGACAGATTCAGCTCGGCGAACATGCGCATATCGTCTTCGTGGCCGGACTTCCGACAGACGAAAAACCTGACGGAGATCCTGACGAAGAAACGACCGCTTATCAGTACAGCTTCAACGGTACGATTCAGCCGATTCGAAAGATCGGAGTAGGCACGTTCATCGTTCCCGAATCGATGTACGAAAATGTCCCGTTCAATATCGATGCGGGCTATATCAAGTACGATTATAGCGGAGAATCGGTCGTAACCGTTAAAAAGCAAATCTCGGGTAAGGGCGGACTTATCAAGTCGGGTTCGGGAAGCGTTAAATTCAATGTCTACAATAGCTTCAAGGGCGGTACTACGATTGACGAGGGCACAATTCTTCTCGGAGATAATGATTGGGCTCTCGGGGATACCGATGCTCAGATTCGCGTAAACGAGGGCGCGGCGCTTGATGTTAATGGCAGGAATAGATTCGGCTACAACTTGACGCTCAACGGCGGTAGCTTGAAGAATACGGGTAGCGACGCGATTACCAATCAGGTCCAGTTCAAGTCGATTACGCTCGAAGCGGATTCGGTTATCGATTTGGCTCATACGACCGCCATCATCAATGATAACTACTCCGCCGCCACCCTTAATCTTAACAATCATACCTTGACGAAGCGCGGCTCGGCAGACTTCTTTGTTTGCAATGTAACTGTCAATGCGGGTACGATTAAGCTCGAAGAAGGCGCGATTAAAGTCCATAATAATGCTTGCAACTTCTCGGCGGTCGATTTGGTTGTAGCTGGAACCGCCCAGTTTAACGGAAATGATGCTCCGACTGTGTTCAAGACTTTGACCTTCGATGGAAACGCTGCCGCGCTTACCCAACCTAACGGCAAGATGCTGACAGTTTCCGATACGATTTCCGGTGTCGGGACGATTCAGAACTTGACGCTTCAAGATGGTGCGACGGTTGAACTCGGAGAAGAAGGCGTCATTACCGTTATCGGAACGTTGGCCTTCGGTGATACGCTTAAGATCAAGGGCGGTGCGTTCGATAAGGCGGCCTTCGCCTTTACGACTGAACCTACCGCGCTTCCCTCGAATGTTGTTCTCGTCAATGATGAAGGAACGGAAACAACAGGATATTACTTCAATCTCGTTAATGGTAAACTCGTTATCGCCAGCAATGAAGCGAAGCCGATCTCCGGAGTCGTCACCGTCTCTACCGATATTCCTTCGTGGACAACAACGCGCATGAAGCTCACGGGCGACACCGTGTTCGTTATCGATACGGCTGAAGGTATGCCTTCCTCCATTAACTTCATTTCCGACGAAGCGCATAATCTCGCGTTCGTTTATGCGGCTCCTTATGAAGGAACTTTGACTTTCAGCGATAATATCACGGTCGAAAAGAAGTATGCTCCTGAAGCTTGGAGATTGGTTCCGACCACGATTGGTCCCAATGATCATGTTATCACAATTATCGGCCACGATACTGAGGAAGACGCCGACGCTGAAGGAAATGACTTCTCTACAGCTATTACTGTCCAAGAGGGTGGTGTCCTCCACTTGGAACGCCTTATCAAACTCTCTGCGGCAAATAACGTCAATCAAGGCGGTACGCTCGAGATTGTCGAAGATACTACGCCTGACGCTCCCGCAACTTTCGCGAAGGTTCGTATGGCAGATCGCGGCATGAAGGGTACCTTAAATATCGGAAAGAACACGACTTACTATCCGTTCGGCTATGCCGATCAGCCCGACTATGATAATTCGACTTCCATCATAAATGTTTATGGTACGCTCGACATGAGCGATGAGATTACCAATTATGCTCGTTGGACGCTTCGTGAAGGTATAACCGTTAATTTCTATGTCGGCTCGAAGGCTATTGGCCTCGGCCAGCAGACGACGGGTGAGCACAATTCCGCCTTCCAGTTCAACAGAGCCGGTTGCGTCCTTAACTTCCTTAAGGATGGCGAAACGGGTGGCGAAATCGTCTTCGATCTTCGCCTCCGTCCTCAGCATGTGTTCACTATGAACATCGAGGAAGGCGTTATCGTCAAGATGGGCGGTGACTTAAATCTTAATGTTGCCGATAGACAGCCGTTCGCTGTCACGGGCGAAGGAAAGGTGATTATCACCGGAACTTATGAGTTCGGAGCGCCTCCGGAAGTCGCGCCGGAACAGCTTGAAATCGCTGAAGACGGCTCTATGACCATCAAGAGCTGGATCGATTACGAGTTCAATGGCGACCTTGCATCCATTGGTACCGATACCGGGACTTTGAATTTCGATGGCTCCGGCTTTAATACCTCGAATAGCTATAAGACGATTTCCGACGAAAACAAGGCTGTTTATACCGGCGTTTCGGCCTATCGCGCAGTCGATCAGTTAGCGTCCGGCTCGACTTCGGAATGGACCGCGGCTATCTATGGTACATTCGCGCGTCTTGAAGATGGTTCCTTTATCGATTTCGGTAATAAGAATGGTGGTATTGCGCTTATCAACGGTAAGGAAAATGTCGTCAAGGTAGTTAAACTCGCAGCCGACGCGAAATATGTTACGCTGTTTGAAGTGTTGATTCCGGAAGCACACACCAAGGCGCATCTCTACTCGTTAATCCGCAAATCCGGTAGCGTGGAACTTTATGTTGATGGTAAACTTCGTGGCAGCTATCTCGGAGAAGTTGCTATCAATGGTGGCTTCCAGATCGGTGGCGTTTGGGGTGGCGTCGGAAATACCGGCATCCTTAAGTTCAGAGACGCTTTCAACAGTGTCAGCAACGCCGTTTTGCTCGATTCTTATGTCGATGTGCTTCGCATCTACAAGTCCGCGCTTGGCCAGTATGCGAATCAGGCGCTAGCAGAGGAAATGGGCTATATGGCTCCCGGCGTCTATACTCGTGAACTTGCCGATAATAAGAACTATTCTTGGGAAGAAACCGGCGCATGGAAGAAGGGGGAGGAAACTTTCTCCAAGCCTGCGGCATATTCTGAAGTCGAGCTCTCCGTTCCTGACGAGAACGTCTCCGCGACTATTACGATTACCGATAAGGCCAATGTTGGTTCGCTGACTATCTCCGGCGCAGGCATGTTGGGAATTGTCGCTGAAAGTGACGGAACGCTCGTCAACTATGGCGATACGATTATTGAGGGAGTCTATGCGAGCGTCAAATACGGCGCGGCAGATTTCACCCATGGTGGTATCGGCGTTCTCAACAATGGCGCTATTGACTTTGATTTCAGTGGCTATAATGTCAATCAGATCATTGAGCGTACAGTGATTCCCGTAACCGGCATAACCGAAAAGCTCGATGAAGAGGCAATATCCATTACTACTCCCGGTCAGTTGCCGAGCCGCACGATGACGCTTGAATATAATGAAAGCGTCAAACGTTACGAGGTCGTGATCACGATTGATCGTGAAGTCGGTGAAGTTGTTTGGAATGATGATGGGGATATCGCATACGGCAAGTCGGTGCTTGCGGATGGCGTCACCTCCGTCCTCTTCCCTGGCGATTCGCTCGAAATCGATCGCGAAGTTTCCGCGGCAAATGGCGTTTCCGGCCTTGATATCAGAATCGCTGAAGGTGGATCTTTGAAATTAACCGGTGGTCAGAATCCCGGTGCGATTCAGGTCGACGAAGGCGGTATTTATGATGTCAATGGCGGCGCGGTTGTCCCGACGGCGCTCAAGCTCAAGGGTGGCAAGTTTATCAACAGCGCGGTAAATGAGGTTCAGCCGCTTGCGACCACGCTCAATATGATGGCGAACTCGACCATTGCCGGCAATGTCGCTTTCGGCGCCCTTACGCTTAATGGAACGGGCACGCTTACGATTCCTGAGGGCTTGTCGATCAAGTTCGGCGCGGCAGTTACTAAGGACTCCGGCAGCGAGCTTAATATCGATAATTCAGGAACCATCTACATTACCTCTAGCGCGATTCCTGCAATCGATTCGCTTCTTGGTGCTGGCATTGTCGACCTGGCGGCAATTACCGTCAATGGCGCTTTCAATATCTCGGGGCTTGTAAACGATGAAAGCACCTTGATTGTCCACGGCATTACCGGCTCGAATTCGTACTTCTCCAATACTACGAAGATCAGAGGTACGATGAAGCTTCAGGGTAACTTCAAGCTCAATAACGGCAATTCCGGTTGGGTATATCAATTTGCTACCTTAACCGGCGAAGGTGAGTTCAATACTCAGATGGGTAATCCTACGGTTACCGTTACGATTGACACCCTTATTGGAAATGGCGTTACGCTCACGACGAATTCCAAAGCACAAACGACGGTTGGAAACCTCGTTACCGATATTTACTATGGTAAGCCGGTTATCAAGTCTACCACTACCGACTTTATAACCGTTACCTCGGTTAACGGCTCGGCGGAAATCAAGACGATGAAGTCGACGGATGGCATCTATCTTGTCGCTGCGACATACGCCGATGTCGATTATAAGGACGTCAACGAGGCGATTAATGCCGCGCTTGAAGCGGAGGGTGGTAATATTGACGATATTGTCGTTTATGATCCCAACCCGACCTTAACCGGCGACTATATCGTAAAGATGGTTGAGGGCGTTCTTAAGGTCGTTCCCGTCGAAAAGAGTGAGATTACGGCCAATACTCGTGTAAGCACTTGGACGAGCTATACGACCGAGCGTTTGGTCGTTAATGGCGCGGCAAAAGAAGTTACCGTTACCTTTGATGCCGCTATCCCTGAAACGATTAAGGAAGTTCGTCTCGAGGGCAACGTCAAGCTCGTTGCGGAAGGTAACTACGTAATCGAAACCTCCAAGCTCAAGGGCATGGAAGGTGCGATGATTACTATCGTTTCCGACATCGAGGGTGATTTCGAAGTCAAGTCGGCTTTGAAGCTCGATAACGTCACGCTTTCGCATGCGGTTATGACCGATCAAGATGTTGAGATTACGGGCGTAGTCTCGCTCGCAGGTATTCGCGCGTCGTCGATTTATGCGCATGACGCGACGCTCAAGACCGCCGAGGGTGTTACGCATAAGTTCCCCGAATCGCGTGCGATGAAGATTGCAGGTACGGTCGTAATCGACTCGACGCTCGAAATCGCTGCGGGAGCGACCTTGACCATTAACGCCGAATCTGCCGCGACCTTGAAGATCTTGAAGTCGAAGGTCGGGGAAGGCGCGGTTTCGCTTACAGAGAACGTAACGCTCTATATCCCCGCAGGAGTCCAGGTCTTAAATGTCAATGGTGCGGGTAAAGTCGATGGCGCGGGCCTTATTTCGGTTAAGGACTTTGCATCTACTCCCGCTCCTGTCGAAAGCTGGTCGGGAACTTATGTTCTCGCGTTTACCGGTACGGGACTTGCGAGTGTTAACCCGAATAACTACGGTAATGCCAATTCCATTGTGCGCATGAACGGAGTGAACGGTTGGTTCGTAACCAACGAAGCTTACTTATCGACAATAGAGCTGATTGATAACGGAGCAACTCCTGCGTTAACGATTAACAATGGTTCTTCCGGTGCGAACTTGCTTTTCGGTAAGATTATTGGAGGAGGTACGATTGCGACGGCAGGTGGTTCCTCGCAGAAATCCATTGTTAAGGATGGTAGTGAGTTCTATGGCTCGATTACTATGACAACAACTAAAAGTATCGTATTTGGTGATACTATCAGTGGGTTGAATAATAACATGATCATCGTTCAGAACGGTTATTCGACGATGATCGGTGCCGGTAAGACATGGACTGCGGCCAATGGTATTACGATTAACGGCACCATTAAGGGTTCGGGTACGCTCGGTTCGGCGACGACCTTCGGCTCGACCTCGATTATCGATATCTCCGAGGGTAACTTGACGCTCGGTGCGGGGGTTACGCTCCCCGAGATCATCAATATCAAGGGCGCAAAAAACGGCTCGGTAGTCCTCGCGGGTATCCCCGCCGGAACTCAAGTTCCCAAGTTCAATCTGGTTGATGCTTCGGGATCGTTTGAACTCAAGCTACAGTCCAATGGACAGCTCGTGCTCGTCGGTCATGAAGTTACGATTTCGATTCCCGATGTCGACAATACGAGCTATTTGGTTACCGCTAACGGTAAGCCCCTCGTTGTCCAGAATGGCTCGATTACCGTCGATTCCGGAACGACGATTACGGTTACGTATACCCCTGAGGCTGGATATGTCGGAGGTGGTAGCCTTACGACGACTATCGTGAACGGCCTTACCCCGATTCGCTCCGACTTGATCTCGGTCAAGAAGGGCGTCAAGGTCGTAATCCGCGAATACAAGGGCGCGAAGGTTAGAACGATTAGCGGCCTCGATGAAGACGGAATTGCGACCGAAAAGGTCACGATTAACGGCAGCGACTATTCGCTTGATGATGCCGAAAATGGCATCCTCATCATCGAAATCAAACCCTAAGGAGTAAAATGATGAAGAAACTCTTGGCCTTCACCTTGACCTTGACCTTGGCTTTTCAAGCCATGGCCGACATCTCCGCGCGTGTTGCGAACGAGAAGCTCTTTGAAGATAAAGAGGCGGTCCATGAAGATCATCCCGAGGGGCTCCCGATCTTCGCTTTTGCCGCGTATGGCGTTAACAGTAGCTATCAGATTCTAGGCTCGGTCGTCTCGCGCGATCCGGTTATCCAGGGCTATAGCGAAATCAACTGCTTCCTCCCGTTCGATCTCGGCTTCTTCGGTTTCGGCTTGATTACCAACTCCGACTTAGGCCACCATCATCACCAGATCATGTCGCGTTGGTTCAACGAAATGGATCCGAATGTCCACTGGGACAAGACGTTCTTCTTCGATGAAGACCACCTCTACGGTCTCAACTATCGTTCGACCTTCAACTGGTACATCTACCCGACGAGGCGCATCGACCACAAGCATCGCAACGGAACTTGTCCTCCATATATCCCGGCGATCCCGACTTCACTTGAATGGATTCACTATGTCGGCTTCCAAAACCCGTACGTTATCCCGTTCGTCGAATGGCGTCACGAATACCTCGTCTATGATGCGGACCTCTGGAAGTTTGGCCTTAAGAAGGAAATCGCGCTCTCTGATACGGTTAAGATTACTCCCTATGTGGAAACCGTGCTTCGTTCGAAAGAATACGTCTGGTGCTTCCCGACAGCGCATAGCGCAAAGGGGCCGGTTCACGGTAGCTGGGGCTCGCTTACTCTCGGCCTTAACGGCCACTGGCAGCTCACGGAACATTTCGGTCTTTTCGCTAATGTCGCCTATTGCCGCTTGATGAGCGAGCATCTTCGCGATATGGCGGATCAAGTGACTCACGAAATCAACAAATACGAAATCGGAACAATGAAAGATGCTGCATGGGGCAGCGTAGGTATTACTGTAAACTTCTAATATGATAGCGATAACTATTTTGTTCCTCCTGCCGATCCTGTTAGTAGGATCGGCTGCTCTCATTCATGCGACAGGTTATTTGCATGGAGACGGTAAAAAGCGTCAGGGCTGGTTTTACTTCTACCTGCTCGGGACTTTGGTCTCGATGTGCGCGGTTGTCGGCTCGACTCTCCTTGGCGACAAGGTCATGACGATGATCGCGTTTATTCTCGCTTGGGAATCGATGGGGCTCTTTTCTTCGGGTCTCGTCGGTTTCGAAAGCGAGTCGAAAGAATCGAAGAAGGCGACTTGGATTTACCTCCTCTCCTGCCACGCGGGAGCGGTTTTCCTTATCCTCGCCGGTGCGTTTTCATTTAGACCCGATGTAAGTCAAGTCGTGATTTTCTTCCTGCTCCTTTGCGGCTTCGGCCTTAAGATCGGCTTTCCGCCATTCCACGTCTGGCTCCCGGAAGCCCATCCCGCAGCTCCCGCTCCCGCTTCGGCCGTCATGTCCGGCGCGATGATTCCGTTAGGTTTCTTCGGACTCGTCTTTTGGACTTCAGTCACCTGCGAACCGAAGGTTATTGCGCCTTATTTTGCTTGGACGATGCTCGTTCTCGGTTCGCTCGCTGCATTGGGCGGAATTCTTTTCGCCTTACCCCAACGCAACATCAAGAAGCTCCTCGCGTTCTCGTCCGTCGAAAATATGGGCATTATCGCGCTGGGCTTAGGTCTCGCGGCATTCACGTACACACAAGGTGACCTCTTGACACTCGACGGAAAGGCGTCGGTAGTAGATGGTATTTTCACGCTTGCGGCTTTGGGGGCAGCACTTCATATTGTGAACCACGCGTTTCTGAAGGGCGGTCTCTTCTTGGGCGCGGGTTCGGTTCTTCGCATGACGGGAACGCTCGATGCCGATAAGCTCGGGGGGCTCATGAAGAAGATGCCTTGGACGGGAACCTTGTTTACGCTTAACGCGTTTGGTCTCGCGGCGCTTCCTCCGCTTCCCGCGTTTTTGAGCGAACTTTGCATCTATATCGCGGCAATTTACGCGCTTTCTCAGAGCGTCCTCGTTATTCCTGCGGCGGTCGTCCTGATCGTGATGTCGCTTACGGGCGGAATCGCTGCGGCAGCTTATGCGAAGATCGTTTCCGCGACTTTCCTCGGCGAAGCGAGAGGGGATCAGAGCGAGATCAAGGAAACGCCGAAGTGCATGATTGCCGCGCAACTTATCCTCTTTATCCCCGTAGCGATTATGCTTATCCCTGCGGTTTTGATGATCGCTCCTTTGTGGCTCTTCCGCCGCTTCCTTTGTCCGTGCGGCAACACGAAGCCGCGTCAGCTTACGTGGGATTGCGGCTATGAAGCGCCGACTGCGCGTATGGCTTGGACGGGAACCGCGTTCTCCCAGCCGCTTGCCGATACGTTCAAGGCCGTTCTTCGTCCTCGCACTCACGTCAAGTCGACGAAGGAACTCTTCCCGAAGGAAGAGGCGATAGCGACCGAAACCGACGATATCGTCCTTTCGCGCGGCTGGAACCCCGTTTTCCATCTTTCCGCGCGTGCGATGCAGTTATTCCATCTCTTCCAGTCCGGCTCTTTGCATTTCTACGTCCTCGTGATGATTCTCGCAATCGCCGCGCTTTTGATTTGGGGGGCTTTCTAAAATGAATTTGCTTATCACCTTACTCTTGGCGCCCTTACTTATCGGCCTCGTCAACAAAACGAAAGCGTTTTTCGCCGGTCGAAAAGGGGCGAGTGTTTTTCAGCTCTACTACGACTTGTTGAAGCTCCTAAAGAAGTCGACTGTCCGCTCTTCGAGCTCGACTTGGGTCTTCGATTTGGCGCCGATTATCTCGCTTACCGCGATAATCGCTGCCGGAGTCATGCTCCCGATCGGCGGAATGAAGCCGTTCGTCGGTTTTTCGGGCGACGCGATAGTGTTCTTCTATCTCCTCGGTGTAGCGCGCTTCTTTACCGTCCTTTCGGCGCGTGATGTTGCGAGTGCGTTTCCCGATATGGGTTCGGCGCGAGAAGTGCAGTTCTCGGCGATTGTCGAAGCGATTGTGTTCGCATGTCTCGCGTTCCTCGCGCTGATGACCGGCTCTTCGTCGCTTTCGGGGATGCTTACCGCCGAATGGAGCGAAGAACTTGCTGCGGCAGTTCCGCTTCTCTTGGCGGCCGGCGCTTGGGGAATCGTTCTTCTCTCCGAAAACTGCCGCGTTCCGTTCGACGATCCCGAGACCCACCTCGAGCTTACGATGATTCATGAAGCGATGATTCTCGATAACTCGGGTCCCGATCTCGCCTTTATCTTCTATGGCGCGGCGCTTAAGCTTTGGCTCTTCGCGGCGTTCTTCGTCGAGCTTCTGATTCCTTCAAGCGTCCATCACGCCTGGCACTTCCTCGCGATTCTCGCTTGTGGCCCGATTATCGGCGCGATTGAAAGCTCGATGGCCCGTATGCGCTTCAAACGTACTCCTTATATCTTAGGCGGCGCGGCAGCTATGGCCGTGCTTGCGCTCGTTATGGAGATTATGACGAAATGAATATTTTAGCTGACATCATTCTCGCCTCGCTGGTGATTATCAACCTCCGTCTCGCCGGCTCTTCGCGTTTCGGGACGTTGATTCGAGCGGTGGCGCTTCAAGGTTTCTTCATCGGTTTACTCCCGCTTATCTTTACGGGCGGTGAACATTGGGGCATTACGCTTATCAATATCGCGGTAAAGGGTGTTCTTATGCCGATTATGCTCACCTACGCGATGAAGAAGACGAACACGAAACGTGAGCTCGAACCGCTCGTCGGTTGCGGAAAGTCGGTCGCTATCATCTTCGCGATCACGCTTATGTCATTCTACTTCTGTGAAGCGCGCCATATCGAAGCGGAAATCGCGACTCGTCTTGCTGTTCCTTTGGCGTTTACGACGATTGCGACGGGGCTTTTCCTCATCATCTCGCGTCGTAAGGCGATCACTCAGGTAATCGGCTTCCTCGTTTTCGAAAACGGCGTCTCGATCTTCGGCGCTTCGATAGCGATGGAGTATGGACTCTTGGTTGAGCTCGGAATTCTCCTCGACGTCTTCGTCTTGATCTTCATCCTCGGTATTGCGATTTACGATATCTCGCGCACGTTCTCTTCGATCGATATCGATAAGCTCAATCACCTTGGAGATCGCGGGCATATTCACTTCAGGAAGCATTGATCATGACTTTAAGTAAGCTTGTTTTAGGTATTACGACGATTCTCTTCGTCGGCTGTGCCGTTCACAGTATTTTCTATATCGGCTTTAAGAAGCGGACGATTCTCTATTGGATTCTTCTCCCGCTCTTTTTTGCCGCGATGTGTGCCGCGTGCCTCATCGAGAACCTCGCCGGTATGTGGGTCGCCATTGAAGCGACGACGCTACTCTCCGCGCCGCTGATTTGCTATCACTACACGGCGGAAAGCCTGGAAGCGATGTGGAAGTACTTGATCATCTGCTCAATCGGCATCGGTCTCGCGCTCTTCGGTACGCTCCTCTTTATGAACGGGTGGTATGTTCCCGGCTTCGTCTTCGTGCTCTCCGGTTACGGGACGAAAATGGGCCTCGCTCCGTTCCATACTTGGCTCCCCGACGCTCACTCCGAAGCTCCCGGTCCTGTGTCGGCGTTC
>JAZLMG010000010.1:0-53576 GCA_045598585.1 Kiritimatiellia bacterium
GTGGTCTTAGGAAGACAACAGGACAACCCAACTCCTTGGCTCACAGAACGACATGGCTACGATCCGACTTCGTGGACGTTCCCGAGAACAAGTCCGTTTGCTACGACGGTGCGGCCTTGAATGGCGCGACGGTCTCGTACATCACGACGGCGACGAAGGGTGCGGCGTCTGACTTTACGGGTGCGGTTGCGGTCGGTCCGCAGATCACCTCGCTCTACGGCGTTGCCGACGCTCCCGATCCGTGGATCGCGTTCCCGAAGGCGCAGATCTCGACCGACTACACGGTCACGCTCCCCGTCAACCCGGTCTATGGCGTTGAGGAGAACGAGGCGAACTCGATTACCAAGGTTCAGCTCATCTATCAGATCGGCTTCGCGGATCCCGTCACTGTCGAAGAGCCGATGACGAAGAGCGCCGAAAAGGATGCGGCGAAGGGCTGGCTCTACACGGGTGCGATTCCCGCGTCGGCGCTGACCGAGGCCGGTCAGGTCGTCAAGTTCGCCGTCAAGATTACGGACGGAGCGAACAACGAATGGCGCTCCCCGAGCTTCAACAATCCCGAGGACGGCTTTAAGTGGTACGGTACGATCATCGAACCGACCGAGGATCAGACCGACGGCGGCATCACGACGCTCCATATCTTCGCTCCCGAAGGTGTTGCGGATACGCCCGGCTCGTCGAATCGTCCTTCGACCGATCCGCTCATGAACATTGACGCGGATGCGGCGGCGTACAAGGCCAATCCGAACTTCCCCTACGGCGCGTATGTCGGTATCTACGATAACGACACGGGCATGTACTACGATGCGGTTCGTATCGATCGCCGCGGCAACACGACCGGCAAGTTCACGAAGAAGGCCCACGGCCTTAAGTTTGCGAAGGCGCAGCCGTTCAAGGGTAAGGACTCCGTCTCGGGCTTGACGATCGAGTGCCGTAAGAGCTCGCTCACGGCCGAATACGCCGATCCGGCGTTTGTCCGCCAGGAGCTCTCGTTCAAGGTCTTGAACGATAACGGTTCGCCGGCTCCGTTCCATTATCCCGTCCGTCTTAACTTGAACGGCGCGTTCTATCAGCTCGCGTTCCATACCGAGCGCTTTAGCGACGAGCTCATCGAAGACTTCTATGGTCTCGACGGCAAGGGCTACGGCTATAAGAACATCGGTTCGTTCAATCCCGGCCTTACGCCGGTTTCGGGCGGCATCGAGAAGAAGACCCCGGATGACGGCGTCATCTCCGATAACGGTGTCCTCGACGCGTTCTGCCGCAAGATGGAGGCCTGTGAGTTGATCAGCGAAGGTCATACCGAAGGCAATCCGACTCCGACGGCGGATAGCGAATTCGAGACCGAGTTCTCGGCCGAGCTCACGAAGGTCGTTACGACCGACTTCGATCTCCCGGCGTGGCTCAACTACATCGCGCTCACCAAGATTACGGGTGAAACGGACGATGTTTGGGCGAACCTTTCGGGTTACTACGATGTCAACGGTACGGGCACGTGGATGCCGCTCGCCTACGATATGAACCAGAGCTTCGGTCAGTGGCACAAGAGCGACGATACCGTCATGGCCACGCAGATGGCCAACGCCGGTAAGAACTGCGCGAACTACGACCACTTCAAGGCGCACCCGCTCTATGGCGGCCTCCATATCATGGTCCACTATTCGGGTGGCGCGCCGTACAGCGCGGCGAACAACGGCACGACGGCGCGTAAGCCCTACAAGGGTAACCGCTGCTACGAAGCGATCTTCCAGAACGCGAAGTATCGTCGCCTCTACCTCCGTCGTCTCCGTACGCTCATGGACGCCGAATTCGGCGGCGAAAGCGCCGACAAGAACGGTACGCCGATCTATCAGCGCGCCAAGGAGATGGTAGCGCGTTACTCGAAGGTTGCCGCGAAGGATCGCGCAATCTGGACGAACTACGAAACCTCGGCGCAGGAACTCTGGGTCTTCGGTCATGAGGAAGATGGCTGGACGGCTGAAGAGGGCCTCGAGTGGATCTGGACGGATTACATCCAGCCGCGTCGTACGCATCTCTACGTCACGCACGCTGCCGCGAGCGCGACGGAGGAGTTCCCGGTTGGCTACGGCGAATATAAGTCCGCCGGTATTCCGGCTGCGCAGTCGTCGATCGATACCTTGAAGAGCAACTTCGCGGTCGAGTGGGATGACGCGCATCAGGCCGTCGTTCTTAAGAACAAGAACAACGAAACGGTTGACGTGAGCGGCTGGGCGGTTGCCGGGCGCATCGCGTTCGTCTTCCCGGCCGGTACGGTTATCGACCAGGGTACGGACGAGAATCCGGGTCTCCTCTACATCACGGCCGATCGTAAGGCGACGGTTGCCTCGCTCGGCAGCGACCTCCACGATCAGATCATCATCGGTAACGGCACTGCCAATGCGGATGTTGATGCAATCGTCGTTCGTACGAACACGGGCCTCCGCATCCTCGGAGAGGCGACCGATCAGGAGACGTCGATTCGCTTCGACTCGATCTACGGCAATACGACCGGTGATGGCGATACGGGTGAATGGTTCACGCTTAAGAACATCGGCGACGCCGCTGTCAATCTCGAGGGTATGACCGTCTGCATCTTGAAGGATGATGCGAAATCGACCGAAGCTGACGGTCACTGCCATATTACCTTCGACTCGAAGAGCAAAGTCGGTTCGCTCGCAGCCGGCGCCTCGAAGAAGTTTAATAAGGCGGATTGGGCGTCGAAGGGCTGGGATAGGATTCAGAGCAACAAGCTCAACATCAAGCTCTACGACAAGTACGGCATCAACTACCAGACACTCAAGGTGACCCAAAAGGATTATCCGATGGCGTATGGTAAGGGCGCGTTCCTCGAATACTCCGAGGACAAGTGGAAGCAGGTCTGGAACGGAGGAGACGTTACGGTTAAGGGTGACTACCTCAGTAAGGATCTGTACGTCCGCGCGGCCGAGGATATGACGCTCACGCTCGATAACCCGACCTATAAGTCGTCCTCGACGCTCAAGATCTCGGGCGAAGGTACGGTTACGATTACGGGTACGCTCGATGTCTCCGGCGTGAAGACGGCGATCAAGAGCTCGGGCGACCTCGTCTTTGCGGACGGCTCGTACACGATTACCGCGTCTGATGACTGCATCCAGGCCGATGGCGATATCACGATCAACGGCGGTACGTTCATCTGCCACTCGACGGGCAACGACGGTATCGACGCGAACGGTGATATCATCATCAACGGCGGTACGATCTACGCGTTCACCGCGGCGACTGAAGAAGACAACGCCAAGTCGACGGGTCTCGACGTCAATACGGGTCATACGATCACGATCAACGGCGGTACGGTGATCGCGACGTCGCTCGCCAAGGCGGCGCTCGAGGCTATGACGATTAACGGTCAGACGACAAAGATCGTTGAAGTCGAAGGCGTCTCGGGTGCGACCAAGGCAATCGGCGACGTGATCGTCACGTTCCCGACGATGGAAACCTCGCCTGCCGCGGTTCTCGTCTCGACGCCGAATCTGACGGAAGAGGAAATTACGCCTGCTAATCCTGACACGGTCGAGATCGTCGCTGCGGACGCTGAGGCGGGCACTGACGCCGTTCATGCGACGGTTCCCGCGTCGTGGGTCGCCGAGAAGGAAGGTGACGCGAAGGTTGCCGCTGCCGAGGCGTTTGTCCTTGGTCTTGCGGAGCCGACTGAAAAGCCGGTCGTTTCGTCCGAGCAGACGACCGAGGCCGATTCGATCCGCATCGTCGATAATGTCGCTCCGCGCTTCGGTACGGGCGTCACGGTTAAGCGTACGCTCTTCGTCGGCACGACGCCGGGCGCGGAAGCGGCCGATGAGTCGATCAAAGAGACGAACGGCGGCTTCACCGTCCCGCTCCCGACAGGAAATGACAAGGTCAAGTACTTGAAGATCAAGTATAGCTTCGAGTAATATGTTTGCAACTGCAATATTAACGCTGGCGACAGTTTTCGGCAGCTACAATGTGAGGCATTGCGCCGGGATGGACAATAAAGTCGATCCCGTGCGCACTGCCGCGGCGATCAATCTCTTAAATTGCGACTATCTCGGAGTGCAGGAAGTCGATCGCAATACGAAGCGCTCGCATGGACTTGATGAAGCGATTGAGCTTGAGAAATTGACCAATTTGAAGGCAACTTTCGCGAAATCCATTCCGCTTCAAGGAGGCGAATACGGGATAGCGGTCTTAGCTAAAGAGGAACCGCTTTCGATCATTCGTCAGCCGCTCCCCGGAGATGAGCCGCGCATGTTGCTCCTTTGTGAGTTCAAAAACTTCTGGTTCGGTACGACACATCTCTGTTTTACGCGTCCGGCGTATCGGCAGCAGTCGGTCGAGATCGTTCGCGGCAAAATCGCGGAATGTGCGAAGTCGAAGCCGGTTATCCTGACGGGAGACTGGAATTCGAAGCCGGATTCTGAGGTTTTGAAGGCGATGCAGGAGTTCTTGACGATTCTTTCCGATACCTCGAAAGACACGTATCATGGTGAAGGCTCGCGCAAGTGCATCGATTATATCGCGATTGATAAGGCGCATGAGTCGTTTTTAAAAGTCAAAAAGGCCAAAACCGTCGAAGAAGATCGCGAAACTTCCGATCATACGCCGATTTGGATCAAGGCCTCGGCAACAAAGTAATCCTGTCAGTCCTGTAAATCCTGTCTAAAACAGGAACACGAAGTGCCGCGGTTATCCGCGGCGCTTTCTTCCTCCGTCCACATGCACTCCGCGGCGCATTCCCTGCCGCACCGAATAGTCTTCCGCGGCAGATATTGACAAAAGTTAAGCATTATAGTATACTATTGCCATGACTTCTTATGAGATATTATGGGATTTCGCTGAGGATCACTACGGCATAATCACCTCTCAACAGGCTGTTGAGATGGGAATCGATAAGCATTATCTTCCGGCGATGGCTCAACGCGGCACTTTGTTCAAAAAAGGACATGGCGTGTATTTGGCCAAGCATCACATTCCTCATGAGAATGATGTATATGCGCATTCTGTCGCGATTTGCGGAAGTTCCGCGTACTTACGCAGCGCATCGGTTATTGCGCTACTGAAATTGGCTCCGACTAATCCTGCGGTAGTTTATGTCGGCGCAAAGACACGAGTCAGGCGTAAACTTCCGAAAGGCATTAAGTTCGTTGACATGAAGCCGTGTGAAACCACTAGCTATGAGCGAATCTGTTGCCAAAAATTGGTCGACGCGCTTCGCACTGCGTTGGAAGAAGGCGCTATTGAAGCAGATCGAGTTGCTGAAGCTGCAATTCTCGCAAACGAAAAAGGATTCTTGAGCGATGAAGAAAGTTCCCAATTCCAAATCTAATCTTGATCGAGCAATCTCACGATTTGCAAACAATGATGCAGTGCGTGCGAATGAGTTAAGCGTAGCACTGTCAAATGCTATTGTCGCGCAAATGATTGATGTCGGTGTTGTTAAGGGTGGAACCTCGCTTAAATTTCGATATGGAGGAGCGGTAACACGAGTCACAAAAGATTTGGATACGGCTTATCGTACGGACTTGAATGCCTTCATTAAATCGATTAAGGATAAGCTTCAAGAAGGGTGGAATGGTTTTACCGGCGAGTTGATAGTCTTGAAACAAGGAAATCCTAAAGGTGTTCCGTTTGCATATGTCATGCAACCATGTGCAATCCATCTCAGCTATCTTGGTACGCCTTGGCGCGTAGTGGATCTTGAAGTCGGGCATAACGAAAGTGGCTTGGCGGATGCTTGCGATCAGATTTCGGTTCCAAGTGAAATCTCTCAACTTGTTGAATTCATCGTTTTACCGGAATTAGGTCCGATCAATGTAATGAAGCTTGAATATCAGATTGCTCAAAAGCTTCATGGCGCATCCGAAAAAGGCAGCAAGCGCGCACATGATCTAATCGATTTGCAACTCATTGTATCGAAGGCCGACGTTGATTATGCACGAACTAAGGAAGTCTGCCAACAACTTTTTTATTATCGCAGAATGCAACCATGGCCAACGCCCATAGTGAAGAATGAGAATTGGGACGCGGTATATACCGACCAAAAGCTCGATCTTCCTGTTCTTCCTTCGGTTGATGAGGCGATTATCTGGGCGAATGAGCTTATTGCCAAGATTGATGCGGCAGATTAATAAAGCGTGGTGCTTTTGTTTTTACAGCAAGTCGCGTAAATAATCGGGCAGTCGAGGACGTTAAGTCCCTACCATTGCCGCGAGAACGCCGTTTCCTGTTGACCCGAGGGGAAGGAAAATGATATAATATTCAATATTGAGGAAATGTGCCTCAAGAAACATAGGAGTAAACATGAAGATCAAATTCGGTAATACGGTAGAAGACATCGTCACACGCAAGGAGTTCCCGCTCAAGAAGGCGCAGAAAGTTCTTAAGGGCAAGACGATTGCCGTACTTGGTTATGGTATTCAGGGTCCGGCGCAGGCTCTCAACATGCGCGACAACGGAATCAACGTCATCGTCGGTCAGCGTAAGTCCACCAAGGCCAACTCGAGCTGGAAGCGCGCGATCAAGGATGGCTGGGTTCCCGGCAAGACGCTTTTCTCGATCGAAGAGGCCGCCGAAAAGGGCGACGTCATCATGATGCTTACCTCCGATGGTTCCGTCGGTCCCGTTTGGAAGCAGATCGAAAAGTACATGACGCCCGGCAAGGCGCTTTACTTCTCCCACGGTTTCGCGTACGTTTACAATAAGCTCACGGGCGTCAAGCCCTCGAAGGACGTCGACGTCATCATGGTCGCGCCGAAGGGTTCGGGCACGAACGTTCGTCGTAACTATCTTAACGGCGCGGGCATCAACTCTTCGTTCGCGGTCGCGCAGGACGCTACGGGCAAGGCTCTCGAGCTCACGCTCGCTATCGGCATCGCGCTCGGTTCGGGCTATCTCTTCCCCACGACGTTCGAAAACGAAGTCACCTCCGACCTCGTCGGTGAACGCGGCATTTTGATGGGCGCTCTCTGCGGCGTCATGGAAGCTCAGTACTATACTCTCCGCGCGAACGGCCACAGCCCCTCGGAAGCGTTCAACGAAACTTGCGAAGAGCTCACTCAGTCGCTCGCCCGTCTCGTCGACGAAAACGGCATGGACTGGATGTACTCGAACTGCTCGCAGACCGCGCAGCACGGCGCTCTCAAGTGGCGTCCTTACTTCCGTAAGGCCACTGAGCCCGTCTTCAAGAAGCTCTACGCTTCGACGAAGAAGATGCAGGAAGCGAAGGAAGTCATTCGTGACACCGGCCGCCCCGACTACAAGGAATTCATGGCCGCCAAGCTTCAGGAAATGCACGACAGCGAAATGTGGAAGGCTGGCGAGGCCGTCCGTTCGCTCCGTCCTCGCGAAAAAGCGCGTGAAGGCGCCGCGACTGCCGCGGGCGTCCAGGGTCGTAAGATCACCAAGTAATTCTTAACCCCTCTAAAGAGGAGGCAATTCATGCTGAAGCGTATAGCTATCCTCGCACTGACGGTCGTGACTACGGTCACGGCCTTCGGTGCTTGTAAGATTCGTCTCGTATATGGCGAGAACTGGAGCCGCGCCGGTCGCGACGTCAAGAAGACCGTGACCTCTCCGGAGTTCAAGCGTCTTACCGCCGGTAAATATACGGTCGATCTCGTGGATAGCCCCGGCGACAAGTTCGATCCGAACGGAAATATCTGCAGCCGAAAGCTGCCGGTAATTTATGTTCTCGATGACAAGAATCGCTGCTTCTGCATGATTGAATCGGTTCCCTACAACGCGACGCCCAAATGGCTCTTCGGTCAGATCGACAAGGTCAACAAGCGCCGCGAAGAGATCGAAAAGAAAATCGGCACCGATGATGCCGAAGGTTGCGGTCAGCTTTTGAATGCGCTCGAGAAGTTCGTCGGAGGCCCTGCTAACGTGACGAAGCAGGGATTCTACAGCGACATTTACGAGAAGCTTCAAAAGCTCGACCCGCAGGATCAATCCGGTTGGGTTTGGCACTACACCTTCGGTACTGAGCTCGACCGCGGCGCCAAGCGCGACGGGCTCGAATATGTCATCAAGGCGAATCAGTATCGCGAGCGCAAGCAGTTCGACGAAGGTGACCGCTGGATAGAAAGTCTCTATCGTAAGAATCGTAAGCATTTGACGCTCGAACAGCAGCAGTCGCTTCTCATGGCTAAATTCGCGCTTCATCGCGAAAATCCCGCGAAGAAGGAAGAAATGCTCAAGATGCTCGAGAAGATTTCCGACATCGAAGAGAATACACTTTGGGGAACATGCGCTCTCGGTTGGCTTAATATCATGGGCCGCCCCGCGCTTTCGACCTACTGGGGTTGGAAGAAGGGTGATTTCCCGGTCGGAAAGCTCGATCATACCGTCAAGTTCGGCGTCGGCTACGCGTTCCGTCGTCCCGGCAAGTATACGATCGAACTTGTTCCCGATAGCGGCAATGACCCGATTCGCGTTCAGACGATTCAGCTCATGTACAAGGATGAAGTGTACAAGGAAGTGAAGGCGCCGTTCGAAGTCGAAATCGAGCGCCAGTACGCGGGCAAGCTTACGGCGATGGTTTTGAAGGGTCAGTCGAACGCCGATACCTCCGGTAAGTTCCGCATTCATCGTAAGGTTCTCAAGCCTCGTAAAGCGGGTAAATGACCGAAAGCGCGTTTATTCAAGACCTCGCGATGCTTATGGCCGTCGCAGGTCTCGTTTCGGTCCTGTTTTCAAAGCTCAAATGGCCGAAAGTTATCGGCTATATTTTAGCGGGTGTCGCCTTAAGTAAACATACTTGGGGCGCTTCGCTTTTGGTGGACGAGAGCTCCGTTCAAACGATCGGCCAGCTCGGCATCATTTTCCTTATGTTCATCTTGGGGCTCGAGTTTTCGACCTCGTCGATGAAGAAAATAAAAGATGTCGCGCTCCCGGCGGCGCTTTTCGATACTATCGTCATGACCTGGCTCGGCTATACGGTCGGAACGCGCTTTTTAGGGTGGGACACCGTTCCTTCGCTCTTTTTGGGCGCGGCGATTTGCGACTCGTCGACGACGCTCTTAGCCAAGATTCTCGATGAAATGAAGTGGTCGAAGCGCCCGTTCGTAAAGTACGTGATCGGAACTTCGGTCTGCGAAGATATCGTCACGGTCGGCATTATCGCGCTTATCACCGGCGTCGCCTCGGGCCAGGGTATGAGCGTCGGAGAAGTCGGCTTTTCGATGGGCGGACTCGTCATTTTCATGCTCGCGACCCTGACCTTCGGGCTCGTGCTCGTCCCGCGCTTACTTAACTCGGTCGCGAAGCATCACGATGATGAAGAGCTTATCTTGACGCTTCTAGGGTGCTGCTTTTTGGTTACGTTCATCGCTTTCAAGCTCGATTACTCGCTCGCGATGGGCGCCTTTTTGGTCGGCATTTTCGGAGCTTCCTGCGATGTAAGAGAGCGCATCAAGACTTTGGTCGAGCCGTTCCGTTCGATGTTCGCGGCGGTTTTCTTCGTTACCATCGGTCTTTTGGTCGACGTGAACGCGTGTCTTGAAAATTGGCTACCGATTCTCGTCCTTTCTTTGGTCGTGATGTTCGGAAAGCTCTTCAACATCACTTTCGCTTCTTTGATGGCGGGCTCCGAAATCAAGAACGCGGTGCAGACCGGATTTTCCCTCGCTCAAATCGGCGAATTCGCTTACATGGTCGCGCTTCTTTATATCACGATTACGGGTGATACGGCGAGCCCTATGTACCAAATCGTGGTCGGAGTTTCGCTTTTAACGACGATCATGAACCCGATGATGATTCGCTTTTCCGAGCCCGTCTCGAATTTCCTCGAATCACGCTCCCCCGAGCGTTTCCGTAAGTTCGTCGAAACTTATCATAACGGTCTCGAGCGTCTTCATGCCGCGCGTCGTCCGAAAGGGGTAAGAAAGGTCGTGCGTCGCTCGATTGCGGAACTCGTTCTTATCTTCATCATGAATCTCTCGGTTTCGATTGCGGCAACGATGCTCGTCGCCGTCGATTTCTCGCGTTTCTCGAAACTCTTTGAAAAGTGGGATTCGATTCTCTTTTGCTTCGGAGCGAACGTGTTCTTCCTCGTCTTGCTCGCGCCGACCGTGAAGATTGCGCGACTCTTAGGCAAGGCGTTCGGCGACGTGATGTTCGGCGCGGGCACGGAGCAGTGGCGCGCAGCAGCGAGACAGATAAATATCCATATTTCAATCGTTATCATCGTTATTCTCTATTTCCTTCAGATTTTCATGCTGAATGTCAATTTGGCTCCTGCGTCTCCCGTTGCGAAGGGTATCATGTCGGCGATAATGCTTACGATTCTCGCCTTCGGTTGGCGTCTTTTCGTGAAGGCGACTCACCGCGCGACCCGCCGCTTAAATGAAGCCCTCTCTACTGACGAACGTCTCGCGGCGAGGCCGAAAGAGCTTAACTTCTCGGTTCCCGAGGATTCGATCCATCGTCTTACGTTGGGAGATAACTCGCCCGCAGTTGGAGGTACGGTCGTAACCCTCAATATCCGCGCGAAGACGGGAGCTTCGATTGTCGCCGTCATGCGAGAGGGCGTCATTATCCGCAATATCGGTCCGGAATTCGAATTTCGTATCGGTGACAGATTGACCGCTATTGGGCATGGACACCAAATCGCGGCACTTAAGGATCTTTTAGGTGTTATCTAACGTCGATCATAATCGCCAAAAAAAGGCCGCGGTAATCAACGATTTCTCGAGTTTCGGGCGGTGCTCGCTCGCGGTCTCGATTCCGATTCTTGCCGCGATGAAGGTGCAGTGTTGCTCGGTCCCGACCGCGCTTTTCACGAATCATACGGGCTTTGAGCATTCGTCCTTCTACGACTTTACCGCCGAGATGGATCGTTATATCGCCGATTGGAAAGCAACGGGCATTTCCTTCAGCGCGATTCAGTCGGGTTTTCTCGCCTCACTTAAGCAGCTTGACTATGTAAAGCGCTTTATCGCCGCTTTCAAGACGCCGGAGACGAAAGTGCTCGTCGATCCGGTGATGGGAGATTACGGGAAACTTTATCGCACTTTCAAGACGGAAGTCGCCGAAGGACTTCGCGCACTCGTCGACGTCGCCGATTATCTTACCCCGAATTTGACCGAAGCGTCGATTCTTCTAGGAGTTCCCTATAAGCCGGAAGCGAGCGATGAGGAGCTTTTCGCTTTAGCTTCGCGTCTAAGCGAAGGGAAGCGAGGAGTCGTCATTTCCGGGATTTCGCGCGGCGATAAATTACTTAACTTCGTCGTCACGAAGGAAGGCGAGAAGGCGAAAATCGAAGAAACGAAGGTCGGGCCCGATCGAAGCGGGACTGGCGATGTCTTTTCCTCGGTCATTTTGGGCGCGCTTTTACAAGGTGAAACGCTTATCGAAGCCGTCAAAACTGCCGCAGATTTCGTGGTAACCTCGGTCAAAAAAGCTGAAGAAATGGGGATTCCGACGACCGACGGGCTCCCGATAGAAGAAACCTTACCGATTTTATGCTCATAACTTATCCTTTAAAGACGGGACTTTACGTCAATTTAACGAACCGCTGCCCTTGCAGCTGTGACTTTTGCCTTCGCAATAATGCGTCAGGTGTTTACGGGACGGATTCTCTTTGGCTCGAACGCGAACCGACGGTAGAAGAGGTGATCGAGTCTTTGGAAAAGAATTTAGCCGCAGAGGGCACAAAGATTACAGAGGTAATCTTCTGTGGGTACGGCGAGCCGACCGAGAGACTTGAAGACCTTCTTAAAGTTGCCGCGTATATTCGGGAAAAGCACCCGGAGCTTAAGATTCGCGTCAATACGAACGGACTAGCGGACCTTATCTGGGGCCGCTCGACCGCGGCGGATTTTAAGGGTAAGGTCGACACTATCTCGATTTCGCTTAATACCGATAATGAAGAAGAGTATAATAACGTTTGTCATCCGAAGTTCGGCCTTGAAAGCTACAAGGCGATCATTAAGTTCGCCAAGGACGCCGTTAAGGCCGTCCCCAAAGTGGTGATGACGATAGTTGATGAGCCCATAACTTCAAAGGAAAAGCAGGGAAAGTGCCGCGAAATTGCCGAAGGAATCGGGGCGACCCTAAGAATTCGTCCCTATGAAACGACGGGTGATAGCGAGGTCAAGTCATGATTGAAGTCACGATTCTTTCGATTCTTCAGGGCGTTGCCGAGTTTCTGCCGATTTCCTCTTCGGGTCACCTCGTCTTAGGCCAGCATTTCCTCGGAATCAATACTCCCGGGATGCGTCTTGATATATTCCTCCATCTCGGCACGCTGGTAAGCATTTGCGCGTTTTATTGGATGGTAATTTGGCGAATTTTGAAGGAATTCGATTGGAAATACGTCTTCAAAATCATCGTTTCGGGTATCCCCGCGATCATTGTCGCCTTAATATTCAAGGATTCCTTGGAAGGGGCGTTCGAAGACCCGCGTCTGGTCGGGGTAGCCTTGGTCTTCACGGGTTTTATTATCATCTTGACGCGTTCGATGAAGTCGGGCAATAAGGAAATCGGCTTCGGCGCGGCAATCAAAATGGGACTTGCTCAAGCTCTTGCTTTGATTCCCGGCGTTTCGCGTTCGGGCATGACTTTGGTCGGGGCAAGGGCGGCGGGAGTCAGGCCCGAGAAGAGTGCGGAGTTCTCGTTTTTGATGTCGGCGCCGCTCATCGTCGGCGCGGCGCTTTTGGAAGTCCTAAAGTCGTTTGATGAGACGAAAGAAGCGGTTTCGATTGATGGTCCTGCCGTTCCGCTCGGTTCTGACTCGGAGATTTCTTGGGCGCTTACGATTTATGGCTCGATTCTCGCCGCCGTCGTCGGTTATCTCTCCTTAAAGCTACTCGTTAAGTCGCTTTCTTCGAAGTGGTTTTGGCTTTTCGGTGTGTATTGCATTCTCGCCGGACTCGCCGTTGCGATTTGCATTTGATAGCTCAATTTGCCCTTGCGTTTCGGGGGTAAATATGATAAACTTTACATTGTCCTTGAACTGCTCCTTGGGGAGTATGGAATTCGGGCTATTATTAACTTCTCTTAAGTAAAGGGATAGTCAGTAGATGGCAAGAACCGTACCTGCCCGAGCAGGTGATATTAAAGCTCAGCGCCAGAAGGGCACTCCTTTGGCGGACGCTCTTGATGCACAGCGCATCAATCGTCTGGCGCACTTCGATGTCCCCGCTCACAAATCGGGTCGTGGCAACCCGGAACTTACCGAATATCTCGGTGAACGCGCGATGGCGATGGATGTGAATTCCATGAAGCCGCTCGATAACCTCGGGCACCCCGTTTCGGTAATCAAAGAAGCTCAGGAACTTTGTGCGGAAGCTTTCGGCGCCGATGACGCGTTCTTCATGGTGAACGGTACGACGAGCGCGGTGCAGGCGATGATCATGGCGAGCGTGACGACGGGCGACGAAATCATTCTCCCGCGTAATGTCCATCGTAGCGCCATCAATGCGCTCGTCGTTTGCGGCGCGATCCCGGTCTACATCAATCCCGGCATCGATAAGCGTCTCGGCATTCCTTTAGGCATGTCGGTCGAGGACGTCAAGCGCACCATTAAAGAGCATCCGAACGCCAAGGCGATTTTAGTCAACAATCCGACCTATTACGGAATTTGCTCGAACTTGAAGGAGATCGTGAAGCTCGCTCACGCGGCGGGGATGCGCGTTCTCGCGGACGAAGCGCATGGTACTCACTTCTATTTCCATGAAGAGCTCCCAGTTTCGGCGATGGCTTGCGGGTGCGATATGGCAGCGGCGTCGATTCACAAGACGGGCGGCTCCTTAACGCAGAGTTCGGTACTCTTGACGCGTAAGCCGGTGAACCCCGACTATGTTCGTCAGGTCATCACGCTTACTCAGTCGACCTCCGCTTCGTATCTTCTTCTTTCGTCGCTCGATATCGCGCGTAAGAACCTCTTTTTCAAGGGCCGCGATATGTATCAGAAGACGATTGAATTCGCCGATTATGCGCGCGAAGAAATCAACGACTTGGGCGGCTACTACGCGTTCGGCCCGGAGCTTATCAATGGCGATACCGTCTTTGCCTTCGACCGCACGAAGCTCTCCGTTCATACGCGGGATATCGGGCTTGCGGGCATCGAAGTTTACGACTATCTCCGCGATGACTACGGCATTCAGATCGAGTTCGGTGATATCGGTAACCTCCTCGCGATCATCTCGTGTGGTGACCGCATGATGGATATCGACCGCCTTATCTCGGCTCTCGAAGAAATCAAGCGTAAGCGCGAAAAGTCCCCGATCGGCCTCTTCGACCACGAATATATCAACCCTGATATCGCTATGGCGCCGCAGACCGCGTTCTACGCGAAAAAGCGCCGCGTCAAGCTTGAGAAGTCGAAGGGCTTTATCGCGGGTGAGTTCGTCATGAGCTATCCGCCCGGTATTCCGATCGTCGCTCCCGGTGAACGAATCACGGCCGACGTCCTCGAGCATATTCTCTTCGCCAAGGCGAAGGGCTGCTTCATGACCGGTACCGAGGATATGTCGCTCGAATACGTTAACGTTCTCGCGTAAAGGATTTTCAGCTATGACCGGCAACAATCTTACCGATTTGTGGTATACCGACGAACATACGCGAAACGTCCGCTTCTCGATGAAGGTAACGGAGCAGATCGCGTCGAAGAAGTCGAAAGTTCAGCGTATCGATATTTTGGATACTCCTGCCTATGGGCGAGTTCTTTGCTTGGACGGCGGTATCATGATCACGGAGCGCGACGAGTTCATCTATCACGAAATGCTCGCGCATGTCCCGATGGCTGTGCACCCGCGCGTCAAGAACGTCCTCGTTATCGGAGGAGGCGACGGCGGAACTGTGCGTGAACTTTGCAAGTACAAGTCGATTGAGACGATCGATCTCGTCGAAGCCGATAAGGACGTCGTTCTGCTTTCGAAGAAGCATCTTCCTTTCACGAGCTCGAAGTTCAAAGACAAGCGTGTCAGCGTTTGGTTCGAGGAAGGACTTCGTTTCGTGCGCGGAAAAAAGAGCGAATACGACCTCATCATCGTCGACTCGCCTGATCCGTATGGTCCCGCGGAAGGTTTCTTCACGCGCGAGTTTTACGGCACTTGCTACAAGGCGCTTCGTGACGATGGTATTCTCATCAACCAGCATGAGAGCCCGTTTTACGATGAACACTGTAAGTCGGTTCGTGACGCTCACCGTCATATTACGCTCGAATTCCCGATTTCAACTGTCTATCAGGCCCACATCCCGAGCTATCCTTCGGGGCATTGGCTTTTCGGTTTCGCGTCGAAGAAGTGGAATCCGATCGGAAATCTCGATGAGGCGAGGTGGAACAAGCTTCGTATCAATACGAGATACTACAACACGGCTCTTCACCGCGGCGCTTTCGCGCTTCCGAATTACGTTCTTGATATGCTTCATGAAGAAGAACAGGCGGCGTTCAAATGAAAGCACAAACGAATCAATTTATCGGCTGCGACAAGAGCTACAAAGAAGCGGACACCGTAATCTTCGGCGCTCCTTATGACTCGACGACGTCGTTTCGCCCCGGAACGCGCTTCGGACCGAACGCGATGCGAATGGAGTCGTTCGGTATCGAGACGTATTCGATGCTTCAAGACAAGGATTTGATCGAGGATACGAACGTCTTCGATTCGGGAGATATAGAACTTCCGTTCGGTGATCCGAAGCCGGCTCTTAAAATGCTCGAAAAAAGAGCGCGGCAGATTCTGAAGGATGGGAAGCGACCGTTCCTTTTGGGCGGAGAGCATCTCGTCACGCTCCCTGTAGTCAAAGCGACTTTGGAGAAGCATCCCGAGCTCGTAATCATTCATTTTGATGCGCATGCCGATCTTCGCGAGGATTATTTAGGTAATCCCTTGTCGCACGCGTGCGTCCTCCGTCGTTGCCACGATCTCGTCGGCGACAACCGCATCTTCCAATTCGGTATCCGCTCGGGTACGAAGGAGGAGCGTCAGTTCATGAAGGACGGCCATGTGACGACGGAACTCTTTTCCGACAAGACTTTGAAGGAAGTCGTAAAGAAGATCGGACCGAAGACCCCTGTCTATCTCACCATCGATATGGACGTTCTCGATCCGAGCGAATTCCCGGGAACGGGAACTCAGGAAGCGGGTGGGTTTACCTATAATCAACTCGTTGAAGATATGCGTCTTATCTGCCGAGAACTTAATATCGTCGCTATCGATAATGTCGAACTTAATCCCGGACTCGATACGTCGGGGCGTTCGACGGCGCTCGCATGCAAATTTTTAAGAGAGGAGTTATTAGCCCTATGAGCAAAAAAGTCATGATGATCGGTGCGGGCGGTGTCGCCGGCGTAGTCGCGGCCAAGTGCTGTCGTAACCCCGAAGTTTTCGGAGAACTCCTCATCGCGAGTCGCACGGAAGCTCGTTGCAAGGCGATTAAGGCCGATATCGAATCGCGTCCCTGGTATAACGAGAAGGGGATTTCGACGAAGATTACGACCGCGCAGATCGACGCGATGGATACGCCGAAGCTCGTTAAGCTCATCAAGGAATTCAATCCCGCGCTCGTCATGAATATCGCGCTTCCTTATCAGGATCTCGCGATTATGGACGCTTGCTTAGAGGCGGGCGTAAGCTACCTCGATACCGCGAACTACGAGCCGCCGGACGAAGCGCACTTCGAATATTCCTGGCAGTGGGCGTACCGCGAAAAGTTCGAGAAGGCGGGACTTACCGCAATCTTGGGTTGTGGCTTCGATCCCGGCGTCACCCAGGTTTTCTCGGCCTACGCCCAAAAGCACTATTTCGACGAAATCCATACGCTCGACATTCTCGATTGTAATGGCGGAGATCACGGCTATCCTTTCGCCACCAACTTCAATCCCGAGATCAACATCCGTGAAGTCGCGGCGAAGGGAAGCTATTGGGTCGCGGATCCTGCTGAAGACAAGCCCGAAGTCCCAGTCGAAAATAAGAAGGCGTTCGATAAGGGTTATTGGGTCGAGACGGCTCCTATGGCCATCAAGCGCGAATACGTCTTCGATCAGGTGGGGCCGAAGGATATGTACCTTCTTCACCACGAAGAGCTCGAATCGCTCGGTTGCAACTTGAAGGGTATCAAGCGTATCCGCTTCTTCATGACCTTCGGGCAGAGCTATCTTACTCACCTCAAGTGCCTTGAGAACGTCGGCATGACCCGCATCGACCCCGTCGACTTCAAGGGTCAGAAGATCGTCCCGATCGAATTCCTCCGCGCGCTTCTCCCCGATCCCGCGACTTTGGGTCCGAGAACGAAGGGCAAGACGAATATCGGCTGCATCTTCGAAGGCGTCAAAGACGGAGAAACGAAGCGCTATTACGTCTACAACGTCTGTGACCATCAGGAGTGCTACAAGGAAGTCGGCTCTCAGGCGATCAGCTACACGACGGGCGTTCCCGCGATGATCGGTGCGAAGATGTTCCTCGAGGGCAAGTGGACGACTAAGGGCGTTCACACCGTCGAAGAGTTCGACCCCGATCCCTTCATGGAAGAGCTCAATAAGCAAGGCCTTCCTTGGCAGGAAAACTTCGACCCCGTAATGGTCCCTTGAAATGCTTAAGACGCCCTATTACCTTATTGACGAAGCGAAGCTTGAGAAGAACCTCAAGGTTCTTGATTCGGTTCGTAAGAAAGCGGGCGTCAAGATTCTTCTCGCTCAAAAGGCCTTTTCGTGCTACGCCACCTATCCGCTTATCGCGAAGTACTTGGACGGGGTGACGGCGAGCGGGCTTTTTGAAGCGAAACTCGGCGCAGAAGAAATGAAGGGGAAGGAGAATCACGTCTTCAACCCCGCTTTCGCGACAGAAGAAGTTAAGGAAATCGTAAAGCTCTGCGGTCACGTCGTCGTCAACAGCTTAAGTCAGCTCAAGCTCTTCAAACCCTACGCGAAGAAGACGTCGATCGGACTTCGCGTCAATCCTCACTATAGCGAAGTCGAAGTCGAGCTCTACAATCCCTGCTCTAAGACATCGCGCTTCGGAGTGCCGCGCGAATACTTAAGCGCCGCGGATTTGGAGGGCGTCGATGGCCTTCATGTCCACGCGATGTGCGAGCAAGGTGCCGATGTTTTCGAGCGTACCCTCAAAGTCTTCGAGGAGAAGTTCGGGGAATTTCTGCCGCGAATGAAGTGGGTAAACTTCGGCGGAGGTCATCATATCACCAAGAAGGGGTATGACTTAAAGCTCCTCATTTATACGTTGAAGGCCTTCAAGACGCGCTATCCGAACCTCGAAGTCTATCTCGAACCGGGTGAAGCGATAGCGCTGAACGCCGGCTATTTGGTCACCAAGGTACGTGAACTTCTTGATTACGGCAAGCCCCTCGCTATCCTCGACACTTCCGCCGCGTGTCACATGCCGGATGTTATCGAAATGCCGTATCGTCCGCCGCTCAAAGGCTCGGGAATGCCGGGCGAAAAGAAGTACTCTTATATCTTCGGCGGGCCGACTTGCCTCGCAGGCGACATCATCGGCGAATATTCGTTCTTGAAGCCGCTTAAAGTCGGGCAGGAACTTATCTTCGAAGACATGGCTATTTACTCGATGGTCAAGAACAATACTTTTAACGGCATGCCGCTTCCCGCGATTTACCTGCTCCCGAAAGGCGCAAAAGAGCCGCGCCTTTGGAAGAAATTCGGTTACGACGACTTCAAGAGTCGGTTGTGATCAGGAGACAAAAATGAATTCTATCGTATATTTTGATAATAATGCCACGACTCAAGTCGCCCCCGAAGTTCTCGAGGCGATGATGCCGTTTTTCGGTCCCTTGTACGGTAACCCGAGTTCGATGCACAATTTCGGCGGACAGGTTTCGACTTATCTCAAGAAAGCCCGTGAAGAAGTCGCCGCGTTCCTTAACGCGAGCCCCGAGGAAATCCTTTTCACTTCTTGCGCGACCGAATCCGACAACGCGGCGATTCGCGGCTTTGCGGAATATCATGGACGCGATACGAAGGTCATCACTACCGCCGTTGAGCATCCCGCCGTTTTGCAGCCCTGTCGTCGTTTGAAAGCCCAAGGTTACACCGAAATCGAACTCTCGGTTAATTCCGTCGGACAAATCGACCTCGAGCAACTTCGTAACGAGCTTGAAGGCACGAAGAACGCGCTCGTTTCGATCATGTGGGCGAATAATGAAACGGGAACCTTGTTCCCGATCGAGAAGATCGCCGAAATCTGCAAGGAATATGGCGCTACTTTCCATACTGACGCGGTGCAGGTTGCGGGCAAGATTCCCGTTGATGTGAAGAAGGTTCCTGTTGATATGCTTTCGATGTCGGGACATAAATTCCATGCGCCGAAGGGCATTGGGCTTATGTACGTCAAGAAGGGCACGAAACTTAAACCTTTTATGCTCGGTGGTCATCAGGAAAATGCGCGCCGCGCAGGAACCGAGAACGTTCCTTATATCGTCGGCCTCGCGAAAGCATGCGAGCTTGCGACCCAATCGATGGCGGCGGAATATGCTCTGGTTGGGGCGATGCGCGATAAGCTCGAAGCGGGGCTCTTGGCGGCATGCCCGAATGTGCGTGTAAACGGCGACAAGTCGAATCGCCTCCCGAATACGCTAAATATGAGCTTCGAATATATCGAAGGCGAAGCCATCGCGTATCATCTCTCCGACAAGGGGATTTGCATTTCGACGGGATCCGCGTGTGCGTCGGGCTCTCTCGACCCGAGCCACGTCATTCGAGCTATGGGAGTACCGTTTATCGCGGTTCACGGTTCGGTGAGATTCTCGCTTTCCAGATACAATACGATGGATGAAGTCGATTATGTCCTTAAAGAACTTCCGCCGGTAATCAAGAACTTGCGCGACTTGTCTCCTTTCGGGCCCGACAACGATCCGACGACGGCGACTTACAAGTGATAAACGATAAGTGATAAGTGTAAAGAGATGGATATTAAAATTTCTATTTTTGTTTTACTGATCGCGCTCGTCGCGCTAGGCGGATGTCGACGCGAGGACGTTAAAGAGTTTTCGCAAAAGATTCCGAACCTTGATCGGGAGAAAATGGAACTTATCACGAAGACTTTGAGCGAACAAACCGGTATTCTCGCAAGTGAACTTAAAGGCAAAATCGAAGAGGGGATCATCACGATCAAGTACGATTCGATGTCGCTCGCCAAAGAAAATATTCGTCAAGCGATAGAAGGGAAAATCAATGAAATACTACCTCGCAATTGATATCGGCGCTTCCTCGGGTCGTCATATCTTAGGTTCGGTCGAAGATGGCAAGATCGTTCTTAAGGAAGTCTATCGTTTCGTCAATTCTCAGGTTCGTAAGAACGGGCATGATTGCTGGGATATCGCTTCGCTCGTCTCCCACGTGAAAGCGGGTATCGATAAGGCGATGGAAACTCACACGATTGAATCGATCGGTATCGATACTTGGGGCGTCGACTTCGTGCTTCTCGATGAGGACAAGGAACTTGTCGGCGACGCGGTAGCGTATCGCGACGCGCGCACTGTCGGGATGGACGCGGAAGTCGAGAAAATCGTTCCGTTTGCCGAGCTCTACGCGCGTACCGGCATTCAAAAAGCGAGCTACAACACCATTTATCAGCTCATGGCGCTCAAGAAAGAGTCGCCCGAAACGCTTGAAAAGGCTTCGCACCTTTTGATGATTCCCGAATACCTCAATTTCGACTTGACCGGTAATATCGTTCACGATTACACCGAAAGCTCGACGACGGCGCTTTTGAATGCCGAGGCGAAGACGTGGGACTTGGAACTTATCGAAAAGCTTGGACTCCCGAAAAAAATCTTCGGTCACCTCGAGATGCCCGGCGCTTGCGTCGGCGACTATAAGGGAGTTAAGGTCGTTCTTCCCGCCTTGCACGACACCGGTAGTGCTTATCTCGCTGTTCCTGCGCGTGATGACCGTGCTGTTTACATTTCGAGCGGAACGTGGTCCTTGCTTGGCGTCGAGAATGACCGAGCGATCACGAACGAGGTCGCGCGCGAGGCGAACTTCACGAATGAAGGAGGTGCTTGGGGTCGTTATCGCTTCCTTAAGAACATCATGGGACTTTGGATGATTCAATCGATTCGCCGCGAACTTAACGGTGTAAAATACGTCGAAGGCACTGACGGTACAGAAACGGAGGAAGCGCTTAAGTCGCTCAAGGATCACGAGAAGGGCAAGGAGTATTCTTTTACCGAGCTCGAAACGCTAGCGCGCGCGGCGGATGATGGGGTCAAAAACGTTATTGATGTCAATGATGAAAGATTCTTGAGCCCGAAGTCGATGATCGCCGAAGTTCTTGCGGCGGCGGGAGATGCTAAACCTTCGACTATCGGGGAGCTCATGGCGCTCGTTTACAAATCGCTCGCGCATTGTTATGCGAAGGCGATTATCAATCTTTCGAAAGTCACCGAGAAGGCGTATACGTCGATCAATATTGTCGGAGGTGGTTCGAAGGATGGTTACCTTAATGAACTTACCGGACGCATGACCGGGCTTGAAGTCTTTGCGGGTCCGACTGAAGGAACTGCGCTCGGAAACCTCATCGTTCAAATGATTACGGCGGGTGAGTTTTCGGATCTTGCCGAAGCGCGCAAGGCGATCGTTCGCGCGTAAATGCGAATCCTTTCGATAGACGGCGTCAAAATCTCGTCCATCGCTAGCCATCTAGGCGAGCGAGAGGTCGAGAATCCGTCGTCGTCGAAAGACGTGATCGGCTTTAAGACATTAAGGCGTGCGGGAGAAAAAGATACTTCCGCGTCACTTCAAATCTCCGCCGCCAAGAAGCTTGGTATCGAGTTCTCCGATTTCAGCGCGCTTATTTCTGTCTCGTTCACTCAGGAAAAAAGGATGCCGAATAACTCCGCACAAATCGCTGCGGAGCTTAAGTTCCCCAAAGACGCGATAACGCTCGACCTCCTTGCCGCTTGCTCAGGATATGGTTATGCGCTTTATACAGCAGCGCTTTTAGTCAAAGCTACGGGCAAGAAGGTTCTTCTTCTAGATGGCGATAAGCAAAGCGATTTTCTGGATTTGAATGATGAGTCGACTGCGGCGGTTTTGGCAGATGGAGCGACGGCTACGATTATCGAGCCGAGCGAAGCGGGAAAGATTTGGCGCTTTTATTTCGAGACCGATGGCTCGAAAGGCGCGGCGCTCAAACTCGAAAAAGACGGCTTCATTAAGATGGACGGCTTCCAAGTTTTCCGTTATGTTGCGAGCGAGGTTTCAACGGCGATAAAGGGTTTCTTCGCTGAGACTGAAACACAGGCCGAAGACTACGATTTCTTCGTTCCTCATCAAGCGAATCTTTTCATGGTTCGTCAGCTTGCGAAAAGTGTCGGCTTTACAGAAGGGAAAACCATTATCAATTCTGCTGCGATAGGCAACCTCGCTTCGGCTTCGATTCCGGTTGCTCTTGCTTCGCAGGATTTTAACGGGAAGCGTTGTCTCGTCTCCGGCTTCGGTGGAGGGCTCTCTCTTTTTATTGCGGATATTAAGATTTGAAGAGATTCCACGCGGAGAAGCCGAACTTCACCCCTTGCGCCAACGCGAGATAGAGGATGAAGGTCAAGAGCGAATCGACAAGATTAAGCTTCGCCGCGAGAAGCAATAGGCAGGGTTGTGCGAAGTGAATCGGCAGCCACCATTTAAGAAAACTCCAACGATTGGCCGAAGCTTCCGTATTAGTGTAAAGGAGCTGAATGGAGCACATGAGATTCACGCCGATTAGCAAGGGAATGTACTTTGCATAGCTCGAGTACAATTCGCCGTTAGGAATGAACAAGAACGCCGACTCGCCGAAGAATAGAAATATCAAGGCGAGGAGCGCAGAGAACGCGACTTGGGCAATAAGCGCTTTCATTACGAGCGGACGAGTCTTTTCGCCGCGTTCCGCAGCTTCTGCGGTCATCGGAAAGAGAACGGTGATTAAGGAAATCGTGATGTAGTTCGAGATGTCGGAGAAGCGCGTCACGAGATAATACGCGGCGCTATCGAGCTCGCTCAAGTGCTCGCGCAATACGGTCGAGTCGATAAGTGAAGCGAGCATCGTCGGTAGTTGATAAGCGAACATCCCAAAGAAGATGAGCGTGAGGCGACGTACGGTTTTCAGTTCCCAATACTTCTCGGCTTTCACTGAAAGCTCTTTGCGAAGGAAGAATAAGGCGCCGAGAATTTGCGAGCCGGGAATTGCCGATTGACCGACGAAGTAACCTGAGAGCGGACGAAAGGGCATCGCGACGAGCATCGTAATAAGGCGCAAGGGCGTGGTGACGACTTGCAGGATAGCGAGTTCGGAGAATTTTTTGAGCGCCTGCAACGCGTTCGTGAAAATTGGCGCGACGCATCCTAAGAAGGCGCTCGCGAAGATGACGATACCGAGTGAACCTTCGGCAATTCGGATTTTTTCCAAAAAGCTGGGTATCAAAAGTCGCGAAAGAATAATCGCCAAAGAGAGGAAGATCAGCGAAGAAAAGAAGACACCGCTCATCAAGGTTTTCATCTTGCCGAACTCTCGCGTGGTTGCGAGCGTGTTCACTTCTTTCATGAACGTGAGCGCGAAAATATAGATGGGAAGCGCGAAGACGGTTGCAAAAGAAGCTAGCGGCAAGACCGCGCCGAGTTCGCTGAAGTCGATGTACTTCGGCACCAACCAGATGCCGACGAACATGTTGATGAAGTCTGCGAAGCGCTGCGCTACGAAAATTAGTAGCGAGTAGTACCAGAACTCTCCGAGTTTCTTTTTCATTCAAGGTGTTTGGCGGGCCTGGCGGGACTCGAACCCACTACCCGCTGCTTAGAAGGCAGCTGCTCTGTCCAGATGAGCTACAGGCCCTTGAAAAATTCAATTAAGTATATTATACCATAATTCCCGCGTTTGTGGTATAATATATGTATATGAATTTTAAAAATTATCTTTTGGCATTGACTGCGCTTTTCGCGACGGTTGTGTTTGCCGATGTCTCCGGTAATCCTTCGCCTACCCCTGGACCGGGTGTTCGCTATGCGACGGATGCGTATCCCGGCTTCGATTCTATCGATAGTTTCATGAAGCCTGAGAAGAAGGAACCGAAGTGGTTTCATTTTTGGAATGGTCCGAAAAAGGACAATGCGACGGACCAGCTGGCGTATTGTGTTTCGCTTATCAAGGAACGCAATTTCGATAAGGCGGCGAAGGAGCTTGATGCCCTTGTTCGCGATTGGCCGGTTACGGCTGAAGCGGTCAAAGCCCAAAAGGCGCTTGCGGATATCTATCTCAAGTATACATTTGAGTATGAGAAGGCCGTTAAGGAGTTTGTTTATCTCTTGGATTTTTACTCCTTTGATCACGACTATAAGCTTTCCGCAAAGCGTGCTTACGAAGCGGCTGAACGTATGCGAGAAGAAGGTAAGACTCTCGTTTTCTTCCGTTTTGCTAATACGGTCGACGTTCGTCGCGCGTATGAAGCTATCGTGCTCCGCTCTCCCGGTGCGGACTTTGTTCCCGATGCGCTTTTAACCATAGCTCAGCTTCGTGAAGATGATGAGCAGTATGAACTCGCGGTGGTCGTTTACGAGAACTTACGAAATCTCCATCCCTCAAGCGCTCAAGCGAAAGTCGCTATCGCTCGCGAAGCGAGTGCGCGCATGAAGCTGCTCTCGATGTATGGGTATAATCGAGCGCGTCAGCAAGATACGATGGATTTCTTGAAGCAACAGTTATCCAACCCCGTGTTGAGCGATGAGGATCGCGGAGATATTGTCGAGTTTTTGAACAAGTCTTCCGAATTGAATGAGCAGGAAGCGTATCTGGCCGCGAAGTTTTATGACAAGCCTTCACGTACGCGGCGCAGCGCCATCAATGCGTATGAATCTTTTTTGCGCAAGTATCCTGCGAGCAAATATGCGGGCGAAGTCTTGGATCGTCTCCAAGAATTGGAGAGACTTAACAATTTGAAGGAGAATCAAGATGAAACTCATTAAGTTCATTCTTCCATTGTTCGTCCTGGCCTCTGGATGTGCGAGCACTTATGTGTGGAAGAGCTCGGTTCCTAAGGATATGCGCACAGTGGCGGTACCTGTTTTTGTGAATAAATCCAATTTGCAAGAGATCGGCGCTATCGCATCTCGCCAAATTTTGCGCGAATTTCAACGCGAGGGTACATTTAAACTCGTGCGCAACGAGGATTCTGTCGTTGAGATACAGGGCGAAATCACGTCTTCTTCGCTTGAAAGAATGGCATCCGCTCGTCATACCGGACAACGGATGACAGGTTACAATTTTAAAATCAATGCTAATGTTTCAGTCATTGATCACAAAAACGGACGCGTCCTCGTAGATAATAAAACCTACGTCGGTTCCGCTCCGTTGACGACAAGTGATGATTTGATGACTGCCGAGCGAAACGCTGCCGGTGCCGCAGCGGATGATCTCGCGCGGCAAATCGTTGATGATGTCCTCAATTTGAAATGGTAAAGAAGGAGCTTTCATGCAAGAAGTCCACGCGGTAATTGAACTTAAGATTACGCCTCAGCGTGATAGCGGTTTCGGCAAGATCGCCGAGCGCGTTTCGAAGTTCGAACAGGTCGAAGCTTGCTTTTTGATGTCCGGAGCTTATGATTTGCTCGTCTTCGTCAAGGGTGACAGTCTTCAGGAAGTCGCGTCGTTCGTTGCGACCGACCTCTCGACGATTGACGGCGTTCTTTCGACTGCGACTCATTTTATGCTTAAGACGTATAAAGCTCGCGGTGTTTTCGGCGAGTCCGAAGATGATCGTCTTGCGGTAACCCCGTAATTTAACTAATAGGAGGAGTGGAAAATGGCAGTAGACTTAGCTCAAAAGGCTCAGAACTTCACCAACCGCGGCCGCCAGGCGCTTGAATCGGGACGCTATGATATTGCGGTTGATATGCTTATGGAGGCGGTGAACGCCGCTCCCGATGTTCTCGAAACCCGCAAACTTCTTCGTGCCGCGCAAATCGCCAACTTCAAGAAGAACGGTAAGGCCGGCTTCGGCGCGAAGCTCGGGTATATGATGGCGCGTCAGAAGATTATGGCGCTCGTCAAGAAGGGTGAAGGCGCGGCGGCGATGGCCGAGGCGGAACTCCTCTTAAAGCAGAATCCTCTCGATGCCGACAATATCGAGGCTGCCGTCAAAGCCGCTGAAGCTGCCGGCAAGGCCGATTTCGCCGCGATTACGATTGAGGCCGCCTACGAATGCTCGAACAAGGACCCGGCGCTATTGGAACGAGTCGCGACTTACTACACGATGGCGAATCGTTGGGATAAGGCGCGCGACTGCTATCAGAAGCTTTTGGAACTTCGTCCCGGGGATCAGAATCTTCTTCAGAAGCTTAAGAATACCGAAGCGCGTGCTACCATGTCTGCGGGTTGGGAGCAGACTGCGGGTAAGAAGGGCGGCTTTCAGAATCTTATCGCCAACAAGGAACAGGCCGCGAAGCTCGATGCCGCTAACAAGGCGATGGTTGTCGGCGACGATGCTGAGGCGATGATTAAGGATAAGCTAGAGCAGATTGAGAAGGAACCGAAGAATATGAATGCGCGTCGTGCTCTCGCGCGTATCTATATTCAGAATAAGCGCTTCTACGAAGCCATTGAAGCGCTCGAAGCGGCTATCGAAGCTTCCGGTTCGATGGACCCCGAACTCGATCGTATGCTTTCCGGCACGAAGGTTCAGTACTACGATCAGCAGATTGCCGCTCTGAAGGAACAGGGCGATGAAGAAGGCGCAATCAATATGGAAGGCGAAAAGAATCAGTTCGTCTTTGATGACCTCGCGACCCGCGTCGAGCGTTATCCGAACGATCTTCACCTTCGCTATGAGCTCGGCATTCAGTACTACACTTACGAGTATTATGATGACGCGCTCGCTCATCTTCAGCTTGCGCAGAAAAGCCCGAAGGATCGTCTTCCCACTTTGTATTACATGGCGATGTGCTTCCTCGCGAAGGGCCAGGCCGATATGGCGGTTATGCAGCTCGAAACCGCGCGCGAAGGTATGTCGATTATGGATGACCTCAAGAAGAAGGTCGTCTATCAGTTAGGACTTTGCGCTCAGGACGCGGGCGATCTCGAAAAAGCGTACAATTACTACAAGGAAGTCTATTCGAGCGATATCGGATTCATGGATTTGTCCGAACGTATGCTCGCCGTCGCTCAGGCGCTTAAGGAGAATAAATAATGGCAAGACCTAAGAAAACGACGTCGGAACCAACCCCTAAGATTCCCGGACGTCGCGGACGCAAGCCGAAGAACAAAGCCCTTGAGGTCGATCTTGGAGTTGATGATGATCTTCCTGAAGGGGAGCTTGATGATGAAGAACTGTTAGCTTCGCTTGAATTCGACTCGGATCAAATCGCTGCCGATGTCGAACGAAAGGAAGAGGAACATTCAGAAGAAGAACTTGAGGAAATTCCCGACGAGCCGGCACCTAGCTTTGCTGCGGGTGAAGACATCGACGCTTCTGAAATCATCATGCCTTCGATGGAAGGTATGTCGATTCTTCGCGAGACCGAACTTAATGACGTCATTCAAGACGTTAAGCGTCGTAGCGAGGCGAATGGTGGCTACATTACCTACGAAGAACTCAACCAGATTCTTCCTTCGAATATCGTAGACGCGATTCAGAGTGATCGTTATCTTAAAATTCTCGAAGCGCTCGGCGTCCAGGTTATCCGCGAAGATGACGTGAAACGTTGGCTCGAGGCGAAAGACTCGAAACTCCCTCGTCCCGATATTATCGAAGACCCGATCCGTATGTATCTCCATCAGATGGGTCAAGTTCAGCTCTTGTCGCGTGAAACCGAAATCGAAATTTGCTCGATTATCGAACATGCGGAGTCTTTGACGAAGGATGTCTTCAATCGATATTTGTTCGCACCGGCGATGTATTCGCGCTATCTTGACCGATTGGAAGGCCAGTATGAGCGTTTCGACCGCATCGTTACCGACAAATTTGAAGATAATCGCGATGCCTACATGGAGATGATTCCTCGTCTTCGTAAGCTCGTCAAGGAAGTCGAAAAACGCCTTACCGACGCGAGCGCGAAGTATCTCTCGGTAATCAAGGATAAGAAGGCGACTCCCGCGGCAGTTCGTGGCGCGGAAAAGTCTCTCCAGAATGCTCGCGCGGCGCTTCGTGATTGCTTCGAAGAACTTTCCTTCAAGCAGAAAGTTCTCGAAACCTTGTGTGCCGAAGTCGATGAGACGATGTACTTGCCTTATCGTAAGTATGTCGCTATGCATAACGATCTTATCCAACAGCGTCCTTCGAAGCGCCGCGACCAGGAACTTGCCGCGGTTAAGGCGAAGATGGATGAGCTCGAGGCGAAGTTCGGCATGCCCGGTACCGAGTTCCTCGAAACCTTTACGGAACTTCGTAAGGTTTTGAAGGATGGTCAGAAGGCGAGAACGAAGATGGTTGAGGCGAACCTTCGTCTCGTCATCTCGATCGTCAAGAAGTACATGAACCGCGGACTCTCGTTCCTCGATCTTATTCAGGAAGGCAATACCGGCCTTATGAAGGCGGTCGAGAAGTTCGAATACAAGCGCGGTTATAAGTTTTCGACGTATGCGACTTGGTGGATTCGCCAGGCGGCGACGCGTGCTATTGCCGATCAGGCGCGCACGATTCGTATTCCCGTGCATATGATCGAAACGATCAACAAGCTCATGCGTGTCCAGAAAAAGCTTATCCAGAAGCTCGGTCGCGAGCCGAACGAGGAAGAGCTTTCGAAGGAAATGGCGATGCCGCCCGAACAGGTCAAGCAAGTTCGCCGCATGGCTCAGCAGCCCATATCGCTTCAGTCTCGCGTCGGCGATAATGACGACGCGCACTATGGCGATTTCATCCCCGACCAAACGAGCGCGAATCCTTTTGAAGTGACGGAAGGTCATCTCCTTAAGGATAGCTTGCGTGATATTCTGAATACGCTCACGCCCCGCGAACGTGAAGTCGTGGATTTACGTTTCGGACTTTCCGATGGCTACAGCCGTACGCTGGAAGAAGTAGGCAGGTCCTTTAACGTTACGCGTGAACGTATTCGCCAGATCGAAGCGAAGGCGCTCCGTAAACTCCGTCATCCGAGCCGCATGAAGACGCTCGCTGACTATCGTAATACCTGAGAAACAATAAATACAGAAAAGAAGAAAGAGAAATAAGATGAACTGTCAGATTACTTGTTATGCTATCATGGGCGGCATCGCGCTTGCCTCGTTTGTCCTTGGTGTTATCGTCGGTCGTGTTTCGAAATGCGATAAGTCGAAGTGCGCTGAGAAGAAGTCTTCTGAGCCCAAGAAGAAGGGCGAAAAGCCCTTCGAAAAGCGTAAGCCCCACCCCGCTCCCGCCGATGGCTCGATTGAAATCTATGTCGGCAACTTGAGCTATGACTTCACCGATGAAATGCTCCTTAAGGAATTCTCGGCTTTCGGCAAGGTCAATTCCGCTCGCATCGTCATCAACCGTTATAACGGCAAGTCCAAGGGCTTCGGCTTTGTCCAGATGCCGAACCGCGGCGAGGCGGAAGCTGCGGTCAAGGCCTTGAACGACAAGGAAATCCTTGGTCGTAAGCTTAAGTGCAACGAAGCTAAGAATCTTATCTAAGCTATGTCGAAAGTTCTCGTACCCCTAGCTCAGGGCTTCGAAGATATCGAAGCGGTGACGATCATCGACGTTTTGCGTCGTGGCAAGGTCGAAGTCGTTACCGCTTCCTTAACCGACGATAAGGCCGTTAAAAGCGCGCATGGAATCGTTATGATGGCCGACGCGCTTTTCTCCGAAGCTGCCGAAGCGGAGTACGACGCTGTCGTTCTCCCCGGAGGAGGAGAAGGTACCGAGAACTTGAAGCGTTCTCGTGATGTTATCGAACGTCTTCGTCGTCAGGCCGAAGAAGGTCGTCTTCTCGCGGCAATTTGTGCGGCTCCTACCGTTCTCGAGACGGCGGGAGTTGTTCCGCCCGGCATCCAGATGACTTGCTATCCGTCCTGTCAGATGGAGCTCGAGCGTCCTTGGACTCCCGCGCCGGTAGTTCATGATGCTAATTTCTTGACGGGTCAGGCGCCCGGGACGGCGACATTGTTCTCGCTCGTTCTCTTGCAGATTCTTGAGGGTGAAGCCGTTTCGCGCAAGGTAGCGCGCGGTATGGTCACCAATGTTCTTTAAGTTAAGGAGTTGAAAATGAAGAAGATTCTTTCGTTAATTGCCATGTTCGCGGTGTCTACCGCCTTTGCCGTTACCTATCCTACGCCCGGCGCATCCGTGCCTGTGGGCTTCGTCGACGATTTCAAGACGGCGATGGAAGACGCGAAGGAAACGGGACGCTTCGTCTTCGCTTGTTTCTCCGGCTCCGATTGGTGCGGTTGGTGCGTTCGTCTCGAGAAGGAAGTTTTCTCTGCGGGTGACGAGGGTTCGTTTGCCGCGGCGCTTAAAGACGATTACGTTTTCGTCTTTATCGACCTTCCTTCGAAGCGCGACATTCTCCTTTCGCCGCTCGCGAAGGAGCAGAACGATAAACTCGTCAAGGAATATAAGATTCAGGGCTTTCCCACGGCGCTTATCATCGATCCTACGACCGGTAAGATCGTCGAGAAGACGGGTTATCGTGCGGGCGGTAAGGACAAGTACATCGAACATCTTCAGTACGTCCGCGCCAATGCCGACAAGCTTGAGGCGATCAGCACCAATCGCGAAACCGTCTTGATGCCGCTTCACCGCAAGATGATCGAGGCGTTCCAGAATCATCATGATAAGCGTGATATCCTCATCCCCGAGCTTACCGCCATTGCCGCGGAAATGCGTGCGGCGAAAGTGATGGAAGAACTTAAGGGCGAGCGTGATTCGATGGCAACTCGTCTTGAGGGTTATCTCGAAAAGCAGAAGAATGCGCAGTAAGCTTTTACTGCTTGCGATTCTTTTACCCTGGCTGGCTTCGGCGAAAGCCGAGGTCAGCTTTCTCTTTTCGTATAATCCCGATCATCCCGAAGATCCTTCGACGCGGCGAATTTTGGAGCTTACGAAGGCGGAGGAGGAGCTTCAGCCGGTAAAGTGGGGCGGGCTGATACTTCCCGGTGCGGGCGGTCGCTCGACGTTCATGCTCGCGCTTGCGGGTGGGACAGCTCCCGATATCTACAAAGCATGGTTTCATATCTTACGTCACGACGTCGATCAGGGATTCGTCTATCCGTTAGATGAATGGTGTAATTCAGGTGTAGGTGAAGGTGACCTCTGGGATAAGGTAAGAACTTATAAAGGCCATATTTGGGCGCTTCCGATGCCCAATGTCGCTTATTACGGTATAATTTACCGTAAAGACCTCGTTAAAGAAGCTGGGTTTGATAGCGAAAATCCGCCGCGAACTTGGGACGAGTTCCGTGCTTGGTGTAGGGCCTTGACGAAAGAAGGTCGCCGTGCTTTTGCGATTGAAAATCGTCCTTGGGGTTTTCTCCCTTGGGTTCAGTCGGCGGGTGGAGACGTGATCGATCCCGAACGACAAGTCGCGACCTTTGATAGTCCCGCCGCGGTCAAAGCGGCCCAATTCCTCCAAATGCTCGTAAAAGACGATGTCGTTCGTGCGATGCCCGTTCTTTCCGTCACCGACGATATGGGCAAACTCTTCGTGAACGGCGAAATCGCGGCGATTTTCGGCGGAGAAGATCTCGTTCTACGCTTAACCGAGACCTTGAACTTTCCGAGCGAAATGATCGGTATCATGCCTTTCCCCTCGATCGATTCTTCAACGCCGCGTGTTCTCCAGGCCCATCGCCATTTTTCTGCGATGAGCGAATCTGCGGGGCATCGCCCGAAAGAGGAACGCGATCTTATTTTCAAGTGTCTTGAGACTTTGACTTCGACGGAGCTTGTAGACGAAGAGGTTCGGCGCAATGTCGCTGAAGGGCGCTCGATGTGGTGCAAACCTAAAGATCTCGAGCGTCTTGGTTTCTTGGAGGAACTTGCCGCATTGCCTAAACCCATGCGCGACATGTACGAGGAGCTTGAGCGCGGCGAAATCAAGGCGGTAACAGAGCCCTATGTCGGGTTTTGGCAGGGCGCGAGCGACATTATTCAGCGTAAGTTCCTCGGAATTCTCCTTTCTGATAGCGGTAAGGACTTCGATGTTGCTTCGGCTCTTAAGGAAATCAACGAGGAGGCGAATCGAGGTCTCATGTTCGAGTACGATAAGTCGAAGATCGAACGCGCTCGACCTTATGCTCGCGTAATCCTCGGCGCCTTTCTTTGTTGCCTTCTGGTTTGCGGTTTTCTTGTTTTTAGAGCTAAAAAAACTTCTCACCTTTGTACCCCTACACCTTCGACCTACCCCTTTAAACTCTCCCCCTGGCTTTTCTTGGCTCCGGCTTTGCTCTCTATCGCGCTTTGGAGCTATTATCCTTTAATCCGCGGCGCTTTGATGGCCGTTCAGGATTACAAAATCGTCGGAGAGGTCACGTTTGTCGGACTCGATAACTTCATCCGCGTTGCGACAGACGGCGCGTTTTGGCTTGCGTGGCTTAGGACGTTCGAGTATGTTGGAATTACTCTCGTCTTGGGCTTTTTGACGCCGATTTTCTTGGCGCTCATGCTCAGCGAGATTCCTCGCGGCAAAATCTTCTTCCGTTTCCTCTACTTCCTTCCCCACTTAACGAGCGCGCTCGTTGTGACGCTGCTTTGGAAGCTCATGTTCGATCCGACTGAAAATGGCATTCTGAATCAGATTCTCGCTTCCGTCGGCATTGCTCGTCATTCTTGGCTCCAAGATCCCGCTTGGGCGATGGTCTGCTGCATTATTCCCGGCGTTTGGGCAGGGGCGGGCATTAGTTCGCTTATCTATATCGCCGCGCTCGGCTCGCTTCCCCAGGACTATTATGAGGCCGCCGCGATTGACGGTGCGGGGCTCTTCGCGCGTTTCCGCCACATCACTTTCCCTCAACTCGCGCCTTTGATGGTAATCAATTTCGTCGGCGCGTTTATCGCGGCGTTTCAAGGGATGGGTTCGATCTTCTTACTTACCTTCGGTGGGCCCGGTGATGCGACTCAGGTTCTCTCGCTCCAAATCTGGAAGGAGGCCTACAACAATCTCCGCTTCTCGACTGCGACCACGATGGCTTGGTTCCTCGGTTTTGCTTTGATCGGCTTTACCTATCTTCAGATTCGCTTCCTTCGTCGGGTTGAGTTTCGCAAGGCCGCCTCCTGACACACTTTGTCCCGATTTGGGACAGTGAAGTGTGACAATTTTTCTCAAAAGTGTGCCATTTATTGCTTGGCACGTTTTTTGCATAAGGGTTTTCGGAAATGGAGGAAAAGAATATGCAAGCAAGTTACACGCCCCCTGAAGATAACGAAAACTGCCTTGAGAAGTACGGCAGCGATTTGACCGAACTTGCCCGCAAGGGCAAGCTTGATCCGGTAATCGGTCGTGACACGGAAATTCGCGACGTTATCCGTATCCTGTCGCGCAAAACGAAGAATAACCCCGTCTTGATCGGTGAGCCGGGCGTCGGTAAAACGGCGATTGTAGAAGGGCTTGCCCAACGTATCGTTCGCGGCGATGTTCCCGAGGGACTCAAGGACCGCGTCGTTTTCTCGCTGGATATGACGGCCCTTATGGCGGGCGCGATGTATCGTGGCCAATTCGAGGAGCGCCTTAAAGCGGTTCTCGAGAAGATCAAGGAGTCCGACGGCAAGATCATTCTCTTTATCGACGAAATCCATACGATTGTCGGCGCGGGTAAGACCGAAGGCTCGTCCGATGCCGGCAATATGCTTAAGCCCATGCTTGCTCGCGGCGAACTTCACTGCGTCGGCGCGACGACCTTGGATGAATATCGTAAATACATGGAAAAGGACGCCGCTTTGGAGCGTCGTTTCCAGCCGGTAATGGTCGAGCCTCCGAGCGAAGAAGACGCGATTTCGATTCTCCGCGGCATTAAGGAGAGATTCGAAAAATATCATAACGTCCACATTCGCGACGAAGCGCTCGTCAATTCCGTCGTTCTTTCCGCGCGTTATATCCAAGACCGTTTTCTCCCCGATAAGGCCATCGACCTCCTCGATGAAGCGTGTGCGAGAATTCGTACGGAAATGGACTCTTGCCCTCAAGAGCTTGACGAAATCTCGCGTCATGTCCGCCGTCTCGAGATTGAGGAAATCGCCCTTAAGAAAGAGAAGGACGAAAACTCGAAAGCGCGGCTTCAAGAGCTTCAAGCGGAGCTGAAGACCGAGAAAGAAAAAGCCGAGAAAATGACGGCTCAGTGGGAAGAAGAAAAGAGCGCCCTTGAGGATGTTCGTCGAGTCCGCTCTCGTCTCGAAGAGGAAAGGAATCGTTATGAAACCGCTCTCATGCGTGGCGACAACGAAACTGCCGCGCGTCTCAAATACGGCGTTATCCCCGAACTTGAAAAGAAGCTCAAAACCCACGAATCTGACTTACGTAGTAACGCCTCCGCGGCACTCTTAAGAGAAGAGGTGACGGCGGATGAAATTGCCGAAGTCGTGTCACGTTGGTCGGGTATTCCTGTCACGAAACTTGTTGAAGGGGAGCGCGAGAAGCTTTGCCGACTCGCCGAGACCTTGCATAAGCGCGTCATCGGTCAGGATGCCGCGGTCGAAGCGGTTGCTGACGCGGTCGTCCGCTCTCGTGCGGGAATCAAGAATCGTCAGCGTCCCGTGGGCGCGTTCCTCTTCCTCGGCCCCACCGGCGTCGGCAAGACCGAGCTCGCGAAAGCTCTCGCCGAAGAACTTTTCGACGACGAAAACTCGATTGTCCGCCTCGATATGTCCGAATATATGGAGAAATTCGCGGTTTCGCGTCTCGTCGGTGCGCCGCCCGGATATGTCGGTTTTGAAGAAGGGGGACAGCTTACCGAAGCCGTTCGCCGTAAGCCCTATTCCGTCGTCCTTTTGGATGAGATCGAAAAGGCCCATCCGGACGTTTTCAATATGCTGCTTCAAGTTCTCGACGATGGGCGGCTTACCGATAGCCACGGGCGTACCGTCAGTTTCAAGAACACGGTCATCATCATGACTTCGAATGCGCCGAAAGACGCTTTGAAGGATATCTTCCGCCCCGAGTTCTTGAATCGTCTCGACGAACAGCTCGAATTCTCTTCGCTCAACCGCGCTCAAATCGCGTCGATCGTCCGTCTCCAGCTCAAGGATCTCTCTAAACGTCTTAAGGACGAGGAGTATACGCTTGAAGTTGATGATGCTACCGTAGAGGTCTTGGTCGAGCATGGCTACGATCCTGCTTTCGGTGCTCGTCCCGTCAAACGCGCAATCCAGCGCGATCTGGAAAACCCGATAGCGAAAGCGATTATCGCCGGAAAACACCTCCCAGGCTCCACTATCCGCGTTGCTGCTCAAAACGGCCAAATCATCATATAATATTTGTCACCGGGTAGTGTTCGGTTATAACTTTCAATGTGTGGATTTTGACAAATCGAAGTGTAAATGGTATAATATTTACAATCACTTTCTAACAAGGAGATTATAAAATAATGAAGACGGTTATCATCAATGCTCACGTTATCTCGCCTGATGTCGAAATCGAAAACGCGGTTATCACACTCGACAAGGGTAAAATCGCTTCCGTCAAGAAGGCGGGGAAGACCGCTCCGAAGGCCGATAAGAATACGACAATCGTCGATGTCAAGGGTCAGTATGTGATGCCCGGCTTCATCGACTTCCATACTCACGGCGCGAATACCTACGACTTCTGCGACGCGGACCCGAAGGCGATTTTCGAACTCGCCAAGGGCAAACTCGAAGAAGGTGTCACCTCCTTCCTCCCGACGACGTTGACCGTTTCGCACGAAGAACTTATCGTCGCGGCGAAGAATGCTAAGGCCTATGCTGAAGCAGGTATGCCTTATGCGAAGGTTCCCGGTATTCACTTGGAAGGTCCGTTCATCAACGTGAAGTGCTGTGGCGCGCAGAATCCCGCGCACGTCCGCAAGCCCTCGGTTCAGGAAGTCAAGGAAATCAATAAGGTTTATCCCGTCAAGGCGATTTCCTATGCGGTCGAAGCGGAAGGTGGTGCCAAGTTCGCCAAGGACATGATCAAGATGGGAGTCGTTCCTTCGGTCGGTCACACCGGCGCGAAGATGAAAGATCTCGAAGCCGCTTATAAGAACGGGCTTCGTCACATGACGCACTTCTGCAACCAGATGACGCCCCTCCATCATCGTGAAATCGGCATGGTCGGCGCGGGCTTTTTGATTGAAGACCTCAACACAGAAGTCATCTGTGACAAGATTCACCTTTGCCCGGATATGCTTAAGCTCGTCTTCACGCGTCGCAATCTCGCGCACGTCCAGATGATTACCGACTCGCTCCGTTGCTCCCACTGCAAGGACGGCTACGCGTTCACGATGGGTGGCCTCGAAGTCAAGCTCGAGAAGGGCGAAGCGCGCCTTGTCCAAGGCGGCAACCTCGCGGGTTCGACCTTGTGGATGGGTATGGGTCTTAAAAATGTTCACGATCTCACCAAGATTCCGCTTAAGGATCTCGTTCGTACGACCTCTTATAATCAGGCGATCGAACTTGGGTATGGCGACACTCTCGGCAAGATCGAGAAGGGCTACACGGCCGATCTGGTCGTCATCAACAAGAAGTGCTGGAAACCCTCGGCGGTCTTCGTTGACGGCGAACAGAAAATATGATATAATATACGCTAATTAAACGATTTGGAGGGATGGCCGAGTGGCTGAAGGCAACGGTTTGCTAAATCGTCGTACGAGTTAACTCTCGTACCGGGGGTTCAAATCCCCCTCCCTCCGCCAAACTCCCCAAGAAAATCATGGAAGACTCCATCGCTATCGTCGGCATGAGTTGTCGTTTCGCGGGATGTCAAAATCCCGCGGCGCTCTGGCAGGCGATCCTTGAGCGGCGGAGTCTTCTTACGATCCCCGGTCCCGATATCGAACTCCCGTATGGGCATAAGCCGATTTTCGCTCGCCCATATCCCGTTCGTGTCGGGCAGCTCGGTTCTTTGTATTCCTGTGTTCCGTCGATGCAGAACTTCCCGCGCCAGGTTAATGCGGGTGAGAATCAGGACCTTTATTTCGCGACTCAACTTGCCTTCGATGCGTTGATGGATGCGGGAATGAAGCCGCATTCTCGTGAACAGCTTAAAGGCAGTGTTCGACTCGGTTATGCGCCGCCTTTCAATGCTTCGACCGTTAACTGGCTTCAGCACACGCACTTCCTCGAGCAAGCGCTTGAAATCATCAGAAAGTTCTTTCCGAATGCGCCTGAGGAGGCGTTGGAAAACGTACGCGAGCGTCTCGTCGCTTCGCTCCCCGAACCGAATGCGGCCTCCTTCCTCTTGGGCGCAGGTTATCGTTTTGCCTCGTGGGTAGCACGCGAGTGTTCGATATCGGGCGCGGCAACGATAGTCGACGCGGGTATGCTTTCGGGCGCGATGACGATTATGGATGCGATTGACGATCTTCGTGCCGGACGAGCCGATATCGCAATAGCCGGAGCTTTCAATCCGCCGATGTCGAGGGCTTATCTCGAAGTGCTCGCGGGCGAAGTCGAATTCTCGACCGACACATCCCTTTGCCCGTTTTCGAAAGAGGCTACCGGCACGATCCCCGGTGAAGGCGGTGCATGTTTCGTTTTGAAGCGCCGCACCGATGCGCTTAGAGATCGGGATCGTATCTATGCGCTCATTCGCGCCGTACAAGTCGGCCACAATTTCGACGATGATCATTCTCGAATCATTTCCGAAGCGGCGGCCAGCGCGAAAGTTCCGCTTAAGACGATTCAACTTATCGAGGCCGACGGTTCGGGCATTCCTCATGCCGATAATCGCGAAGTCGAAGCGGTTCGTAAGCTTTGGGGTGAACATAAGCCCGGAAGTTCCTTGGTCGGTATCGGCTCGGTAAAGGGTAATATCGGACACACCTTGCGCGCTTCGATGGCGGCCGGAGTCATGAAAGCGGCTTTAGCCCTATATTATCGAGTCCTCCCACCGCAGGTCAATGTGAATTTGCCGGTGGACGGCGTATCTTCGCCGAATTCCAATGTTTATCTCTTGTCCGAGAGTTTGCCCTGGATAACGGGAGATAGCGCCTCTCCTCGACGTGCTGCGGTTCTGGGGCAGAATTTCGATCCCGTAAACCCCGTCGGTGTCGCCGCATCTGTCGGTAGATCCGCCGCGATTATTCTTGAAGAAGAACCGGGGGCAAGATCATGAGCGAGCTGGTGGTCATTCGCGCCGAGAACGACGAGAAGCTTAAAATCGAGCTTCAGCGGATTATCGATTATATCGATAGAGTGCCCGAAGCGCGACTTGTGGATGTAGCGTATACGACGCAGCTATCCAAGGGTAAAAGCGTCATCTCGCTTATTTCCGAGAATCTCCAAGAACTTCGCAGTCGCCTTGCCTCTGCCGTTTCTCGCATCGGGAGTATGAAGCGCATAAAGGATAAGAGCGGAACTTACTTTTTCAAGGATCATTTGCTTGGTCAAGGGAAAGGGAAACTCGCGTTCGTCTATCCTAATTCGATCAGCTTCTATCCTGATATGATGCGCGACATCATTATCGAAAGTGATGAATGCCGTAGCGCGTTCGACGAGCTTGAAGAAGCGATTCGTGAGGAAGGTCGGGAATTTCTACCTTCGACTTTCGTTTTCCCGCCGGCGACTTATTATCGCCGCGATGCCGATGTTTTCGCATCCGGCGCTTATGCCGAGGCCTTGGTTTCGGTTTATGCCGGATGTATGGCGATGACGCGTTATCTAGAAGCGATAAAGGTGTTCCCCGAAGGCGTCGTCGGTTTCGCTGGCGGAGATTTGGCCGCGATGATGCGTTCCGGCGTGGTGAGCGAGAAAACGCCGCGTACCGACCGCGTCAAGCTTATTCGCGAAGCTTATCAGGTAGTTCAGAAGGCGGTAAAATCGGCAGGATTGCCCGAAGTGATGATGATTACTGCAATTCTGCGTCATGAAGACGATTTGAAGCCGATTCTTGCGAAATATTCGAAGGATGAACTCTTCTTGGCGGTGGATTTCTCCCCGAGACAGAAAACGCTTGTCGTCGTTAAGGACAAGGCAGAGGAGGTCTTATCCGAACTCCAAATCGCCGGGGTGCGTACGCTTATTCTGCCTTTCAACCGTCCGATCAATACTCCTCTCGCCAAACCCGTCGCGCAGCTTTTGAAAAAGTTCTGTGATCCGTGGATGCGCCGAGATCCTGAAATCGATTTTTATTCTTGCGTAAAGGCCGACAAGGTCTCGAGGTGGCGTAGAAGCGCGAGAAACGAAATCGCCGAGCAGTGGTCAAATACCGTATTGTTCGAGCAGACCATTCGCAAGATGTATGCCGATGGATACAGAGTGTTTCTCGAAGTAGGTCCGCGCGGGCTCATGTCTTCGGCTATCGACGATACGTTAAAAGGCGAGGAACATGCGGCGATTTCGCTAAATTCCATTCATCGTCGCGGCAAATTGCAGCTTCAACATGCGCTTGCTTTATTTACCGCGCTTGGAGGAGAGGCGGAACTCTCGTCGCTTTACACGCGCTATCGTGCCAGAAAACTTGATTTCGATTCTTCGCTTGCGGGTTCGGTTCGCAAGGATAGCGAAATGCAGCTTTCTCGCGCATTCCCTCGTCTTACGCTCCAATTCAATGAGCATCTTTTAATCGGTGAAACGCCGAAGTCAGCTAGCGCGACTTCCGCGAAGGGCAGAGGTGCCAAGGCCGCGGAACGCGCAACGGCTGTTGCGAAGAGAGCTCGGAGGAATCGTCAGTTCGACTTCGGTGCGCTGAATCCGCTTTTGTCTGATGCCGATATGATCGAGTCGAGTCCCGGCGTTATGATTCAACTTGAGAAGGTTTTCAATCTTAAGGAATTGCCGTTTATCGCCGATTTCGCCTTCGGAACGAGTCAAATCAGCTATAGCGACAAGAGTCTCAAGGGCTTGGTCGCGCTTACACCTGCGGTCGGCGCGGAAATCGTCGCCGAAGCCGCGCTTATCGTAGCGCCCAATCGTATGTTGAAATCGATAAAGGATTTCGCTTGTCGAAGAATGATCGATTTCTCGCGGGATGGGGAGCTTAAACTTTTCATTCGTGCCGAACGCGTTACGAGCCCGACTTTGGGCGAAATCGTCGTAAAAGTCCAAATTCGCGAAGAAGCCCAGAATGCGACCGATTTCACCTGGGCGGCGATGGAAGCGACGGTAGTGTTGGCCGATGAGCTCGGTGCAATGAAGCCCTGTTCGCCAATGGGACTCACCAAACCGCGTAGCGTTCACTGGTCCGGGCGAGACATCTATCCTTCGCGGCTTTTCTCGGGAAAGCGACTTAGAGGAATCCGCTTTGTTGAGGCGTGGAGCGAGTCAGGCCTTGATTATGAAGTCGAGGTGCCTCCGGTTGAGGGCAATGTCGAATATTCACGATATCCGATTTGGCACATAAATCCGCTCCTCTTGGGGATAATCACGAGCGGTTTTTCGCTTTGGCGTAGCCATGAACGTTTTCGCGGTTCGTTTTCGTTCCCGTTCCGCTTCCACAATATCGAGCTTTCAGGAAGCGATCCGAAACCGCTTACTCGCCTTAAATGTTATCTCCGTTTGACCGGCGTCACGCCGAAAAGTCATATAGCCGATATTGTCGTTTCCGATGGTAACGGTAATCAGCTTTTAACCATCGATGGCTGGGAAGAGCTTACCGAACGTGTGCCTGAAGAGTATTGTGAGCTCGTCCTACAACCGGCAAATGCGTTTCTTACCAAAGAAATTCCGAGCGAGCTCATCGGCGAAGTGCCGAAAGATACGGCCAGCGCTTTTATTACCGATATCCCGTATGTCACTTTCGAACGCAATGAGGAATTCTGGCTCAAGACGCTTTCGTCCATCATTCTTTCCGATGAGGAGCGAAAGAATTTCTCCGCGCGTACGGGCGCGACTTCGCGTCGAACCGAGTGGCTCTTCGGGCGTGTCGCGGCGAAAGAAGCGGTCAGGAGATTTTTGAAAGACGTCTACCAAGCGCGTTGGAGCGATGCGGATGTGAGAATTTGGGCTGATGACCTCGGCAAACCCCACGCTATCGGAGAGTGGAGCGATAATATGTCTTCTCGGCTTGATATCGCTATTGCTCACACGGCTCAGTTCGTTATCGCTCTCGCGTCTCCCAATCAGCGTGTCGGCGTTGATGTCGAGTCGGTAGGTCGCAATCTCTCCGAAGAATTCGCCTCGGGAGTCTTCTCGCCGGCGGAGTTGGAACTCGCGGCGCAATCGATCAATTCCGCGCAATCCATAATTCGCTTTTGGTGCGCGAAGGAAGCGGTCTCGAAAGCGCTTGGTACCGGTATTCGTTTCTCGCCTAAAGAAATGGTCGTTTCCGCTTACAATCCCGAGAAGGGTACGCTTACGATGACGCTTACAGGTGGATGGATCGAGGCGTTCAAGGCGTTCAAAGGTCGAGATATCGAAGTAACGGTACGGACGATTCGCGACCATGCTCTTGCTTATTGCTTCATACCGATGAGTTTGTTCGATGTCGAGTGATTTTCCCGTTTTCGCGTGTCCTTATTCGAGACGTTTGGCTGAAAGGTCCGCGGCGTTTCGTTTGCAAGTTTATGATGAGGGCGTTCAAGTTCCCGATGCGCGAGACTATGGTGTAGATCCTTTCGGAGAGCTGACGCACGCCTCCAAATGCTTCGGTCTAAAGCAACGTTTCCCTGATCGCGTTCTTATAATGACGAGCGACAAGTGCTTCATGAATTGTCGCCACTGTACGCGCCGCGGACTTCTTGGGAAGGCGGAGGTTGTCGAAACTAAGGAACAGCTGGCTGCCTGTGTCGATTATGTCAAAGCTCGACCTGAAATTCGCGATGTGCTCTTGTCGGGCGGAGATATTCTGACTCTGAGTGACGAAAATGTCCTGGAATTCGTCGACACTTTCGCCGCGCTTGATCAAATCGACATAGTTCGAGTTTGCACTCGTGCGCTTTGCACGAATCCGGAGCGTATTACCGATAAGCTCGCGGATAACCTCTCTCGCTCGAAGAAAGTCTGGGTCAATACTCAGTTCAACTCCGCCGATGAACTTACTTTGGAAGCGGTCGAAGCTGCGGCGAAATTGGTGGAGAAGGGAGTTCCCGTTTCTTGTCAGACCGTATTGCTTAAGGGCGTTAACGATTCCGGCGAGAAGATGCTTGCGCTTTTAAAGGCGCTTACGAAAGCGCGTATCCGCCCTTACTATGTGTTTATGTGTGATCCCGTTTCCGGCATTGAGCGATTTCGAGTTCCTCTCGATAAAGCGAAGGAAATCGAAGCGTATTGTGCCGAGCGGATCGGAGGTCTCTCACTTCCTAAATTCGTAGCCGACCTCCCGGGTGAAAAGCGAAAGTTGCCTATTTATTTAATATGATGAAAACCGCACTCTTACATTATTGGCTTACATCGATGCGTGGGGGCGAGAAGGTTCTCGCGGCGATATCCGAACTTTGCCCTAGTGCGGATATATTCACGCATGCGATTTCTGAAAGCATGCGAGAAAAATTCTCCTCTCAGCATATAACGGAATCTTTTATCGCTTCGCTTCCTTTGGGTAGGGTTTGGCCTCAGGCATACTTACCCTTGCTACCGCTTGCTTCGAGAAAACTTGACCTCTCCGATTACGAGCTTATCATATCTTCGGAATCCGGTCCTATCAAAGGAATAATGAAGCGAAGTGATCAGCGGCATATTTGCTATTGTCATACGCCGATGCGCTACATTTGGGATATGTACGAGGACTATTATCGCGATGCGAATTTATTCGGCAAACTTTCGATGAAACTTTTTACGCCTTACATGCGAAAAGAAGATTTGAAGAGTGCCGAATCGGTAGATACGTTCGTCGCCAATTCTCGTTTTATTGCCGACCGAATTCGGCGTATTTACGGTAGAGATTCGCTCGTTGTTCATCCGCCTGTCGATGTTGACTTTTTCAAGGGTGAGTTCGAGAAGAAAGATTATTATCTTTATTCCGGCGCCATGGTTCGCTATAAGCGACTTGATCTTGCTAAGGCCGCTTGCGAGCGTATGGGCAAGAAACTGGTCGTTGTCGGAGGCGGGAAAACGAGCGCGGCAGATTTGCGAAAAGCTTATGGTGAGGCGAAAGCGCTTTTGTTTCCGGGCTTGGAGGATTTCGGCATTGTTCCCGTCGAAGCCCAGGCGGCAGGTACTCCCGTCATCGCTTTTGGAGCCGGCGGAGCGCTCGAGACCGTAAAAGAAGGGGAAAGCGGGCTTTTCTTCAAGGAACAAACGGTTGATTCGCTTTGTGAAGCCATCGAAGAGTTTGAAGGTAAGACCTGGAACAAGGCAAAATGCTGTGCGAATGCCGAAAAATTCCGTAAAGAGATGTTCCTTAAAAAGATGCGCGAGGTTATCGGATGAGGAATAAGGCCGAACTTAAGGCGCTTTTTTTGGAGATGACGCGATTTGTAGTCGTTGGGGGAGCTTCGTTCGTAATCGATTTCGGCCTTTTGTTCGTATTTCAGGAGTTTATCTTCAAGGCGGTCGCTTGCGGGGTGCTGATCTCTCAAGCGCTTTCTTTCACAATCAGTCTCATCGTTCATTACTTCCTCGCTACTTTCTGGGTTTTTCGCGGTCATTCGGTAAAATCCGCATCGTCGCATGCTCGCGCATCTTCGCTTTTCGTCATTACCAATCTTATCGGGCTCGCGCTAAATGAGGTGATTCTTTTCTTGGGCTCTACGCTTCTCGGCTTCCACTATCTTATCGTCAAGCTCTTCGCAGCGGCGTTTGTGATGGTTTGGAATTATGCCGCCCAGAAATTCCTTGTTTATCGTCGATAACTAAAGGAACGGTTTTCAACGCTTGCCGCGCGATTGAGAAATATGATATAATATCCAATCACTATGTCAGATATTCGTGTTAGATTCGCGCCTTCGCCCACGGGCAAGGTTCACATCGGCAACATCCGTGCCGCTATCTATAACTGGCTTTTCGCTCGTCACACGGGCGGCAAGTTCCTTCTTCGCGTCGAAGATACCGACCTCGAGCGTTCGACGCCCGAAGCGATTCAGGTCCTTTTGGAGTGCATGGAATGGCTCGGCCTCGATTATGATGAAGAAGTCTTTTATCAGACCAAGAATGTGAAACGCCACTTGGAGGTCGTCGATCAGCTTCTCGCCTCGGGTCATGCTTACAAGTGCGAGAAGACTTCTCGTGACGGCAAGACGGGTACGGTCGTCATGTTCAAGATGCCGAAGGAAGGCACTATCGAATTCGACGATATCGTCAAGGGTCACCTCTCGAAAAAGGCCGAGGATATTCAAGATTTCGCTATCGTCCGTTCCGACGGCTCGCCGATCTTCCATATCGCGAATGTCGTTGACGATATCGATCAAAAGGTGACTCATATCATCCGCGGCGATGACCATGTCGAAAATACCTTCAAGCACATCTGCATTTTCAAGGCGCTTGGCGCTCCCGTCCCGAAGTACGGCCACCTCTCGATGATCGTCAATCAGCAGGGTAAACCCTACTCGAAGCGCGACGGCGCGGCGTGTGACGGCGAATATCGTGAGCAGGGCTACCTCCCCGAGTCGCTTTTCAACTATCTCCTCCTCCTCGGTTGGAATCCGGGTGATGACCGCGAAGTTCTCTCGCGCGAAGAAATGATCAAGCTTTTCGAGCTCGAGAAGGTGCACGTCACCGCCGCGATGTTCGATCCGAAGAAGCTTGCGTGGATGAACGGCGAATATATCAAGAAGATTCCTGCCGAGAAGTTCAAGGCGTATGTTAAGGAAGCGTGCCCCGGCGATCATGATGAAGCGTGGTACGATTATCTTACTTCTCAGATTCAGCCGCGTACGAAGTTCTTGAACGATCTCAAGACCTCGCTCGTTTGCTTTGCCTCGGACGACTATCCTTTTGATGAAAAGGCGGTCGAAAAGCGCCTCGCCAAAGACGGCGTCAAGGCGACTTTGCTCGATTTGGTCGAGCGCTTCTCGAAGGTCGAAAAGTGGGAAGCGCCCTTGCTCGAAGAGCTCGTTAAGGGACTTTCTCAAGGAAACGGCATGGGTCCCTGGGTTCATCCGATTCGCGTAGCCGTTTCGGGCAAGACCGAAGGTATCGGCCTTTTTGAGATGCTTCAGCTCCTCGGTAAGGAGAAGACGCTTTCTCGTCTTAACCTCGCCGCCGAAAAGTACGCCAAGTGAAGCGCCTTTTAGTTGGGTTTAAAGCCGCGGACTTCTTCAAGCGCGGCAAACACGGCAAACTCCTCACCTCCGACTTGCTCGAGGGTGAGGTTACTTGTCATACGCTCGATATCTATCATCGTCACGCGATCGAGAAAGTCCATCACGTAAAGACGATTTGCTCCGCCCATCTCCCGGAAGGGGATTGGGACGAGATTCGCTTCAAGACGGGCCCGAAATTGATGAGCGGCGAACTCGCCCTCGATCTCCTTCAAGAGATTCATCTTCTTAAGCCCAAGAGTTTCGTTCTCGAGTATGACGGCAAGGAACGTGATAAGAACGCGCTTTTAAGCAAGATCAAGGACGACCCCGACCGTGTACGCAGTTTTGCCGCGAAGTGGCTCGCCTCGGTTCCGGGCGGTAAAGCGCTCGAATTCACTTCTTTCCCCGGCTGTTTCTGTCATCGCCGCGAAGATCAAGGTGGTCTCGCGCTCGCAGAAGTCGTCTCGCGCGAGGTAAAGGGCGGTAAACTCCTTGATATGGGCTGCGGGTGCGGACTCGTGAGCTATTTGATCGCTTCGGTGGTTCCGAATTTGGAGCTCGTTCTCGTCGACTCCCATTCTCGTGCGGTTGAAGCGGCGAAGCTCAACGCGGAGAATTTCGGAATGCAGGCCGAGGTCATTCTGGCCGATAACGGTACTCCCGCTCGCATGGACGGCTCGTTCGATGTCTTTGTCGGCAATCCTCCTTATTATAGCGATTATCGTATCGCCGAGGTGTTTCTTGAGACCGCGAAAAGGGCGCTTAAGCCGGGTGGCGTATGTTATACGGTCGTCAAAAACCCCGATGGCCTCAAGACCGTGCAAGAAAAATACTTCGAGAAAGTCGAGATTCTTCCTCGTCGCGGCTACGCCGTTCTTAAGTCAACCAAGTAGAATTCGGTTGGCACGGCCACGAGAATATGATATAATATATTCAAATGGCGAATGAGATAAAGGTTGCTGCCTTTGAAGGCGGAAATTTGCGACTTCTCTCCGGGGATAAAAGCTCCGGTAAAGAGGTTGTTCTTGCGCTTCCTTTAAATCGTCTTCTCGTCAAGATGGTGCGTATTCCGACGGAGCATCTTGACTCTCCCGTTGAATATGTGCGTACCGAGCTGGAAGCTCTTTCTCCTTTCCCGGATGAATCGCTTACGATATCGCTCGAGACCGTTAGAGAAACCGACCGAGGACTCGTTGCGCTTGCCGCCGCACTCCCGGAATCGGCTGCGGACGATATCGCCGAAGCGCTTGACGCGGCGAAACTCAATGTGACGCGCATCGACTCGCTCGTGCTCGGTTCATTGCGCACGCTTTGGCCGATGATTCCGGGCGCGGGACGCAGAATCATCATCGTGCGTTCGGTGGATGCGATTACTCTCATCGTTTTGGATGGCGACCAGCCCTCCGCAATTCGCGCCGTTCTCCCCGGAAGCGACTTGAGGCGTGAAATCATGCTTTCTCTCGTGGAAGCGGAAGACTTCGGTGGTGATTTGCCGGTTGATAAGCTTTACATTGTCTCGTCCGCTGCAGTTATGGGCGAAGCGGAAGTCGATTTGGAAGCGATTAAGATTTTCGCTCCTGTCGAAGAAATCGCGCTTAGCGATGAAGATGCCGCGCTTAACGGCGTTAGGGATCGCTCGTTTGAAGAGGGGACGCTTAATGCGCTACCAGATTCTTGGCGTGAAGTCCTCGAAGAGACGCGCTTCAAGGCGAAAATGCGGGGCTATCTTCTCTTTTTCGGCCTTTTGTGGGCGGTTATAATGGGCGTCCTGATTGGAGTTCCGTTTGTCTACGGTTATCTGACCGATTATCAAAAGGGGCTTTCTCGCCAACATTCGAAGGAATACAAGTCTGTCCTGGCGATGAAGGAGAAGGTGAATCTCGTTCGCAAATACTCCGACCATGCGCATGGGGCTCTCGAAATCATGAAGGCGATTTCCGACCGTCTTCCTCAAGGAATCGAGCTTAACAGTTGGAACTTCAAGCGCGAAGACGATACGATGACCGATACGGGACTTAGAATCTCGGGCGAAGCTACCGATGCCGCGCTTATCTACAAGTTCAAGGATATCGTGATCGATATGGAAGTTTTCCCGATGGTTAACTTAATCGGTCCTTCCGCTTCGAAGGGCGGTAAGCAGAAGTTCGATCTCGACTGCAAGTTCTTATCGGAGGGTGAAGAGTAATGGGCTCCATGTCGCTGAAAGAACAGGCGGTTCTCGCGATTCTCGGCATAATTGCCGCGTATGCTCTCGCTGTCGGCACTTGGTTTATGTATGCGGAAGCTGCCTGGAAGAAGAGCTCGAAGACTTATTTGAAGGCGGTCGAGACTTATCATAAAGAGAAGAAGCTCATTTCCGAAAAGCGCAAGTGGACGGAAGCTTACGAAGAAGAAAAGGCGAGAATGCCTTTCTTTGAAGCCGGAAAAGCGACCGATACGACTTGGCTCGCGAAGATGGACGAAATCGCCGCGAAGAATCATATTTTCATTTCCCAGCGTCAGGGCGGCAAGGAAATCGAGGCGGGGGATGTGATGGAACTCCCGATTGAAGTGAAGAGTTGGGAAGGCGCTCTCGAATCGCTCGTCAAGTTCATGTACGAATTGGAAAACACCGACGAGGGTATGTTCGACTTTAAGCAGATCAATTTCAAACCGAGTAACAAGAAGGGCTATTTGAAGGGCTCCTTCACGCTTACTTGCGCATACATGAGAGAGGATTAATATGAAGAGCTTGTGGAAAATCTTGGCGCTTTTATTTCTGGCGCTTCCCGCATTTGCCGCGAATGAAGAATCGAAGGAAATGACTGAGGCCCCGGCGCTTAATTGGGATGCGGCGCCCGTCGATCTTGTTCTCCAGACTTACGGCGAACAGGTCGGTAAGACGATTTTAAAGGATCCGCAAGTTCCTAACGCGAACATCACCTTAAAGAGTCGCGAAGGTCAGAAGCTTTCGGTCGACGAATATTTGGAAGCGATCGACGTTGTCCTCGAAATGAACGGCATTCACTTGGAGCCCTACGGAGAGAGCTTCATTCGCGCGCTTCCTCGTCGTGAAGTCCGTAAGGAAGGTATTCCGCTCTTTATGGATCCGGTAGCGGCCGAGCTTGATCGTAATCCCGGTGTCGTCGTCTCGGTGATGATCAACTTTAAGAACATTTCTTACGAAGAAGCTCAGAAAGCGCTTGAAGGTTTCAAGTCTAATAACGGCATTCTTCTTTGCTTCGAACGCACGAATTCGATTTTGGTTACCGATACGAAGCACAACATTTCGCGCATGATGGAAATCGCGAAGTCGATTGATGTCGCGACGCCCGTAACCGAAAACGTCTTCGTTCGTCAAATCCAGAATGCCAACGCGGCCGACATCCAAAAAGCGCTTCAAACGATTGTTGAGGACAGCCAGAAGGAGCTTGAAAAGGCTGGTAAGGGCGTTCAGAACGCGGCAAATAATTCTTCGTCCTCCTCGTCCACGGGACGCAATCTCCTTAATCGCAACAAGAAGGACGAGCCCGCCGCTCCGGTCAGCAACGAATCTCTGATCATGAACGTCTCCGATGCGGATCGTGGGATGATTCGCGGCAAGGTGCTTATTCTTTCGGATGAGCGGTCGAATAAGCTCATTATCGTCACTTCCAAGGCGAATATGGATTTCTTCGACAATGTCATTTCTCAGCTCGATGTCGAGACGACGCCCGATGTTAAAGTCGAAGTCATTCGTCTTAAATATGCTGATGCGGAAGATGTTGCGGATATGATCAACGATCTAATCGGCAATACGAGCTCTTCCTCGTCGAAGAACAATCAGAATCAGAACGCGAAGGCGGGTACGAGCGGAAATCTTTCGACGAAGACCACGAAGCCTGCGGCGAACAATTCCGCTTCGGCTTCTAATGGCGAGTCGAAGGCGGGAGAGCTTACGAAGGAGAATGTTACCGTCCTCGCCGATAAGCGCATCAATGGCCTCGTTATCATGGCTCGCGCGGCGGATATGCCGGTTTTGAAGCAGATAATCAGCTCGATGGACGTTAAGCTTAGCCAGGTTTTGATAGAAACGGTGATTATCGAAGTTGGCTTAGGCGATGATCTCGAAACGGGTATCGACTGGGTCAAGGGACTGAAGGGTAACGATAAGGATGGCTTTACTGAGGCGATAAGCGGTGGTGGAGGGTCGAATTCCGCGCTTTCGGGCACCACCAATACGATTACGCTTGCGAAAAATGCGCTTCCTGCAATGGGCGGCTCGGGCTTGAGTTATGCCATTTACGATAAGGGTATGGATCTTGCCGCGGTTATCAAGGCCTCGAAGTCCGATTCGAAGGCGAAATATCTCGCATCCCCCATTGTCATGACCGTTGATAACAAGGAAGCGAATATCGAAGCGATTGAGTCCCGAAAGTTCTATTCCGGCTCGACCACATCCTCTGGATCTTACAACAATTCGGTTTCGTATAACTATTCCGATAAGGATCTCGGCATCAAAATCAAGGTCAAACCGAAAATCAATCCCAACGGTACGGTGATGCTCGAAGTCGAAGAAGAATATTCGCAGCTTGGCGCCGGTCAGGTTGTTCTTGTGAGCTCCAAGGATGGCTCGCCCTCGCGTGAAAATATCGATACCTCACTTACTCGTAAGATGTCGGCGGATGTGATTCTCGATAATTCTCAGACCGTGATTCTCGGTGGTCTTACCGAGACATCGGTCAGCGAAAAAGAAACCGGCATTCCGATCTTGAAAGACATTCCTTATATCGGTAAGTGGCTTTTCGGTAGTGTCGTTCAAAGTGAAGCGAGGAAAGAACTTATCGTCTTCATGACTCCGTATGTGATTGAAGATCCCGAAACGGCTCAGCGCGAAGCCGCGCGTCGTAAATCGGTCTTGAGCGATGCGAATGCGTGGGATGATCGTGGTTGGTCGAAGAGCGAACTAGCCGACCCTGTCTCGACCAAGGAACTTCTCCGTCGTCAGGGCGAAGAGTGGAAGAAACAGGACGAAGAGCATAATGCCGCGCGTCAGCTCGATAAGGCGAAGTTAGAGCGTGCAAAAGAACTCGAAGAGCGCGCGAAGAAGGAAGCCGAAGAAGACGCGAAGTTGAAGGGCGAAGAGGCCGTTGAAACCGATTCAACTAGCACTGATCAGTGACGACAATTACGTCGTCCCGACTACCGTCGCCTTGAAGTCGATTATCGCTTCCAAGGCGCCGGGACGCGAATTGGGTATTCACATCATCGCTTCGGGTCTTTCATCGGACTCGAAGCGTGCGTTTCTTGAACTCGAGTCGAAAGAGGTTAAGATAACTCTTATCGAGCGCGATCCGACCGTCTTTAGAGAACTCCACACTTTCAAGGAAGACGCGGTTTGTGTCGCTTCGATTTCGGCGCTTTTCAAGTTCGTTCTTCCGCAGCTTCTACCCGATCATGATAAGGTTCTCTATCTCGATGGTGACTTGATTGTCAAGCGAGACTTGGGAGAGATCTACGACCTCGAGCTCGGCGAGAATTATGCCGCGGTAGTTCCCGATTCCGGCCAGATTTATTATAAGCACGCTTATGTTCGCCGCGTAAAGAAGTACTTCAATTCGGGCGTGATGCTCCTTAATTTGAAGGAAATGCGTAAGCATCATCTTGCCGAAGTCCTCGTTCGTACGAAGAAAGAGCTTATCGACTCGAACTTGATGGATCAGAACGTCTTCAATGTCGTTTTTGATGGGCATCTTAAGTATTTGCCGATAAAATGGAACTTTATGCCCGTGAGTTTAGATCGTGCGGCAGGAAAGTGGAAGCTCTCCGACATCAACGAACTTTTCGAGGTCGAGTATAAGAGTGTTCGCGATCTCTTTGATGACGCGGCGATTATTCACTATTCTTCGAAAGATAAGCCGTGGAAAGCGCCTGATGGAGCTCTCGCTTACGAATGGACGCTTGCGAAGGAAACGCCCGAGCTTAAATCGGTATCCGTCATCATTCCGACTTTTAATGTCGAAAACTATATCGAAGAGTCGCTCAAATCGGTCTTAGCGCAGGACATTCCCGAACTAGAAGTTATTTGTCTTGATGATGGCTCGACCGATAAGACCAAGAAGCATATCAAAGCGATGATGAAAACCGATAAGCGCATAAAGCTTATCGAAAATACGAATCATCGTCAAGGTTTCGAGCGAAATCGCGGTCTTGAGATGGCGAAGGGGGAATACGTCTATTTCATGGACTCGGATGACCTCCTTCTTCCGGGTGCTTTGAAGCGCCTCGTTTCGATTGCCGAAGCTGATAAGCTAGATCTCATGTATTTCGAAGGGGATAGTTTCTACGAAACGAAGGAACTTGAAAAGGCCTTCCCTCGCTTTAAGAGCGTCTATCATCGTAATGACGCTTTCCCGAAGGTCTATTCGGGCATTGAGCTATATGGTCTTCTTCGCAAGTCTGGCGATTTGATTATTTCCCCGTGTCTCCAGTTGGCGCGTCGTAAATGGCTCATTGAATCGGGAGTTCGCTTCCCCGAAGATATGCTCCTCATGGAGGATAATCTCTATACGGTCAAATCCCTCCTTAAGGCTTCGAGAGCTCGCGTTCTCACCTCGCGTCATTTCTCGCGTCGTGTTCGAAAGAGTTCAACGATGACGGGCGAGAAGCGCGGTCAAAAAGAACTTGCGGCCATTGAGCAAATAGTCGCGGCGCTTTTGAAACTTTCCGAGGAAGAAAAGCAAGCTAAATACTGGCTTTATCATCACGCCGCCGCGTTTTTGCGCACGGCTAAAGTCGTCCCCGGTCACTTTGACGGCCGACTTATGAACAAGCTTCCGTATCTCGAATCGCAGCTTGCGAAAGCGAGCGAGGCGAATACGAAACTTACGCGTTTTCAGCGGCTCAAAGCTTGTCTTAGGGACAATGGACTTAAGTATACTATCCTTTTGGCCTTTGAGAAGCGTCCTCGATTCCCGATTGAGAAGGTGGCGCGATATCTCGCGGAAGTGAAGTTTTTCCGCTTCCTTATTTGTTTAGCGTATACACTCTACTCTCGCCCGAAAGCGATACTATCCTCTCTTTTCGCTTTCAAGGTGAAGAAAGGACCTCTTGTCTCGGTCGTCATTCCTGTCGGTAGTTTCGATAAAGCGCACGAGAAGATGATGAAGAGTCTTCGTGCCCAGACCTATCAGAATATCGAGATTATTGAAGTCGACGATACGGCACATGAAGGCGCGGGGAACGCACGTAACAAGGGGCTTAAGAAAGCTCGCGGCAAATATGTGATATTCCTCGATGCGGACGACTTCTTTGAAAAGCGTTTTATTTGGGCGCTCGTCAAAAAGGCCGAAGCGGAAGATCTCGATCTCGTTATATGTTACTCCGACCGCTATGAGCAAAACTGGAAGCTCTATTCGCCGATGGAGTGGAAGTGGGTTCAAGATCCTTTCCTTGTCCCGACCATCTTCGTACGTCTCTTCTCGCGCAAGCTTCTCGTCAAGGCCGGACTTAAGTTCCAGAATTTGCCGCGTAATAACGATATCTTCTTCTCGCTGGCCGCTTCGAGTATCGCCCGTCGACGCGAAGTCCTCCACAAAACGCTCGTTCACTACCGCAATGGTCAGAAGACCAATCTTCAGTCGGGAAATTACGAAAGTCCGACCTGCTGCATCGAGGCGCTCGAAGCGGTCAAGTCGTACTTAAGCGAATCGGAATTCGAAATCGTCAAAGCTAGAACCCTTAAGCACAATATTGCCGTCTTGCGCGGCGTCGAGCGAATCGAGCTTATCAAGAAAGTGCGCGAACCTCGCGTTATGGTGCTCCCTGTTAAAACTTCGATAGGAGGCGGTAACACCTATATTCGTCAAAAGCTTGCCGAGTGGGGTGCGAAGAAAACGAGTGAAAATCCCGACCTCATTCATATCAATCACTTCCGCTCGCTCTTCAAATTCGTCTTTACTCCTTTCAAGCCGAAGAAGGTACCGGTCGTATTCGTCGTTCATGGCGTTCATCTTCGCCGCTTCGACTTCCTTACGAAAACGGCTTTCAATCGCTTTTTAAGGTGGCTGCGCTTCTCGACTGAAAAGTATCTTTATTCCAAGGTCGACGAGCTTATCGCGCTTAATAAAGCCGATGAAAAGATGCTTAAAGAGGAGTACAAGGTAAAGTGCCACGTTCTCCTTCAGCCGAACACCATCCCCACCCCTACGCCTACACCTACCCCTACACCTACCCCCACCCACACCTTCCTCATGCTTGCTCGTTTCGACTTCCCGAAGGGGCAGGATATTCTCTTAAAGGCGATTTCGGAAACCCAAGATAAACTTCGCGAACTTAACCGCAAGACGCTCTTGATCGGTGGTCGCGGCAGAGCGCTCCATAATATGATCGCCAAAGCGAAGAAGCTCGGTATTTCCGATCTTGTCGATTTCGGCTCGCTCGTTAAAGACGGTG
>JAZLMG010000011.1:0-7299 GCA_045598585.1 Kiritimatiellia bacterium
AGCTCCCTATATTCGCCGCTTTGGCGCTAGCGTGTCTCGGGATTTATCTCGAGATACGACTCGTTAATGAGGGCGAAGAAAAAAGCCCCGCGCTCGCGGAAAGCGCTTTTGCCGCGCTTGGTGGCGTCAGATCGATCATCGCCGAAATCGTGTGGTTCAGAGCCGACCGCTTGCAAGAAGAGGGGCGGTATGTCGAGCTAAGGCAGCTCGCCGAAACGCTCGCCTTATTGGAGCCGCATACGCCCGAGATTTGGAGTTATGCCGCGTGGAATTTAGCCTACAACATTTCGATCATGATGCCGACGGATGAGGATCGTTGGCGCTGGGTCGAGGCGGCGATTCGGCTCTTGAGAGATCGGGGGCTAAAATACAACCCCGGAAGCCCCGAAATCTGTCGCGAGCTCGCTTGGCTCTTCGAGCTAAAGCTAGGGGGAAAGCTCGATCAGGCCTCGCCCCTCTATCGGGAGAAGTGGAAAGCGATTATCGAAGATGTTATGGCTCGAGAGGCATGGGAAGAAATCGGAATGAAAAAGTCGATTATGACCGAAATTGAGCAAGTTACGGGCTTTAAAGACTGGCGAGATCCGATGATGAGCGCCATGTATTGGGCGAGAATCGGGCGCAATCCCGAGATCTTTCATCAGGCGAGAATCATTTACGCGCGCACCCATAATATGTTATAATATACGGATATGAAAAATACTCTTTTTGTCGCAACGACCGTTTTAGTCGCTACATCCCTCTTCGCGGAACCTACCGGTTTCGAGTGGGAAAACAATCAGCTTCTCTCGGAAGGTAAAGAACCTACTCGTGCCGCTTTCTCGTCTTTCGATTCGATTGAGCGCGCTTTAAATATTCTTCCCGAATTTTCCGAAAACCAGATTTCGCTCGATTCGGACAGCGAGTGGAAATTCAAGTGGGTCAAGCACCCCGCCGAACGCCCGGCCGGCTTTTGGAAAGTGAACTACGATGTTTCCGATTGGGAGACGATCAAGGTTCCTTCTTCGTGGGAAGCTTACGGCTCGAACGGAAAGGGCGGTTGGGGTACCGCGAATTATACCAACGTTCGCTATCCGTTCCGCCAAGACTACCCCGGTGGCTCGCGCGTCATGCTCGACCCGCCCACCAACTACACCTCGTATGTCGAGCGCAATCCCGTCGGCTCTTATCGTCGTGATTTCAACCTCCCGAAGGACTGGGAGAAGTCGGATGTCTTTCTTAAGTTCGACGGTGTCGACAGCTTCTTCTATCTCTGGGTGAACGGGCAGTATGTCGGCTTTTCTAAAGACAGCCGCTCTCCCGCCGAATTCAATGTCTCGAAATATTTGAAGAGCGGGAAGAACACGGTAGCTCTCGAAGTCTACAAGCTCTCCGACGGCTCTTATCTCGAAGATCAGGATATGTTCCGCCTCTCGGGCATTTTCCGTCATACGTGGCTTTTGAAGCGTGATTATGTCCGTATTCGTGATTTCTTCGCGCTTCCCGTGCCCAACGACAAGAAGGATTTGAAGGGTGATTGGACGCTTGATGTTGAAGTCGTCACGACGACCACGGGACGTCACGAATCGATCCCGGCCGTTAAGGCATATCTCTACGATTGGACGAATAAGCTCGTTGCGGAAGTTCCCGCGAAGACCATTGCCTGCGCGAAGGACGAAGACGGTAAAGCCCACCTCAAACTCGAGGTCGCTTCTCCCAAGCTTTGGAGCGCGGAAGATCCGAATTGCTACAAGCTCGTCCTCGCTTTGCAGCGCGGCGAAAAGGATGAGAAGGTAAGAGAATACGTTTCAGCTATCGTCGGTTTCCGCACCTCGGAAATCAGAAACGGCCGCTACTATTTCAACAACGAGCCCATCAAGCTCAAGGGCGCGAATCGCCACGAGACCGACCCGATGTACGGTCACTATGTCCCGAAGGCCGTTCACGAGCTCGATGTCGCTGAACTTAAGGAAGCGAATTGCAACGCGGTCCGTAACTCCCACTATCCTCAGGACGATTATTGGTATTATCTCTGCAACGTCCACGGTCTTTATCTCGTCGATGAAGCGAACGTCGAGTCTCATGGCTATGGCTACGGCGAAAGCTCGCTCTCCCATTGTCCCGAGTGGACTAAGGCGACGGTCGATCGCGATATGTCGATGGTCGAGCGCAACAAGAACCATCCCTCGGTCGTGATTTGGTCGTACGGCAACGAAGCGGGCCCCGGCGAAAACTTCCGCGCCTGCGAAAAGGCGATTAAAGCGCGCGACACCTCGCGTCCGACCCACTACGAGCGCGACTGGAGCTGTGCCGATATGGAAGGGTGCCAGTATCCGAACGTCAATTGGGTTTGGCTCAAGGCGAAGGATAAGGACGCGAAGAAGCCGTTCTATATTTCCGAATACGCCCACAATATGGTCAATGCGATGGGTAACTTGAAGGATTATCAGGACGCCATCGAATCCTCCGACGTCATCCTCGGCGCGACGATTTGGGATTGGGTCGACCAAGGCCTTTACATGGATAAGAACGGCAAGCGTATCATCGCTTTCGGCGGCGACTTCGGAGATCAGCCGAATGATGGCGCGTTCGTGATGAACGGGTGCGTCCTCTCGGATCGTACGCGCGAGCCCGGTTACTACGAAATCAAGCACGTCTATCAGAATTGGTCAATCAGCGCCAATGAGGACTTTACCGAAGTCAAGATCTTCAATAAGAACCACTTCATCACTGCCGAGGGATTTACCTGCGAATGGAACGCGTTCGAAAACGGTAAGCCCTATGCTGCGGGAGAATTCAACCTCCGCAACTTGAAGCCTCGCGCCACGAACCGCTATAAAATGCCGAAGGTCTTCGGCGAAATCCTCGCGCGCGGCAATGATGCTCAGCTTCGTTTCTCCATCAAGAAAGGCGGCAAGGTCGTCGCTACCGATCAGATCGAGAAGGAAGGGACGGTAAAAACGATTCCCGAAGCGGAAGGCGAAGTCGTCGCTATCCCCGGAGAAGCGAATTGCACGCTTACGAGCGGCAAGTTCGCAGTCACTTTCAGCGCGGTTACCGGTCAGCCGATTTCAATCAAGGACGGCGAGAAGGAATATCTCATGAAGCCGTGGACGCTCGACGTCTATCGTTCGCCTTCGTCGAATGAAATGGGGCTTAATAATACGTGGCTTAAAAACGGCTTTACTCAGATGAGCGCGAAGGCCCTCGAAATCTCCGATATCGAGACGCTTGAAGACGGCGCCTTGAGCTTCACTACGATTGTTGAATGGTCGGGAAATACCGCGCTTTCGAAGGCGGTAAAGTTCATGGTCGCGACGCGCTGGACTCTCCTTAAGGGCGGTACGCTCGTTTGCAACACGAAGATTCGCCCCTTTGGCCCGAAGACGGAACTTGCGCGTGTCGGTTGGTCGTTCTTGACCGGAGAAGAAAACCCGAACGTCACTTGGTATGGCGCGGGTCCGTTCGAAAACTATGCCGACCGCAAGTCCGGCGCTTTCAAGGGGCTTTGGAACTTGAAGGGTAGCGACTTCTTCTTCCCCTACGCGAGAAACGAAGACTCGGGTAACCGCGAAGCGACCGAAGGACTCAAGATTTCGAACCTTGTTATCCGTACGCTCGGTAACGACTTCGCATTCGAAGTCAATCCCTATAGCCCGACGGAGCTCATCTCGAAGGTGCATGCGCCCGAGCTCGATCCTTCCTCGAAGACTTATGTCGGCATTTTTGCCGCGACTCGTGGTCTCGGAGGAGCGAGCTGCGGTCCGGCTCCGATGGAACGCGACATCCTTCGCACGAATCAAGATTATGATATGAACTTCACGATTTCGTTCGGAGATACGGAGCTTACAGCGCGTTCGTATGCGGGACTCGAGCTTCCCGAGCTTCCTGAAATCGATCTTGGGCAGGGCGCGAAGATCGTCTTCTGCTCGAGCCGTGAACCGGGCGAAGGCGAACCCGACCATCTCGTCGATGGCGACCTCTCAACGATTTGGCACTCCCAGTACGGTACGACGATGGGTAACTATCCGCATGTCGTCGTCGTCGACCTTGTCAAGGAAAAGGAAATCGTCGGCTTCAAGGTTTGGCAGCGTCAGTACGGAGTTAACGGCATGATCAAGGATATCCAGCTCGAAACTTCGCTTGATGGCGAAAACTGGACGAACCTCGGCACTGTTGAAATTCAACCCGTCGTCGACGAACAGGTCATTACGCTTTCCGAGCCGATCACGCTTAAGTTCTATCGCTTGACGGCCTTAAGCAACTTCAAACACAATGACTACGCGGCGCTTGCCGAAGTCGAGGTGATTACGAAATGAACGAATCCGATACTTCTAGACACTTTCTCCGTCAGTGGATCGAAAAGGATGTCGCTGAAGGAAAAACCGGCGGCAAGGTAGTTACGCGCTTCCCTCCGGAACCTAACGGCTATATCCATATCGGCCACGCCAAGGCGATTTGCGTCGACTTCGGCATGGCGAAGCTTTTCGATGGTGAATGCCACCTCCGCTTGGACGACACGAATCCGACGAAAGAGTCGGATGAATACGCCGAGAATATCAAGAAGGATATCAATTGGCTCGGCTTTCAATGGTCGGGTGAAGGCGACGCGGGCGAAAAGGGCTTTTACAACGCCTCGAATATGTTCGACAAGATGTACGAGATCGCCGAAGAACTTATTCGCCGCGGTCAGGCGTACTGCTGCAATTTAGGTCAGGAAGAGTGGAAGGTATATCGCGGCGTTCCCGAAAAGCCCGGTACCCCGAGTCCCTCGCGCGATACCACTCCCGAGCGCAATCTCGAGATTTTCCGCGAGATGAAGGCGGGTAAGTACGCGGATGGCGAGTGGTGCTTGAGAGCGAAAATCGATATGGCCTCGCCGAATATCCATTTCCGCGATCCCGTTCTTTATCGTATTCGCCATGTCGCCCACTATCACCTCGGTGATAAGTGGTGCATCTATCCGATGTACGATTTTGCGCATCCGATCGAGGACGCGCTTGGGGGTGTCACTCACTCGATGTGCACGCTCGAGTTCGAAGTCCACCGTCCTCTCTATGATTGGGTCGTAGATCGCATGGACGAGCAGGGACTTCTTCCCACGCGCGGCGGCGTCAAGATTCGCACTCAGCAGCGTGAGTTCGCGCGTCTTAACCTCACCTATACGGTCATGTCCAAGCGTCTTCTTTTGAAGATGGTTCAGGACAAGGTCGTCGACGGTTGGGACGATCCGAGAATGCCGACCGTCTGCGGTATGCGTAGGCGCGGCTACACTCCGGGTGCGATTCGCGAATTTTGCGATCGTATCGGCGTCAGCAAGGTCGAGTCCGAATCCGATCCCGCGCTTCTCGAGTGGTGTGTCCGCGAAGAGCTCAATCAGACGGCAACTCGTCGTATGGCGGTCCTTGACCCCGTGAAAGTCGTGATCGACAACTTCGAGGGCGTTAGAGAAGTCGAACTTCCCAACAACCCGCTTAATGAAGCGGCCGGCACGCGCAAGATTCCTTTCTCGAAAGAAATCTGGATCGAGCGCGCCGACTTTATGGAAGTACCCGAAAAGAAGTTCTTCCGCATGGCTCCCGGCCAGGAAGTTCGTCTTCGCGGCGCTTGTATCTTCAAGTGCACGGGCTTCATCAAGGACGAAAACGGCGTCGTGAGCGAAATTCACGGCACGTGGGATCCCGAAAGCTGGGGTGGGAATGCCGCGGATGGCCGTAAGGTCAAAGGCACGATTCACTGGGTCGACTGCGCTACGGGCGAAGAAGCAGAAGTCCGCCTTTACGATAAGCTCTTTACCGAAAAGAATCCGATGAAGGACGGAAGCGAAAACTTCCTTAACTTCCTCAATCCTGATTCTTTGAAGGTTGTGAAGGGCTATATCGAGCCGGCGCTTGCCTCCGCTCAAGAAGGTGAGCACTTCCAGTTCGAACGCACGGGATATTTCGTTTGCGATAAGAAAAACGTCTTCAATCGCACTTGCTCTCTCAAGGATTCTTATAAACCGGCTTAATGAACAGACGCGTCGTTATTACAGGAATGGGTATTGTTTCGCCCTTGGGCCAGTCGATCGACTCGGCCTACGCGAGACTTAAGGTTTTTGAAAATTGCATCAAGAAGATCGATGAACTTTCCGAGTACGAAGGACTTAATTCTCACCTCGGATGTTTAAGCGAGTTCATTCAGCCGACTCACTGGAATCGCAAGACGACTCGTACCTTGGGCGAAGTCGCGATGTACGCTCTTGCTGCGACAGAGCAGGCGATTGAGGACGCGAAGCTCGACGAAGCGACTTTGCAAAACGGCCGCACCGGTGTCGCCTACGGAAGCTGCTCGGGCTCCGTGCCGTCGCATCTTGATTTCTTGGCGCTTTATTTCTCGCATAAGGTCGAAAAAATCAATTCGACGACGTATGTGAAGCTCATGGATCATACTGCCGCGTGCAATATTTCCGTCCACTTCAAGACGCATGGTCGACTCGTCCCGACAGGAACCGCTTGTACCTCGGGCTCGCTCGCTATCGGCAACGCCTACGAGCTTATCAAGTTCGGCAAACAGGACGTTATGATTGCGGGCGGCGCCGAAGAGTTTTCGGTCTCGGAAGTCGCGATGTTCGATACTCTATACGCTACGAGCTTAAAGAACGATACGCCGAACAAGACTCCTGCGCCTTATAGTGCCGATCGAGATGGCCTCGTGATCGGAGATGGCGCGTGTACGCTTATCTTGGAAGAGCGAGAACATGCGATAGCGCGCGGCGCGAAGATTTATGCGGAAGTCGTCGGTTTTTGCGAATCGACCGATGGAACGCATGTCACGAATCCGAATCCCGAAACGATGGCTTCGGCGCTGAAGGGCGCGATCGAAGACGCGGGAATAAGCTCCGATGAAATCGGCTATGTGAACGGGCATGGAACCGCGACTAAGAATGGCGACATCGCCGAAACTCAGGCGACGTATGCCGTCTTCAAGCGCCCCGTTTCGATTTCGTCGACGAAGAGTTATATCGGTCATACTCTCGGCGCTTGCGGAGCAATTGAGGCGGCGATGACGATTCTTTCGATGAACGAGGGCTGGTTCCACCCGAACCTCAACTTCACATCACCCGATCCCGAGTGCGCGCCGCTCGATTACATAACTGGAGAAGGCAAGCGTATCGATACCGATTACGTGATGAGCAATAATTTCGCATTCGGCGGAGTGAATACTTCGCTCATATTCAAAAAGGTCAAGTAAACGATGAAAGACTTGAAAGAAGCCTATAAGACCATCGAAGCGGATCACTTCGCTCCGAAAATGGAAATCTCCTTTATCGACGGAGAT
>JAZLMG010000012.1:0-47274 GCA_045598585.1 Kiritimatiellia bacterium
ACGAGTTGTCCGCCCGTCGGCTCAGTGAACCAACCGAGGAAAGTCTTACCGCTATAGCTTACGCTAGGAAGGTTCGACGCAGACTCCCCATAAGCGACTTCCCTAAACACAGTCGCTCCATCGTCGAACGTACCGCCTTGCGGGTCGAAGAATACGATAACGTCCGCCGGAACGATTGTGGGAGTGTAGGTCGCGCCCGCCGAGCCCATCGTCCCTTTCTTGGGACTTGCCTTACTATCTTGACTCTTGTAGCCCTTCGTCGCGACCGCGTATGCTTGCCACTGGTCGTTGACGTAGACCTCGACAGACGAGGTCTCTGTTACGACATTCCAAGCATCACTCGCGCTCTTCTTATAGTAAATCTTGGCGACATTTGCCGCGAAGTTCAAGGTAAGATTAGCCGATAAGCGTCTTGTAGCGGGAGCGAACTCTTGGACTTCATACGACATCGTTCCCGACGCCGAAGAAGCGCCTACAAGCTCATACCCGTCTTTAATCCCCGACACTTCCGCATACCACTTTTCGCCGATCTCAAGAGAAAGTTCAAGCGTGGTTGTTGTCGTATTAGTCCCTAGAAGCTCGCCTCTTTGAAACTTAATTGAGCTGATGCCGTCAGAGACTACCAGTCGAAGTATTTGACTTGTTATCTTTGCCGCGACGGGATTATAAGTATATTCGTCATCACTGACGATTGTCGATAGTGCGGTTTCCGGCGAGTAGTGACTATACGCATATCCTTCGTTAGGTACGGCGTAGAAATAGATTTTGGTGCCTTTAGAGAATGCGACGACCTGACTTTGAGTCAAGGAAGTCCAATTCGTCGCTCCTTCCTCGCGATATTTGATCTCCGTGATGCCGGTGCCGAGAGAGAATGTGATATATCGACGGTTCGTTATCTCAACAGTCGGAGTAAAGCGGATGCCGTCACTTATAACTACCAGGTCCGAAATCGAAGAAATTCCGACCGGCTTTAGTATTGTTATATTGCCACTCTCATCCCGAGTAAATTCTATACAATTACTTTCGCCATTGTAGGGGTAGTAATATCCTACTTCCGTAGTCGCGTAAACTTTTACCGGCAGTCCTTCGTAGCAGACCTGATCGGTAAAACTGTCAAATAGCGTAGAATATCCGGTCGCATAAGAGTAGACATTTTTGATACCAGCGGTCTTGGAGGCGTAAAGATGGTAAGAAGGCCTTGTTTTATAACGAGCGTATAGGGTATGGTTTTCTTTTCGGGTGACGATTGTGTCGTTCGTGACCAGCACACCGGTATTGTCTTTCTTAGTGTACCAGCCAGTAAACTTTTGCCCGGGAAGAAGGATCGGTTCCGGCAGTTTCGTCTTGTCGCCGTACTTGTAGTCGAGTTGTACCAGAATCGTCGAAGGCGAAACCGTTGCCGACCCGATATCGCTTACGTCAAGTGTTACGGTGTAGATCGCCTCGGTAGCAATAATCTCCGGCTCGATATTTTCGCCTTGGACAAATCCCGTTAACGGATGCTCGACATCATAATTAGCCACATACCCCTTGTTTGGGGTAGCGAAAATCTCATATTTCTTGCCGTTAACAATATCATACTCGGCATCAACTGTAGTTGTAATTGCGGTTCCGCCATCAATCTTTATGGTAACAGAACTACAGTTGGCGGGAACTTTTACAATAATCTTAAAAGTCGCCGCCTTGACTCGCGCGATTACACGACCTTGGATATAAGTGTAAATACCACTAGTATAGGAAAAATATTTGTCAAAATCAGAATACGATATTGTTAACGTCTTATTCTGTAATCTGTTGACCAAAAGAAGATTATCTGTAGCACTTTTCGCGGCCGCCTGAACCCAAGAAGAACCATTCCATCGTTCCGCTCGCCAAGATGAAAAAGTATATCCTTTTGCAGGAGTGCAAGTAAGCGTTACCTGCCCTATAGTGGAATCACTTCTTGAAATATCGAACTTATAGTCTCTTATGTTGAGATTCGATTTGTCGACGACATAAACGGACGAATTTATCGAATAAGCAATATAACCGGCATCAAGATTATGATTGTCGATAGCATCGTTCGAAGTGTTAAGCCAAGCTTGTAATGTCCGAGCGTTATATGTCGCCATCTCAGTCTAGCGAGACGAGCTCGCCCCTCCCATTGAAATTCAAACTGACCGCCAAATCATTATCAGTCACATCATCACGAAACCAATAAGGCGCCTCGTAAACATAACGATAAGACGGCACGAAAGTCTTTTTGAAAGTCTTTCCGCCTAATTGAATAGCGCAAGCTGTCCACTCGGGCTTTATGAGCGTTTCATGTGGCTCCTTCGACGAAGGGTCGAAGAAATCATCGTTATTTATCGTGCTTAGCGCCGCATTCATATAAATCCGCAGCACATCATTCTCACCGCTCGCGGGACGCAATCTTGTCTTGAAAACCTCTTGCGGGCAATCTCCCGGCGAATAGTGATAATCGTAAGGATAGAACTGATAACGGCCAAATGTATTCGGCGAAATCGATACATCGAAATCGCGCGGATATACTATTGTTTTGTCACTATCCCATCTCGCGAACCAATGCTGAACAGATCCCGCCGTATATACTTCGCGGTCTTGTGCATCGTAATATTTGTCGTTGCAATACAATACGACTATCGTTGGTCCAGGTAGTGCTTCGGCCTTGTAGATTAGCGCGCCGGGATTGAGATTCGCGGCAATATCGTCTCGCCGGTGAATGAGGCGACCAAATCCTTGCGCGCCCGTTTGATAATCAAGCGTGTGCTCAAAGACTAGCTTCCCTATGTCTCGGTTTTTCAATATGCCGTCTCCTCGACCGCGCGGGTAATCGTTTCCTTGGCATCAGGATCGTTAATAGTCTTAATCACGCCATTCTCGATGGTGAGAGATACGGGCTTGCCCCAAATGACATGGGTCGTAGTATCGTAACCAATCTCCTTGTATAGCGTGAGCGTACCGCTCGCTCCTGTGACCGATTCGGCCTTTGGAATCGTTATTTCGACGTCGGCGCTTGCCGCGATCTTCGCGACTTCCGTGCCATCGATCTTGAGCGACTTATCGGCCTTGGGGAGTTTGTCTGCGAGATTGATGTCGCCGTAGCTGAATACTTTCGGGCCATTGAGATTTCCTTGCGCGTCCTTCTCGAGGCCGAGTGTGTGCATGCCGAGCCCGTCTTCGGTGTCTTCGTCGTCGTGATGACCGACAACATCGAGGCCGACGACCTTCTTACCGTTTTCTTCGAACGTCGCGACTACGAGACCCGACTTCGCCCTTGCGCCGATCGAGACTTTGCCCTGAAGCTCGCTCTTTCGATCGTCGTTATCCATGAGATTAGCCGAGGCGACTGCGGTGACGCTTTCGACATGCTCGGGGAACTCGGGGATTTCAGGGGTCGTGATGTTGATGTCGGCCGAAGAATATATCTTCGCGACTTCCTTGTCGTCGACCTTGAAGCTATGGTCGGGCTTGGGAGGTTCTTTCTGTTCTTCTCCGACACAGATAATCGTTCCAATGTGCTTCTGAATAACTTCATCGCCGGAGATGGTGCAGATTGGAACTTTGGCGATAATGTCCGATTCGTCCGCAGTTGTGGCCGGCGCGCTACTATTAAGAACTTCTGCCGTGTAGTTATCGTCGGTTCGCGAGATCTTGCAGACCCAGTCTCCGTCTTCCAGTTTCGGCACTATAGCTACTAGCTGAGTACCGCCCGGAAGAATGACGATCGGATTATTGATCTTGTATACCTCATTCTCGGCGTCCCAATAGACATGCCAGGACGGAGAGAGTAGTCCGTTCATGACTGCCGCGTTGCTTCCCGCACCGGCTTCGAGCGGCGAAGCGGAAGATTTGTTCGTTGCCGAGGCGTCGACAATCGGGCTACCGAGCGGATTTATGCCAGTATCGATTGTCATTTCACATCCTCCCACGATCCAGCCGTAGGCGCCGATTTAGCGTACATACGCGAAGGCAAGTGCATTCCGGGATATTGAACCATATTTGCAATGGTGGCAGCTTCCGAGCCCTCATTGCCTTGGCCATAGTAATAAATGACTTGCACCTTCATTTCCCGGCGCTGATACCGCCCGGTCGCAAGCTGACGAAATTCGTAATAGGTGTACGTACCTTGTTGAGATCCGCCGGTTGTACCTCCGCTGCTGCCGTTCGAAGTCCAATCGTAGAGATCGTTATAAGAGATCGAACCGTCGAACAGACCGAATTTATTGGGCGTGACATTGATTTGAACAGACGAGCCCTGCGGTTTGGGAACCTTCTTCTGATTATGAAAGATTCTGACGCCATGGTGATACTTGTATGTTCCGCCAGCCGTCTTCGTCTCCGAGTTCCACGTAATCCAGCCCGTGTCGGTCGCGATGGGCTTTTCGGTGATTGTGCGCTTATCGAACCCGCCTTCCGCCTTCTGCCAGCTGACGGTCACGAGCGAGTCCTTTCCTTGCACCGTCGTCAGATCGGTCGCTCCGGTCGGAAGATTCGGCTCGGTAGGCGGCTCGTCGTCCCCTTCTTCGTCATCCCCGCTCGCTTCGGGTGCTTCCGCGCCTTTATGATTCGGAAGTTCCGGAATCTCATTTACGATTTCGGTCTGGGAGTCCGTTTCGACAAACGCATTCTTCTCGCATGATTGCGCGATAATCCCGATTCCGTCGGGATTAAGAGACGTCTTTGTCTTGCGGAAGTTCTGCCCCGGCGTCTTGTCGCTCCTGAGCGATTCTCCCGTCTTAAGTGCCGCGATTTCCGCTTCTGTGAAGTCTTGCGGCTGATTGTCATCGACCTGAATCGTCAAAGTGCCGCGGAGTGTCTTGCGGATCTCCTTGCTCGAGGCCGACTGCGCCTTCTCGGTCGTCTTGACAATCGTCTGCTCTACGCTAAGATCTTCATTCTGACGGAGCGTCTTTCGCTTCGTAACGCCCTTCTCGGCAGCTTCCGTCGGAAAGTCTTCCAATTTCTCGACCGTGTCGGTAGCCGTTTCTACGATTTCCGTCGGCGTCTCTACAAGCTCGCGCAAGATCTTAACGCCGGTCTTCGGCGTTGTATTCCCGGTTGTCACATCGACACTGCCGTCGTCATTCTTGTCGATCCGAAGCGACTCTCCGGGCTTAAGCGCCGCGATATCCGCTTCGCTCGGCGCGGTCTTCTTGCGCTTGTCGGTCTTTGCTATGGAGTCCGCGCGTAGCCCTTTTCTCACATCGACAATCGCTTCCGTCAACTCGATCGGCTCGCGCTTCTCCAGAACGTAGCTTACGAGCCCCGCTTCCTGATCGAAATTGACGCCCTGATAGGAATAGATTGCGCCATCGCTCGAATTGGGGAGCTGTGGCAGCTCCTGGCGATTGTAGTAATATTCGTGCGTTACCTTATACGCGGCATTGCCCTCGACGACATACGGACCTTCCGGCTCAGAGTCCTCCGCTTGCACTTTCACGAGCGCCTGGTAGATGCGGACTTTCGACGACTGCGTTCCCTGGAACTTTTCACCTTCCTGTGTTTGGATCCATGCGTCCGACGCCTTCCATTTCCCATCGAGCGTGAGCGACTTTCCGAGGAGTTGGACGCTGCCATCGACAATCTCTTCGCTTTTAAGATAGTCCAGCAAGAGCTTCAGTTGATCTCCCGCCATCGACACGGCTTCGCAATAGCGGATTATCGTCGACTGCGCCTGACGCCAGCGATAGTTATGGCCGTTCGCCGGTTGCCATAGCATCTTCTCGACCAGCGCTTTGACTTTGCTTTTCTCGATGTCGCTCATTTGAAGCTCCTCTTAGCGGAAACGACCGCGACGAGCGCGGGACTCGCCGTTGCCTTCGTGGAAACGCTCGCAGAGCGCGTCAAATTCGCTGTCTGCCGCAGCGCGCGTCTGATACTTGCCCTGGTCTTCGGTCATGAGATCTGCGGCAACGAGACGCGTCAGGAAGCTCTCGAACTCATCGCGAATACGGATAACTCGCCAATTGCCTGATTTATCGCTTACCGGCGACGATCCTCCCGCACTCACATCCGTCGTCGCCTGATAGCAGTCCTTGGTTCCAGTCAAATACACGACAGATCCAACGGGATATTGTTCGCTTTCATTCCATTCAATAAATTCGATTCTCGGAAATTCCGGAACGAACTTCGCGAAGACTTCTTTCGGCGCCGGTGCTTGGAGCTCGATGCCGAGCTCGTTCATGCCTACCGTCTTAATCGGCGTCGCATGCGGATAGAGTTTCGGATCTTGGGCGTACGCGAAGCGATTTACGTCTACGCCTCCACGATCGATTACCGTATTCTCCCAGGGCTGCTCGAAAGCGATAAACGCCGGAACGTCCTGCATGTCGAGTTGCTTCCAGCACGGATGCGATCCGGGCTTGTCGGTGGAGGTTTCTTCAATTAGTTCCCAGTATTGCCCCTGATAATAGCACTGCATACCTTTACGCCAGCCCTGATTCGACTCGTATTCCGGACGATAGCGGCGAACTTCGACTCGAGTCATGAACGGGAACTTGTCTGCCGTGATTCGGCGGATTCCCTCGTTAATTGTCATCGAAGCAAGAACTTTCCAGTCTTCCGGGATGCTGACGAGTGATACATCACGCCCTGCGAGTCGCACTGCGTTTTCGAGGATTTTACCAAATTTTGAGTCCATAAGCAGATCTTTCTGTGGCCTGAGATTTTTAGTGATATGAATAATATATCAAAAATCAGAAGAGAATGGTGTATTTCTCGCCATTCTCCCCTCTTTTAATGTATCACGTGATACAAATTACTCGTTTTTCGAGCTTGTTTTCACTTCGCCATCGGTCGCTAAGTCCCATCTTTCGCCATTACTCTCCTTTGAATAAATCGATAACCCAGTCGATGGCCGCGTTCGCTCCCGCCGCCTTCCATTCGGTCGGGATTGCATCGAGCGCCGCGCAACCACTGCAAAACGCGAGAAGGGACGCGGCAAGAACGAACGCCGCGAGGTCTTTCGCGCCTTGCCAATGCGACGCGCCAAACTTGCGAACGGCTCCCCATTCGACGGATGCGAAAAGGCGCTTTACGCCGAGACCAATCTGCAGATCACGATAGAAATCATCCGCTTCCGCGCGAGTCCAGCCGGGCGCTTTTCCGGAATAAATGAAATCGTGACCGACCGCCGCGATGACACGCGGAAACTTGAACGGATTCCCACAAAGCCACCAGAGCCACATCGGGATAGAAGCGCCGTCGGTTTCAAACCCCGCCGGAACGATAAGCTCCTCGCCGCGATAATGGATGACGAGATCCTCTTCGAGACGAACTTTAAGAGGGCGTTTCAAGAAGCGCGAACGTTCGACGACCGTGTAGCGCGGCGAATTGTAGGTAGCAGGATAGCGCATGATTAACCTCCGATGAATTGAGAGATCGCGGGAATGGCGATGCCGAGCTTCGCCGCGACGATTTGAACGATGACATAAATGACGAAAAGCGCGTAACCGACATAGCCGCGCTTGCCGACGACGCGACGAGAATGGTCGCAAGTTTTACAACGCTCCTCGATGAGCGCGTCGACGAAAAGTTTCAGCTCCTCCTTCGACCACATCATCCCGGCGATGACGCGAAGCCCCGCCGCGAGATCGCGGATCGAGGGCTCGGGCGCCGCGAGCCGCGCGAGCGTTTCGGACTCGATGATTTTCTTCGGATCAGTACTCATTTTTCCCTTTTTCCCATTCTCAACTTATGAGCTTTATTCAGCAGTTGCGGTATACCAACCTGGCACAGCGTTCCAGCCTTGAATGAGATTATCCTTTTCAAGGCCGACTTTTAATCTCGTAGCCCTTAACCGACTATCAAGGCCGGAGATAAGGCTGTATTGGTGGTCAATATGATTTTCAAGGCACTTGCATTTTTCTTCGAGGTGGTTAATGCGAAAATGGTCATCAACCATCGTTTTAATAAACAAAGCCCAAAGAATGACGATAATCACGGACAAAGCACCAAGAGCAAAACACCACTTATTCATTTCGCACCTCCTTCATTTCCTTCCCTTATAATCGTTTCGAGGGTTTCGTAGAAGGCGAGCTCCTCCTCATCGGAAGATTGCTTTTTCGCCTTTTCAATATTTTTGAGAATCTTGTCGAGATTCTTCGCGGACTTCTTCGCGGCCTTGGCTAGCTCGCGCATCTTCTTCGCCTCTGCCTCATTCGCCTCGGCGCGCTCTGCCTGCACCTTGACCTCGTTCTTCGCTTGCTCGATTCGCTCGCGCATCGACGCTTTCGCTTTGCGTCCGATAAGCTCGGACTTTTCGCCTTGCTTCTTTCTGGTCGCCTCGATGATTTGAGCGCGGTAATACATACTATCGAGCTTCTTGGCATCGACCCCAAGCGCGGCTCGCTGCTTATCAACCTCTTTCTTGACCTCCGGCTTAAGCTGTTTGGGCTTATGCTCGTGCGTATAGGCCTTGATCGTCTGCTTCGCCGCCTCGTATTCTTCTTCGGTTACCGCGAAGAGATTAAAGGTCAATGTTGCCGCGACTGCGGCTAATACGAGAGATTTCATCGCTATCCTCCTTCTTGATTGCTTTTGTGTGACCGTTGTCGGTATAGAAATCATAATCGGTTATCTCGATAAATTCGCCCGATTCGGGATCTTTCGCGAGAACCGTGCCGCCAATCGAAAGCAGTGACGCTAGCGGCACTTCGACGCCGCGCGTAAGCGTAAGCTCGCCGTTAACGCGCATTTGGCGATTGCCGAGATCAAAGCCCGTCTTGGGATCGCCGATAACCCCCCACTGACTGAAGTCAATCGACTTTTCATCATATCCTTCGGGAAGAGTGAAGGTGAGGTTGTAACACTCGAAAGTCTCGCGATCGCCTTTCTCTACAATCTTAGGGCGCGCGCCATCGATCGTGAGGATGACCGAGTTGGTAAGCACGAGGTCTTGCGAGTAGGTATACGTCTTCTCGACTTCATTCTCCCACGCCGTCACCTCATACGTCACATTCGTGACCAGCACCTGTTCGACTTCGTAGGGCGTTGAGACGATAACGAAGTTCGTGTAAGAGTTTTGGTGCGTCAGGGTTACTTCCTCGGCTTTCTTGCCGTAACTGTCCCAAGCGCACTTCACGACCTCTTCCTTCTGCGGATCTGCCACGCTTTTGATGTGCGCCTCGACAATCGGCGCGCTCGCGAGGAGCTTATTTGTAAACACCTTCGCCGTCACCTTGCGCGTTGCCGCATCATACTCCCATTTAGGAACGGCCATACAGAGATTGTCGCGATCGAGCGCATCGTCCATATCGAGTTCGCCCGTAAGTAAGATGACGGGTCTATCCGCTTCCGCGTCGATAATCGCGTTAGCTCTGTCGTAGAGGCGAGTCATCTCCGCTTCTTTTGCCTCTAGGACTTCGGGGAGTGCTTCGGCGACCGTCTTCGCCGATTGCGCGTCTACTTCGCTCGGAAGCTTCCCCGCGCTGAAAGTCCCCGCCTCCGAGTCGAAGCCGATTGTAGTGCGCTCGTAGCCTTTCCACGACTTCGACTCTAAACTTACTTCGTCGGCTCTCGCGGCAATCGTAATGCCGATCAAGAGGAGGAAGCCGAGCGCGAACATCGCTAGGCCATCGACGAAATACTTGAAAAACTCTTTCGTATCTTCGCGCATTTATTCAACCTCCGAAAGAAAGACAATTCGAACGCGGCGCAAGGTTTCCTTGCCGCCGGAGACGAATACGCCGTCAACGCGAATCGGCTCGAACGCGAAGTGCTCGACGCGCTTGATCGTATCCCAATCGTGCTCCTCGACCAACGGGCCTACTTTCTTGAGCTGAACGAGCGCGGTGCGACCCTCGAACTTCGACTTCGCGTCTTCCTTCGAGCAAGCAGGAGTGACGACGATATACTTGTTCGCCGTATCGACCGTGAGCGAAACGACACCGACTTGCGGGGGCTTCACCGAATCATTGCCGATCGCACAAAGTGTCGCGGCGAGAATGCTCAAGGCGAACCAATGCTTCCCTAAATGTTTTCTCAAAAAATCGATAATCATTACCGCGCCTCCCACTTGCGAAGGTTAATAACACGTCCCGCCTGAAGACGAAACTCTATCTTTTCGGTCGGTTGAACGATGAACGTTCCTGTTACGCCACTATCCGAATAAATATCGAAGACCTTGCCGTCGTCAATGGCTGTGCGAATGTCAGCCGTAATTTGAAAGAAGGTTGCCTCGCCCCACGACTTCGGCACATTAACGATAACGCGATAGTAGACTTCCTCGCCCCACGAAAGCTGCTCCGGCGCAGTCTGCTCGACATCCTCTAGCCACTCGCCATCGAGTGCCGACTTAGCCCTTATCTTCGGCGTCGTGAGCGCGCCGTTTATCGAGTAGTAGAGCGTCACGATATTGTACTCGGCGGACGAAGTTCTGTCGATATCGATGCCTGTTCCTGTTTCGGGGTCAGAGATGAATCGAATGGACGCTTGAGTATCATCACCCGCCGAGTCAACGGCGTCTTCAACGCCCGTCGCGGTGAGCGTGATGAGCGCGTAGTCCGTGCGATGCTTCAAAATCTCATCGACCGACTCGAGCGCCTTGTCTACTAGGCGGATCGTATCTTCAATGATTTCGAGCTTCGCGTTCGCTATCTCGACCTTCGCGACCGCCGAGGCCGCGTTCGAGATAACTTCCCTGGCACGCTCCGGGATAATTTGATCGTTTTCATCAATCGCGATGTGATCGACCTTCGCGAAGGCCGCGCTTGCCGCAAGAATCGCGGCAAATACCGTAAGATATTTCATTACTGTTCTTCCTTGATTTTGGTAGATAAAGTGCCGTCATCGTTGACCGTAAGCGTCCATTTAGTCCCATCAGGCGAGGTTAGGCAAACGTCGCTAGCCGTCCCACCATACGCGTCGACGTCAGGGATGTCGGTCTTCTTTGCGTAAGTTTCATCTAGCTTCTCGATAATGGACTTAATCTGCTCGATCTCTCCCTTGAGTTTGAAGCGCAAACGCGGCTTATCTGTCTTTTGCAGAGGAGTTTCCGATTCGTCATCATATGCGAATACATCGCCATCGACGTTAAACGCAAGTGTGGCCACTCCGCTCAATTGCGTCGACGAAATAGTCGTACCGTCAATATTCAACCTCAACGAGTTGAGTTTAGCAAGCAAAGAGCGGAACGGAACGAATTCCGAATACACAGTTCCATATGGAGATCTCTGAACATTCAGAGCAATGCCGTCGCCAATCCACGCAGCCGGTCCGGGAGCTGCAAGCTGTCCATCAGTTGTGACGACGTAAGTTCCGTCCGGAGGTGTCATTATAACGATGCTTTTGGAGACATCGAGGAGGCCTCCGGCAACATTAACTCCGCCTTGAACCAATAGGCCTTTATGGATGATTATTCCATTCTCGATTGTCTGAGTCGAACCATCTTCAGTTTTCTTCACTACCGTCTTAGATAAATCAATCTCTCCGCCACCACCCTTTTTGAGCTTCTCGATCTCCTCGGCGTTGTCCTTAATGTCCTTATCGATTCCGTTAAGTCTCGTCCCGAGCCCGGTCACGTCGCCGAGAAGGTGCGTATGTCCTTCCGTCGAAAGGCCGAGCCCCGCAGCTGTCGAATCCTTCGTGAGCGTCTTGCCGCCGATCGCGGGACGGTCGCTGAGCTCGTTGTAGCTCGTGACCGGCTCTTTCGGCACGATCGGCCCTTGCGGAACCTTCTTCCCGCCGGGATAGAATGCTCCTGTATCTTCGCGCGTGTCCATATTCCAAACCTCCTTATTTTGCGCTGACGCCCTCGACGCCGGTGCGACCGATTCGAGCATTTTCACCAAACTGACGTTCCTGCATCTCGAGCGCCTGGATCCAGTTATTGAAGATCTCCTGGCTTGTGGGCGACATTTCCTGAATTGCCGCGGGGTTCGTCTGCTCGAGCTGCCTGTAGAAGTCGAGTCTTGCCTGATAGTTCCACTTCCCTTCCGTGTCCATCTGCGGCATGATGCCCGCTTTGATCTTGATGAAGTTTTGCTGCTCGTCTTTAATGTCGTTCTGCGTAAGTTGCTCGGCACTCTTGAAGCTCGTCTCAGCCATTTCCGGGAAGAGGTTCGCCATGACATTTCGTATGATCGGCGAGCGATCGAACTCATTCTGCGAGTCCATCGGCAAAAGGAGCTGCGAAAGCGCCGATGTACGCTCAATCAAATCCTTGTGGTTCATGTTCGCCGGATTGAACTCGATCGAAAGCTGGAAGTCTCCATTCAAGTCTTCGCGACGAAGTCCCTGGAGATCGTTCGTGCTCGTAACCGTGAGGAGCGCTTCGTCGGAAGCGTTATCCTGCGCGGCTTCCACGAGTCGCACATAGAGCTCGCGGAATTGTGCGAGCATGAAGGATGTAAAGCTCTGCGTCCTCGAAGAGACGTCCGTCTCGCCGTTCGAGATTCCGAGGAAGGCGTACAAATCGTCTTTAAGCTCCTTGATCATTTCCTTCGCAGCTGCCGGATAAGGCGGAGGATTGAGCCAAGTAAGATCGTCGTTTATACCCATTGAGATGATGTTCAAGGGTTCGATAAAGACATTTCTGACGCGATTGCCCTTCGCTTTCAAGGGCGGAAGTCCTCCGACGATAGCGTTATTATTCGCGCCGTCCTTCATCTGCTTGGCGAGTCCTTGGTCGGGCGCGCAGATTTCCGCGATACCTCGGCTGGCCGTCAAGTTATTGGCGAGCACTTCGCGACGGAAGAAGATCGCGTCCCATTTGCCGCGATGATTCTTTATGAGGCGCTTGCCGAAGGCGCTACCCTTCGCTCCGGAAAGTAATATCTCGTATCTCGCCGTATTCCCATAGGCGTCGGTCTCGGCTTTATAGAACCAGACGACATTGAACATTTTCTGGAAATCTTGAAGATCATTGTCGCTGAGGTCGGTGTAAATCGCTTTCCCGGGCGTTTCTTCGATGGTTTCTTCCAACCACTGTCTATCCCAATCTTCGTTCGCGGCCATCTCGCGAAGCTGCGCTTCGGTGTACCACTCCTGAATGTAGAAGGGATCCGCATAATCGAAATCCTCGCAGCTTTCGGAGATCATGAAGTCGTCGCCGTAGCGCATCGCCTTAATTTCCGGGCCTTCCCAAGACGGCACGACAACCGCGACTTCGCACTCGCCTTCTTCCGCGAGCGCCTGAATCACCTTGGAGACATGTTTCGGTTTAACGCCCTTGCGAGTGAGAAATTCAATGACCTGCGGCTCGATCTCGGCCATGTCGCCTTTGATATTGGTTGCGAACTCTACTGCGGCATCCGTATTCGAGGTCTTGCCGTCCGAAGTCCTCCAGCTGACATATTCCGCCTGGAGCGTGTCGAAATTAAGTTCAAGAATCGCGAGTGCCGTCTTCTTCACCCAATCCACATTCATAGCGGCGACTGCGGGAGTATCGACAATCAAATAGCGCATCAGCGCCATGATTTGCATGTACCACTTTTGCCCGAGTTTTCTGCGGCACCATTTGATAAGCTTCTTAATTGCTGCGGCACGCTTGACGCCTTCTGCGGAACCATCGCAAACGACTTCAATCTTACACGTATCAAGCGCGATCATAATGACGGAGAGCATTTCCTGGAAGGCCGTATCTCCCCACCGTACGCGCTGATCGCTCGCGCCATCGAACGGAAATGCCGTCTCTTCATCGGTGTCTTGCCTGAGTCCCGTAAGAGCTGCGCTCTTCCATTCCTGCAAAAACATTCTTTCGGCCTTCTCGCGGCGTGTATAATACTTCGAAGAATTGTTCTTCCAAGTATTGAGTTCTTGCAAAAGTTCTTCTCTCTCGCTTTCCGAAAGTTTTAATTGCGTGCCGATGCGTTTCATGTTTTTGCTTAATTGTAAGGTCTGAAAATGATAAGACAGTTCCCCGGGTTTCCCCGAGGAACTGCCAAGCGTTTTCGCTTAACCGCGGCCGGTCGTATCGAGGATACGGAACTGACCCATCGGGTTGAGACACGTAAGACGCAAGGTCGATTCGTGCCAACCGCCGGGGCCGCCGCCTTCGTCGACGATGTTGTAGTGCTGCATCGGATCCAAGGTCGCGATGCCCCACATCGTCGGGTCGATGAAGATACCGGAGAGGTAGCTCGCGGTATCGGCAGCCCACGTCGCATTTACGCCCTTGACGTCGTTGTTGACGTGATCGTCGTTGAGGACGTGGACGCGCACACCGTCGAAGACGAAGTCGTCGCAGATGAGCTGGAGGATCTTCTTGTCCGCCGGCTGCGTGCGATTGATCTTGCCGGTGTTGATGTTCGAAGCGGCTGCGAGCCAGCCCGACATCTGATCCTTAAGATCGATACCGACCATGCCGACGAGCGACATATTGCCGGTGCCGCGCTGCTTCTTGGCCTTGATGCACTGCGCCTTGAAGAACGCTTCCGTAACGGTCGCCTTGACGTCGCCGTCGAAACCGGCCGTAGGAACGAGATCCAAGGGGATCGGATAGACCGCGTGAACCGCTTCGGCGGTCGTAGCTTCGCCTTTCGGCTTGAGCCAGCACGCGGCGCCGCGCATGATCGGCTTCTTCGACGCACCGTATTCGACCGCTTCCTGATCCGAGAGCGCCGCGACTTCGATCGAGAGCGCGAGATTCTGCGCGTCAAGGACCTGCTTCTGCGCCTTCGTCATACCCTTTTTGTCGTTGTGGCCGGGCATCTTCTCGCGATGACGAGTGACGCGGTAGCCCTCCGAGCGGAAGATTTCCATGACATGGGCGAGGACGTAGTCCTTGTATTCCTTGACGGAGGTGCGGTCGAAGTCGACACCTTCGGCGACCGCGGCATTAAACGCCTTCGGAAACGCCTTAACCTGAACCTTCTGCTCCCAGTCAAGAGGAACGCCCTTGATACGACCGATAATGGTCTGAAGCTGGAGGTCTTCAGCGCGGGACGCGATTACGCCGTCGTGATAATCAAGATCGACGAGCTCGCGATTTACTGTGAAATAAGCCATTTTTATTCTCCTTCGTTTTGGGCCGCGACCATATTCACGAAATCATCCGTGCCGCTGATCGAGCCCCAATTTGCCTTGCCTTTGCCGCCCGACTTTTTCGGCTTTTTGCCTTTGGGTCGTTTGGCTTCGGCCTTGTTAATTTTCTTTTTGCCCTTCGGAGTCTTCTTGCCCTTCTTCCCGCCTTCTTCGCCTTCGCGGAAGGCCTCAAGCCCGAGCTCGAAGATCTTCTTGGCCTTCGACATAAGTTCTTTCCGGCGCGGACCGTACTCGTCCTTCATATCGTTCAAATCCGCCTCGAGGCGCTTTACGCGTCTCTCGACCTGCTTGTAGCTCATGGCGTCGTCACCCTCGCCGTAGGTATCGTCTTCCGAGTGGCTGTCGAGCCAATTTTCGTAGTGAGCGATCACCTTGGCGTGCTGGTCCATATTCTTGAACGCCTTCGCTTCGTCCGTGGACATAAGTTCGGGCAGAATGCCGGAAACTTCCGCGGCTTTCATGATGGCTTTACCATCATCGCCGCTCAAGCGCCTCGCCGCTTCGAGGTCTTTCGTGAGCTTCGCGACTTGCGCTTCCGCGCTTTTCGCACGCTTCACGAGATTTCCGATGCGCTTCTTAGCCCGACTCCCGAGGTCGTCGTCCTCTTCCTCGTCGTCTTCTTCCTCTTCGTCGTCCTCGTCGCCTTCAGGATCGTCTTCGTCATCGTCGTCGTCATCGTCGTCGCCGTCATCGAGGTCTTCTTCCTCTTCGTCGCCGTCTTCGATTTCTTCTTCGATGCCTTCGTCGTCCGGGTCCGCGCCGCCTTCTTCGACTACGGGAGCCATGACTTTGAGTCCGAGTAACTTCATTAACCTGGGGTCCATTTTTCCTCCAACCGTGCTCTTTGAGCTTGCACGCAGCTTTTGGTTTACGCGGTCTACCGTTTTACGAGTGCCGGGAAGTGCCGCGTTTCTCCCCGCTCGACGTGAATATTATATAAAATTCAAGGGGAGAAAAGTTAATTTCTCCCCTCTTTGGCGACTTTTTTTGTATCACGTGATACTATCCGAACCAAATTCGGCTTCTTTTCGCCCTCATTCGCGGTCGCTCGCGGCCTTCGCGCTGAGTCTCCGCTAGGGCTATTCGCGGCTTATCCTCGCTCGTGAAATTGAGAATTCCGCTCAAAACCGCATACCGATCCTGATCGATCCAGTCCTTGACGGCTCCTTTCTGGCCGTCGACTCCGCAGTAGGTCTCGTAGGCGAAGATCGTATTCTTGCACGTGTCGACGATTTTGTATTTCGCGGTCGCGAGCATATTGTGTAAGACGTTGACCCCGACTTCGATTCTTTCGCCGCTTGCCGGTTGGAATCCTTCAGCAAGCTTCGAGACGTCTTCGAAGAGTGTCGCGTTCGAGGTCATCGAGATCTTCGACTGGCTTCCGGCGCGAGAGTCAATGACGCGAAATTCCATCGCTTCTTCGGCTCCGTCCATTTCGCTCCATTCGCCGATCTCCTCGAGATCTTCACACTTCTCGCTTTCATAATGCCCGTTTTCGATCCAATCGAGATAATCCTTCCATCTCTCGAGGCGTGCCCATTCGAATTTGTAATTGAGATAGGCGAAACCGAACATTTCCGTTCCTTCGCCCTTATCGCCGTCGTTGATGCCGTTTCTCCGATCGCTGGGGACCGCCCATGGCCCGGGAACGCCTACACCGGGAATATCATAACTGCCCGGCCACTCGCGATATTTGTAGAGAACTTTACTCGCGGCATGATACGCGTACCAGGAAACCGTCCAATTTCGCTCCGGCGCGGGATCGAGCACCATTATCCTGAAAACGTCCTTCGGAACTTCCGACTCTTTGACGACATGCTTTTCTCGTTTGAACTCCGGAAAGATTCTGCCTTTAATCTGCTCCGCCATTCCGTATACGCGACAGCGTATTTGTTTTACCGAGTTTTTGTTCGCGGCGGCTTTCGTGATAACTTCGCTTGGAGTTCCGTATGGATTATCTCGTCCATAAAACCAAATAACTACTGCTTCCCCTCCACGGCATACGCCAAAGCGCGGCGTTCGTTCAAAGGCCCTGCCATCAGGAATGTCGTCAAGACCGTCACACGATCTTTCATCGAATATCCATTCAAAACAATTTTCAGGTCGGGATTCGGGGATTTCAATATCGCCGCCTTTAGCTTCATTACGCCACGTGATAAGTCTCTCGTATTCATCTTTTGCGAGTCCTAATTCGTTCCAGGGCAATGGTGGTTTCGAGTCTCTTGGAAGCATCCATGCCGTATGCCACCTCGTGACTTTGATGTCGCTCAGGAAGTCGGCGACTACCGGCGTAAAGCCGGAAACGGGTGTGAAGGACAAGATGAGCGTGCCGCGCTTCGACGCGAGACGGAATCTCGCCTTCTCGAGATAAGTTTTCGGGAACTCCTCGTCAAGGCAGCAAAGATCCAATGCCGAACCTTCCATTGTTGCGTCGGCATCGCCCTTGTAGGAAATGAATCTTACGTCGCTGCCATTGCCGAGCGTTATCTTCGAACCGCTGAAACCGTTCTGCTTGGTGTAACTGATATGTTCCTCGGTGCTGTCGGCTTTTTTAAGCGCGATATTCTTCGCCTTCCATTCGTTCGGCATGTAGTACCAGACTCGCGGCATCTGAACTTGTTTACCGGTCGGAAGCGACTGGAAGCCCATATTGACGGACTTTCTGCCGCGATAGCACGTCCGCATTACCTCCTTCGCCGTAAAGTCCGTCTTGCCGGCTCGGTTGGCGCCCATGATCAAGACTTCCGCTACGCCGTCCGGACAGCCAAGCCGTTTTCTGATCCGCGTGACAAAGTCTTCCCATTTGAGTTTGGTCTCATTGTAGACTCGCCTTATGTCGCTTTCCCTCGGCTCATATCCTCGAATTACGGCCCTCGTTATAAACCAAATCGGCGGCTCATAGCCGAAGGTAAAAGGATCCTTTTCTTCACGCTCGATAGTTTTCGCTCTTAACGCCTCGAGCTGACTTCTCGCAAGCTCTTCGGTTCGGCCGGTTTTCGCGGCGAACCTCCGAACCATTTCCATGCTCGGATGCGGGAGTCTCGCGTTTCTTACGCTAGTTTTTTGTTCGACTTCTGCCATAGCGAAATCCCTTTGTTGTAAACGGTAGCGAAGCACCGAAGCGCCTGCAAAGCGCCGCGTACTTCTCGAAGGCGATCCGGCGTAATGTCTTTCGTTTGCGTCAACTCGTTCTCGTAGCTCGTGTAGACGGCCCCGGCCAAGAGTAGCGGCACGCTCATCTTCTCGTTTTTGACATTGTCAAAGAACGCTCTCATGACGCCATCCGGCACTTCTTTGACTTCCTTAAAATTGAAATTGAGATTGTTAAGATCGATTGTGATTTTCATTTTAAGCGATTCCTTTCCTCTTGCTGATTTCGCCGGGAACCCACGCTTTGAGCGCCGGGTCCCAATGTTCCCAAATTCCGCCGCGCATTCGCTCTTTCACTCGACCGAAATGATTCATCGTGCCGTTCAAGTTCGAGCCATCGCTCCAATTTCCGTCTTCGGCCTGCCAATGATACTTGCGCTGCATATCATCCCAGAATCCTTGCCCGGCTTCGGTCATCACTTCTTTGCCCATCGTCTTGATGGCGTTTAAGACGGCATAGCGACTCTTGGCACCAACTCGTCCTTCGCCCTTCTTCGCTCCGACTTGCCGCCTGAGTTCGTAGAGCTTTTTCGACTGAACTTGCTCGAGCGTTTTTTCTTTTTCCATTCGTGCGCACTTGGCAAGATAGTTATTATCAACCGTCGGCTTTGACTTAATTTGCATTCTTAACCTCCAATAGCTGCGGATAATCGGTGTTGTTTTCGCCCTTGTAGACGACTTGACGAACATTGCGATGAGCTTCGCGCTCTTTCGCGACGCGCTCGTGCATTTGCTCGTAGGTCTCTCCCGCGAGTTTGAAGGATCTGTCGGCAATGGCGTGCGTCGCCTCGAGTATCCAGTCCATCTCGGTGTACATCCAGTCATCGATGAGCTGCTCGAACTGTTGGACGGGGAGCTTCTGGGTCTTACCTCCGACCGAAACTTCCATCACACCGGCGAGATGATTTCCCGGACGAAACAGAAAATAGCTTGGATACATGACGAACGGGTATGTGCCTCGGCCGCCCTGCTGATTCTTGACGATGTCGAACCACATCGGACGCAAAGATTTCGCGAGCGATAGTTGGCCGTTGCGTCGTTGCGTGAGTTCTTCCGGCGTTTCTCTCGCCGCGCTTACCCACCCCGCCTGAATGAAGGCGTTATTTCGAAGGCGGTCACTCCGATCTCCGAAGGCGAGCTGCGTCGGCGGCGTCTCGGCCCAGTATTTCGCCATGCCGTCGTTTTTGTAGATCATGAGTACGCTCGCGGCAGCTCGTGCGATTTCCGCGGAGTCGCCGAGCGCGTCGAGGTCGGGCGTGATGCCCTTCTCGCGAAGGTCCTGCATCGCCTTTCTCGAGAGCTGCGCGAGGCAGATAATCGGGATTTTGAGCTTTTTCGCGAGGCGCTTGATGGCCTGTGTCGCCTTCTGGACTTTCGTGTATTCGGGGAGTTGCCCTTTCTCGTCGGGGCTCACGAGCTGAATGTAGTCGATGATAATCGCCTTCCATCCGAGCGTCTTGACGCCGCGATAGGTTAATTCCTCGATCTTCTTCGCGTCGTCCGCCTCGGTGATCCAGACGTTATCGTCCTTCGACGCCTTGCGAAAACCGTCTTCGAATAATCGCAGATCGTTCGCGCTCCCGCCGAAGTTGAGTTTGGCGAGCGAGACTTGGCTAATGACGCACGGATAGCGGTCTGCTAGCTGCGCGTCGGCCATATCGATACAGACGAAACCGTGTTTGATCCCGAGCTGATTCCAATACGCCGAGAGGTCGACCGCGAACGTCGACTTACCGGCGGACGCTTGCGCGGCGATTACGTGGAGTCCCGTCTTGAGGCCGGTGTAGACTTGATTCAAGACGTCCCACGGCATGGGGAGCCCCTTCATGAACTTCCAGTTATGCTTCACGAAGCGCTCCATGTGGAGCTCGCGCTTATCCTTGATCGATTCCTCGACAAACGCGGAGAGCGGCTTTAAGTCGTTATCTTCGAACTCGAGTTTGTCTTGAAGTTCGCGAAGCGCTCTTGAGAACGTCTCCGTCGCCTCGATGACGAACTCCGGCTTCATTTCCTGGTAGAACTGTTGCGTGAGCTTCCTGACTTTCCGGTAGAGCATCCGCTTTTTGGTCTCTTCGATGTAGTACTCGAGGTGCGCGGTCGTCGGAGCTGCCGCGTCCATGAGCTTCTCCATCTCTTCCGCGGCACCTGCCGTTTCCTTCATCGCCTCGGTCTGGGTGACTAAGTACGGGTCGACGACCTGTCCCTTCTTGAAAATCTCGGCAATGCCGGAGAAGATCGCTTTGTGGCGAGGATCCGAGAACCACTCGCCCGAGACGCCGCGCTCGACGACGACGTTCAATCTGAGTCGCTGATCCTCCTCCTGCTGGAAGAGAATCGCCATCAGCTGCGCCATCAGCTGAACTTCGGGATTTTCAATCGCCTCACTCATTTTTCGTTCTTTTCCATGACCTGGCTTGCGAACATGTCCGCCGTGTGGGTCGCGATGATGTAAGGCGCGAACTTATCCATCGCGTTGTTGTACTCCTTGAAGCTGTATTCAGGGTAACTCGCGAACTTTTCCGTGCCATAAAGTCCCATGTGATAGGTTATCGCGGCGATTTCCTCCGGCTCGAGCTCGATGTTCTTCATGAGCGTCAGGACGAGCGACGCGGTCCCGTGGCCGGGGATAAGCGGCTGCTCGTAGTCGTAACCGTCACTCTCGCCGGACTTGACGTAGCATTGCGTCTTGACGAGATCGTGGAAGAATCCGACGATGAGAATCGAGTCGGGCTTCGGCCATGCGATGCCGAGCGCTTCCGATATCTCGATGAGCTTCAAGGTGACGTTTTTCGAATGTTCCGCGAGCCCTCCCCTTCTCGCGAGATGATGCCCTCTCGACGCCGGAGCTCTCAAATATTCCTCGTCGCAGAGGAGTTCTTGGATGTCGAACAGACGACCGATGAAGACTTCCTTAGCCCCAAGCGACATATTCTGGATCGCTTCGGATAACTCGTTAATCCAATGCTCGTTCCGAAGCGCCTGGGCGAACTTCCGCTGCACTTCGAACTTCTGGTCTTTACTTAAACGTTCCCACATTACGAGAGCCCTCTCCGCTTTCTTGAACTCGAACGACCATTCGCCATAGCCGGACATTTCGCCGCCCATCGAGATATCTCCGCCATCCTTATGCTCGAGTTCGTCGCCGTCTTTATCATGAAACTCTTCTCCGAGTTCGGAGAGAATGCACATGAGAGCATCCCTGAGATGCTTCGCGAGAATATCTTCCTTGAACTTTTCAACGCCGGGTTTTTTTATTGTTTTAGCCATGTGTGGATGACTCCTTTTCTTTTTGGTTAGCAAATCTCGGTTCTCGAAATCTGTGGGCCAACATCGCGCGCGGCGGTTTTTTTCGGCACGATCACCTCATCGAGAAACTTTCGATCGTAAAGCCAGTCGATGATCTTGTGTGGCGCCCACTGGAAGTCTTCGACCGCCCAGACCTCCAAGTGCCGGTTGTAGCCGTCCAGAATTTTGGCCGCCGAATTTTTTTTGAGAATCGACCGGAGGCACTTCCTTAATTTCGCCGCGTTCGAGTGATGCGGATAGGTCGTCTCGATTCGCTCGGCAATGCTCTTGATGTCCATATCCTCCATTGCCGATGAAGGTTCAGATTCTTGCCCTTCAGTCCCCATAGGGGATTTAGGGGTATCTATAGTATCTGTATCATTGGTATTGGTATTGGTATTGGTATTGGTATTGTTTAACGTTAGCGGAACGTTATCAATGGCCTCACTAACGTTTACTAACGTTTCGAGAACGTTATTGCCTTGTTTAATAATGTTGTCTAACGTTAGTAAAACGTTATTGATGGTCTTAATAACGTTATTAAGATAAGCGGAATTATTCGCGTAGTACTCGCCAAACCAAGTCGGAGTCTTGGCTTTGTTCTTCGAATAGTGCTTGTTAAGGCGCTCCAATTCCTTCAATTTCGATTCTGCGCATGAGAGCGTGATCTCCAAATATCCTTTCCGAAAGCTCTCAGCGAACATCGAAGTCATAATGTCTTCGGCTTCGAACTCGCCCGGATAAATGATGTCTCGAATGACTGCTCCGACTTGAGCGTTGGAGAGCTTTTTGTTCCGGATGAGACTCATCATTTCGTCGGTGAAGACGTTCCGGATCTTGGTGCCTTTTTTCATGTTGGATTTCCTTTTACTATTGCTAAGATTTTGGTGTTTGTAGCTCGTCTGTTGGTGCGATATTTCTTGGTCGCAACCTTGACTTGTTCGCGATGCTTATCGCCCGAGGCGATGGTTTGAAATACGACATTATCGCCCTGAGCGTCAATGGCGAGAATGCCGGCTTTAACCAGGTTCTTTGACCTCTCTCGCCATCCTGGGCCGAAGATGTCATCCAGTGCGCAAGGATGCGCCTCGAGGCGATTCTTAAAGCCGAGACGTATCTTACAGAACATCCCGACCTCCGCGTCCGGAAGCCGCATAATGCGCGTCTCTTCGATCCACCTCATCAGTAGACCGCTTTATTTAATTCACGATCCCATGAGAGCCCGGTGCCGCTTTGAGAGCAGTCAAACACCTCGTTGAGATAGATCTCGCGATTATCCTTCACCCATGCAATATGTCTTTCGCCCGTTTTCAGGACTTCTACTACGGCGCGATTGATGTTCGGGACGGCCGCTTTGAACGAAACCGAGACGGCTTGAGTGTTCTCCGGAATCGGTATCAAGAGCTCGAACTTCGGCACTTGGTGAATCTCGAGCGCCTTTTTTTCAATCCAATCTCTGGTCATTCCGACTTGCTTGCCGATGAAGTCCCAATCGACTCCCCGGTTATTCTTTGTCCTGGCCTTTACCAATTCACGCCGCCTGATCCGAAGCGCCTGACATATCGTAACATCGCTATATAGCGGCGGCATCTTTTTTTCGACGGGAGCTGCGGTTACACTTTTCACGGCTTCCGTGATGGGATTTGACATCCTAGTTCTAAAGTTTCTAGACATATCTGCCTCCTAACTTAAATACATTTATGGTAACACCCCCGGTCGCGCGATGCCCCCGGGTCCCCCCGCCCCCTACGATGGCACGCGCGACGGGCGAGAGGCGAGGGGTCGAACTTTGAAATCGAGCTGACATCCGTCTCGATTGAAACGAATTTCAATACCTTACTCAGTGAATTACTCAAAGTCATTTTATACCCCTTGTTTTATCAGGTGTAGACGCTCTATTGTAATGAGCATGAACAGATAAACAGCAATGGCTAATTCTAGAAAAGTGAGTAAAAAGAAAATCGGTGGCTTTCTCGAGACGTTCGAGATTGACGCTCTCAAAGAGCTTGCGACAGCCAACAATACCGATTTTACAGGCCTCCTACGCATCATTGCGGCGGGGAAGCCGTACAATGTTGTTTCTCACAAAAAAGACGAGGAAAAGAACCATGCTTAATATTGAAGATCTGAACGAAAGCTTGCTGCAGCAGTTATCCCAGAGAGCCGGATACTGGGGCTTTGATTCTGTTGAAGAATTTTTGAAAGCGATCGCCTCTGATCCAAAAAAATTTGAAATGGGTGTGTCTACACCCGCCTCGACCGATTTGAGTATTAAGACCGTAACAGATTTTAAGCATGTTCCGGGTGTGTCCACACCCAACACCACCAGCCCCGAAGGAACCACAACCGCCATGGAAGATCAGACCGGAAGCGCCATTAAGTGTGCAACGGGTGTGTCCACACCCAGTAAGAAAGTTTTGTTTCAGCTCAAGTTTGAATGCTCCGAGGAATTTGCCGCGCGTTTCGATCTGAAAGCTCAAAGCGATAACCGCTCGAGAACCGGACAGGCCAAGCATTTGATCGAGAAGTATGCCGGCATGAAAGCGCTGCCGACCTTCGCTTAAAGCGATAACGATGACTTAATAACTGAAATCGGGAGAGCCACACTATGACCGAGATCAAAAAGAATCAGATATATCACCTCATCGGACCGATGAATCACGAGGCATACGCCCTCGTGCTCGAAAGAACCGGCAATCAAGCGAAGATCATGCTGCTCAGCGATGACATTCATATCGTGAAAATCGAGCAGAACGAAATGTTCGGTTCCGAGTACTGCAAAGTCCCGGGAGAATATTGCGACTTCTTGCTCTCGAGCGCATGCGCTATGAAGAAGAATGACGACCGAGAACTTTATGAAATGATCACGAGAGTCTCGGCCAAGAAAGTCGATCGTCCCAATTTCATCGCCAGACACCTGAAAGAAGTCCCTACCATAGACACCGTGGATACCGGAAGCCCTGCTACAGGAAACAACAGGCACGCAGACGGCCCGTCATCCTCCGATATGGATGGCACTAGCGCACGCGCGATCTGTCGGAGGTTGGCACTTCGACTTCCTTTTCGCCTTCGACAGGTCGCGCGCGCCTTTTCTTTTGGGAGATAATCACCATGGCAGCATTAACCATCGAGAAGATTAAAGACGAAGATCTTGAGGCGCTTACCATCTCGGACATCTCGAGACTTACAAAGCTCTCGAGAGACACCATCCGAGAAGCCATGAATCTTTATCAGAACTCTAACGGACTCTTCGGCCTGAAGTGTTTCACCGTAGACTCCAGCAATAGAAGACTATCTACGAGACCGATGGTAAGAAGCTGGTACGAGGATCGCGCCAGACGCAACATCATCGGCAGAAGGAGCTATAGATGAGCAGCGAGCTTAATGCACTGCCGGGATTCGAAGAAATCCTAGGAACTGGCGCTGATCGCGCTGGAGCCGTGGATCTACGAGATTCTAAATACACCGCTACGAACGTCCTCAAGCAATATCCTGGGACATTCAAAGCTGCGGCCGCGGCCATTTTTAAGTATAATCTACCAAACCGTGTTATCCGAGAACTATTCCAGATGAATGGGAATACGGTCAATGGGATTCGAGAACTCGTCCTTACCGCGTCATCCCATGGAAGCGCGGCGCCTTTTTTATTAAAATGTAGGGCAGCGTCCTCAAAGAGTTTGTTAATTAACAGACTCTTAGACCAGTTGCATAATAAGCTCGATGACGAACAGCTAATGAGCTGTATAACCATCGACGAGCTCTTAAAGATTCTCGATCGCGTTGAGAAATTGACGCTTGGACAACCGGTATCACCGGAAGACCCTTCAAAAGCCACTATTGACGTTCCTCCAAGCGAACAAGACTACGATTCCGTGGTCAATGGATTGACTGACGAAAAAAATCGCGCGCGGCTTCCGGAGTCCGGATTCGAGGAGGAAAATCGCCCTGCGGAAAGTTCCATGGGGAACGATTTAACTAGCGATAACTCATTACAATAGAGCGATTTACGTTAATTATGATACCATATTTACCGCCAAATGTCAATCGGGAAAATATGATAAAAAGATATATAAAAGATACATCGTTAATCTCTTTCCGCTTGCCTCTTACAAAAGTTTATGGTATAATGTCACTAGATTAGGAGGAATAGACATGGCTCAGCTCAAAATCATCATCAGGTCGATTGGCCTTGGCATGGCGTCGCTTGGCGCCGGCTGGGACTGGTCTTCTGCGCCTTCTACGCCCGTCGAGAGCGGCCTTGCTCGTCACTTCGAGAACGTCGGCGCTTCGCTCTCCCGCGCTACCGCGCGTTTCCAACAGCTCCTACCGCGATAATCGCTTCCGGCGGCAAAGGTCCCGGAGCTCATCGCAAGTAAGAGAAACGCCGCGGATAACCGCGGCGTTCTTGTTTATCGTTCTCCTAACATAATCCAGATTTGCGTATCGCTTAGGCCCTGCTTCTTCCCTTCTTCGAAGAGCTTCGAGAGCTCGACTTGGTCGTAAGCGGATCGGCACTTACGTTGGATCCAAGCGTTATAGTACTTCTCCTGGATCTTGCCGATTTCTTCCGCTCCGAGCTGATAGATCTTCTCCCACTTCTCCAAGAGTCCGGTAAACTCTTCGAAGTTGCTTTCGTGAAGACCGGTATCGATGCCTGAGCGCTTGAGAAGTTCTTCCGCGCAAATACCGATGATGTTTTGCTTGCGTTTCTTTTCGTCGGTGATTGCCTCGGCTTTCTTTTCCGGGCTTCCGACCTGAATTTTAACTAGGCGCGCGAGTGCCGGCGAAAGGACCGGGATCCATTTAAGCGCTGCAGCAAGCTCCTCCGGCGCCGTGCCACGACCATTGTCGACGCCGTTGACATCTGCGGCCCAGACCGCGCGTCCTCCGAAGTCGTTCCAAAGTCTTGCGCCGACTGCCGCGGCGAACTTGCCGCGCATTTCCCATCCTTCGTTTCTCGCGTCCCAAAGTTTCTGATCGTACATCGGCGCGCCACGGAAGTAGTCCGTCGGATTATCGATTAACGTCGCTTCGACGGTAGCACGGATTAAGTTCACAAACGGCGTCGCCATCTGCAGATCCGGCGTTACCGCCTTGAATGTCGAATCGGCGATTGCCTTACCGAACTCCGGACGAGGTCCTATTCCGGCCTTGTGCGCCATCATTTGTGCGACGAGATCCGCTGAAGGCGTGATTAACTTATCTTCATCGGTTAGGCCGCCTCCAAGGATAATCGAAGTCATGCCGTCGGACGAGTTCCATACCGGGAGAATGTTGTAATTACTTTTGATGTAATTCGAGCAATTCTGATAGGCGCGATGGAAGAAATTCGCGTATTCGAAAAGTTTACCGTACTTCTCCTTCGCCTTATCTTCGTCTCCAGCATCCTTGATCATGTAGTTCATCATGATACCGCCGGCAAACATCTGTCCGATGAGTCGACCGATCCAGACCTTACCGTCTTTAATGAGCATTTCACCGGGACGATCTTTAATCGCTGCCCAATGTCTGACGACGCCCTTCTCAACCATGTTAAAGAATTGCGCCATAAACTGCTGCACCGGTCTCTTCAGCGTTCCACTACGCTCGCCTTCTGCGATCGAGACATTCTTCTTGACGACAAGTCCCGACTCCTCGACGCTACGCTCTAGGCTATAATTGGCACGGTCATGGAGATATGCGATCGTCTTCGCGAGAATATCTTCATGCTCCTGCTGCGCCTGGTTCATCTTGAAGATGTTGATCTTATCGACGAACTTTCTAAGCGGCGTGCGCTTCATTTCCTCTTCGTGAATCTGCTCGAGCGTTTTAAGGCCCTTCTTGTTCATCGCATCGAAAGCGAAGCCGTCGGTTTCTCCGCCCTTGTAGGCGGCCTTGGCCGGCACCAGGAAGTTGCCCTTCATCATTTCCATGACTCCGGCGAAATCTTCGTGCATCCGATCGACCTTAGCCGTATCGCCTGCACGCTCCGCCTTCCAAAGATCCTGCTGCCATCCGCTGGGATTTTCGATGATCTTGGCATATCTCTCTGCTTTTGGAATATGAGCGAAGATGGTATGCTCGCTGAAAAGATGTCCCATAATCGGCATCTTTCGTACGAGCGCCTGGAGCGCTAGATCCGCGTAAACGCCTGCGCCCGGGGCAAAAGCTCTTAATGCGCTCTTAAGATATGTCTCGCGCATTCCGGGCATATTCTTTTCGACCGAGTCCTGGTTACGACGGACATTCTGTCCCCAGTACGCCACGTTGTAATCGATCAGGAGCGATCTGACGAGCCCATTTGCCTTCGTGATCCACTGCGCATTATCCGGATCGAGTTTGAACGCTTCGGATATTTGCTTCGGAACAATCAGCACGCGCTTCTCGCCGTTTTCCATGTAGTTGATATGACCATATCGGCCATGCGCATCAGACGGATATTGCGAACCTTCCGATCGTACGAGATCCCTGACGCCTTCCACGTTTGCCGCGGTAAGCGCATCGCGAAGATCGAGGATCATCTGGTTGCGACGTCCGAACTGCATGAGCGGATCCGCTTTCTCCCAAGTCGCGCTGCGAACTTCCTGCGTCGCAGCCATCGAGCCCTTAAGCTTGCCGAGCCATGCGTTCTCTCCGACAACGCTTCCAGCGCCCTTCGCTCCGGCATAAGCGTACATCTGCGCGACCACGTCATCATTTCCGGCGACGCCCGATTTCTTCGCTTCCTTACGAGCGACATCAATAGCGGCCATTTCCTCGATCGAGAATGTGCGTTTAGTCGTTACATAGTTGGTCTGCGTGCGGCAATAGTCGACAAACGCCTTACCTAGCGCTCTTTCGATTCTAGGATCGTCCAATATCTCGCTTTCGTGGATCTTATGAAATTCCCTCGCATATTCCTCGAGCTTGGCGAACTTCCCTTCTCCGAGTCTCGCGGCCATCTTATTGAGCGCGATCTGCGCGTTTTGCGGCGTCATTCCGAAGGAAGCTGCGCGTCCCTGCGTCTCGATGACTCGCTTAAGCTGGAGATAGACGCTGCGATCTTCCTGCGAAAGTCCCCACTTGACGCTGGCCTTATCTTCCAATAACGCCATAAGCGTGAAATAACGACGACCTTCGTTGTAGCTGCCGCGCTCATAAGCGGTACGCGAAAGTTCGAGACGGTGCATCTTGGTTGCAAGATCTCCTTCGAAGCGTTCAATCTCCGCCTTTAATGCCGCCTTGACATTAGGATCTGTCGCTTTCTTAAGCGCCTCGTTCTGCGCGGACAGATAATTTTTCGCTTTCTCGTCTATTCTCAAGTACACCGGCGCGAACTTGTCATGGAATCCGACGAGGAGCTGTTCTTTGAAGTCGCCCATCTTCGAGCCGGTGCTGATCGGTTGCCGCGCTTCCCAGTTGAGCTTCTTAAGCGTCTCTTCGGTCTGACGCGAGATCTGTTGACGGATCCTCTGCATGAGATAGTCGCTGCCTTGGTCTGTCGACGTGATTGTCGACACTTCCTTGAATGCCGCGCGAAGCTGATCGTTCCCGGCGATAATCGCCTCGATCGAGTTCGCCCACCTCGGAGCCCTCGCTTCCATTTCGGCCGGCATGACGAGCCAAGCTCCGAACATATCGGCGGCGAGCTCTCCCATGTCCGCGTTTCCACTGGCCTCTCTCGAGTACGCCCAATCGAGGAAGCTACCCGCTTCGTTTCTGATTTCCGTCGCTCCGGCTTCGCTTTCCGCTGAGAACGTGCGCTTAAGCTCTTGCCTCAAGCTCTTCCCGATCTTCTGCATCTTCCCGAGAACTCCGGGCATCGCTTCCGGCATATCAAGAATGATTCGAGCGACTTGGTCTGCGAATACTTTTCTTGCGGCCGAGCTTCCACCATGGACCTTGCCCATGGTGCGAAATTCTCCGAGCTTCAAAATCTCCGTCGCGAGCTGATCTTCGCTTCGCTTCTGCTCTTCCTCAATCTCGTACTTCGTCTTTCCGAGACGCCATTCCGGATCTTCATGTCGGAAGAAGTTGCCGTTCGCCTTCAGCTGTTCTTTGAGCTGTGCGCTATCCGTCTTATCGACGTTGCCGAAGATGTCCGCCTCGATGTAAATGCGGCCCGCTTTCGTCTTGCCGGCATACTTGCCACCGGGAAGCTTCGACGCGATATGCGAAGGCATGACATCGCCCGTAAGCTTCTTTCTTAAGAGTTCGAGCATTGGGATCGGCAGCGAGATCTTACGCATATCTCCAATGTTCGAGATCGGCGCGGACATAGTTTCCGCAAGCTCTCTCGACGCAGCCATTGCGCCGGGCGTCTGTTCGCCGACTCCGGCGTCGTCCGCTACTCGCGCACGTCCGGCGATAAAGCGCGACTTATTGACAATCGGCTTCTCGGCCTTGGCGAATTGGAAACGCGCGTCCGGATTACGCTCTTTGAAGCGTTTGGAAAGCGGAATCAGTTCGCCATTGTCATCGTATGTAATGCCGAAGATCTTCGTGCCGTTCTTGGTGTTCTTGTAAACGTATTCTTGACTGTCGTCGAAACCGGCTTCCTCGAGCATATCGCCATTGGTGTAAACATATTTCGCCGGAACTTTCGCCTTGATAATCTTATACTTCCCATTAATGACGGACTCGCCATGTTCATGAGCATATTCTTCGCTTAAGCTTACCCAGTCGCCGCGGCGAATGTTCACATCCTTAACGGTTTTCGGGACGGCACGATAGACGGTAATCTCCGCGTCAGGATTGCCCTTCGCGTTCATAATCTGATCGACCGCCTCTCGAGCGGACGATCTACCGTAGCCCATGCGCAAAAGCGCTTCGCGCTCATGAGTACCGAACATTGACGTCACATCATCGAGCGTGGCGCCATACTCAGCATTCGGCGCATGATGTCTTGTTCTGTAGGAAGTGTCGTCGGTATAGCCGTTCTTCTCAGCTACATCGCGCACGAGCTCGAGCGCCTTGGCTGTATCTCCGGACTTAACCGCGTCAAGATACTCCTGATCCATCTCCTTCGTAACGACTCTTCTTCCAGCGGAAAGCTTAGCGTTCTTAATCTTGCCGTTTGAGAATTGAATTGCTAGGCCGGACTCATCCTCAAAATTGCCGGTATCGAGCATTTTCTTAAAGCCGTGCATAATTGCCGCGACTACCTTATCTCGATTCTTGTCGAACACATCCTTCGGATAAACAAACTCTTCATACGGGATTGTCGTCTCCGCACCTTTCCAGTCGAACATCTCGATCACGACACTTGTATTCTTATCCGCATTGTCACGAGCGAAGTTTTCGCCATTGGCTGCATGACCTGAAAGTCTGAATGCAACATTGCCTCTTGGTGTTTTATAGATGCCGTAGGAAGATCCGTATGCTCCTCTAGGGTTTAGGTCTAAGGTTTTTCTTAGCGACGCGATTATGGCACCGATCGGCTTTCCTTTAGTGGCGATCGAATAATCTTTATTATCGAATTTCTGAATCCTCGCCTTGACGTGGTTTCCGGATTTTGGTATAATATTCGCCACTTCCCCGTGCTTGGGTATGGAATGGCTAAGGGCTGACCCCGGACGGGAATTAGAAGTACCACTGGAGGATTCTACCATCCCGGCCCCGTCTCCGTTGAAAGTGGTTTTTTTACTTTCTTCCTCAAAAAACGGTCTATTTGCAAGCTCCGCATGGAACTTGACGATCTGCTTATGCTGCGGGATGTCTTCCGTTCCCGAGATAGTCCTCTTCGCTGAAAGCTTAGCCCTCGGTCTGAGGAAGTTTTGAAAATCTTCTTCGGTTTCCCATTGACTTTCCAACAGGCCTTGTGCTATAATACGTGTATTGACACCAGTGGCGTAATTGCTGGGGGCTTCATTGAAGCCGGATGCTTTGGTCCCACTGGTGTTTTGTTTTGTGGCATAATTCGACGAATGAAGTCGATATGTTCCGTCTCTTGCTTCTTTAAGCGTAATTAGCGCAAGAGCTTCTTCTTCTGCCATGCGAATAGCAATATTCTTATAATTGATGCCATTTTTATTCTCGGAATAATACTCTTCGCCGTCTTTGATGATTGATGCGCTATTAAGCGCTCGCATGATTGTTTTTTGAAAGATTTCGCGGTCAGCTGGAGAATGTGCGAGAAGCTCGAAGATGCCAACCGATGTTATTTCGGCTATATTCCCGTCTTTGAGTTTAATTCTTCTTTCTTTTACGGGTATCTTATTGAGAATTACCTTGGCGAGAATGCGTCGGTCTTTTGATTTTTTGTTCACAAGCGATATTTCCATTGCTTTGCGCACAAACGAAGGCATGTTTTCGGGATTAACGTTAATCGGCTTAGTGGATAGAATCTTGTCACGAAGTCCTTTCAATCCGCTGCTATCAGTGACAATTTTACCCGTAGCTGCCATCGCCGCATGGAACTTCAAGCCGAGCATGTCGTACTCGTGCATCAAGCTGGTAAGCTCTTCCCATCCCTCGTTAAACGGCGGCTCGCCTTCTTCAATGCGGCTTTTGATATACTCCAGGACATCCATGCCGCTGTTATCGCGGCGCTCGAACTCTTCTGCCTCGAGCGCGTCCTGCATCATCTTATCGAAGCCGGTCTCACGACCTTGCTTTCAGGCGTCATAATTTGCGCGATCTTCCGTAAGCGCTTCGACGAGTGCCTCCGGTGTCTCGTAGCGAGCCCTTCCGGTCTCTTGTTCGACCATATCGAAGATACCGTCGTTCTGTCCAATCGTCGGATATCTTCCAAAGATCTCCGCAAGTTCATTCGGAAGTCCGTCGCGTCCCTTGACGTAGATCTTTCCGGACTTCGAAAGTCGAAGCTCGTAACCATTAAGGCGATTCTGGATCCAGTCGGTGACGTTCGGATCGTCCGACGCCATAACTACCTTCCCGCCGGGCGTCGTCCGCTCCATATCGACGGGAATTGCGAAGAGATAGCCGCGATCGTTCTTTCATCTCAAAACGCCGTTCGAACCGCTGTCATCCGCTTCATCGTACGTCTTGACGCTCTGCTTCGAAAGCGGCTTCGCTTTCTTCTTTCCGAACTCTCTCCCCTTCAGGAGCTCGGCATTGATCGCATCGATGAACTCGCCGAGAGTCATCGATTCAATCATGTCTTCCGTAAGATCCGCGACACCGATCGCTTTCTTGAACGCTGCCCAGAAATCACGTAACCATTCGGCCAACTTCTCGCCCATTCCCTTTTCGGAAATGAGTCTTTCTCCTCGATCTCCGATGAGCGACGCGAGCGCTTCATCACGAATATCTTCCTCGCGCCCCCTGATATAGCTGTATTCGCTACCTTCCATCTCCGAGTTATCTTTGATCTCGCGATAATAGTCCGAGTCTTTGATAAGCTCCATGCCGCGCTTCCAAAGCGGATTATTGATCTTCTTGATCGACTCCAACGCGAGATGGCCATATTCGTGAATAGGCGTATTGTAGTTGATTGCGGCCGGATTGAAATGAATGACGCCTTCTCCGTCCACAAAACCGTAGATATTTCCATGGTTATCGACGAAACGACGGTTGCCGGTCTCTTCGAGCGCCTTCTTGAACGACGCTTCATCATACGTGACACCCGTGCCAAGCATCGACTCATTCAGCACTTCGAAGAGACGGCTGCGGATCTCCATCTTCCGCTGCGTCTGCTCGAGTCCGCCGCGATTGATCTCATCGCAGATTGCGTCAACGACCGTCTTTGCGTTGGCATCGCCGAGATCGACTGCCATATCGCCCTTCTCGGCAATGTCGTTTATGCGCTTGATAAGCGCCGCGACATCGGCCTGATTCTCCGGCTTCGAGAGGATCTCATCGGTAAGCCCGGTTACGGTAATTCCTTCCGACGAGATCTCAACCGTCACTTTCGGGAAGCGTTCACATCCCAATACGCCGCCGTCCCTGCTCTTAAGCTCCGTGCCCTTCATGCGCTCCGCGCTGATAGCGCCTTCGTACGGCGTTTCCGGAATCTTCATCCCCGGCATCGCTTCTTCCGAGTCAAATGCGCCGGTATTGACTTCCCCGATCGCTTCGTCCGCGAGCTTATCGATATCGACTCTACTTTCCTTCGCGTCGGAGATCTTACGCATAATGCGACGTAGAACGCGCTCATCGCCTTCCGCGCGGCGGACGATAGAATCCATGATCATCTTGCGCTCGTTCTCCGGCACGCCTCCAAGCTCCGTATACGCCATCGTCACGAGCTCCTCGGCAGCTTCCGCTCCGAGCTGATCGTTCTTTACCGCGTTTTTAAGCTCTTCGCTACCATGAAGGGCGACATTTAAGGCCGCCTTCATGCCGCCCGTATATCGTCCGTACTTATCCCTCGAGATAAGATCGGCAGCTTCCGCGTCTTCCCAGGTCTCGATCCCGCGCTTCTCGAGCTCCGACATCTGTTCCGAGATCTTCGCTCCTCGAATACGGCTATTTTCCGCGAGGAAGTTCTCGCGCTCCGCGCTCATTTCGTTGCTCACTTCCTTCGCGGCCACCTTTACGAGCTTTTCGCGGATCTCCGGATCATCGAGATCTCTCGCGTCCGTAATCTTTTCAACAGCCTTAAGCCATATTCGCTCGACGACCCTTGCGTCCTCGCTTACTTTGGCGATTTCCTCCGCTAGGGCTGTCGCCTGAACCTCGTCCATACGCGCACGGTTCATTTCCGCCTGAATCTGGCGAGCCGTATTGATGGCATCGAGCGTTCGATTGATTTCCGCCTGAGACATGGTCTTCGGCAGTCCGGCCGCCTGCGCTACACCCTTGGTATTGACTTCGCCGTTCTTTCTCGCCGTTAGCGCCTCATCGAGCTCACGAGTCTTCGGCATCATCGCATTGAGTTCGAAGATACCTTCCGGCGTCTCGGTCTTGGAAAGGATAATTTCACGTGCCATCTGCTCATGACGACGGTAATCGGCGCGGCTGGTCGCGCTTTGAATCACGAAGCCGGGAGCGGCGTTAAAGCCGTGGAAGAGCCATCCTTCAATGCTTCCATCTAAGAACGCATCGAGAGTCCCGTTAGAGACCTCTTCGCCCATAGCGTAGTTCTCGATTGCCTTATTACCGGCTGCTTGCGTGCCCATCACATCGGCCACGGCAGATCCTCCGATAAGGAACTTAAGAAGCGGATTCTTAGTTACCGTTTCTCCGAGGCCTCCGGCTTTCATCATCGTCTTAGCGCCGAAATAGTTAAGAAGATAGGCTGTGCCTGCTGCGCTTAATGCCTCAATCTCACTCTTTCCTCCGCCATACACTTCGCCGTTTTCAGCGACGTATCCATTCTTCGACAAGTCGTAGATGTTGGCGAAAGCGTTGATCGCGTCGCTTTGGAATACCGTTTCGAGGAAGAGCTTTGAAGCGAGCGTACCGCCTCCTCCCGGCGCGAACTTAACGGCTAGCGCTTCGGCGTTTCCGACGAAATCATTTACCGCCGTCGACCAGTCCTCGTAGCCCAGATACTCCTTGGTCTCGCTCGGCATTATTGCATCTAAATAATCGCGATATCCTTTGGAGTTATTGACGAGCCAGTCTCCAACTCCGCCATTCGGCATGACGTTAATGATATGGCCGAGCGCTTCTTCCGCTCCGAGTGCAACTTCCGGAAGAGCTTTGACGACTTTGCTAGTGTTTGCCTTGAGTCCGCCCCAATAGCCGCTGATAAAGCCGGTAACGGCGCCTTTAGCGCCAGCGAGAGCTACCGATCCCTGCTCTGCTTCCTTGTGGTCTTGCGAAGCTTTGAACTCTTTAGAGCGAAGGAATCGCGAGACTTCAAGCGGAGTCATGGACTTACGCGTACCATCCTTCATCTCGAGATTGATGATTTTCTCATACGTGTCGCCATTCCCTGCTGCGGCTTTCTTGAAATCCTCCATCTCGCTCTGCGGAACCGTAAGATCTTCGCTTGTTCCGTTCTTTCCGGTTACGCGGATGGTATGAAGTTCATCAGGTTGATCTCCGGCGTTTTTCGTTAATTCAGCATATTCCGGCATTTCCGAGTGACGAACTTCGTCGACATTCTCGCCGACCATAAACTTCTTGACCTGTTCCATCTTTTATCCTTTCAAATTAAATCGGGAGAACCTTCAGGCCACACCCATCCGGTCCTCCCTAAGCTACTTACGTTATAGCCCAAATCCGTTTACTTGTTGTAGCGCGTCTTCCATCCTGCGCCACCGGCCTGCTGATTCGAAGGAACGAGCTGCTTTTGAGCCCACGCCCTCTTCTGGCTATCGGTCATTTTCTCCCATTGGCTGGGCGTCATTCCCGACTTGATATATTCGCCTTTGGAGGCTGCCGTGTAAATCTTCTGAAGCTCGCTCGTGTTTTTCTCGAGATCCTTCTGCTGTTGCTGCGTAGTAAGGCGCTGCTCCTTCTTCTCGAACTGCTGCTCCTTTTGCTCGCGCGCGAGCTGATTCTGTTCGCCGATGAACTGGTTACGCCTCTCCATCTCGGTAAGACGAGCTTCCTGCTTGGCCAGTTCCAATTCCGTCTTGGAAAGTCCTGCGGCTTCGGCGGCTTTAACCGTGGAGCCGGGATGGTATTCTCCGTTTTCATCGAAGTAGCCGTGCTGTGCACGACTTCCTTCTTTCAGGATATTCGCCTTCTCCACCTCGGTCAATCTTGTCTGATCAGCGACATAGCGATCGGCATCGGCTCTGATCTGCATAGCTTCCGCACCTTGACCGCGAAGACCGGCTGAACGTTCCTTTTCCGTTGCGACATTCCATTTGCCCTGCTCACCGATGACATTGAGTTCGTGAGCCCGAAGCTTCGTGCCTTCATCGCGACCGACAGCGCGCATAACCTCGGCACGCTCCTGCGGACTCACCGACAATCCCGATTCGATAGCGTTGGCGCGCGACTCCATGCGGCGCTGATGAGCGCGATCAAGACGCTTCTGACGACGATCAAGAGCATCCTGCTCTAGGTTCAGTCTCATTTCTTCGATAGATAAGGCCATGTAATATCCTCCGTATGTAGGATATTTTATCAAAAACAAAGAGGAAATGGTGCCACACGCGCCATTTCCCCGTCTTTTTTTGTATCACGTGATACTGTTTACGCTATTTTTATCGGAATTGTCTCGAAGGTAGGTGCCGCTAGATCCATTTTGGGGTCGAAGTAATAGTATTCGATTGTCTCAGCTCTATCGCCGGAAATGGCCGTCGCCGCGTTGGTTCCGAAGTGATGATAGACATAATCGATGCAACGCTTCCGCCACTCATAAAGCGCCTTCGATCCGTTCATGTCGCATTCCTTTCGCATATCCGCATTGAGGATGTTGCATACATGTTTCCAATTCGGGATCAGCTTCTCTCCTTTATCGAGTCGTTCCCCGGCATACTTACGGATCTGTTCCCAGAGTGCTGTCGGAAGCGGCCATGTTACGATACGGCCGGAAGTGTTCGCCGTTTTCGACGGCGTATAGCTCAAGTAGTGGCGTCCGTCCTTGCCTTCGAAGAAGTTTTCGGCCGTCAACTGACCGGCATCATTCGGTCTCATCGCAAGCTGAAGCACCATCGATCCCATGAGGAAGAGTCGACTGTCTTCCTTTTCCGCGAGAGAAGCATAGAAAATGTCTTGTTTATCGAGCTCTGCAGACGTCGGCCTCTTGTAGCGCTGCGGCTTCTTCGCCCTACCGACATCCGGCATGGCGGGAACCTTGACTTGCAGTCCCGCTCTTTCGAAGTACGGTATCGCCCAGCGAGGTGCGACATTGGCGACTACATTCACGTATGTCCAAGCGCTCGTGCCGGTCATTTCGTATTCATCTCCGATGAGAAGCTCGAAGATCTCTTGCAGTTTGTCGGTATCATAGAGCTTCCAATACTTGTCTTCGAGCGAGAGCCCTGCCGCCTTTACGAGATATTTGAAGTTCTTGACGTAGTTTTTGTATGTTCTTTCCTTCGGGCTCATGAATCGAGGATCTCTCGAGCGTGCGTCAGCTAGCTCTTCGTATTTATCGACGAGCTCACCAAGCGTCGGCTCGTGAGCGACGACTGTGCCACCAAACCCCATGCGCGTGAGACAGCTGTCGTACCACTCGTTGTAGCACTCTTTCAGGAGCTTGGTCGGCTTGTCCCCTTCTGCGACCAAAACGGCCAGAGGAACCTTTTCGTACGCTTCTTGGAAGCGATTGCCTTGTATCATGCAGCAGAAGCGAAGCGCCTTACCGCGTTTCCCGGTGCGAAGCTGCACGCCCGGGATAATAGTCTTGACTTGTGTGGTAGCCATCGACGTTAATCCTTGCTTGATTACTGGTGTTTATAAGTCACTCTACGTGATATTGCGTTTCTTTGAGCAGAATCGTGAGTAATCGCCATACAAACTCCGTCAATTCGCGCCATATTTTGAGTAACTATGAGAATATTATACCACACTTCTATTGCATAAATCAAGTATAAATTGCAAAATATCCCACTTCCACCCGCTCTATCTATTCACCCTAGAACGACTTATCCAATTGAGCTACAGTCGCATCGTTTCGAATAGTATATCATATTTGCCGCGCTTTACGCTACTAGAATCTTTCACACAGGACTTATTTGCATTTCGTTTCGGTTAGCGCAGAGAGACGGAGGTGTGGGTAAGGTAGATGTCGTGGGATTTGAGGAGATCGGAGCCGATTTGGCTCTTTCCATCCGTCGAGATAAAAGGAGAAATTTCGAGCTTCAAACCACGGCCGAAATTAAGCTCGCCCTTTTTGCCGCGCTTGTAGCCGATTTGGGCGTTTTTGTTCACATCCGCCGCGCCCATTTCGACACTTTCTTCACTCTCTTCCCAGACATCGGGAGTGACGAAAGTGAAAGTCGAGCCGGTATCAAGTAACATCGCGGCGAATTTCCCCGAGGGAGTTTTCGTCATGATCTCAAAAGTCGTTCCGGTCTTTCGCGCCATCGTGGGACGAAAACCGACCAAATCTTCCTGAGTCGGTTCCCAAGTGATCGTCCCTTTATTTAAGCTGATAATCGAAGGATAAAGCCCTAAATGGTTCATTCCGAGAATTCCGTGGACTGGGCGACCGACGGCCTTCGAAAGATGGCTTAAATCGATAGTCATCACCATTTCGCCTTCGAGCGCCTTGCCCTCAACCATAATCGTCTTCACTCCGACGAGCTTCGGCGAGACGGCGACATTCGTCGAACCGGTAATCTGAACTTCTTGGAGAGGAGCAGCGGGAAGCGAATTAGTAACGAAACCATAGTCAAGCGTCGTGTGGCTCGCACCCGTATCGAGAAGGAGCGTCGCCTTAACGCCATCGAGTTCGACATCGATGAGCGGCATATTATTCCCGGGAACTACCGTTATAAGCGCCAAGAGTAAAGAAAGCATGATTTTCTCCTTATTTACCGACACAAAAACGCGAAAATACGCTCGTAAGCAAGTCTTCCGAATAGACTGCGCAGATGCGTTTGCCGAGCTTTTCCGCGGCACTTCTTATCTCATTTGCCGCGAGGACAATGTCGAAAAACGGCGTTTCGCAAAGCTTCTTCGCTTCGATTATGGTCGAAAGATCTTCATCGGACGCGGAGACTTCCTTTTTTTCGAGGACTTTCTCGACTTCCGCGATGATAGCCGCCTTAAGCTCCTCGAGTCCCTCGCCCGTCTTCGCGCTGACGTTAAGACCCTCTCCCTTCCCAAGATCGGCCTTAGAATGAACGCGGATATCCCCTTCTGTATCAAGCCCGATCACGATATCGGCCTCTTTAACGAGTTTCTCCGTTCGCTTCACGCCTTCTTGCTCGATAACGTCATCGCTCTCTCGCAACCCCGCAGTGTCGACGAGGCGAATCGGCCACCCGTCCAAGTCTAGCCACTCTTCGATTGAATCGCGCGTCGTGCCTTCGATATTGGAGACGATAGCGCGATTCTCGCCTAAAAGCGCGTTCATAAGCGAGGACTTGCCGGCATTGGGCGCGCCCTTCAAGACAACGAGCGCTCCTAATCTTAAGATTTTCCCCGCCTTCGCTTTTTTGATCGCCTCGTCCATAGACTTGATGAGCGCGGCACGTTCACTCTCTAAACGCGGCAAAAAATCCTCGGGAAGTTCGTCTTCGGAAATGTCAAGCGCATGCTCGAGCTCGGTCGAAATCGAAAGTGCCGCGGTGTAAAGAGTTTTAAGGACGCTCTTCCGTTTCCCGGCGAGACCCTCAAGCGCATCATCGGCAGCGCGTTCGGTCTTCGCATCAATCAAATCGAGAACGGCCTCAGCTTCGTCCAACGAAAGCTTACCGTTCAAGAAAGCTCGCTCGGTAAATTCGCCGCGATGAGCGAGTCGCGCTCCGTTTTTGAGACAAAGCTCGAGGACGCGCTTCGGGGTAACTTCGCCACCATGAGTTTGGAACTCGACGACGTCTTCGCCCGTGTAAGAAGCGGGAGAAGCAAACGAAATCATGACCGCCCTATCGACCTTCAAATCGACATATTGGACTTCTCTCGGCCTTACGACCTTCCCCGAAAGCACCTTAGCGAGCTCGAACGCGCCTTCACCCGAAAGCCGAATAACCGCGACGCCACCGCGTCCCGGAGGAGTCGCGATGGCGGCGATGAGTTCTCGTTGAGAAACGGCTTCGCTCATTTGACCGAGCGGAAGAACTTCCGCATTTCGTCGGCCGTCTTGCACGCGGCAAGACGCTCGTAGCCCGAGTCTGCGCGGAGCGCACGGGAAATGAAGCTCATGAACTGGAGGTACGGAGCTTGAGCGTCGGAATTCGCGAGCGTGAGTACGATGATCTTAAGAGGCGAATTGTCGATCGTCTCGTAATCGGAAATGCAGCCGTTAGCGGTGCCTTCGTTGTCAAGGATCGCAACCGCGCCGACGATTCCGTTAACGCCCGAGATTCGGCCATGCGGGACGGCGATGCCGTGATCGAGGCCCGTGGGCATCGCAGCTTCACGCTTAAGAACCGCTTCGACGGCAGCGCCCGCGTCCTTAAGATCGTTCGGCTTCTCCCAAGAGATTTCCTTGATCATCTTTTCGATGGCTTCTTGCTTGTTCGAGGCCTTGAAGTTGGGGAGCATGACGAAATTCGCCAAATACTTGCCGACTCCGTCGCTACCGCCCTTCGTCGCTTCGGTCGAGGTGATCATCTTGTCGATGTCGTCGCGCTTCATGGGCTTCGAGATTTCGCGGGCGAGATCGTTAACCTGGCTCGCGACTTCCATCCAAGCGGTCATAACCATCGCTTCTTCGGCGGGAGTGCACTCGAAGCGGATATGCTTATCTTCGCGAATAATCGAGATTTCCATCGCATCAAGCGACACGACCCAGATATGATCGGTAGCCGAGAGGCAAGTCGTGAAGAAGCCCTCGTTGCGGAATTCGATCAAGAGACGCGAGAAGATGATTTCGGCGACTTCGGCGGAGCCAAGCGCGAAGACGACTTCACGCGAACCGTCCTTATTCGACTTCGGGTGACGGACACCCTTCGCCTGAGGCGTGAACAAGGCGACCAAGGCGGGCGGCGCGACGACGGTAGTAACGAGCGTCATCAAAATGCCGATGCCGAAGATTTCCTGCGAGAGATAACCGGCGGAGAGACCGAGACCCGCGATAATGAGCGCGACTTCGCCACGCGGAACCATGCCCGCGCCGATACGAAGACCGCCGAGCACGTTAAAGCCGCAGAACATCGAAGGAATCATACAACCGAGCACCTTCGCGGCAACAGCGAGAATCGTGTAAATGCCGCCGAAGATAAGGACCGGCTTCGACATGAGAGCCGTCACGTCGACCATCATACCCATCGCACAGAAGAAGATCGGCACCAAGAAGGTGTAGACGGGAGTGAGCATTTCCTGAATCGGGTGCTTCAAATCGGTGCGCGAAAGAGCGAGGCCCATAACGTACGCGCCAATGATCATCGCAAGTCCCATATATTCGAAGAAGCCCGCGAGAATCAAGGCGAGACCGAACGCCATCGTCGCGATGACGACCGGGGACTTGAAGCAGACTTTGAGGAACTTCGCGATATAACGCGCGGCGATAATGCCGATCAAGGTCGCTCCGAGCCAGACGCCGAAGGCCTTAACCGCGACAAGGCCGATGTTGCCCCAATCCATCGCACCCGACCCTTCGCCCGTCGAAGCCATCGAGGCCGCGATAATGCCGTTACCGATAGCGAGAACGATGAGTCCGAGGACGTCATCGATTACCGCACCGGCCATAATCGTCACGCCTTCTTCCGAGTCCATCTTCTTCTTTTCGGAGAGGATGCGCGCGGTGATACCGACGGAGGTCGCGGTCGACATGATACCCATATAGAGCGGCGCGGCCTGAGTGATCGCTTGAGCGAACGGAAGCTCGGAGAGATAGGCGAACGACGAGAAGAATTTCGGGAGAAGAAGAACCGCGCAGAGGTCGCCGAAAAGGAACGAGACGACGACACCGCCGACGCCGACCATCGAGCCGACGAAGGAATACTTGAGAAACATCTTGAGATTCGTCTCAAGCCCCGAGAGCAAGAGGAGGATGATCGAAGCCAAGGTCGCGATGCCGTACAAGGCGGGAGAGGTCGCGTCGAACATGTGGCCGGACTCCGCGGCGATTTGGCGAAGCGCCGCGCCGTGGAAGAGGCCGTCCGAGAACATTCCCGTGCCGAAGCCGATTCCGCCCAAGGCCCAAGGGCCAATCACGATACCCGCGGCAAGTTCGCCAAGGATCGAGGGCATCTTGAGGAGTGATGCAATAGCGCCACCGAGACGCGCGGCGAAAATGATGACACCGATCTGGAGAACGAGGAACATCATTTCTTCGACGCGAGGAAGGCCGAAATTGGGATACGGCGGGACGGCTTCGTGAGAAGCGAGAGCTACGCCCGAAAACATGATCGCGAGAAGCGCGAGGAGAACTTTCTTCGATTTCATTTAACTTTATTCCTTAGACTTTCTTTCGCGGCCAAAACCGCGTAGCGTATATTATACCATATAAAACAAAAAAGAACAAGCGAATTGCTTGTTCTTTAGTGGCAGCCCCAAGGAGAGTCGAACTCCTCTTACAAGCATGAAAAGCTCATGTCCTAGCCGATAGACGATGGGGCCGTTTCAAGTGAACGAAAGATATTATATCATATTTCCCCTCACTTGCGCAAGGGGCTTTTTTGATATTTCTTAGTTTTTTTAGTTTTACCAATGGTAATTATAGCGAGTGGACGGCGGAGAGGAGAGAGGGAAATGTAGGAGCGTGGGCAGCAAGGCGGTGGTGAGAGTGTCCCCCGACGGAGACAAGAAGACACTTGACCCCGAGCGCGTCCGCGACTTCTTTATCATGAATCGCGTCCCCGATCATCACAATGTCTTCCGGGGACAGTCCCCCTTTCGGGGTCTGTCCCTTAGTCAAAAGCTTCAGCAAATATTCGCCGCGCTCGAACTTCGTGCCGCCATCGAGATTGTCGGAGCCGACGATATGATCGAAATGGGGACAGTCCCCATTTTGGGGTCTGTCCCCAAAATAACGCCGAACATCTTTTTCGAGGTGGTCTTGGCGTAAAGCGGAAAGAATCGACTGCCCGATACCTTTTTCGGCGAGATAATTGACCGCCGCGCATGCTTCCGCGTTCAATTTCGCCGGGAATGAGTAATAGGCCTCGTGAAATTCGCGGGAAATATCATCATTAAGCTCGATTCCAAGCGATTCGTAGAACTTTACGGTCGGGAAAGCAAAGGTTTCGCGGTATTCCGCCAAAGAAAGCGGGCGCAAATTCCGCCGCGTGAGGATGACGTTCAGGGCATTAAGCGCCGCGGACGTATCATCGAGGAGCGTCCCGTTCCAATCCCAGATTACGTACATCAAAGTCCTTCGAAATCGTCCTCGGCGAGGTTGAAGACCTTATAACCATAACGTTTAATGGTCTTCTTGGTATCGGCGAAGATGGTCGGATCGGCCTTAGGGTAATCGTTATAAACGACGCCCAAGACTTTCATTCCGCGAGCTTTGGCCGCTTCCAAAGATAGCAGGATATGGTTAATCGAGCCGAGCCGCCCCGAAGCGACGAGAATCAAGGGCCAACCTTCCTGCGCGGCAAAATCGATCGTAAGCGTATCTTCGGTCAAAGGAACACAAAGTCCGCCCGCCCCTTCGACGACGACCGTTTCGTAGCGCTCTTCAAGCGTCTTCACCGAAGCGGCAATCTTCGCTAAATCGACCGTCTTGCCTTCGAGTTGAGCGGCGAGTAAAGGCGAAGAAGGAAACTTGAAAATCTGGGGCGCGGTAAGACCTTCCTTATCTTCGGGGAAAGGCGCGACACCCGCAATCTTGCGATGTTCTTCCAAATCCTCGGAAAAGCCGTCGCAGCCCGTTTGGACGAGTTTTACCGAAATCCACTTCCTGCCCTTCTTCTCCAGATAACGGCAAAGACGGCCAGTTACGACCGTCTTTCCGATTCCGGTATCGATACCAGAGATGAAGTACGTCATGCGAGATGAGCGAGCTTTTCGGCGATACCGATATACGAGCCGGGGGTCATCTTAAGAAGACGCGCCTTATCGGCCTTGGGGAGCGGGAGCGCCTTCACGAAATCCTGCATGATTTCGGCGTTGACGCGGCGACCACGAGTAAGCTCTTTGAGGCGTTCGTAGGGATGATCCATGCCGACCTTGCGCATAACCGTCTGGATCGGCTCGGCGAGAACTTCCCAGTTATGGTCGAGGTCTTCGGCGAGACGGTCGAGGTTAAGCTCGAGTTTGCCGAGGCCCTTCTGAGTCGAGCGAATCGCGATAAGCGTATAACCGAAGCCGACGCCCATGTTGCGGAGCGTGGTCGAGTCGGTAAGATCGCGCTGCATGCGCGAAATGAGGAGCTTGCGAGCCATAAAGCCCATGACCGCATTGGCGAGCCCGAGGTTACCTTCGGAGTTCTCGAAATCAATCGGGTTAACCTTATGAGGCATCGTCGAAGAGCCGATTTCGCCCTTAATCGTCTTCTGCTTGAAGTAGCCCATCGAGACATACATCCAAACATCGCGATCGAAATCGAGGAGAATCGAGTTCCAGCGGCAAATCGCGTCGAAGAGTTCGGCGATGCCATCGTGAGATTCGATCTGAGTCGTGAGGCGATTCTGACGAAGGCCGAGCGACTTTATGACCTTATCGGCGAGCTTTTCCCAATCGACGTTAGGATAAGCCGAGAGGTGAGCGTTGAAGTTACCGACCGCGCCATTCATCTTCGCGGGCATCACGAGGCGGTCGATTTCACCGGCCTGACGCTTAAGGCGCGCGGCAACGACCGCGAGTTCCTTACCGACCGTCGTCGGTGACGCGGGCTGGCCGTGAGTGTGCGCAAGCATCGGAACCGCGGCATAATCGTTTGCCATCTTAACGATCTTCTCGGTCATTTCATCCATCGCCTGACGCAAAACCGCCTTGCCGTCACGAAGCATGAGGGCGTGGGACATATTGTTGATGTCCTCGGAGGTGCAGGAGAAGTGGATGAACTCGGTGCGCTTCTCGAGGGAAGTCCCCGCGATCTTTTCCTTAAGGAAGTATTCGACCGCCTTAACATCGTGATTCGTCGTCTTTTCGATGTCCTTGACGCGCTGAGCATCTTCGGCGGAGAAATTCTCGGCAATGGCTCTCAAGGCCTTGCGCTCCGCAGGTTTAAGCGCGGGGCATTCCTTAATTTCCTTCGCATCTGAGAGGGCTTCGAGCCACGTGCACTCGACGAGGACGCGGCGCTTGATAAGGCCGAATTCGGAGAAGACTTCGCGGAACTCGCTGCACTTACCCGCGTAGCGACCATCAATCGGCGAAATCGCGAAAAGCTTTTCCATTAGGCGATCTCCTTGGCGACGTTGTAGACGTTCTCGGCCGTGAAGCCGAATTCCTTCGCGAGCACCTTGTAAGGAGCCGACGCGCCGAAATGATCGATCGTGACGTAGCGAGTCGTGTGGAACTCGAGGCGGAAGCGATCCCAACCGAAGCGAGAAGCGGCTTCGACGATAACGCGCTTGACCATTTCTTCGGGGATAACCGAGTTGCGATACTTGAAGTCCTGCTTGAGGAAGGTTTCCTGAGAAGGCATCGAAACGACGCGAACCGACTTACCTTCTTCAACGAGCTTTTTAGCAGCTTCGATACAGAGCGAAACTTCGCTACCCGAGGAGATGAACATCGTCGTATTCTTGTCCTGAACGCCGGACTGGAAGATCACGTAAGCGCCCTTCTTGACACCCTCGTAGGAAGTACCCGAAAGAACGGGGATATTCTGACGCGTCGTAAGAAGGCAGCTCGGGCCCGTCTTGTGCATGAGCATCGCGACAAGCGCCGCGGCAGTTTCGTTCGCGTCCGCCGGACGGAAGGTCGTCACGTTAGGCATCATGCGCATCGCGGCGAGGTGCTCGATCGGCTCGTGAGTAGGACCATCTTCGCCGACATAGAAGCTATCGTGCGAGAAGATGAAGAGCGAAGGAATCTCCATAAGTGCCGCGAGACGAATCGCGGGGCGGCAGTAGTCGGAGAAGACGAAGAACGTCGCGCCGTAGCCACGAAGAGTCGAGAACGCGGTAATGCCGTTCACGATCGAAGTCATCGCGAGTTCACGGATGCCGTAGTGAATGTTGCGGCCAGAGAAGTTGCCGGGAGCGATGTCGCCAAGACCCTTGAGAACCGTCTTGTTCGAGGGGCCGAGGTCAGCAGAGCCGCCGATAAGTTCGGGAACGAGCTTCGCAAGCGCATTAAGAACTTCACCGCACGCAGAGCGCGTCGCAACCGTCTTCGAAGGATCGAACGAGGGAAGCGCCGCGAGGAGCTCTTCTTCGTCGGCCGACTTCTTTTCGGCGGGAGCGCTCGAGAGCTTGGCGAGGCGGTGCATCTTCGAAGTACGGGACTTGAAGAGCTTGTAAACCTCTTCGGAGACTTCGAAGCTCTTTTCAGGATCGAAGCCGAGGCCCTTCTTAACTAACTTCACTTCTTCCGCGCCGAGAGGAGCGCCGTGGCAGTCGGCCGTGTCTTGCTTGTTCGGGGAGCCGCAGCCTATATGAGTCGTCGCGATGATGATGACAGGCTGACCCGAGATCTTCGTCGCCTTCTTAAAGGTCTTGTCGATCGCCTTGAAATCATGACCGTCACACTCGAGAACCGCCCAGCCGTAGCTCTGGAAGCGCTTCTTCGCATCGTCAGCCATCGCAAGCGCCGTATCGCCTTCGATGGTGATGTGGTTCGAGTCGTAAATCATGATGAGATCAGAGAGCTTCATCGCGCCCGCCCACGAGCAAGCTTCGTGAGAGATACCCTCTTCGAGGTCGCCGTCACCGCAGAAGACCCAAGTCTTGTTGGAAATACCTTCCTTCTTCGCGGCAAGCGCGAGACCGACACCCATCGCGACGCCCTGACCGAGAGGCCCCGTCGTCACTTCCACGCCCGGCATAAGGCCACGCTCGGGGTGACCCGCACAGCGCGAACCGAACTGACGGAAAGTCTTAAGCTCATCCATCGTTACCTTGCCCATACCGGCCAAGTGGAAAAGCGCGTAAACGAGCGAGCTCGCGTGGCCACCCGAGAAGACGAGACGGTCACGCTCGGCCCACATCGGGTTCTTGGGGTCGACTTTCAAATACTTGAGCCAAAGAGTCGTCGCGAGATCGGCCATGCCCATGGCGGCACCGGGGTGACCGGAATTGGCCTTTTCGATCATATCGGCGCAAAGGCAACGAATCGTGTCAGCGGAATACTTCAAAATTTCAGGTGTGAGTTTCATATTTATATATTATATCATATTTACGAGCGTTCGTGCGGCTAAAGTCTCGGCTTCTTTACGACTACCGGCCTTCGCAACCGCCTCTCCAACTCCTTCGACAGTGACTTTAACGGTAAATTCAGGCGCGTGGGCCTTGCCCTCGCACGCGATAAGCTCATATACGGGAAGACGCTGGGGCTTCATCGCCTGGCACTTCACTTGCAACG
>JAZLMG010000013.1:0-4087 GCA_045598585.1 Kiritimatiellia bacterium
GTGTCGGTATAGAAAGCGTTAAGGCAAACGACCGGCTGAACGCCCGACTTGCGGATAATGTCGATATGAGCGAGGAGGTTTTCGCAGCCCTTCTCGAGTAGGTCCAAGTTCTCGGTCGTGTAGACGGGATCGAGCGGGAGACCCGCCTTCACCGCAGGAGCGCCGCCATGCGCCTTAAGGGCGCGGACCGTCGCAACGAGTACAACCGCCGCGGGTTTAAGCCCCGAAGCGCGGCACTTGATGTTCCAGAACTTTTCAAAGCCCATATCGGACGCGAACCCGGATTCGGTAACGACGTAATCGGCAAGCGCGGAAGCGAGGCGGTCGGCGACGACCGAGTTCTGACCGATAGCGATATTGGCGAACGGGCCCGCATGGACAAACATCGGCTGGCCTTCGATCGACTGCATCATCGTCGGCTTGATCGCGTTTACGAGCAAAGCGCACATCGCGCCATCGACTTCAAGGTCGGCGGTCGTGACGGGAGCGCCGGACTTCGAGTAGGCGACAATGATTTTAGATAAGCGCTTACGGAGGTCGGCGAGGTCCGCAGACATAGCGAGAATCGCCATGACTTCCGAAGCGACGGTAATATAGAAGCCCGACTTGCAGGTATAACCATCCAAGGGGCCTCCGTTGCCGATATCGATGTTGCGAAGACCCTGAGCACAGAAGTCAATGGCCCAACGGAACTGAATCTTATTCTCATCGATGTCGAGACGCTTGAGGCCGCGCTGGGCGAGCCAGGCGTCGTCGTGATTGCGCTCGTGCTGCATGCGGGCGTTCAAGGCGACCATCGCAAGATTGTTCGCGTTCGTGATCGCGTCGATGTCGCCGGTAAGACCGAGAGAAAGCGAGGTCAAAGGAACAACCTGAGCAAGACCGCCGCCCGCGGCAGAACCCTTGATGTTAAAGGTCGGACCGCCCGAAGGCTGACGAATGCAGCCGATAACGGACTTGCCGAGCTTGCCGAGGCCCTGAACGAGGCCCAAAGTGGTCGTAGTCTTACCTTCGCCAAGAGCGGTAGGAGTAATCGCGGTAACGTCGATATACTTACCCTTCTTGCCTTCACCGACGCGCTTCAAGACCTTCGTGACATCGATCTTCGCGAGAACATGGCCATAAGGAGCCCACTCGTCATCTTTAAGTCCGAGCTCTTCAACGAGCGACTTCGCGCTCTTCAAATTCTCTTCGGCAGCTTCCGCAATCTGCCAGTCTTTCATCTTAGTAGGGTCGAGATTCATTTTATTCGTCTCCTTATATTGAAAATTATATCAAAATTATATTATTCGCGGCAAGATTCGATTTCAAAACCGAGATAATGGCTTCTTAACGCTTCGGTTAAAAGCGCCGCGTATTCTGCTTTGGATCCTTCTTCGATAAGACGCAAGGTCTCGGTCATGAGATTGAAGTCGCCTCCATCGTGACGAGAGTCATTATCGCAAGATATCTCGGGGATTTTAACCGATTTTCCATCAAAACGGCGAACTTCAACCTCGCTACCCGTGCCGAAGATTTCGCCTTCGGTGCCGGTGATCAAGGTCTCGCGAATATTTCTGTCGGTAAAGGCGGAAATCATCAAGGTCGCTATCGCGCCGCCTTCAAACTGGAGCAAGACGCTCTGACGATCGACAACATCGTTCTTCGAGCGGAAAACGCAACGCCCGAAAGGAGTGGTCGTCGCGACGCACTCAAGCGCTTCGCGGGAAGTGTCGGCAAAAAGGTAATGAAGTTCATCGCTTTCCAGATAATGTTTCTTAGCCGACCAAACGCAAGTATCCTTAAGCGGACAATCGCGGCAGAAATCGGTCGATTCTTTCGGCGCGTTTTCAAGCGTAAAGAAGCGAAGCGAACCGAAAGAGGATAGTTTCTCGACCTTCTTCCCTTCCATCCACCAAAGGAAAAGATCGAGATCGTGAGAGCACTTGCTGATCAAAAGCGGCGTCGACTTCTCGGCTCGGTTCAAAGCGCCGCGCACGAATGAGTGAGCTGCCTTCTTAATGCCGATGGATTCCTGGTGAGCGATGGTCGCGACTTCTCCAATCAAGCCCGAAGAAATCGCGGATTTGATGCGCGAAAAATAACTCGAGAAGCGAAGCTCGTAACCGATCATGACGAGTTTCCCCGTTTTCTCGGCCTTCGCCTTCAAATCATCGCACTCGGCCTTATTGCGACCTAACGGCTTCTCGCAAAGAACATGATAACCCGCTTCAAGCGCGGCAACCGTCGCTTCATAATGGAGCGCGTCAGGCAGCGAAACGATCACCAGTTCCGCAGGAATCTTCGCTTTTATCGCATCTTCCCAATCATCAAAATAAAGCGAGGCGGGAATCGTTTCGCTATTCGTTTTATCGGCAACGGCGACGATTTCGAGGCGCTCCGGGAATTCCGCGGCATATTGCGCGAATACCCGTCCGCGATAACCCGCACCGAGAATTATGGCTCTCGTCTTCATCATACTTCCGGCATCGCCTCCAATGCGGCAAGGAACTTCGCGGGCGGAGGGCAAGGATACAAAGTCTTCAAATCGACGAAGGCATGTCGAGTAAAGCCCTTGACAAGAACCTTGTCCTCACCCTTGCGCTTCACTTCACAGGCAATCTCGAGACGGACGCCCTTCTGAAGCTGAACCCACGCGGAAATTTCGAGAAGGTCGTCGTACTTCGCAGGCGACTTGTAGTCGAGCTCGGCATGGGCGACCGGGAGCGCAAATCCCTCCTCCTCGCACTGCTTGTAGGTATAACCGCACGCACGCATAAGTTCATTGCGGCATCGTTCAAAGAAAGTCAAATAATTACCATAGTAAACGACACCCATCTGGTCGGTATCGGCATAGGGAACACGATATTCGATGGTTACTTTTTTCATGTCATTTCTCCTCACCAGAACTGCCACTGACCGCGGCAGAGAACGTAAATACCCAAAGTCAAATTCGTAGTCGCATGCGCGACAATAGCCGGAAAAAGCCCGCGCTTAAGATAAAGAACGCCGTAAAAGAGGCCCGCTAGCGCGCCGACCGTAATTCCCCAATACCAACCGGTCGGATAGATGTTATGCTCAACGGCAAACAAGGCAATCATCGGCCAAAAACCCGCGGATTTGATGAGCCAACGGCGGAAAAAAAGCTCTTCCGCGGCGGAAATTACGAAAGCGCTACCAAAGAGTTTCAAGAGGAAATAGCACCATCCGCAATTTTCAGGAGCATAGGGCGAATCGGAAACCGCCGGAAGATTCAAAGCGGGGGCTATCCAAATCGAAAGAACGACAATACCGACAAAAATACCGATGAAGAAATCACGAAGAGTAACGCTCTTGAAAGTAAAGCGCTTTCTCTCCCAAATAAGAACGAATAAAAGCATGGCCGCGGCCAACGCAGTACGAGCTGCATAGGCCGCGGCAGTAGGCGAAAGCGCCACCATAAGCGTCATCCACGCTATATAGGGCGCTATAATCATTTAACGGCAGAGCGTATAAAGAACGCCCGCGACGACGGCGGAACCGATAACGCCGGAGACGTTCGGGCCCATCGCCTGCATGATGATGAAGTTCGTGGGATCGCTCTGGAGCGCAACCTTGTTGGAGACACGCGCAGCCATAGGAACCGCCGAAACGCCGGCCGAACCGATAAGCGGATTAACCTTCGTCTTCGAGAAGACGTTCATGAGCTTCGCCATCAAGACGCCGGCAGCCGTACCGACGCAGAACGCGCAAAGACCGAGCGCCAAAATACCGAGCGTCGTACCCGAGAGGAACTTCTCGCAAGCGAGCTTCGAACCGACCGAAAGGCCGAGCATGATGGTGACGATGTTAATGAGCGTGTTGGACATCGTATCGGCGATACGTGCGACCGAGGGGCCGACTTCCTTCGCGAGGTTACCGAGCATCATCGCACCGATAAGCGGAACGGCCGAGGGAAGAAGAACCGCACAGAGAAGAAGGACAATCAACGGGAAGCAAATCTTCTCGATCTTCGTGACTTCGCGTAAGGGCGGCATCTTGATCGCACGCTCTTCCTTCGTCGTGAGCGCGTTCATGATCGGCGGCTGAATGATCGGAACGAGAGCCATGTACGAATAGGCCGCAACCG
>JAZLMG010000014.1:0-10615 GCA_045598585.1 Kiritimatiellia bacterium
CTTTCTCAACCTTCTTAACTTCCTCAACGACTTCTGTCGGGAGGTCAGCAAAGAGGTCCATATTGTCGAACATGCTCGGCGGTAAATCTTTTTTCTTGGCCATAACTTAGAACTCCGAGCTGTCGCAAACGAGCGAATCCATAATGTAGTCCTTGCGCTCGGGCGTATTCGAGCCCATATAGAACTTGATCGTCTTCTCAACGTCGATATCATCCGCGCAAGTGACCGGGGTTAGCCGCATATCTTCGCCGATGAAGTCTTTAAACTCCTTCGCGTTGAGTTCACCTAAACCCTTGAAGCGCGTCGTCTCGAAACCCCTGCCGCACTTCTTTTCCGCGGCGAGTTTTTCCGCTTCCGAGAAGCAGTAATACTGCTCCTTTTTGTTTCTGACGCGGAAGAGCGGCGTTTCGAGAATGAAGACGCGTCCATCGAGAATGAGCTGGCGATAGAAGCGCATGAAGAAGGTCGTGAGGAGCATGCGAATGTGGAGACCGTCCACATCGGCATCGGTCGCGAAAATGATTTTGCCGTACCTGAGATGCTCGAGCGTATCTTCGATATCGAGCGTCTTGATGAGGTTGAAAAACTCCTCGTTCTTGTAGAGGACTTCCTTACCGACGCCGAAGGTATTGAGCGGCTTGCCACGGAGGAAGAAGACGGCCTGATTCATCGCATCACGCGCGTTTCCTAAAGTACCGCCTGCAGACTGACCTTCGGTCAAGAAGATCATCGTCTCTTCGCCTTCGGCCTTCCCCGTCTTCTTGTTGAGCTTATCGAGCTTAAGGTGGTTCTTCGAGTCCTTGAGCTGCTTCACGCGAACTTGCGTCGCTTGACTACGCTCACGCGCCTGCTTCTTAATCGTGTTGAGCTGGGAGCGAATCTTCCCGGTCTCTTCAATCTTCGAAATAAGCTTTTCGGTTTCGGTCGGGCTCCGATGTAAGGCGGCCTCGATCTCCTTCTTCATCTGGGCGACGAGATCGGAGCGAATATCGTTCATCACGAACTTAATCTTCGTCTGACCTTCGAAGACCGGGTTCATAATACGAATCGACACGGCGCCGATAAGTCCATCACGAATATCATCGCCGTCGAACTTCTTCTTCGGATCGTATTCGTTGAGCGCTTTCGTAAGCGCTTCCTTGAACGCGGTAAGGTGAGTGCCGCCGTCGGTCGTATACTGACCGTTGACGAAGGAATAATATTCTTCCCCGAAGCGATTCGTGTGGGTGAAGATGATTTCCAAGTTCTTCGTCTTGATATGAAACGGCTGATAAAGTTTCTCGAATTGCGCTTCGTCCGAAATAAGGTCGGCAAGACCATGTTGGGAGAGAATCTCCTGCCCGTTCAAAGTGATCGAGAGCCCCGCGTTCACATAAGCGTACATGCGCATACGACGCACGACATGCTCTTCGCGAACCTTGAAGTTTTTGAGGACCTTGACGTCGGGCTTGTAGCGAATTAACGTGCCCGTACGCTCGCTCGTCTTCGTTTTGCCGCGCTTCTTGGATTTAAGACGCCCTTCTTCGAAGTAAGCTTCGGAAAACTCCCCATCGCGGAAAGAACGAACTTCGAAGAACTCGGAAAGCGCGTTCACGGCCTTCGTGCCGACGCCGTTCATGCCGGCCGAGAACTGGAAGGAATCGGAGTCGAACTTGCCGCCCGTATTCATCTGGGAAACGCAGTCGACGACCTTGCCGAGCGGAATGCCGCGACCATAGTCGCGAACCGAAGTTTCGCCCGTATCATAATTTACCGTAACGTCAATTCGCTTTCCCGCGCCCATCACGAATTCGTCGATCGAGTTGTCGATCACTTCCTTCATGAGGATATAGATGCAGTCATGGTACATCGCGCCCGTTCCGGGCTCACCGACGTACATCCCGGGACGCGTACGGATATGCGTTACCGGGTCGAGCGTTTTAATCGAATTATCAGCGTAATCGTTAGCCATTGAGGAGTCGTTTTACGGCGGCGAATTCTTGAGCGAGGTCGATCTTCTTGTTGCCGCCGAGATAACCCGCCTCAGTTAAAAGTTCAACGAAATGACGGAACTTGTGAGGACCCGCGTGGAGATTATCCATCGCTTCGACCTCCGCCGTTCCGAAGGTGCACGCTTCCGAGAGCATGCCGGTCGATTCCGCCGAGACGTAGAGCTTTTTCGCTAAGCTCACGAAAGCGGGAATCGGGTTAAAGTGATCGCGAGAGTAAAGGAGCTTGTAGTCGAAAGGATATGCGTCGACGACGGCTTCGACTTCGAGGGGCGTACGACGCGAGGTCGTGACCCAAAACTCCTTACCTTCGTTATGTTTAAAAATCTTATCGAGCTCTTTCTTCATCCACTCCGCTGTCATCGTCGAGCACTTGTTGGGCCCGCCGACAATAACCGCGACAGCGTCTTTCTTCGGAGTGTACTTTTCGAGGAAGGCCTCGGTACCCTTCTTATAGAACTCTTCATCATTCGCGACGAGATTCGCGGGGATTTCGACGACATTGGGCAAGTGAGCGGGCTTATCGAACGAGGGTGCCAAAATGCAATCGAAAGTCAAGAGCTTGTAGCCGCGCGGATAAAGGACTACCGCGCACTTCTTGCTCGTCAATTTCGCATACGTCTTCGCCGCGTAGAAAGTTCCCGAGCCTGTACCGATGACCGCGGCATATTCGTCCTTCTTGCAAAAAGGACACGTCGCGAACTTAAGGAGTTTTCTCGAATAAACGCCCAAATGATCATAGAGATACGAGAGCGTCTTCGCACCCTTCGAAGTGAAATGAACTTCGACTAGTTCCGGCTCGTAACCAAGCTGACGCGCGAGGGCCTTCGACTGGTTCTCGTGTCCAGCTTTGCCGTCCGTTAGGATCAAAACTTTAGCCATTTCGAGTTACCCCTTCTTAAGCAAATCTCTTACCGCCTGACGCATCTGGCGTTTGGCGACAGACATCGTCGACTTGATCGTGCAGCCCGCGGCCTTGACGTGACCGCCACCCCCGAACTTCCCGGCGAGAACGGTCGCGTCCCAATCTCCGCGCGTACGAATCGAGCAGCGCGTTTCTTTCGTGCGGTCGGGAATCTGGTAGAAAAAGAGCGCGATTTCGTTCTTCGTTACCGAGCGCGGAATTTCGATGATGTCTTCGGCATCGGCCTTAGTGCCGCGCACCGAGCGGAAATCATCGCGCGTTAAAGTGACTTCGGCGACCTTGCGATTCTTCCAGATATGTAAGCTTCTCCAAGCGATTCGCTTAAGCTCTATCGCCTTACGGGAGAAGTTGCCGTAAATGATGTCGTTGATAAGCGCCGTGCGAACTCCATGCTTAAGGAGGTCGCCTGCCGCGCGCAGAGTCGAAGGCGTCGTCGAATCGTAGGCGAAGCGTCCCGAGTCGGTAATCATCGCGACCCAAAGCGCTTCGGCGATTATGTTATCGAGCTTCCACTCGTTCCACTTCGCGAAACGCCAAATAAGCTCTCCCGTCGAAGAAGCTTCGGAATCGACTATCGAGACATCGCCGAATTGAGTGTTCGTGACGTGGTGGTCGATGCAAATCTTCGTGAGTTTCTCAGCTACGGGTCTCACTTCCGGCGGCATACGGTCAAAAGCGCCGCAGTCTACCGCGATAAAGAGGTCGAATTTCTGGCGTTTTAGCTTCTTGCAAGGAATAAGCTCTTCGACTCCCGACAAAAAGCCGGGCTTTCCGAGCGCATTCAAGTCCGCCGTCGCAACCGCATTGTAGCCCGCGTTTTTGAGAAGCCGAGCGAGCGCGATCATCGAGCCGAGAGAATCCCCATCGGGGCTTAAATGGCCCGAGATGAGGATGCGTTTCGCGCCCGCGATAAGCTTGACCGCTGCGGCGAATTGTTCGTTAAGCGCGGACACTTAGAACGAGGCCTTGATGGCGCAGCCACCGATGAAGTTGTAGCTTTCGTCCCATTTGCCCGTCTCTTCGTAATTGCGAGCCGCGTGACGAATCTTGCGGTCGAAGATGAAGTCGGAGTAAAGCGCGTAGCAGGAAAGCTCGAGGTGATCGCAAATAGCCCAAGTAAGCTCGGCCTTAAGAGCGGTATCCATGAGACCGGGCTTATTGAAGTCGCTGCCATCATCTCCGCACTCGGTGAAGTAGTAGCCCATACGCTTCTTGTCACCCCAGCTCTGCGCGGCCGAAAGACGAAGACCGACCGTCGGCTCCGCGTCTTCTTCTTCCGATTCCGAGTCGAGAAGCGCGAAGGTGTGACCGAGCTCGAAGTTCAAATAAGTACCATTGTCGCGATAGATATCCTTTTCCATCCAGAACTTGGGCTCAAGCCAAAGATCGGGAAGCGCGATTTCGAGGTCGATGAACTGCGAATCTTCGTGATTGTGGCCGGTTTCTTCCTGAACATAGCGCTTTTCGGCGACAAACGAGCGCTCGTAGCACCAGTCGACCGAGATCTCGACCGTAGTCGGGAGCCAGCTGTATTCGTCGGCATCAAACGTGTGCGTGAAGCCGAAATAAGGATCGAACTCGGTAATCGTACCGCGGCGATTACGATAGGGGCTGAACTCGTCATCGGCATGATAAATCTTCTGAACCTTCTTACCATACTTCGTGACGTCGCCGATAGCTTCGAAGCCGATAAAGGCGAAGTCGAAGAACGTGATTTCCGCCGTCGGCATATACATCGGCTCATTATTGAGCGCGAGACCATAGCGGAGATACTTGGAGTGGAGGCCGATTTCCGCTTCGGCACTGACAAACTGATCCAAGGACGATTCTGACTCTTCCTCTTCAGCGAAGGCAAAGCCGGCGACCGCAAGCGCCGCCATCATAATGAGCTTCTTCATTTTGTTCTTTCTTCTTTCTATTAGTTGAGACAATTGTTAAATATTATACTACAAATAGGTGTCTAAAGTCAACTTAGGCGCTGACGCTGGCGGATAATGGAGTATTCCTAGCGGTTAATTGTTTTCTTCGATAATGTCGTATTTCCGCGCACGTTCCTCGAGGAATTTTTCGAATTCGGTTTCGGTGCCGAATTCCTCGAGTTCGTCAGGACGGTCGGGTTCGACCATCATATAACGAAGCGCGGCGGTGGCGATACGTTTGAAGACGGGACCGGCGGAGTTGCCGCCTTGGTGATAAAGAGTGCGCTGATCGAAGTCCAAAGTGACCAAAATGACGAATTTCGGATCGGTAGCGGGAACGATGCCGCAAAAAGTCGCGCGGTAAAGCGAGTCAGAATATCGCCCGTTCACGACCTTCTGCGCAGTGCCGGTTTTGCCCGCGACAGAATAGCCGCGAATTGCCGCGCGTCGTGCCGTACCTCCCGGCGCCGCAACGCCGAGCATCATCGAGCGCATGGTTCGCGAGGTCTTCGCACTGATCGGACGTCCAAGCGGCTCGGGAACATTCTTGACGATTTCCGTACCATCCGCCGCGACTATTCTATCGATAATATAGGGCCTCATGCGTAGACCGTTGTTGGCGATTGCTTGGTAGGCGCTTGCGAGCTGCATCGCGGTAATGCTGACGCCCTGCCCGATCGGAGCACGCGACCACTTGACCTTGTCCCACTTCTGCCAAGGCGGCAAAATACCGCATTCTTCGCCCGGTAATTCCACGCCGGTCTTTTGTCCGAAACCGAAATTATACATATACGTGTAAAGCTTCTCGGGGCCGAGGTCGACGCCGACCTTGCCGATAACGATATTCGACGAGTGAACGATGGCGTCGCGGATCGTCATCGTCGGCTCCCAAACATGTCGTCCGTCTCCGGGAAGTCGATAATAGCGATCATCATTGCGATTCGTGTTATACTTGGTTCCGGGGCCGACGAGGCCCGAGTCGACGGCAGCTGCTGCAGTTATGACTTTCATCACCGAACCGGGCTCATACGTGAAATTCGTGACGCGATTGATTTTCGACTCGTCCTTGACCTTGCCATAATCTCGCGGATCGAAATCGGGAAGCGAAGCCATCGCGTAAATTTCGCCCGTCTTCGCGTCCATGACGAGACACCACCCCGAGCCCGCGCCATATTCTTTTATACCCCAAGCAAGAATCGATTCCGCTTCGAATTGGATATTGTGGTCAATCGTAAGATAAATATCCGCGCCCGCTCTCGGCTCGATGGAAATTTCGCGCTTATCATAAAGCTCGCGTCCTCTCGCGTCTTTCTTGCCGATGATTTTGCCGGGAACGCCGGTCAAGTCCTTATTGTACTTTTGCTCGACGCCCGCCGAGCCGACATGCTCGGCATTGACCGCGCCCAAGACGTGACAAAGGCGACGCCCGTGGAGATATTGACGAATCTGCCGATCTTCAATCGCGACGCCTGCGACGAGCTTCGAGTCCGAGAGCGTGCGATTCGCGTCGGGGTCGGCGGAGACCGCGAGGAAGTGGTAGCGATTTTTCGTATTATCGCTCATATTCATCACCTTCTCATAGCTCAAGTTCAAAGCATCGGCAATCGTCTTCACGATAGCGCCGCGGTTACGCCTTCTTTCGCCGCGCTTTTTGACTACCGTGTTCGTGAGCGCGACTGGATCGAGGCGATATTCCCAAACCGGCACCGACTTCGCGAGCGGATATTCTTCGCCGAAGCGGTCATAGATCGAGCCTCTTAAAGCGGGGACATCGCGCGTGTAAGTATAGTCGGGCGCGACGACTTCTTCGTCGAGATGCGCTTGAACGAGACGATAGGTCACATAAACTGCAAACAGTGCCAGTACACTGACCAGCACTGTAAGTCGCCATGCATCGTTCGTCTGACTGCGCATCAGTTCGTCATCATCTTAACTTTGCGGTAGAACGAGAACGGGCACGCTGATTCGCGAGCGCAACCGAGCGTTGACCGGGGATGACTTTACCCGCGGCATTCATGCGGATGATTTGCTGGGGCTGAGCGTAGGACATCTTCATGCCGTTACGAATAAGGCGCACTTCGAGCTTCTCGGAGGTCTTGAGCTCTTCCCACCTGGCCGCTTCACGAACCTTCGCATCTTCAAGCGACCGAATCTGGCGTTCCTTTTCGCCGATGACATTCGCTTCCTGTTCACAACGCGCATCGGCCATGAGATTCAAAATCGCCGCGGCGACGATGAAAACCATCATCGCGAAAATATTCCAGGTGCCGACCGCCACGACCGACATCTTCTTCGTCACTCTACGATTCTTATTCTTTCTCGCCATAAATTTTTTAGCCCTCCTTTTCAATTACTCGAAGCTTGGCGCTGCGAGAACGAGGATTCGCTTTAACTTCTTCTTCCGTCGGCTGAATCGCCTTGCGGCTTACGGCCTTGAAGCGCGGTAGTTTACCTTCCCACACTTCTCCTCCTTGTTGGAGGGAGCGCATCTTGCCGATATGCGCGGCAAAAAAGCGCTTAACGAACGTGTCGCTCAAGCTCTCGAAGGTAATGACCGCGAGACGCCCGCCGACTTTCAAAATCTTCATCGCGCCCTCAAGCGCGTTTTCGAGCTCACCCATCTCGTTGTTGACTTCCATCCGAAGCGCCTGAAAAGCGCGAGTCGCCGGATGATGAGCGCCATGACGACCGAGCGTCTTTTCGATGAAAGAAGCGAGATCGATCGTGGTCTTGAAGACCTTCCCTTCCGCGCGCGCTTTCACAATCGCCTTCGCGAGACGCTTCGCGCCCGGCTCTTCGCCAAGCTCGCGGAAAATGCGCGTAAGTTCTTCTTCGCTTTCTCCGTTCACGATATCCGCGGCGCTTTTTCCTTCGGCCCTATTCATGCGCATATCGAGGGGGCCTTCGCGCATAAAGCTGAAGCCGCGCTCCGCTTCGTCGAGTTGAGGCGAAGAGACGCCCAAGTCAAGAAGAATTCCGTCGACCTCTTTCCAGCCATGCTCCGCGGCGATTTCGGCAAGATCTCCGTGATTCCCCTTGACGACGGTAAGATTCTTAAGACCAAGCGCTTGGACTTCGTTAAGCGCTTGGTCATCACGATCGATCCCGAGCACCGAGCCGCCCGCCTTCAGGATTTCGCGCGTGTGTCCCGCACGGCCGAGCGTCCCGTCGACATAGCGTCCTCCTTCGCGAGGCGCGAGGCCTGCGATGGTTTCCTTTAAGAGGACGCTGATGTGCTTTCCCTTTTCCATTAGAATTCGAGTTTATCGAGCGCATCGTTAAGCGCGGTGATATCGACAGCTTCTTCAGGTTCGATCGCGGCGAGATCCCAGAGCTTGATCATACGGACCGAGCCGACCATCGCGACGACGCCCTTCAAGTTCGCATACTTGAGGAGTCGGTCGCTGATTCGAATGCGGCCTTGAACATCGAGCGAGAGCTGTTCCGAGACGCTACCGAGTACTTGCAAGGCCTTGTTGAGCGAAGGATCGAAGAGCGCTTTTTCGCGAAGCTTATTAAGCCGCATTTCCATCTCGGCCTGAGGCACCAAGTTAAGGCACTTCTCCGCGCGATCCGGCATCACGTAGACATATTGAGGCGAGCCCATCGCCGCGCGCCATTCGCTCGGAATGGTGAGACGCTTTTTGGGGTCGAGCGCATGATCGAAGCGTCCTACGAGAACGCTCGAGACGGCGACGCCAGTCGACAGTGCGACACTCTCTTTGCCTACCTTTGACATTTTATGACACTATTATACACTTTTCCCCACCACATTGCAATAGGAAAGTTTAAAAAAGATAGAATTTTTTAGACAGGATTTATAGGATTAACTTCTATTTGACGCTTCGCTCAAACGCGAAAGAACCGAAAACTGCTAAAGCGGACGCGAAAGAAACAATGTTATCTCACAGGTCGTCGTACGCTGCAGGTTTTACCCGACCCTTCCATGAAAAGCTCTCCCGCTCATCCGCCTAAGTCTACAGAATTTGCTTAGACACTCCCCTCGGCGAAATCCAACATTTCAAGCGTTATCCAATTCGCTCCCGACTTTTCATTCCATCTCGGGCAAAACCTTCCGCTTACACTCTACTCTGTTGCCCGTTTTGACGTCAGTGGCTAAAAGATTACTTACGCGATTTGCGGTAGATGTAGGGGTTGATGGCGTTGGGGTCACGCCACAAGCCCAACTTCCCCGATTTCGCCGCGCTCACAATGCGTATATTGCGAGTTTATCCTTACTCTCGTTTGTCAATTGGTAACGCCCACCATGCATCAACGCGTTTCGCCCATTCTTCTTCAGGAATTACTCGTCTCTCTAAAACAGCCTTCTCTAGTGCATTCATCTTACCCATATCTTCAAGAGTGTTTACAAAGCCTTTAAACTCATCCTCTGACATTTTCTTCTTCCACGCAGGTAATGATTCTGCGCAAGTTCGAATAATATCTCCCCGATACTCGTCGACTAGAATATTTGCTTCTTCGACTCTACGATGCATTTCTCTTTCCTTATAATACGAGGACTGCGCAGTCCCATCTTTATCATTACGCCAAAACAAATGGGGCAAGGATATTGTTTGACGCGACAAATATGTCGGTTGCGAGGATTTCTTAATCGTTCCAATATACGAAACAAGTCTCAACAATTCTTCTTTTTCTGTGGATAAAACTCGGGAGTTATAGAGCGCACCTACAAATATCATACCCCTATCTTTTAATATATTCGCATCGAATGAACCAAATTCAGTGTCAATATCCACTTTGATATACCGAATTGAGTCTAAAACTATTTTTTCTATTTCAATTCGTTCCGCACTATAAAACTTATTTCCTTCTTGATACTCTGCCAGAATATAACAACACCTCTTATCTTCACAGATAGAAATTGCAGATAAATGTAGATTCTCTTTAGAAAAAACTTTATGAATGTAGGCAACATCTTCATTCGCATAAATTGTGATACTTATGCACAAACTCATACAAAGCAAAAGGGTGATTCTCTTCATATAATCCTACTCCTGATATTTAGCAGCCCTATATATGAAGCCGCCTGTTGTACGCCTTGCTCTACATCCCAATTTAGTTAATTCCAAAACACCATCAGATGTACAGTACATAATTTCATCATCTGTTTGGTTCATTTCCTCCCAAAAACTTGCCGGCATTCCCTTCGGCTGCCAATACACGGGAATAGACCATTTTGCAGTACCAAACCAATTTCCGTCAATAGGATGAACGCAATCTAAATATACTTTATCGAACCCGATTAAATTATTATTAACCACACTTACTACATTTGTTGACCCAGCGCGTGAATTATGCGGAAAGTTTGCCATAAAAGCCAAGGAGCCTCTCGCGTCTTCCGTATCACAATATCCTTCGCCTACATTAACATTAGAGAACGAAACATAATTCGGATCTAATTTAAGTTCAATAATCATGCCGGACCACAATTCATGGCGAACTTCTTCAACCCCCTCCTCTGTCGTGCCAAATAAGACATCATCCGATTCAATCTTTCTACATGTTATAGCCGTTCGCCTTGTTGGTGCAATAATGGTAACAGGTACGCTAAATAAAGATTCTCGCCATTGAATTCTCACATCTCCAATCATTGGGGATGATGGCAACACCATCTCTCTAACACTTTGTGTAATCGCAGATTCCTCCACGGCTAGAAAGGTTAGCGCCACATTAATCGTATTTGGGATTGTATTAATTATAATACGTTCTTTCGGACCGAAAACATGGCGATGCTTATTACTAGGAAAGTTTGATACCGCCTC
>JAZLMG010000015.1:0-35852 GCA_045598585.1 Kiritimatiellia bacterium
CCCGCCGGGGGGGGGGGGGGGGGGTAACCCCGGGGGGGGGGGGGGGGGTTATGCGGGGGGGTGGTCCACAGGCTACCCCGCAGGGCTTTACTCGTTTGCCTTGAAGACGAGATCCCAGACTTGCTTCAAGATGGCGTTGATAACCTGCAAGATCATCATGATCTTCTGCGTTTCCATATTTTCGTTTTCCTTTCTTGAGGACTTATGGCCTCTATATATCCGTGCACGGATTACTGACATGAGCATTATAACAGCTCGAAATTTGCGTCTCTATGACGAAAATATCGACGTTCGGCAGTTTTGTCATCGACATGATCTTCGCGCGCGATTTCCTCGATCGATTGTTGGCGATCGGAGCCGTTTTTGACGATTTTGAGGAAGGTCGGCGCGGCGAAACCTTTCCCGGCGGCGATAAGTGCCGCGATAAAGTTGATCGTGAGCTGATAGCGTTCGTGCGCGGCTTCGGCTTCGGCTTTCGCTTCGGTCGCAGCGACTTCGCGCGTACGTGCGGGCGTAAGAAAAGGGATTATTAATATTATTAAACCCTTTTCTTATTTTACTTTTCTTCTTTTCTTGCATTTACTTTTTCCTTTCTTCCGAGACCACCTCGGAATTGTTGCGCAATATTTTATAATTTATCGTATTGACGGGGGGGGGGCATTTTTTGGTAAAATATGAACATCATGCACGGGAACTGTGCTGAAGACGGCAGCTTGGTCAGGGGTTTTTTCTACATCATCATTCCTGCCTCGAGCTGGGCTGCTCGCCTTCAGCATAGCTGCCGCGCTATGTATGATTTCAAACCAAAAGGAATAAAATGATGAAAACAATAAAAATGATGTTGGCTTGTGCCGCGCTGATGTTGTGCGGTGGAGCTTGGGCGGCAACACCTGTCGCGGTGTGGGACGGCGATTTTAATGTCCTCACCAAGAACGGGTACACCATTAATATTAATGGTAATACAAATAACGGTAAGGATATTACAATTGGTGCTACTCAAGGTGTAATTGTTTCCGGTGGTGATATCTATACTATTGTAGTGAAGACATCCGCTTATACTCCTACGCAGGCATCGAATCCCGAAGTAACACTTTCCATGCTGAATGGAGACTCTGCGTACGTGGGTTACGGTGTTTTGAATGACAAGAAGGGTTATGGTATTTGGGCCGGATCCGCATGGGGAGTTAATTATTCTGGCAGAAACTTCGGTTCCGTCATTGTTAATTCAGAGACCGAAAATGTTTTTGCATTAAGTTATTCTTATAGCGCTAATTCTCAGGTTTTGCAGGGAACGACCGGCTATGGTAACGGTACTAAGAAGAATTGGTCAGATTTGCGTTCGGATAGGTTTGCTAAGTCTACCGGCGTATTAATCGGTGGTCCGAAGAGTAGTTCAAATACGCTTAAGTCAATGAATGGCCTTAAAATCTTTGCGATTGCCATCTTTGGCGCGGATGCGACAGAGAATGACATCAAAACCTACACTTGGCCTGTTGACGCGACGCTTCCTGCAATCGATTATTCCATGTGGAAGAATAATCCTGCCGTTATGACGTGGAACGGTACGTCAACGACGTTCCATGACGGTCCGTGGAAATACTTCAATATTGCTGATGGTTCCGACGGGGCAGCGGTGACGACGTCGAATATTCCCGGTCAGAGCGCAGCTGTCGGGAGTATTTGGAATATCTTTTGCGCTGCCGGTAATGCATATGACAAATATGTGGCTCCTGGTTATGTTCTTCGTTTGACTTCGGATAAGAGCGGCAATTTGAGCGCCAATTACAACAATTTTGCGCTTGGAGGCTTGATTGTTGAACAGGGTGCAAAGGGATATATGTTCCGCAGTACTGGTGATCGTCCTACCGATCTCGGCAACAAGACTAGCGTCGCGGAGAAGAAGGATATTGAAACGTGGTTTGAGATTCGCGAAAGCGTTGTCTTTAATCGTGAAGGTGTCTTTAAGCTTTATGGCCCGATGAATTTCAACATCGCGGCAGATAAGATTTTTGACCTCAACTCCGAGCGCCAAAACGCCGCGCATCAACCAACATTGGATGTCTCGACGAATGCAAAGCTTATTATGCATGGCGACGGTAATTTGAGGGTTGGGACTCTTGTCGCTACTGGTGACGTGACGCTCGATTTCAGCGATCTTGCTGTAAATCGTGTGACGCCGTATATTGAAGGCGGATTGACCCTTGACGAATCAACGCGTTTGATGCTCCCCGCCGGGCTCGAGCCCGAGGCGGAGTATGTCCTTTGCTCGGGGACGCTCTCGGCTCCGACGCTTCAGTTCCCGACCACGATTAAGATTGGAAATGTCACAAAGAAGGTTCGTTTGACTTATAATGCGACGAATAAGTCGGTTTCTTATGTGATGGATGAGGCGGCTTATTGGACGCCGAATACGGCGAAGAAGGATGCTGATGGCATTATTGATTGGACGGCTGATGATGCGTGGATTGTAGACGGAGATGAAGGTAATCCCGTTGCCTGGCCGACGGATGGCACCGGGGCGGATATCTCCGTTAAGCTTGATGCTGCGACGATTGGCGGCGTGAAGATTGACGGGCAGGTTGCTGTTAAAGAAGTTATTGTTGAGTGTTCGGATAAAGCCAATCATCCGTTCGAGTTCCATAACCACACGAAGGGTGTCGAAAAAGATTCGGAAACCGGTAAAGACCCGACCACGGATAAAAGTGTGGATTGCTTGACGGCCTCCGTCGTGAATATGGGCACCTATAAGGGTAATCTTGGCCTTAAGGTTCCGATAGTCGGTACGATTAACTTCGGAGAGAATACACACCTTATCTTTAAAACCGGTGCGACCGGCGGCGATGCCTCTAATGCATATGACTACACGATTGTCGGCAATACGACCGCAATCGAGGTTGATGGTAGCGGCAAGTTCATCGTTCCCTCAACAATGTATGGCGTCCCGTTCGCTCCTAATGCCAATGCTACGATTGTGTTTGATGTTGCCGATGGAGAAGCGACTTCCTCTGCGATTATTTCCGGCTCGGGATCTGTAGCCAAGACCGGTGCAGGATCGATCAAGTTCACGACCGCTAATACCTTTACCGGAGGACTTTATGTTGAAGCCGGCGAAGCGAAGACGACGAACGCGACCGGATTTGGACCTAATAACTACGAGAATCTTAACGTTAATCCAATGTCCAAGATTACGGTTTCGAGCGGTGCGACACTCGATCTTGCCGTTTTGAATGGCACGAGCTATGACATCACTTGTGCCGGTACGCTCAAAAACTCCGGCAACGATCTGGGGACGGGCACACGTCAGACGGCGAAACTTACGATGTCGGGCAATGTTACTGTGAATGGTAATCAGTTCGGTCTTCTTGCGAACAGTTGGAACGCGACCTCACTTGATATGGGAGGGAATACGCTTACCGTTTCGCTTAATAGCGGCAAGGACTTCATTCTCAGTAATACGACGATTACGAATCCCGGACTTATCGATGTGACGTTGAATACAATCGATTTTGTCTTTAATCGTCATAATCTCACGATTGATGCGTCCACGGTTAACTTCCCGAATGGTGCTCGTGTAATGACGCTTATTCAGTATCCTGTACAAACTACGGCCTCAATGGATCATATGGAATTTTCGAATAATGATTCGCTTGGCTACGTTTTGGTTGCTGAAGGTAATCTTGTTAAGATCATTAATCCCGCCGCCAAGATTGTCGATGGCGAAGGAGTAACGACTTATTATCCGACTCTCCAAGATGCGATTACTGCAGCCGGCGATGATCATCTCTCTGACATTATCGATATTGCCGCGGATGCAGTTGTTCCGACGGGATATCGAGTGAAAGACGGCGTTGTCATGACCGCTGCGACCTACTACGCGCATTGGTCGGTTAACCCCGGCGTTCTTTCTTGGATTATCGGTTCCGCCAACTTGACGGCCAATGCCAACCAGTATAAGGTCTTCGATATTTCGACGGGTACTGATGGCGATACGATTTATAACGGCAATACGGCTGCAGCAGGTTTGCCGGGATACAGCAATAATGTGACGCCTTGGCATCTCTTCGTTAAGAAGAACGGCTTTGCCGGAATTGATCCCGGCTACGTCCTTCGCTTCCCCGGTGACGGATCGGTGACGGTTAAGGATGTTGCAGGTAACTTCGCCCCGTTCAATCTCGGTGGTATTATCGTTGAGCCGGGCGCGAAGGGGTATGCGCTGGCGGATACGTCATCCGATAACGGACGAGGAACGGACATCGGCGATCCCAGTAATATCCAGGAGACCTGGACTGTCATTAACGAAGACTTTAAGATTGCGCGCTCGGGTGTAACGACCCTTCATGGTCCGATTAATATTGAAGTTGCCAAAGGCAAGGTCTTCGATATCAATCAATCGCAGGATTATGCGCTCAACGTTGTCGGCACGCTTAAACTTCACGGTGCGGGTCGCATTAAGGTTAAGACACTTAATGCTTCAGGCGCTACGCTTGACTATTCTGATTCAATGCAGACTGAAGATGCACCGTATGTCCTCGGTGATCTTAGTGTTGACGACACAACAAAGTTTGTGCTTCCGTCCTCTGTTGAGGAGAATACCGAGTTTATTCTTTGCTCGGGTACTTTGACCGCGCCGGCATTCTCGGTTTTGACGACGATGATGATCGACGGCGAAGAAACCAATGTTCGTTTGACATACAACGCGACGAACAAGTCGGTTTCGTATGCCATCGACAGCACTGTCTACTGGACGCCGAATCTCACTAAACTTCTTGATGGCGGCATCGTCGACTGGACATCTGATGAGAAGGTTTGGCTTGATGCGGATGGCGAGACAGCGAGGAGTTGGTCGGAAGCTACGAACCGCACCTGCGTTCGCATTGATGCGGCTCAGGTTGCCGGCGTTAAGATTAATGGAAAGGTATCCGTCCCCGAGGTTATCGTCTCCGGTACGATCGCTCCGCCGAATTCCTTCGAATTCCATAACCGCACGCTTGATGTTGAAGGTGATTCTACAACAGATGACGAAACCGATTGTTTGACCGCGAATGTCATCAACTTGGCCGAATATACCGGCAATCTCGGTCTTAAGGTGCCGATTAAGGGCCAGATCAATTTCGGCACCGGAACGCACCTTATCTTCAAGACAGGAACCGCCGGAGGCGAAGCTTCCAACGCCTATTCGTATGACATCGTCGGTCGTGCGGGCGCGATTGAGGTTGCGGGCGAAGGCAAGTTCCAGGTCCCGACTTCGATGTACAATATTCCGTTCGCTCCGAATGATACTGCAACGATTGTCTACGATGACGCGGATACGGCGATTACCGGCACGCTTTCCGGCACGGGGACGATTGAACTCAGAAACGGTAAAACGCTGACTCTTAATCCCGCGAGCGGTCAGACGCTTCACTATGTTTCCGCCGGAACGACAGCGAATACGTTGAGCTGGGCTGGTAACGGCAATAATGTCCTCTCAAGCAATGACTCAAAGGAAAAACCGTTTGTGACGGTCGAGAGTGGCGCGACGCTCAACATCGACGGCCATGACTATGCCGGCTGGAATGGCGGCATCGGCGATCACAGCTGGTTCGTAAATAATGGTACGCTTGTTTTTCAAAATGATGGCAGTTCTCGTTTTTGGCGCGATCATATCGTTCTAGGCGATGGTTCGTCCGTGAAGATAGATACGGGCAATCGTCATATTCTTCTCTATGGTGGTGCAGGAACGGCTGACAACTGTCAGATTATGCTTGCGTCCGGTACAGCTACAATTGAGGCCGGTGTGACGAATACAGGCAAGACTCGTCAGTCGCTTTACTTCGGTAATGATGGCGCTGGCGATTATGGTGATAACGAAGACGCAAAGCATGGCGCCGGTATTTCGGTTGGCTCCGGCGCGATATTGACTGTTTCGGTTCCGGTTTCCGGCGGTGATACGCTAACGAAGTGGGGTGCGGGTTCGCTCGTCCTCCAAAACGTCACGGATTATACGGGTACGATCACTCTCGCTGGTGGTTCAATTACTGTTCCAGCGAAGCTTGCTGACGGTCGAATTGTTCCTGTTGAGGGATTGGTTCTTGACTTTGATGAATCGACGCTTACCTATTCGTTATATGAAACGCCCCAGACGTGGTCGGATGGTGCGGTTATCTTCGACGGGGACCTTCATAAGCTTACCGCCAATGATGATGGTACGTATACGAAAGTAGTTGACGGAGTAACTTATACGATTGACCTCAATGGTCATGAACTCGTGACTGAAGGCAATAAATCGTATATTCTTATTAAGGGTGTTGCTGACGGCAATAATACTACGCTTGGTGTCAAGGTTACGCGCGCATCGGATACCTCGGGTACGGGTGCGACCGTTATTATGCGCTACTCCGACTATCCAATCTATGATACGACGAAGTATCAAGTTGCGATGTCGATTGATGGCTCGACTTACGAGAACATCGCCAGCATTCACGTGGCGGATATGAACGGTAACCTCAAAGACGGGTGGGCGAACTATTATGGTGGTGCGCGCGGCAACGCGAATGACAGCGTAGCGCTCGATGCCGGCGGTAATACCCTCGCACTTACTTATAACGCGGGCGGTGGTATTTATGCCTATCAGCTTAATAGCGCGGGTGAGTGGGTTCAGGTTATGAAGGATACCGGTGCGGCCGGTGACAGTACTTACAATATCGGAGGCTTTGCGCTTGGCGGTATGTATGTCGCTAACGAGAACGCGCAGGTTGCTGCGGGACTTAAGATCCACTCCGTTGCCGTTACCTATACTCCGATTACATCGGCGACCGATTCAAAGCTCACGGGCTTCGCGCTCACGGGTGACGATTTCGTCTACTCGGGCTTCCTTACGAATACGCCTGCCGCGACGGGTTGGTATGTCGATTCGCTTGATGATCTTCTTGACTATGAGTTCCATGGAACTATGGACGGTGAATGGGTTTCCGGCAGTGATGTTAATGCTCGAGGCTTCTATGTCGCTAAGGATGATGATAGCGTGACATTCCAGATGCAGGTTCGTCAGACGGGCGACGGAGATTATTATGTCAAGGCCGTTAAGGTTAAGATGACGCTCGACGCGAATAACCAAGTCTTTATCTCAACTGTCGGTGCCGGTAATAAGTATCAGGCGCAGTTGGGGGCCAAGGTTGAAAGCTTCACCGGCACTTTAGCTACAAGTGCAACTGGTGCTGGTTATGGTGTCAACAAGGTTGTTGCGACCAAGAATCCGATTCCGCTCACGTCAGTAGGTTTTGACGGTGATACTTGGACCAGTTCCAAGGTTATGAACGATTTCGCTTCGGGCCGTACGAGCGACAACTTCATGAACGAGAAGGGCACGAATGCCGCGGTCAACTTCGAGGAAGTTCGCAACAACTCGGCTTGCAAGGCAGTCAAAATTTCGAACGATGTTCGTCCGTCTTATAAGAACGATGCGAATTTGACCTTCTCCAAGGCCATCAAGAACGGCGAAAGCTGGACGGTTCAGGTTGTCGCGAAGATGTCCGCGCAGGCAGGCAAGAATCTTGCCCTTTGGGGCATTGGCGAGACCTCGTATCAGGGTAGCGGCGATCGCGGTGTTGTTCTCCGTCTTGATACAGACGGGCGTCCTCGGTTCGGTAAGTACGGCAATAAGTCGTTTACAGAGATTGCCGGTGCTTCAGAGGGTGAGTCGCTTTATGACAATCGTTACCATGTTTACACGGTCACCTGCGATAAGGATGCCGCGGTGGACAAGTATATCGTCTATGTCGACGGGGTTCAAGTAGCTTCGTCCGGCTCTGCCGAGCTTGCAACGATTCCGACAAGTAATCAATACTTCGAAGTCGGCACGGTTCGTGGTGGCGCGGAACAGCTCCCCTCCTCTAACAAGGCGATCGGCTCACTCTTTGATGATGTTGCTGCGTGGAATATTGCGCTTTCAGCCGCTCAGGTGAAGGCGAATGCCGTGAAGTTCCCCGTTTGGCCGCTTGCGATTCCGGATATTACGACTCAAGTCACGAAGACGATTGCCAATGATATGACCGATGGCTGGATTCAGCTCGGTCAGGGTGGTGTTTATAAATTGACGGGTAATGGCGGACTCACGGTTGAAACGCTTAAAATGAAGGCCGGCTCGAAGATTGAGTTCGATCCCGTTCGTACGCCGATTCTCGCGAGCAGCTTCTCGGTTGAGGGTAATACGACCTTTAAGCTCGTCAGCGGTCGCACCGATCATACGAGCGAATATATGACCATCACATGCGGTCTATTCCGTCTTGTGACTTATCCGAATACGCTGAATATCAATACGAGTCTCATCACGATTGAGGGCCTCTCGTCGGAAGTTTCCAAGACGGTTAAGATTATTGACGTTCCCGATACCGATTACAAGCAGCTTGTGGTCGATGTCGGCGATTACGAGGCGAACGGCAAGACGCTCAAGATCACGCAGTTCGGTGACTCCATTACGGAAGGCATTTGGCGCTCCGGAGTCGGTACGCCGAACTACCGCATCCCGCTCATGCATCGTCTCGAAACTCACGGCTATAAGCCGCGGACGACGGGCTTCCGTGGTGATACGCTCAAGAATGGCTCCGCGTGGGGTTCCTCGGATGCGAATGGCGTGCGCGCCGACCCCAACTATCGTCTCCACAACGGTATTTCCGCGCAGCGTGTTTATACGGGTGCAACTGGAAGCTTCACGCGCGCCGGCTTTATCGAAGGTCTTGAAGCGTACCTTGAAGCTTCGGGTGACGAACAGGATGTCATCACCATCAAGATCGGTACGAACGACACAATAGGCGGTGAGACGGCCGAGCGAATCTTTGAAGGTTGGAAAACGCTCGTTAATCGTCTAATCAAGGCGCGTCCGACGGCGCGTATCGTCGTCACTTCGATTCTTCCGCTTGCTCCAGAGGATCAGATGAAGTGTGGTGGTGATTACAGCGAGATGATTCGTAAGGCCGTTCAGGGCGATGAGGACGAAGGTGTTGAACCGATCTTCCCCGCGAACACGGTCTTCTACGTTGACTGCCGTTCGGCGTGTCCGAAGAATGACGGTAACTTCCTTTCCGATAATGTTCACCCGAACTGGAAGGGCTATAACCTTATGGCCGATGCGTGGCTCGATGGCGTGATGAATGCCGCGAAGGCGACGACGGGCAAGACCTACACGCCGAATACGAATTCGGGCGCGGTTGCAAATGTTCCGGTTGAATACCGTAAGGGCTTCGTGAAACTCGCTTCGATGGATCTCGCCCAGATCAAGAAGGATATCTCCGCATGGGGTGAATCTCCTTACATGACGCTTAACGAGGTGATGGCCGCCAAGGGCCTCACGCAAGTCGCCTATTACGTCGAGCGTTCGACTACGCTTTCCCGCCATAACCAGTTCGTTTGGGTGGATATGGATGCGTGGGCGGAAACGAAGAACCTCGCGAATGTGGGTGTTCCTACTGAAATGCAAGTCAATCAGCTCGTTGACAACCTCCACGTCTATTCGAACCTTGATGAAATTCGCAAGGTTGAGCCGACGACCAGCGGAGTAAAGGGTACGCTTCTCTTTACGAATAAGAAGGCGATTCCTGCTGGTGGTATTACGGGCGCTCCTGAATCCAAGTATGGGATGGACTGGAATGACTCGATTGATGCGAATACCAACTATGGTGTTATGAACGTAAGCCGCATTTACGAGGGAGTAACAGCTACGACTCATCGTTATGCAATGGGTCAGACGCTCTTCTCGTACAACGCGTTCAATGATAACCGTGTAAACGTTCTCGGTATCGGTGACTTCGCCGTTCACGGCAAGCAGTCTCAGGGTAACTCTGAAGTAAGCCCGCTTACGATGAATTGGGTCTCGCCTGGTGACAACTACACGAAGATGAATACCGATTGCCTTGATAATGGTATTATTGAAATCTGGGGCAAGGTTGAAGGCGCGGTCGTTCCTGAAGCCGGCGAACCTGTTGTTGTCGAAGCTCAAACAGCCGAGGATGCGATTGCTCAGACGGTAATCGTCGTCGAGGACGCGGAAGCTGACGCGGCTGCGGGAGATGGCGGTCAGGCGCAGTACCTCGAACTTGTCGCTACCGAAACGAGCTCGGGCTCGGGTCAGTGGATAGTTAAGGCCGAGGTTAAGGCAACTGCGGTTGTCGCCGGCGGAACGAAGACGGTTCAGGAAACCGTTGAAGAAGCGGCTATCTCGTTCGCGAATGAGGGTCTTGAGTCGATTGCCGGCGCGACGGTAACGACGCACGTCGATATTCCGGCTGCGAAGGTCGTTCCCGGTCTCTACTACTCGGTTTCTTATGGTACGACACCTGATAACCATACGGAAGAGTCTGATCGCGTTCTCGCTACTGGCTCCAACGTGACGATTCCCGTCCCCGCCCTCAGTAACGAGAATGTCTACTACATCAAGGTCAAGGCCTCGGCAACGAAACAATCCGCGGCAGAAATGTCCAAGATGTAACAAACCAACAGCAAGCGGCTTCGAAAGGAGCCGTTTGCTGTTTTCCTCATTTCTGCTTGGCACATCTGTGGAAAATGACAATCGTACTTTTCCGCGCGGCGCTTCGGAGGAAGGGGGCTTGATTTTCCCAAGGGGAATATGATATAATATAAGCATCTTAACTGAAAGGTTGGGATGTTCGAGATGCGGAGCAAGTTCTTCGCCTTGAGTGGCAGGAAGCGATTCCGGCCACTTTTGTTATAATATGACAGATGCGACATTGAGTATATTCGTTGACGAGTCTGGGCGCTTTCAGTTCCCGGATGCTGATTCACCATATTATATAATCTCGATGGTGTTTCATGATCAGCGAGTCCCTATAGAAGATCTAATCAAGGAACTTGATCGTCACTTTGCTGAAATGCGTCTATCTAATGTATGTTTTCATGCCGGTCCTTTGATTCGTCAGAAAAATGCTTTTGCCATAATGGATTGGTCATTTCGCACGAAGATATTTCGCCGCATGTTGGCTTTTGCTCATGCATTGGACTTTCGATATCATTGTTTTGTGGTAGAGAAGCGTTTTGTTGATTCTAAAGAACAGATTATAAAGCGACTTCAGAAGGATATGATCGAGTTCCTTGATCGCCTTTCGGCTGAATATTCAAGCCTTGTACGTTTTAAAATTTATTATGATTGCGGTCAGACACCTGTCACGAACATGCTTCTTGCGGCGTTTAAATCACGACCGGGCTTGGAGATTGTTTTCGCGCAATCGGTTACTCCAGATAGGTATAAGCTATTTCAGCTGGCCGATATGATAGCCACGCTTAAGCTTGTAGAGGTTAAGTTGGAACATAAAGAGCAATTGACTCTCTCGGAGAATAAGTTCTTTGGTGGACCTCGTAAGTTTAAAAGTAATTATCTTCGTTTCGTTAAGTCCAAGGAAATTCGTTAATGGTTTTGTTTTCCGAGGCGAAGACCGTCTCGATCCCGATGACCTTCACCGACGGTAAGAAGGTCAAGTACTACAAGGTCAGCGTCAAAGCGACGAAGTAATCCTGTCAATCCTGTAAATCCTGTCTAAAAAGACAATACCTAATAACAAACGGCTTCCTTGCGAAGCCGCTTGATGTTTTATGGGGGCTTGATTTTACTGTTGTTGTAATTTTCTTTCGGATTGGGGTATTGACTTTTGTCCGCCAATGGCGTACAATATTAGCATGATATTTATTGAGACATCTTATTTCACGAAGCGTATCCAGCAAGCGAATGAGAGAGAAAATATAACTGCAGATCAATTGAAGATGTTAAAACAAGCTTTGGATAAGGAGGATTTAAAATGAGGAAAGAGAATTTTGAGGAGCTTCTTGCGAGCATTAAGGAAGCGGGTAAGATATCGCGTGGCGAAATTAAGCCTTCGCGTCAGTTTACTGTTGAATCAAAGAAAGAGGTTGCGGAAGTGCGTGAGAGTTTCAATATTTCTCAGAGTCAGTTCGCAAAATTCATGGGTGTAAGCATAAATACCTTGCAAAATTGGGAACAGGGACGTCGTCGTCCTACAGGACCTGCTCGTGTCCTTTTAAGAATAATCTCCGAGTTCCCAGATGTTTTTGAGCACGAGTATAGCAATAAAACATTGGCATTTGCTTGATACATTAGTTCGATTCAACAAACAACAAACGGCTTCCTCGCAAAGCCGTTTGTTGTTATATTGGGGACGTAGCCGCCGAACGAAGTGAGGGGCTCCCGATTCGAGGGAGCGGAAAGCCGAAGCGAAAGCGAGTGCTGAGTGACCAAAGCAATATTTCCCTAGCCGCTAGCCGCGATAAAGATATTAGGGGTTTAAATTCGGCGGGAAATATGATATAATATACCGAATTGAGGTAGATACTATGGAAAAACAATACGATTCGAAGGCCGCAGAGGCCAAATGGTACAAGTTCTGGGAAGATAACGGGCATTTCCACGAGACGCCCGATACGCGCGCTCCTTATTCGGTAGTTATCCCGCCCCCGAACGTGACCGGCATTCTTCACATGGGCCATGCTCTCAATCAGACGATTCAGGATATCATCGTTCGTTGGCGCCGCATGTCGGGCTATAATACGCTCTGGCTCCCCGGTACCGACCACGCCGGTATCGCGACGCAGAACGTCGTCGAAAAGGCGCTTAAGAAAGAAGGTAAGCGTCGCCAGGATCTCGGCCGCGAAAAGTTCCTCGAGCGCGTTTGGGATTGGAAGAAGCAGTATGGCGGCACGATCGTCCACCAGCAGCGTATGCTCGGTAATTCGACCGACTGGGCGCGTGAGCGCTTCACCTTTGATGACGGCTGCAACAAGGCGGTCATGAAAGTCTTCAAGCAGCTTTTCGATGAAGGTCTTATTTATAAGGGCAACTACATCGTCAACTGGTGCCCGCGTTGCGGCACCGCGCTCGCGAATGACGAAGTCGAGCATGAAGCGAATCACGGCCACCTCTGGTACGTTCGCTATCCCGTCGTCGGAAGCGCCGCGGGTGTGAAGGGCGAGCTCAACAAGGACTACATTGTCGTCGCGACGACTCGTCCTGAAACGCTCCCTGGCGATACCGCCGTTGCCGTTAACCCGAAGGACGAGCGCTTTGCCGCGATTGTCGGTAAAAACGTCATTCTTCCTTTGACTGGCCGCGAAATCCCGATTCTCGCCGACGATTATGTCGAGAAGGAATTCGGTACGGGTATCGTGAAGATCACGCCCGCCCACGACCCGAACGACTTCCTCGTCGGCAAGCGTCATGGGCTCGAAGAAATCAACATTATGACCGATGACGGGCACATGAACGAGCTCGCGGGCGCGAAGTACTGCGGAATGGACCGCTTTGAATGTCGCAAGGCGCTCGTCGCCGATCTCGAAGAAGGCGGGTACCTCGATCACATCGAAGATTACGACAATCAGGTCGGTCACTGCTACCGCTGCCACGAAGTCGTCGAATCGCGCCTTTCGAAGCAGTGGTTCGTGAAGATGAAACCCTTAGCCGAGCCCGCTATCGAAGCGGTCAAGTCGGGCGAAGTCAAGTTCGTCCCGAAGCGTTGGGAAAACATCTATTTCAACTGGATGAACAACATTCAGGACTGGTGCATTTCGCGTCAGCTCTGGTGGGGACACCGCATTCCTGCTTGGTACTTGGGCGAAGACATCTTCGTCGCGGAAACCGCAGAAGAAGCCCTTAAGGCCGCGCAGGAAAAGACCGGCAATGCTGCGCTTACGATCAAGGATCTCGAGCAGGATCCCGATGTGCTCGATACGTGGTTCTCGAGCTGGCTCTGGCCTTTCGAAACGCTCGGTTGGCCCGAGAAGACGGAAGATCTCGACTACTACTATCCGACGGTAGACCTCGTGACCGCTCAGGATATCATCTTCTTCTGGGTCGCGAGAATGATGATGGCGGGTATTCACTTCATGAAGAAGCCGCCCTTTAAGAACATCGTCATTCACGGCATCGTTCGCGCCGCGGACGGTTCGAAGATGTCGAAGTCGAAGGGCAATTCGCTCGATCCCTTGGAGCTTATCAGCCAGTACTCTGCCGACGCCTTGCGCTTCTCGATCGCGCTTATCACTTCGCTCGATTGCGACACGAAGGTCAACAAGGAGAAGTTTGAAATCGGCCGTAACTTCACGACCAAGATTTGGAACGCGGCGAAGTTCTTCGAGATGAAGGCCGCGGAAGTGGGCACCATCCCCGCGCTCGATAGCCTTAAGGCCGAAGAGCTTTCCTCCGACGATAAGCATATGCTCATCGCGACCGACAAGGCCTGCGAGAAGATGAAGGCGATCTTAGAGAGCTACCGTATTCAGGACGGCGCCCTCGCGGTTTACGACTTCTTCTGGACGCAGATTTGCGACTGGTATGTCGAGTACTTGAAGGATTCGCCCAACAAGGCCGTTTCGCTCGCGATTCTGAAGGACGTCTTCTACAAGGCCCTCAAACTCCTCCACCCCTACATGCCGTTCGTGACCGAAGAAGTCGCGCATCAGCTCGGCTACTTGAACGCTGAAGAGACGATCATGAAGGCCGATTATCCGACTGGCTACACTGCCGCGGAGAAGGCGCAGTGGGGACTTACCGAGGAAGTTTACGAGTTCGTTAATTCCAAACGCGAGGCCATTACCGCTCTTCGTGCGCTCCGCGCCGAATACAAGGTCACGCCTTCGACTTTCGTCAAGGTCTCGATTGCGACCGATAAGGATATCGCGGGCGAAATCGCTTCGCTTAAGAAGGCGATGCGCGCGGAGTCGATCGAAGTCGTTCCTGCCGGAGCCGATCTCGCGATGCCTTCGAAGATGACGGCGTTCGGTACGGTGTATCTCTCCTTGGAAGGCCTCGTCGATAAGCAAGCCGAAGCGAAGCGTATTGCGGGCGAACTCGCGAAGCTCGCCGGCTTCATCAAGGCCTCGGAAGCGAAATTAAGCAACGAGAACTTCGTTTCTCACGCTCCTGCGGCAGTTGTCGAAGACGCGCGCAAGAAGCTCGCCGAAAACAAGGAAAAGGTTCAGCAGCTCGAAAAGCTCGCGAAACTGTTCCAATAAGGAGCATCGGCGCTTCGCATCATTTCGCCTTTCGGCTACAATCTGCTACGCGCCAATGAATCATCTTTGGATAAGGAGCATTGACACTTCGCATCATTTCGCCTAACGGCTACAATCTGCTACGCGTCAATGGACTAAGTTAATATTTGAGGAGAATGAAGATGAGTGACCTGATCGAACTTGATAAGAGTAAGTGCCTTAAGTGTGGCATGTGCGTGAAAGACTGCGCGTTCAAGGCGCTTCGCCTCGATGCGGAGGGATACCCTACACTCCCGAAACCCGAGAAGTGCATGCACTGCCAGCACTGCTTCGCGATTTGCCCTAAAGGTGCGATCAAGTTCGAAGGGAAGGATCCCGAGAACTCGATCAAGACCGCAAATCTCGCGCTTCCTAAGGCCGAAGAAGTCGAGAATTGGCTTAAGACGCGCCGCTCGATTCGTCAGTATCGTGACGCGGATGTCGACAAGGCGACGCTCGAGAAAATTCTCACGACTCTCGGCAATGTCCCGACCGGTTGTAATGCGCGCGGGCTTACCTTTACTTGCTTCTCGACGCGCGAGTCGATGAACAAGTTCCGTAGCGACTTCATCAAGGCGATTGAGGAACATCGCGAGGGTACGAAGCTTCTTCCGCGTTGGCTCGCCGTTCCCGCGATTAAGATGCGTAACGGAGAAGGGGATATGTTCTTTAGAGGCGCGCCCGGTATGCTTATCGTTTCCTCCGACGAAACGAATCCTGCCGTGACCACGCCGAGAGAAGACATCATCGCGACCTTGACTTACTTCGAAATGCTCGCGGAAGCGAACGGGATTTCGACTTGTTGGTGCGGCTTCTTGGATCTCGTTCAGAAGGCCGTTCCCGAGCTTCTCGAAAAGGCCATCGGCTTTAATCAGAAGACGCCGTTCTACGCGATGCTCTTCGGACTGCCTGCGGTCAAGTATCCGCGCGGCGTTCAGCGTGAAACCGACGCGAAGATCGTCTGGAAATGATAGCGTATATTCGAGGAGTTTTAGCCGAAAAAGAGCCGACTCGCATTATCGTCGAGGCGGCAGGAGTCGGCTATGAACTTTTCATCCCGCTTTCGACCTACGACAAACTGCCGCGTACGGGCGAAGAAACGAAGATATTGACGTTCCACCAAGTTCGCGAAGATGACGAGGCGCTGTACGGTTTCGCTACCGAAGCGGAGAAGGCGATGTTCGAAAAGCTCTTGGGCGTCTCGGGCGTCGGCGCCAAAATCGCGATTTCCATTCTCTCGGGCTCCTCGATCGGCGAACTTTCGCTTGCTATCGCGGGTGGAAACGCGAAGCGTATTTCGTCCATCAAAGGCGTCGGCAAGAAGACGGCCGAAAAGATCTGCATCGAGCTTAAGGACAAGGTGAACGCTATCGAGGCTCTTGCGGGTAGTGAGCGCGGCGAAGGAAGGCAAGTTTCTCCCATTCTTCGTGACGCGGTGCTCGCTCTTAGCGCGCTCGGCTTCAACGAAGAGACCGCGAACAAGATGGTTGCCGATGTCGTTGCAAAAAATCCCGACATCAAAGAAACCGACAAGCTCATCCGTCTCGCGCTCTCCGGCAAATGATCATCCGCTTCTTAAGATCGTGCCTCGCGGCGGATTTCTTCTTCCTTTACGGCGCATTTTCGCTTTTGTTTGCAGGACTCATTCCGATTTTGGCGCTTATCCCCGGAAGTCTCAATAAGCTCATCATCCTTTGTTACAAGTTCTTCGTCGGTTTCGCGGATATTACGGGACTTTTTCGCGTATCGGTTCATGGAGATCTTTCCCAAGTCCGCGGCAAAATCGTCGTTATGAACCATCTTTCCTTAATCGATGTCGTGATTCTCATGTCAAAACTTCCCGACTCGACCTGTATCGTGAAAGAAGCGGCTTCGAAGAACTTCTTCTATTCGAAAGTCGTCAATACGATGTTCCTCGTTGCGACCGAAGAGCCGGGCGAGACGATTCGCAAGGTAAAGGAATTGCTCAAGACGGGGACGAACCTCATTATCTTCCCCGAGGGTACGCGAATCCCCGCAGCGGCCAAAGAGCACCCGCTTCGCCGCGGAGCCGCGCGCTTGGCGTTAGAAGCTGGCGCGGACATTCTTCCGATTCATCAGGAACTCGATCCGCCGATTCTTGCGAAGGGGCAACCTTGGTGGGATGTTGGGGGTAAGATCATTCAGTACGATCTTTATGTAAAGCCCCTTATAAAAGTCGAAGGCGAACCGAATCACAAGAACTCGGTCCGCCTGACGGAAGAAATCAAATCAGCGATTCTTAATTAAAGCGCCGACGCGGCAGCGATGCATTCGATTTCGACCTTGACGTCTTTGGGAAGGCGTGCGACTTCGACACAGCTGCGAGCGGGCTTCGTGTCTCCGAACATTTCCGCATAAACTCCGTTGAGCGCGGCGAAATCGTTCATGTCCTTGATGAAGACCGTCGTCTTCACGACATTCGAGAGGCTCGACCCGGCCGCTTCGAGGACATTGCGGAGATTCGAAATCGACTGGCGAGTCTGATCTTCGATCGTCGTCGCTTCAATCGTGTTCGTTTCGGGATTGATCGGAATCTGGCCCGAGCAGAAAATGAAGCCACCGACTTTGAGAGCTTGAGAATAAGGACCTAAGGCCTTGGGAGCGTGTTCGGAGTGAATCGTTTCGATCATTTTATGAATCCTTGGAGCCGGGAGAGGGATTCGAACCCCCGTGTTCTTGCGAATCCTGATTACAAATCAGGCGTAGTCGACCACTGTACCATCCCGGCGTATTTGCATAATAGTATATCATATTTCCGGGAAATATGGTATAATATATTGTAAATTTTTTTCGAAAGGTGGAAAGTCGATATGTTCAAGAGCGTATCCAACAAAGTCGCGTTCCCTCAGATGGAAGAGGGAATCCTTAAGGTTTGGGAAGAAAAGGGCACGTTTGAGAAGTCCCTCAAGAAGAACGAGGGCAAAGAGCGCTATAAGTTTTACGATGGTCCTCCCTTTGCGACGGGCCTCCCGCACTACGGCCATCTTCTCGCCGGCACGATCAAAGATATCGTCCCGCGCTATCAGACTATGCGCGGCAAATACGTCGAGCGTCGCTTCGGTTGGGATACTCACGGCCTTCCGATCGAAGCCCTCGCGCAGGACGCGCTCGGAGTTGCCGGCGCTCCCGAGATCAAGGCGCTCGGTATCGACAAGTTCAACGAGCAGTGCCGCTCGATGGTTCTCAAGTATGTGAGCGAATGGCGCAAGACCGTCACGCGCATGGGTCGCTGGGTCGACTTCGATCACGACTACAAGACGATGCAGCCCGAGTTCATGGAGACGATCTGGTGGGTCTTCAAACAGCTTTGGAATCAGGGCCGCGTCTACAAGTCCCATCGTATCATGCCGTACTCTTGGAAGCTTTCGACGCCGCTTTCGAACTTCGAAGCCGGTAACAACTATAAGGATGTCCAAGATCCGACGGTCACCGTTCGCACCAAGGCACTGACCGCGACGAGCGAAGTCGTGAAGGAGCTTCTCGCGAAAGAGCCGACCGTCTATCTCCTCGTTTGGACGACGACTCCCTGGACGCTTCCCGAGAACCTCATGATGTGCGCGGGCGCCAAGATCGATTATGTCGCGGTTCGTGACGTGACCGATGAAGCGAAGCCGGTTTACGTTATGGCGAAGGCGCGGCTAACGGCGATTTTCAAGAAGGAAGATCAGTATGAAATCGTCGCCGAATTCAAGGGTACCGAGCTTAAGGGTGCGACCTACGAGCCGATCTTCCCGTATTTCGCAGATAAGGCCCAGGAAGGCGCGTTCCGTGTCACCAATGATGACTACGTCACGACCGATGATGGTGTCGGTATCGTCCACATCGCTCCCGCCTATGGTGAAGACGACTTCCGCGTTTGCAAGGAAGCGGGCATGACCGCTTTCGTCGATCCGCTCGACGATGCTTGCGCGTTTACGGACGCGATTCCCGAATATAAGGGTCGCTTCTGCAAGGATTGCGATAAGGACATCATCAAGCAATTGAAGGGTATGGGCAAGCTCGTTCACCAAGCGACCATCGTCCACTCCTATCCCTACTGCGATCGTACCGACACGCCGCTTATTTACCGCGCCATCGACGCTTGGTATGTCCGCGTCGAAGATCTCCACGAGCGCCTCGCCAAGAACAACTCGAAGGTTCACTGGACGCCCGATTACGTCGGCGAAAAGCGCTTCGGTAACTGGCTCGAAGAAGCTCGCGACTGGAACATTTCGCGTAACCGCTTCTGGGGTAGCTGCATTCCCGTGTGGATCAACGATGCCGATCCCGAAGATATGATCTGCGTTGGCTCGGTGAAGGAACTCGAGGAACTTTCGGGCGAGAAGGTGACCGACCTCCATAAGCACTTCATCGACAAGATCGTCATCACCAAGGACGGCAAGACCTATCACCGCACGCCCGAAGTCCTTGACTGTTGGTTCGAGTCGGGTTCGATGCCCTACGCTCAGCAGCACTACATGGGCGAAGGCGATGCCTCGAAGTTCTTCCCGGCGGACTTCATCGCCGAAGGTCTTGACCAGACGCGCGGTTGGTTCTATACGCTTATGGTGCTCGGCACGTGCCTCTTCGACGAAACGCCTTACAAGAACGTCATCGTCAACGGCCTCGTCTTGGCCGAAGACGGCAAGAAGATGTCGAAGCGCCTTAAGAACTATCCTGACCCGAACCTCATGCTCAATACCTACGGCGCGGACGCGATTCGTCTTTACATGATCTATTCGCCCGTCGTCAAGGCCGAGTCCTTGAAGTTCTCCGAGAACGGCGTCAAGCAGCTTATGCGCGACCTCCTTATTCCTTGGTGGAACGCGTATTCGTTCTTCGTCACTTACGCGAATGTCGACGGTTTCCACGATAAGGAAGTCGTTCAGCCGAATAGCGAGAACGTCCTCGATAAGTGGATCATCTCTTCGATGGAAACTTTGATCAACGACGTCACTGCCGCGATGGATGTCTACGATCTCCAGAAGTCGGTTCGTCCCTTCGTCAAGTTCGTCGAAGATCTCACGAACTGGTACATTCGTCGTTCGCGTCGTCGCTTCTGGAAGTCGACGAATGATGGTGACAAGCTCTCCGCGTATCGTACGCTTCGCTACGTCCTCGTTCAACTTTCGAAGGTTGCGGCTCCCTTTACGCCGTTTATCGCCGAAGAAATCTACACGAACTTGAAGGGCGAGTCGGATCCCGAATCCGTTCACCTCTGCGACTTCCCGACCGCGAATGGCGCCGCGCGTGACCTCGAACTCGAGCGTCGCATGGCCGACGTCATGACCGCCGTCGAGCTCGGTCGTCGTCTTCGCGCCGATAACGATCTCAAGGTTCGTCAGCCGCTTGCCGCGCTCAAGCTCGCGGGTGGTGACGTCAAGGGCCTCGAAGAACTTATCGAAGACGAGCTCAACGTCAAGAAGGTCGAATTTATCGCGGACGAAACCGAGCTTTGCAACATCAGCTTCAAGGCGAACTTCAAGACGCTCGGTAAGAAGTGCGGACCGAAGATGAAGCTCGTCGCCGCCGGAATCGCCGCGTCGAAGACGATGCCGACCGAAGTCGAAGGCATCGCGCTCGACCCCGAAGATGTGATCGTCACTCGTTCTTCGAAGGAAGGTCTCGTCGTCGCGAATGCGGGTTCGATTGTCGTCGGTCTTGAAACGGCGCTTACTCCGGAGCTTATTCAGGAAGGTAACGCTCGCGAATTCGTCTCCAACGTTCAGTCGATGCGTAAAGAAGCCGATTTCGAAGTCACTCAGCGTATCACGATCGCGGTCGAAGCTGACGCGGAAATGAAGGCCTCGCTCGAGGCGCATCTCGATTACGTCAAGAACGAAACGCTCGCGACCGAAGTCGTTTTCGCCGCGAATGATGCCGAAGCCATCGATCTCAATGGTCACTCAACGAAGATTAAGGTTCAGAAAAATGCGTAAATTACCGTTTACCAAGGCCCAGCTCGAATCGATTATCGAAAAGTATCCGACTCCTTTTCACGTTTATGACGCGAAGGGGATTCGCGAGAACGCGAAGCGTCTTAAGAAGGCCTTTTCGTGGAATAAGGGCTTTAGGGAATATTTCGCGGTTAAGGCCGCGCCCAATCCCTATCTCATGAAACTTCTCAAGGAGTTCGATTTCGGCTCCGACTGCTCTTCGATGGCAGAGCTCGTCCTCGCGGAGAAGGTTGGAAATGTCGGCGAGTCGATTATGTTCACTTCGAATGACACTCCTGCCGAAGAATTCAAGAAGGCGAAGGAACTCGGAGCGATCATCAACTTCGATGATATCACCCACATCGACTTCGCGAACGAAGCTTGCGGTGGCCTTACGGAAGTCGTTTGCTGCCGCTACAATCCCGGCCCCTTGAAAGGCGGTAACGCGATTATCGGCAAGCCCGAAGAAGCGAAGTACGGCTTTACGCGCGAGCAGCTTTTCGAAGGTTACGCGAAATTGAAAGCGCTCGGTTGCAAGCGTTTCGGCCTTCATACGATGGTCGCTTCGAATGAGCTCGATCCCGAGTATATTATCGACACGGCGAAGCTCCTCTTCTCGCTCGTTAAGGAAATCACCGAGACTGTCGGCATCGAATTCGAATTCGTCAATATCGGCGGTGGCATCGGTATTCCTTATCGTCCCGATCAGACGGCGATGAGCTTGGAGCGTGTCGGAGAAGGAATCAAGGCGGGCTACGAAGAAATCATCGTCAAGAACGGTCTTAAGCCGCTTAAGCTCTACATGGAGTGCGGTCGTTCGATCACCGGCCCCTATGGCTATCTCGTCGCGAAGGTTCGCCACATCAAGAAGACGTATCGCATGTATGCCGGGTTAGACGCCTGCATGTCTAACCTCATGCGTCCTGCCTTGTACGGAGCTTATCATGAAATCGTTGTCCCCGGCAAGGAAAACTCCGGCGATACGACGACCTATGATGTGACGGGTTCCCTCTGCGAAAATAACGATAAGTTCGCGATCGGCCGCGTGCTTCCTGTCCTTGAAAAGGGTGATATCGTCGTTATTTGCGACGCGGGCGCTCATGGTCACGCGATGGGCTTCCAGTATAACGGCAAGCTCCGTTCAGCGGAACTTCTTCTCGAAGAAGATGGTTCGGTTACGCAGATTCGCCGCGCCGAGACCTTGGACGACTACTTCGCGACTCTTGACTTCGGGAATCTCTAAACGCTAAATTCATGGAAGTCGAACTCCTTTCTCCTGCCGGTAATTTCGATACCGCTCTTGCCGCTTTCGAAGCTGGAGCGGATGCCGTTTACTGCGGCTTAAACGATTATTCGGCGCGTTCTTTCGCCGATAATTTTGCGCCCTCGCAGCTTCGTGATTTGATGAGAGTCGCGAAGAAGCGCGGCAAAAAGGTCTACATTACCTTCAATACGATTATCGACGAAGAACGGATCGAGGGAGTTATCGAAGCTCTCGCCGAGCTTAACGACATCAAGCCCGACGCTTTGATCATTCAGGATATCGGCGTTGCGCGACTCGCTCGCAAGTACTTCCCCGATTTGGAGCTTCACGCTTCGACCCAGCTTGTCGCTCATAATCTCGAGGGCGTTCTCGCGATGAAGGAGCTCGGCTTCAAGCGCGTTGTTCTCGCGCGCGAGCTTTCGCTTGAGGAGATTCAGTCGATTTCGAAGCGCTGCGGCGTCGAACTCGAAGTCTTTATTCACGGAGCTCTCTGTTATTCGATTTCGGGGCTTTGCCTTTTCGGCGCGATGGAGAAGGGGCGCAGCGGAAATCGCGGCAAGTGTCCCTATTGCTGCCGTCTTCCTTACGAAAACGAAGAGGGGAAAAAGACGCTCGCTTTCTCGATGAAGGATTTGAGAGTCGGCGAAGATGTTCAAAAGCTTGTCGATGCGGGCGTCGTTTCTTTGAAGATTGAAGGTCGCATGAAGAGCGAGCTTTACGTCGCTTCGGTCACGAAATATTATCGTCAGCTTTTGGATGGGACGCGTGGGGTCACGACTTCCGATCTTGAAACCGTTTTCTCGCGTCGTACCACGAAGCTTTATCTCGACAAGACGAATAAGGAACCGGTAATCGACCCTGATTCGCTCGGTCACCTCGGCGCGGAAATCGGCGTCATCAAGCGCGTCACGAAGGATCGCGAAGGACTCCTTTGGCTTCGCTTCCACACTTCCCGCGCGCTCGAGAAGCACGATGGTCTTCAATTTGCCGCGCCGGATGGCGGGAAGCCGCTCGGGATGGGCATCTCCGAAATGCGTCAGGCGATTTCGCGTCGTAATGTCTTCGAAGTCGGGGCGGGTACTGACGTCGAAATCCTCGTTTCCGAGGAACTTGCTCGCGATTTACGCCCCGGAATGAAAGTTTATCAGAGCGCTTCCCAGGCCGTAAAGCGTGCGTTCCCGATTCCGAGCTTCCGTCCGAGCGACTACGAAGGACGAGAAGTGGTCGATATCGAGGTTACTCTCTTTAAAGATAAGATCGTAGCGAATGGCCACGAGATTGCCTGCACGCTTGAGAAGGCGAAGAACCCCGATAAGACTTATGAGGGCGTCAAGAAGGCGTTTTCGAAGCTTGGCGAGACGGAATATCGTTTGGGGAGGCTTACTCTCAATGATCCCGAGAAGCTCTTCGCGCCGATGAGCGTTCTTAATGATCTTCGTCGTGATCTTGTCGAAGCGCTCGATGAGGAACGCGAAGAAAAGCGCCGCGAATCGATTGAGAGCGCGAATAATGGCGAGATGGAAGATGAAGCTCCCGCTATCGATTTCAAGACTTTGAAGACGGTTAAGCTTTTCGCGGGTCAGAAAATTCCCTCGGGCGAATTCGATGAAGTGATCATCACGCTTGATCCATTAGCCCTACACCTTCTTCCTACACCTACACCTCTCTACCGCATCGCTACCCCCGTCTACACGAAGGAACCTGATTTCAATAAGCTCCGCGTAGCCGTTAAGGGCCTTATTCGAAAGGGCTTCACGAAGTGGGAAGCGAGCGATCTTGCGACTTTGAGAATGCTTAAGCTCTTGGGCGTTGAGGACATAACAGCAGACTGGACGCTATATGCCTTTAACTTGAGCGCTTTGAAAGAACTTTTCAAAATGGGCGTCAAGCGCTTCGTCGCGAGCCCCGAAAATACGCGCGAGAATTTGCAGTTCCTCGCCGAATCGGGCTATCATGTCGAGTTCCTTACGCAGCAATCGACGCCGCTCTTCATTTCGCTCAATACTCCTGCCGCGAATCCTGTCGAGCTCGATGTCTTCGAGCGCGGCGGACTTTGGATTACGACTAAAAATGTGCCGCGCACTTTCGAGCTCCCCGAAGGCGTTTCGACTCGTCTCGATTTAAGTTGGGATAAGGAATGATCGCCCAAGTCTTAGCGCGTATTCTTAAATTCGCCTGGGTTATTCCCGGCTTCCTCCTCTGGGCCAGTTTTGCGCCGATGAATGAGGGAATGGACGCGCTCTTTGCCTTGGCACCTCTCTTGTGGTATGCGCGGCGGCATGAGGCGAAGAAGAGTGCGAAGGTTTGGTTTTTCTCGGGGCTCTTCTTTTGGATTGCGACACTCTCTTGGATGCCTGCCATCGTCAAAAACGGTGGGCCTTGGCCGCTCGTTGTCCTCGGGTGGGGCGTTCTCGCCGCTTATTGCGCCTTGTATTTTGCCGCGTTCGGCTACTTGAGTTCGGTCGTTTGGACCTGGGTAAAGCCCCGCCATTATATTTATCGTCTTCTTGCGATTCTTTTAGTCGAGCCGATTCTTTGGTGTGGTTTGGAGCTTATTCGTTCTCGTTTTGGCGGTGGTTTTGCCTGGAATCAACTTGGCCTTATCCCGATTACCAAGGGATTCGGTTCGCTCGCGTCTTTGGGCGGTGTTTATCTTTGCTCGGCGGTCGTCATTCTTATTAACGGCACGATTGCCTCGATAGCCGAGCGCATGTGGAAACCTGATCCTAGACTTCCACAAGCCGCGCGTCCCTTGGAAACGCTTCTTCCTTTTCTTTTGATTTGGGCGCTTTATCAGCTCCCCGAGGCGCTTCCGGCCCCCAAGGAAGAACTTAAGGTCGGTCTTATTCAGCGCAACTTCCCTTGCTGCTTCAGCGAGGAGAAGGAAGAAAATCCCAAAGAAGTGTATTCGAATCTTTGCGCTTACGTTTCCTATGTTCGCCCCGATTTGCTCGTCTTAAGCGAGAGCGCGCTTTGCGAATTCGGGAGAGTCAATTCTCGCGGCGCTTATGAGTTCGCGTCCGACTTGATGGCACAAACCGGAGCGCGTGGCGTCATCGCGGGTGGGGCGAGATTTTTCGGAAATAAGGAGTTCAATTCCGTCGGTCTCTTTACTCCCGATGCGATGGTCAAGATTTACGATAAAGTTCATCTTGTTCCGTTCGGTGAGTTCATTCCGGGCGACAAGCTTATTCCCGCTTTGCAGAAGCTCGCTCCGGTCGGAAGTTGCACGAGTGGGAAACTCGAGACCTTGGATTTCGAAGGCCATAAGCTCGGTGTCGCGATTTGCTACGAGGATACCGACTCTGCTCAAATTCGTAAGCTTGCCGAGATGGGTGCGGAATTGCTTGTTTTCGTGACGAACGACAGTTGGTTCTCAAAATCGGTTGAAGCGCAGCAACATGCCTCGGCAGCGATAGCGAGAGCGCTTGAAACCGGTCTAGAGGTTGTCAGAGTCGGCAATTCCGGTGTCTCGGGGACGATTACCCCCGAGGGCCGCGCGAGCTGGATTATTGACGCGCAAGGCCGTGCGATTGTTGATGATAAGGGGACGATGGTCGATAAGGTAAGCTACCGCTCGGCGAATACCCTTTATGTAAAGCTCGGTGATAAACCGCTGATCATACTTTTTTCACTTCTCATAATAGCCATAATTGTGGTAAAATATACGTATGAATATCGAAAAAGAAGAACTCTGTCCTTGTAAGTCCGGTAAGACTTACGGTGAATGTTGCTTGCCCCTCATCAAGGGCGAAGCGAAGGCCGAAACCGCCGAAGCGCTCATGCGTGCGCGCTATTCGTCTTATGTTGCGGGTGAAATCGAATTTCTCCGTTCGAGCTCGACTCATGCGATTCAGGAAGAATTCGACGAAGAAGCTTCGAAGGCCTGGAGCCGTGCCGCCGAGTGGCATGGTCTTGAAATCATCAAGACCGAAAAGGGCCTCGCGGGTGACAAGGAAGGCGTTGTCGAATTTCGCGCTCTTTATACCGCGAATGGTGAATTCTGCAATCATCACGAGATTTCCCAGTTCGTCAAGGAAGACGGCGGTTGGAAGTTCGCGGATGGTGAGCTTATCGGCGAAAAGCCGACCGTGCGTGAAGAGCCGAAGGTCGGTCGCAACGACCCTTGCCCCTGTGGTAGCGGCAAGAAGTACAAGAAGTGCTGCGGTAAGGATAAGTGAGAGTAGGCGCTTTCCTTTTCGATCTCGATGGCACACTCATCGATACCGAGTCTTTATGGACGCGGGCGATGGTCGATTTCGTCAATGCACGAGGGGATAAGACTACCTTTGATGAGCTTGTCCCCATCGTGATCGGGCGAAACTGGATCGATATCGATAAGGAACTTCATCGTCGCTTCCCTAAAATCGGCGAAACGACACCAGAAGAAGATGCGGTTGAGCTTCGCGCCTATTATCTTAAATACGCGACCGATCCCGAAGGCATGAAGATAAAAGATTCTATTGCCTTCTTGAAAGAAGTCTCCAAGTTCGCGCCTTGTGCTATCGTTTCCGGCTCGCCTCATGATGATATTGTCGCCGCGACTAAGCTTTGCGGTATCGAGAGTAATATCTCGCTTGTTTTGGGCGCGGGCGAATATGAGGCCGGCAAGCCCAGTCCTTCCGGTTATCTGAAGGCGGCGAAACTCCTTAATGTCGATCCTGAGGAGTGTGTCGTAATCGAAGACTCGACCGTGGGAGTCAAGTCCGGCGTTGATGCCGGAATGCATGTTATCGCGCTTGATCGCGGCACTTCGGCAGTAGAGCAGGTTTATGAGAAATACGACTGGAAGGTTTCGTCGCTTTCCGAGATCGATATCGATAGTGAATTCGAGTAATTTGAAAGTAAGAGGTTAAGAGAAATGCAACGTCACACTAAGATCATCGCAATCGCCAATCAGAAGGGTGGAGTAGGTAAAACGACGACGGTCGTGAATCTCGCAGCGGCGCTTTCGGCGCGTCATCGCGCGGTCCTCGTTGTTGATCTCGATCCTCAGGCGCATGCGACGTTGGGCCTCGGACTCGAAAAGCAAGACGGCATTTCGATGTATTCGGTTTTGACGGGTCGCGCGGGTATCGCCGATGTCATTCAGCCGACCAAGTGGGCGAATCTTAACGTCATTCCTTCCGAAGTCGATTTGGCCGGTGCGGAGCTTGAGATGAGCATGCGCGAAGATCGTCTCGAGATGATCAAGAACGCTCTCGCTCCCGTTAAAGAATCGGGCGCTTTCGATTACATTATTCTCGACTGTCCTCCGTCCTTGGGTATCGTCATGACGAGCTCGCTTGTCGCGGCAGATGGAATTCTTATCCCGATTCAGGCCGAGTTCCTTGCGATGGATGGCCTTGCTCTTATCACGAATTCGATCCAGCGCATTCGCGAGAGCGTGAACCCGAGTCTCGAACTTAACGGCATCGTTTTCACGATGGTCAATTCGGCTACGAAGCTTACTGCCGATGTGATGGCGGAAGTTCGCGGTCACTTCGGTGAGAAGGTTTACGAGACGTTCATCCCGCGCAATGTTCGCGTTTCCGAAGCGCCTTCGATGGGCACGCCTGTCGTCTTTCTCGATCCGCGCTCGAAAGGCGCCGAGGCCTACAAGGCCTTCGCTTGGGAGTTCCAGGCGAAGAACCCGACTCGTTACGAAGCTCCTATTGCTCCCGTTCCTGTTCAGCATGAAAGCGTCAGTGATAATCCCGTCGCGCCCGAAAGCGCCGACGCTCCCGAGAACGCTTGAGTCGATCAACCTCGCGGCGCTTCCTTACGGTAAAGATATCGAAGTCGTCGTAAGTTGGGACAAGGACCTTTTGGGGCCTTCTTGGGCTCGTAATCGTGGGCTTGAAAAAGCTACCGGCGATTATATCTTCTTCTGCGATGCCGACGATACGGTAAAGGAGGGCTTCTTCAAAAAGCCGATGGAAGCTTTGGAGAAGTCCGGGTCGGACCTCTGCTTCTTCACTTACAATGGCTGCCCGGAAATCGCGAATTATACGCTTGAAGGCAATTCCCAAGTCCGAGCCGCCTATCTCCCCGCTTTCTTCGGTTATTCGTATAATGATGTCGAACGTTGGAATGGGGGCGGACAGCTCGATTTGCTCAAAGAGCCGGGCTCGGTTTGCCGCGTCGCGTTTCGTCGTAGTTTCCTTGAGAAACATCATCTTCGCTTTAACGAAAAGCTTACCTATTTCGAAGACGCGGCGTTTCTCGCCTCGGCAGTAGCGGTAGCTGAAAAGACCGTCTCGATTTCCGACGAGCTCTATCACTATATGCCGAGCGAAACCGGGAATCTCGCGACCGGGTGGAAGTCTCCGCGTCATTGGCAATATAAATTCCTTATCCACGATTTTCGCAAGGAACTCGATAAGCAGTGTGGTGGAGAAATTTGGAAGTATTGCGAGGCCTCTCCCGCGCTCACAGCTCTCGAAATGCTTAAAGAAAATCAATCTTCGCTTATCGCTTATCTTGCGGACGAAAAGGTTAAGGAGTCGATTCTTAATTTCCCGACATCCTTCCGTCATCCTCTTGCTTTAGCGGGAATACTCGTTCTTAAACTTTTAATGAAAGGCCTTACGCGATAATGTTCAAGACCAAATATAAACTTTTCGACGCTTTCGGGATTCCCGTTTACGTGAATTTCTCGTTTGCTCTTCTCCTGTTTTTCTTTCTTATCGACTCGGGTTCCTTGGCGTTCGGGCTCGGAATGGCGATTTCGCTCGCTCTTTCGGTAATCGCTCATGAACTCGGTCATGCGCTTACTGCGGGCGCGTTCGGTTACAAGACAAAGGACATAACGCTCTCGCTTTTGGGCGGTTGCGCGTCCTTGATTGCGCTTCCCAGAAAAGCTTCCCAGGAACTCATTACCGCGATTATGGGGCCTGTCGTTTCTTTCGCGATTTCGGGCCTCGCTTTTCTCGGCTACAATCTCACGACCGGTTACTCAGTCGGGCGCGGACTCTTGTATTATACATACGTCATGAACTTTTGGCTCGGTATTTTCAATCTTCTCCCCGGCTTCCCGATGGATGGAGGGCGCATCTTCCGCTCGACCTTGCGCGCGTTCTTCTCGAAGCCGAAGGCGACGTTCATCGCGATGTGGGTAGGTCGCGCTTTCGCGATTCTCCTCGGTCTCTCGGGGCTTTCGGCGATTCTCTCGGGCGGTGGCTGGGGCTTTATCCGCATTATGATCGCCGTAATGATTTGGCAGGAAGGGTATCGCGAGTATCTTCTCGCTCTTGTTGAGAATGACGAGGACTTTTCTTGGAAAGATCTCAATATCCGCGTTTCGCCCCCGCCTTACGATAAATAACGCTTATGAAAAAGACTTCTGAATCTTTAGCTCTTGTATCTCTCGGCTGCGCTAAGAACGCCGTCGACCTCCAGGTTATGGCGGGTAATCTCGTCAAGGCGGGTGCGACACTTTCGCCCGATCCCGATCATGCCGATACGGTAATCGTCAATACTTGCGCATTTATCGCTTCCGCGCGTGAGGAAGCCGAGGCTGAAATTCGTCGCGCGCTCGAACTTAAGGCCCGCGGCAATTATAAGAAAGTAGTCGTTACGGGCTGCTACCCTAAGCGTTATCCGAAAGCGATTGCGGCTTTCCCCGGCGTTGACGTTTGGCAGGGCGTTCCCGAGAAGTGGATCGAGCCGAAGATTCCCGCGCTTCGCTTTACCGGCAAGGCCTTCGCCTATCTTAAGATCGCCGAGGGCTGCGCTCATCGTTGCAGTTACTGCGCGATTCCCGGAATTCGCGGCAAATATCGTTCGCGCCCGATGGCCGCGATTTTGAAGGAAGCGAAGGCGCTTATCGAATCGGGTTGCAAGGAGCTTAATATCGTCGCCCAAGACCCGATGCTTTACGGCGTCGATATGCCTGACCATAAGGTCAAACTTACGAAGCTTCTCTGGAAGCTCGACGAGATCCCGGGAGACTTCTGGATTCGCGTTCTCTATAGCTACCCGAGCGAGATTACCGAAGAATTCCTCGAGTGGATGGTAAACTCCGAGCATGCGGTAAAATATATCGATATTCCGTTGCAGCATACGGTTCCCGAAGTGCTCGTTAATATGAACCGCAAGCAGGCGATTGATGCGTCCTTGGAGGCCGCGTCCGTGTTGCGCGAGCTTATCCCCGACATCACTTTGCGTACGACGATCATGACCGGCTTCCCTGGAGAGACCGAACTTCGCTTCAAGCGCCTCTTATCCGATCTTCGCCGCATGCAGTTCGATCATCTCGGTTGTTTCGCCTATTCGCCCGAAGAGGGAACGAAGGGTGCGAAGATGAAAGGACGCCCCGCTCGTAAAGTTGCTGAGGCGCGTGAAAAGCAGGTCATGGCCGAAGCTAAGGCGCTTTGGGATGTGAAGGCAAAGCGGATGCTGAATCAAGAATTCGTCGCGCTTACGATTGCTCCCGGAGTCGCGCGTATGGAGTCTCAAGCTCCCGATGTTGACGGCGTCGTTTATCTCGATCAGGAGGTCGAGGTCGGCGAATTTATCGCCGTGCGCCTTAAAAAGGTCGTCGGCTTCGATTTCGAAGCGGAGGTTCTTTAAGTGAGATATCGTTTCCCCCATGTGAACGAAGCGGTCGCGACTCGCGACTTCAAGTATTACATCTTCGACTGGGATGATAATATTCTTCACATGACGACGAAGATTCGTCTTGAGCATCTCCAGGGTGACGGGACATGGAAGCCGGTCGAGGTTTCTACTTCTAAGTTTGCCGAGGTTCGTTGCGATAAGAACTACCGCGCTCCTCAAGCGGGTGGTTGGGACGATGCGTTTCGTTACTTTGCAGATGATGCGGGCTATTCTCATTTTATTGAAGATACGGTTGCCGCGCTTGAGCGCGTCGAGCATGGCGAGAAGCCGGGTCCTAGCTATAATGCCTTAAAGAAGACTCTGCGCGAAGGGCGGCTTTTCGCTATCGTGACCGCGCGAGGCCACTCTTCCGCGGCGATCGAGCGCGCAGTGCGCGTCTTCATCAAGTACGCTTTAAGCGAAGAAGAACGCGAGGAGATGCTTTCCAATTTGCGTGGTTATCGTCGTGTTTACGAGAATGCCGAGACTTTCGGGAGCGATGTCGAAGAAGTCGACATCTACTTAAGCCGTTGCCAATTCAATGCGGTGACGAACAAGGACTTCCTCGAGAAGATGGAACGTGATCCGATTTACAACGAGCGACTCCTCACTTTCAAGAACGCTTCGAAGCCGGAACTCGCGAAAGAATATGCGATTCGTGAGTTTGTCGAGAAGATTTTCGGAATGCTTAGGCGTCGTGGGTGTCTTAATCGTCCTGTCTCGATCGGATTTTCCGATGATGATAAGCGTAACGTGAAGAACGTCTCCGAGTATATTAAGGAAGATCTCGCGAAGCGCTTCGAGGGCATCAAGTTCGTCGTTTACGACACTTCCGACCGCTCCCTCGACAAAGGCCGCAAGGTCTGCGTCTCCGGCCAAGAAAACCTCCCGGGATTTTGATTATGAAAATTAAACTTGCCGTATTTGCCGCGCTTTTGTCGCTTTCCGTTTTCGCGACGGAAAAGCCGAATGTGATTTTTCTCTTGTGTGACGATCTTGGTTATGCCGATGTCGGATATATGCAGAAGTATCGCGCGGTGAATTCGGTGAAAATCGAAACGCCGAATCTCGATGAGCTTGCTGCGGGCGGGACGATTTTGACCGACCACTATTGCGCGGCACCCGTTTGCGCTCCCTCGCGCGCTTCGATTATGACCGGTAAGCTCCAGGATGAATGCTCCTTAAAGAATAACGAGTTCGATAAGCCGATTGCCGAAACCGAAACGCTCGGGACGGTGATGCGCAAGGCGGGTTACGAGACTTACGCCGTCGGTAAGTGGGGCATCGGGGGTGGCGGTGAATCTGGCTATCCGATGATTTCCCACCCGCTCGATAAGGGCTTCGACCACTACTACGGCTTTATGGATCATCGCGCCGGCCATACCTACTATCACTGGGATGGCTACTGGGGACGCGCGTATATGGGCATTTTCGAGGGGAAAGAAAAGGCGACGGAAACTGCCGCGGGACGCTATTCGACCGATCTTTTCGTTGCGAGGGCGAAAAAGTATATCGAAGATCAGCTTGCCGATTCCGATCGCAAGGATAAGCCGTTTTTCATGTATTTCGCGATAAATACGATTCACGGCTCGGGTCAGGGGCGCCTTAACCCTACTTTGCCGATTGGGCAAAAGCAGAATCTCCATGTTCCGGGCGGTACGTACAAGCGTTCGACTGCGGTAGATGGGTCGGTTATTTGGCCGATTCCTGCAGAAAAAGCGGAATCTCGCAATACTTATCTCTATCCTCAATATGCCTCGATGAATGACGCGGCGCGGCGTTACGCGACCGGCATTACCCGCATGGATGAAGCGCTCGGAGATCTCGTCGACTTCCTTAAAGCGAAGAGAATTTACGAAAATACGATCATTATCTTCACTTCCGATAATGGTCCCGCGGCGGAATATGGCGCTAATCCTGGTTATTTCGAATCGAATGGACCGTTTTTCGGCTTTAAGCGCGATGTCTATGAGGGTGGACTGCGCGTTCCTGCTTTCGTGAGCTGGCCGAAGGAAGCGAAAAGAATGGAGCGTGTCGACAAGACGCCCTCGATCTCCGTCGACTGGATGACCGAACTTAAAGCGCTTGGAAAAAACCCGAAGCATATCCCGATTCCTCACTCGAAGCGCCTCTATTCGGAATATTCTTTCGGCGGCAATAATGGAAAGAGCGGCACGTTCGATGGAGCGCCGTCTTGTACTCGCTATCGCCATGGCGACCAGCGTTGGGAGCGAAAGGGGAATACCGTCTATCTCCAGGCGGGTGGTCGCGACAAGCCGACTTATGTCTTCGAAGACATTAACGCGGACAAGCGTCAACAGCGCCCTAAGTTGATTAAATGATTTTGTCGATCTCCTTTCTTGTGAAGGCGGTTGCAATTTGAGAAGGATTGTGGTATAATACTAGGAAATGATTAGCCCATAGGGTGTGGGTATAAAACATAAAGGAGTAATAAATGAATCGTAGAGATTTCCTTAAGGGTACCGCTTGGATGGGCGCGACTGCCGCGCTTTCGGGTCGTTTCCTCGGTGCCGCTCAGAAGTTTTCGGCTCCCGGCTATATGACCGGCTATGCCGCTCCCGCTTTGAAAACCGTTCGTGTCGGCCATGTCGGCCTTGGTATGCGTGGCCCCGGTGCCGTTCATCGTATGGCCGCGATTCCCGGCGTCAAGGTTGCCGCGCTCTGCGATCTTTATCCGAATCGCGTCGCCGCGCAGCAGAAGTGGCTCGCCGATAACGGTCACGAAGCCGCGCTCGAATTCTCGGGCGAAGAGGGCTATAAGGCGCTTTGCGAAAGCGACATCGACCTCGTCTACATCACGAGCCCGTGGCATCTCCACGTACCGATCGCGCTCTACGCGATGGAGCACGGCAAGCACGTCGCCATCGAAGTTCCTGCCGCGATGAACATGGAAGAATGCTGGGCGTGCGTCGAGACTTCGGAGCGCACCGGTAAGCATTGTATGCAGCTCGAAAACTGCTGCTACGGCGCGGTTGAAATGTTCTGTCTCAATATGGCTCGCCAGGGCATGTTCGGCGAAATCATGCATGGTGAAGGCGCGTACATCCATGACCTTCGCGACCTCAACTACCTCGATCCCGCGCAGGGCGGTTATCAGGGCTATTGGCGTCTTAAATGGAACGCCGATCACCACGGTAACCCCTATCCGACGCATGGCCTCGTTCCGATCATGCAGGCGATGAACATCAACCGCGGCGATCAGTTCGACTACCTCACCTGCGTCTCGACGCGTCAGCATGGTATGGACGAATACGCCAAGATCAAGTTCGGTGAGAACAGCTGGCAGGCGAATCTCCACCCGAAGTGCGGTGATATGTCGACGACGGTCATCAAGACGGTTCTCGGTCGCACGATCATGATTCAGCACGACGTCACCTCGGCGCGTCCTTACAGCCGCATCAACACGATTTCGGGTACGAAGGGTATCGTCAGTGACTATCCTTTCCGAGTCGCTCTCGCCAAGACCCCCGGCGGTGGTGCGCACGAGTGGATGAACGGCCAGGAACTCGACGAAATCTATGAAAAGTATCAGCACCCGTTGTGGCGCGACGCCGGTCTTCTCGCTCAGAAGATGGGTGGCCATGGCGGTATGGACTTCCTCATGGATCTTCGCCTTATCTACTGCCTCCAGAACGGTCTCCCGCTCGATATGGACTGCTACGATCTCGCGGCGAGCTGCTCCCTCTGCGAACTTACCGAGCGCAGCGCTCTCAATCGCGGCCAGAGTCAGGATATTCCCGACTTCACGCGCGGTGGTTGGAAGACGGCGAAGCCCCTCGGCATCGAAACCGTCGACCTCGCGAAGCTTGGCCTCAGCGATGTAACGGAAGATAAGGACGCTTTGAATGTCTAAGGCATCAAACTTGGTCCTCATGGTGGTCGGCGCTTTCTTAGCGTCGGCCACTTTTGCTGATATCGTGACTCTTAAGTCCGGCGCGACTTTGATCGGTAAAGTCGGCAATATCAATGGTTCGGCGATTCAGTTCGAATCGGAAGATTTGGGCGAAATGACGATTGATATCGAAAAGATCGTCAAAATCGAAGAGAGTGAAAAGACCCACATCGTTCAGTATAACGACTTCTCCGAAAAGGAGCTTCCGCTTACTGTCGAAGATGGCGTTATCGCGCTCGCAGGCGAAAAGTTCGATTCTACGGACGTCAAGAAGATTGACCCGGTACCCGAAACTTGGCATGGCTCCATTAACCTTGGCTTCAACGCGAGTCGCGGCAATACCTACGACAATAGCTGGAGTGTCGAGGGCGACTTGAGCCGTCGTTGGGATAAGGATCGTCTTACCGCCAATGCCGGATATTATTACTCCGAAGCGAAGGCGGCGGGAGAAAACGAGAAACAAAAAACTCAGGATCGTATCGAAGCTTTCGCGCAGCACGATCACTTCTGGACTGCGAAGTTCTACAGCTTCGAGAACGCGAAGTATGAACGCGACCGCATTCAGCTTCTTGATCGTCGTATCCGCGTGGGCCTCGGTCTCGGCTATCAGTGGGCGGAAGATACGCTGATCGAAAAGGTCGGTTCTTGGGACTTCGCCCAGGAGATCGGTTTAAGCTGGGTTGAGGAAAAGTATGATGATGTCGACGCGGATACCGACGACGATTTTGCCGCGATCGTCTACGCTCATCACCTTAAGTTCCGTCCGCTCCTCAAGAGTGATGTCGAATTCTTCCACAATCTCGAATATCTCCCTCAGGTCAATGACTTCGAGCGTTATTTGATCGATTCCGATGTCGGTGTCACGACGAAGCTCATCTATAACTGGAGCTTGCTCGCCAAGATCGAATGGGACTATAATTCGCGTCCCGCTCGCTCGAGAAAGTCGAGCGACTTCCGCTATATCGTGGGTCTCGGCTATAAGTGGTAAATTAGCTCCCTATATTCGCCGCTTTGGCGCTAGCGTGTCTCGGGATTTATCTCGAGATACGACTCGTTAATGAGGGCGAAGAAAAAAGCCCCGCGCTCGCGGAAAGCGCTTTTGCCGCGCTTGGTGGCGTCAGATCGATCATCG
>JAZLMG010000016.1:0-4938 GCA_045598585.1 Kiritimatiellia bacterium
GAATACCGCTGCGGACTTTACGCGAATTTCAGGTAAGGGCACGTTGGAACTTAAGAACATCTCGAGCGGTGAAGCCCGCTTCATCATGCCCGAGAACAAGCTGATGTTCAGTCGCGAGCTTTCCTTTACGCTCAATACCGAACTTGAACTGCAGGAGGTTCACAAGTCCGAACCGCTTGAAATCGGTAACCTGTCAGGTTCGGGATCATTCGGTTATGGTGTTATGAATGCCGCGAAGCTGGTAGAGACCGTCAATAAAATCGGTATGAATCCGTTTAAGGAAAAGTATTGCGGTTCGCGCGTGTTGAAAACGCGTCAGTCGGCTGTTTCGGAGTGGTTTGGGACGTTGCCGTCTTGGTTTGGGCTTCTCGGCATGGGAATTAAACTTGATAGTGAATTGATTGTCTACGGCAGCGAAGAGACACCGTCCATTGAACGGCGGCTTGTTTATTCCGGTCTTGCAAGTGATGCTGCCGGAAAGAACTGGCAGGGCGATCAGTACGGTAACGATCACCCGCTGACGATTGAGTTCTCGGGTTGCCTTGAACTTAATGGCTTCTGGAATGGTACGATTCGAAATGACGGTATCCTTGTTCTCGGTCCGAAGGCCGTGATTAAAAACTCGACGAACTTCTCGGGTAACGGCCAAATTGCGATCTTAGGTGCGAAGCTCGATCTCGTAAGTTACGCGTCTCGCTTCGCGAGTTATCAGCTCGGCTCGGGCTCCTTCGGTGAAATTCACTTCTCGACGACCGATTTTGCTGCGGATCAAACGGTGAAGACGCTTGCCGCTGACTTCGAGCTTTCGACGGAAGGTAAGCTTATTCTCGTCGCCGAAAAGGCGGATGGGACGACCGCGTGGCAGGAAGTGACGGAAAAGAACGTGCGCTTGGGCGAACTCGTTTGGCTCGGCGAAGATCGTCAGGAATCGGAATCTATCGAGCTTAACCTTTCGGAAGGTGAGAATGACTTTGCTGCGCTTCTCGGGGACGCGTTTCTTACGACCGCGCCGGCGCTTACGATTCATGGCGTCGAGGGCGCGGCATCTCTCGATGCGACGGCGCAAATCGGCAACTTCTCGGGAGTTTTGACTCTCGACGGCGCGACGCTGAAGGTCTCTTCTCAACTTATCTCCACCCTCGCCTCGAATCCGACGGGTAAACTCGTTTTCGTCGTCGAAGACCCGACGAAGGAGTTTACGCTTATGAAACTTGCGGAGAACTTTGAATACGATCCGATGGCGTTTTCGGTTGAAGCCGTTGATATGGCGGGAAATCCCGTTGAAGCGTATTGGACGTGGACGACTCAGGATGGCGAGCTTAAATATATTCTCACGAATCCCAAGACGAATACCCACATGCCGCGCGCGTTCCGCTTCGATCAGAATGCCGCGGGTTGGGGTAAGAATTCCGTGAATCTCGGCACTCCGACGCTTGATAACTTCGTGCAGTCGCGCGACGGCTTTGCGGTAACGAAGACGAATCCGAGCGGAAGTAAGTTCGAAATCGGCGGAAAGGATTGGACTGTTTCGTGGGTTGCGCGCCTCTCGCCCACAATTGGCGGCGTCCATTTCGCGCTCGGTACGAACGCGGGCGGTGGCTTTGCGCTCACGACCGCAGGCGCGAACAAGGCCGCGATCTCGCGTTGGACGGGTACGGGCGCGGCAGTTCGCCTGATCGAAGCCGACGCTCCCTTTGCAACGAAGCGCTTTAATGCCTACGCGCTGACGTTCCGCAACGGCGTTTATACCTTCTATGTGAATGGCGTGAAGGCCGGGGCGGTTCGCGAACTTGAGGGTGCACCGGTGTATCCTGAAGAGATTAACTGGCAGTTCTTCTCGATTCACGGCAGTCTCGTCGGCAACACGGCGAACGGCTCGGAGGGTGCGATTGACGATTGGCGACTTTACGATGTCGCCGTCGGGGAGAATATGATCGGCGCGATTGCCGCGGAATTTCCGTCTTGGCCTGAGATTATCGATGCTGATGGCGAGACGATTTCGGTCGATGTCAACGATCATCTCGGCGAAATCTTCCTCGGCGGTGCGGGTGAAGTGCATCTGACGCGTCGTCCGGGCGAATCGGGCGAAGCGAAACTTTCGGGTCTTATGGGTTCGATGAAGATTGTGATCGAGAAGGGCGTCGAGCTTGTGGTCGATATGTCCTCCTCGAATCGTACTCCGCTTAAAGGTCACGATGTCGAAGTGAAGGCGGGCGGGCGTCTCGTCTTCAATTTGACGAGCGACATGCTTAAATCGGGCGAGACCTTAGCAGGGCAGAATCTCTCGAACATTACAGGTCTCGGTACCTTGGAATTCCGCTCCGCGAATCTTCAGTACGGCTTCCAATTCGCTTCTTCTCGCAAATATACGACGATGCCGACGATTGCGGGGTACTATTTCGGCGAGACTCTTTCAACGTGCATCAATTCGAAGTTGCAGGTTGCGAGTACGTATTCGGAAAAGTATCCGCTTGTTTTGAGGAATTTGAGCGGTGTCGGTAAGATTGTTGATCTGAATAACAATAACGAAGACCGTTACATCGAAGACGTGCAGACGGAGCGGACGACATTCGCGGGAACGGTAACCGACCTCGCGAAGATTCATCTCTCTGTGGCCGGTATGGGGGCGACGCCCGATATCGGCGCGCCGCTCGTTCTCGAACCGTCCGCGCCCTTGCCTTCGAATATGACGATTACGACCGCGGCAAATGGCGTTGTCGCGCTTCCGACGCTGGAGAACGTGAAGAATATAACGCTCGTCAATAACGGCGTCCTCCTCTTCGAGCCGTCTTGGTACGAAACGATGGATATCTCGGAACTGAAGAGCGTTTCGGGCAAGATTGCTCTTGCAGGGAACGGAACCTTGAAAGTTGGCGCGGCGGATGTCGAGCTTCAGTCCGATCCGAAGGGCATCCTCGTTCTTCCGAACTCCGGAGAGATTCGCGTCGCTGAGGGCTTTACGTTCGATTCGCGGCTCTTCCACGTGAAGACGCCGGACGGGTCGCGCACGGGTGTTCCGTATCTTGACGGGAATCTTCTCAAAATCCGTCTCGTCGGCCCGCCCAAAATCCTTTTCCGTTAAAGCTAATGAAGAAAGGGGAGGGCCGAAGCCCTCCCCAATTCTTTGCGCTAGGCACTAGGCACTTCGCACTACGCCTCTCAGGCGAGCGGAAGGTCGATCGAGATGATCGATTCATCCGGGAGCTTGACCTCGAACTTGATCGGATGACCCTCATCGAGCCACATGCCGTCAGGGAAGGGCGTCGCGTTGACCTTGAACTGAGCGCGAACGGTCGTGCTCGAGACGCGTTCGAACATCGTGTGCGAGGGATTTGCCTCCCACTCAGTCGCGGTCTTGAGTTCGCCGGAGTCCTTGTCATAGAGCGCGTAGCGACCCTTGATGCCTTCGGGAAGGTTCTTGCCCTTGACCTCGATCATATCATAGATCGTGAGCATCTTCCCAACGGCCTCAACAACTCCAGCCTGATTGAGCTGCACGAACGACGTAAGAGTAGGTTCGCTCGGCGCATCGGCAATAAGCGTCGCGCGAATCGTCTTCGACTGAAACGCGCCTTCCTCATCGCCGCAACGTCCCTTGACGGTGAAGACGATGTCCTTCTTCTCGAGCTCCGGCAAATCGAAGTCTTCGGGAACGACGATGACGATATGGTCTTCGTCCGACTCGAGGACTTCGCAGTTTGCGGAGATATCACCACACTTCGCGGTAACGCTATCTCCTTCGAGAAGAGTGAGGTTACGACCGTTGATCGTCGCCTTCTTGGCGGCAATGACCTGACCGAGCTTGCAGCCTTCGCCCTTGATGGTCGAGAGCGTAAGCTTGATGCCGTTGTCATCGATTCGCTGCCAGCTGAACTTGTCGACATCGAGCTTGAGTTCCGAAAGCGGCGTCACGCAAGTCTTGAGGCCATTTGCGGAGGTGATCGTCTCGCTGTCACCGAGCTGATTGGTAAGCTCCGCATGAAGACGCATGAAGTTCGCGTTGATGGACTTGCCTTCCTCCAAGAGGACCTTGATCTCATCCATGAAACCGTTGATCACGCCGGTCAAGTCATGGAACTTGCCGCGGATTCGGCCGGAATCGATCGCGGCCTTGACTACGCGGCTAAGCGAGTAAGTTTCGCGACGAGTGATGACGGGACGCTTGATGATTTCGTCCTTGTTGTTCGGGTTAGGGCCGACGACTACGCGATAGTAGATCGTCGTCTTTTCATTATTAGCCATATTTGGCTCCTTTCTGGTTGTTAGTGTTCCCCTCGATAATGTTGAGGTGTAGCGCTACACCGAGGGGTTGAGTAGCGCTACACCGAAGGGTAGTCGAGCGCTCGACTCGATCGAGTCGACCGCTTCATTTGACGTTATTATCGGCAGCATCCGCCGCAAACAACGCCCATCACCGCGCCGACGAGCGCGGCAAGCGCAGGCTTAAGCTGCGGCTTCACGACTTCCCAAATCGCTTCAAAGATATCACTCCAATTCATTTTCTTTCCTTTCTTTGTTTTTAGACAGGATTATCAATCTTTCCCGACGACCTTGACCTCTTCGAATGTGACGAACACGCGGCGCTTTCCGCCGGAGTAACTCGTCTCGCGATAGTTCTTGATTGCCATGTTTTCGATTGCTGTGGCGAGCTTCTCATCCGCCGCGACTTCAATTACTTTCGTGGTTAACATATTATTTTCTTTCCGAGGACTTCATGCCCTCCTAATTGTATCTCCACCGATTTTTGGAAAACGTTCTCACAACGTTGGATGGAAGAACTCATCTCGTGCCTGTAAACATTGACTGAAAGTGGGCTGAAGATTTTTTAAAATCGCGTAAAATAGCCGTGTGTAGAGCTTGGATTTCGCCAAAGCTTCTCGCATGGTTTGATATCGCATAGTGGCTCGAGAGACTTTGCTTTTGAGCCCTCGCAACTTT
>JAZLMG010000017.1:0-22902 GCA_045598585.1 Kiritimatiellia bacterium
AAATGGCCTATTTATGTCGCAAATCGAATTTGGTATAATTTTCCCCATGAAAACTATTAGAGATTGTTTGGATAGCGCGGTCAAGGAAGTTCCTTCGGCCGTGTTTCAGCGTTTTCACGATGGTGAAAAATGGGTGGAGAAGACATTTGCGGATTTTCGTGATCGCGTCGATCGTGCGACGGCTTTGGTCCGTGAGTGTCTCGAAAACGATTCGCTCGAGGACGCCGAAGAAACTGCCGCGGTCAACTTCCCCGTCGGGAAGCGCCTCGCCATCATGCTCGAAAACTCGCCCGATTGGCAGGCACTATACCTCGCCATTGCCGGTTCCGGTCTCGCGGTCGTTCCGATCGACCCGAAACTTCGCGCCGTTGAAGTCAAGCATATCCTCAAGGATAGCGGGGCGAAGGCGATCTTCTTCGGCTCGAAGCAGCTGGAGGTCGTCGAGGAAGCTTCCGAGGAACTCCCGGAACTTATCAAGGTCGTCGATCCTTCTACTCGCCTCGATGCGGTAAGCGAAAAGGATTGTAAGGCCGCGCACGAATGGTACGAAGCTCATCGCCCGACGCCCGAGACGCTCGCTTCGCTTATCTATACGAGCGGAACGACAGGGAAACCCAAAGGCGCGATGCTCACGCATGCGAACTTCGTGACGAATGCCGAGGCGACTTGTCGCCGCGTTCCGTTCTATTCGACCGATAACTTCATCAATGTCCTTCCGCTTTTTCACGCTTTCAGCTTTATGGGGAACTTTCTCCTTCCCTTGCTGGTGAAAGGTTCGACGAGCTTCATTCGCTCTTTAAGAACGATTGCGGACGATATGCTTGAAGTTAAACCCACGGTCCTCTTGGCCGTGCCGCTCTTGGCGGAAAAGCTTTATCAGCGCATCGACCAGAATATCAAGAAGAGCTTCGTCGCCTCCGGGCTCTTTAAGGTCGACTTCGCTCGCAAGCTTATCGCGCGCAAAATCGTCGAGCGTTTCGGCGGTAAAATGCGCGTAATCGGTATCGGCGGCGCTCCGACGGCGATCGAGACCTTGGTCGGCTTCCAAAAGATCGGGCTTTTCGTTCTTGAGGGCTTCGGTATTACGGAATGTGCGCCCGGTGTCGCGTATCCGAATCCCGCGAACTTTATCCCTGGTACTGTCGGGCCCGTCCTTGATAATATCGAGTTCAAGATCGTCGATCAAGATGAAACGGGCGCGGGAGAATTGCTCGTCAAAGGACCGAACATCACTAAGGGCTATTGGCGCAATCCCGAACAAACTGCCGCGGCTTTCGACAAGGACGGCTACTACAAGACGGGCGATGTCGTTCGTCACGTAAAAGGTTGCCTCAAGATTTGCGGACGCACGAAGGCGCTTATCGTCAATCGCGAAGGAAAGAACATATATCCTGAGGAAATCGAACACGCGCTCGAACATGCGCCGCTCATCAAAGCCGCGTAAGTTCATCGTTCAGTTTGAACCCCTAGAGCGAACGTCGACCATGAAAGTTCGCCGCGTCGTTTATGCGGGGTCTCTCGATGAGACGATAGAAAAGGAGACGGAAGGTGGTGTTCTTGACGAGAGGTGAGGAAATATGGTAAAATATACCCTAATAATTTCTAACCAGAAGGAGTAACAACAATATGTCGATGATGAAGGGCTTTACGAATGCGTTCCAGATTCCGGAACTTCGTAAGAAAATTTTGATCACGCTCGGCCTCGTTTTCGTTTGCCGTCTCATTTCTCAGATTCCGACTCCCGGCGTCGATTGGCATGTTCTTCAGCAGATTATCGCCGACGCGAAGGCCTCGAGCCAGGGCGGCGGTATGCTCGATTGGTTCGAAGTCTTCACGGGCGGTGCGCTCGGTCAGTGCGCGATCGGCTTCTTGTCGATTTGGCCCTACATCTCGGCGCAGATCGTTATCCAGCTTCTCGGCTCGGTCATCCCCGCGCTCGAAAAGCTTAAAAAGGAAGGCGAATCGGGCCGTCAGCAGCTTGCCCAGATCACGCGCTATTTGACGATTGTCCTCTGCGTCGTTCAGTCGTGGGGCATCGCGACCGCGCTTTCGCATCCTGCCGCGCTCGGTATCCCCGGCCTCGCGGGCGTCGAGATCGTCGCCAACCCCGGCCTCGGCTTCCAGCTTATGACGGTTATCGGCATGACGACCGCGTCCTTGTTCGTCATGTGGATCGCCGATCAGATCACGACCTACGGTGTCGGTAACGGCGCTTCGCTCATCATCATGATCAACATCGCTTCGCGTCTTCCTCAGGCGATCATCAGCGCTTGGGAGCGTTACTTCGGTCTCGCCGGCGTTCAGGCCTCGGCGCCGATCGCGGAACTCCCGATCGTCATCATCTTCTTCGTCCTCGTCGTTATGGGCACGGTGCTCTTGACGCTCGGCATTCGCAAGATCGCGATTCACTCGACTCGTCGCTCGGTCGGCGGTGGCAACACCTACGGCATGCAGCAGACGTTCATGCCGCTCCGTGTGAACTACACGGGCGTCATGCCGATCATCTTCGCTCAGCCCCTCATCCAGATTCCCGCGGCGCTTCTCGCGCGTGTCACCGATCCGACTTCGACGGGTATCTCGGGTATGATCAACCACTTCGCTCAGGATCTCAGCGGCAACACCGTAACTCACCTTATCGCGTACGCCGTTCTCATCATGTTCTTCGCGTTCTTCTGGGTCGCGACTCAGTTCAATGCGATCGACATCTCCGAGAACCTCAAGAAGGATGGTTCCTACATCCCCGGCATTCGTCCCGGTCGCGCGACTGCGGAATACCTCGATGACGTGATGACGAAGCTCACGCTTATCGGCGGCACGGGCCTTCTTATCGTTGCCTTGATCCCGATGGTCCTTATGGGTTGGATGTCGATTCCGTGGGCGATCGCCTCGTTCTTCGGCGGCACTTCGCTCCTCATTATCGTCGGTGTCGCGCTCGATACCTTGCGCATCATGGAGTCCCATCTCCTCGTTCGCAAGTACGAGGGCTTCCTCTCACACGGCTCGCTCCGCGGTCGCTCCGGCCGCTAAGCGTTTCGCCCTTGCGCGAGCGTAGGCAAATATGATATAATATACGGAAATTTCCAATGCGTCATCGGGGAATAAACCGGTGGCGCGTGAACAAACCGCGGACAAAACCCTAAGATTGGGGCACAAATCCGCAAAAAAGAAAGAAACAGAAACATGCAGAAGAGCTATCGTGCTCCGAACCCCGGCGACAATCGCCAGTGGTTCCTCATCGACGCGAAGGATCAGCCCCTCGGCCGCCTCGCCGTCGTCGTCGCCAACAAACTCCGCGCTAAAGACCTCCCGACCTTCGATCCGTCGGTTGATGCCGGTAGCTTCGTCATCGTTACGAACGCCGCTTCGGTCAAGCTCACCGGTAAGAAGGAAGAACAGAAGGACTATCAGCGTTACTCCGGTTTCCGTGATGGTCTCAAGCACTTCACGGCCGCTGAAATGCGCGCTTCCCATCCCGATCGCATGATCAAGGAAGCCGTTTGGGGCATGCTCCCGAAGAACAACATCGCTCGCAAGATGATGACCCGCGTCAAAGTCTTCGCCGGCGCTGAACACACTCACGCCGCGCAGAAGCCGGTCGAGATCAAGCTCTAAGGGAAAGGGTTAACTTAAAATGGCTAAGAAGATTATTGCTGCCGGTACGGGTCGTCGCAAAACCGCGACCGCTCGCGTTAACCTCGTCGAAGGTAAGGGCAACTGGACCGTTAACGGTGTTGAGCTCGCTCAGTACCTTCCTTCCGAAGCTCTCCGTGATTATTTGAAGCAGCCGATCGCCATCTCGGGTTATGACCTCGAGAAGGTCGACGTCGTTTGCTTCGCTAAGGGTGGTGGTATCTCCGGTCAGGCCGGTGCGATTCGTCATGGTCTCGCTCGCGCCCTCGTCGCCGCTGATGAAACGACCCGCGCCGTCCTCAAGAAGGCCGGTTGCATGACGCGTGATGCGCGCATGAAGGAACGTAAGAAACCCGGTCAGCCCGGTGCTCGTAAGCGCTTCCAGTTCTCGAAGCGTTAATCGAAGAAGCTACCAAGGCGGCGGCGCAATCCGCCGCCTTGCGCTTTTATCTCTCTATTCAAGTTATGGCATTCGGTATTTTCAAAAAGCTTGTCGATCTCTTTAAGGGTGGGTCAAAGAAGCCCCAGTCGAAGAAGGGCGCCCAGAAGAAGAACGGCAATAAGCAAGGAGGCCGCGGTAATAACGGAGGCAACAAGCCTCAGCAGAACCGTGGTCCGAACAACAAGCAGTCTCGCGAGACTCAGCAGAACCGCCGCGATAACAACAATAAGAATCGCGGACAGAATGGCGGTCGCGACAATAATCGTAATAACCGTCGTCCTCAAGGTCAGAACACGCGCCCCGGCGAAATGCGCCCGGGTGGAGAAATTTCTTCGAAGGAACTCGCTCGTCGTAAAGCCGCTCACGCTCAGTGGAAGGCCGAAGAGTTCGTCGTCGAACCCCAGGAAGGCAAGAAGCGTTTTCACGATTTCGACCTTCCTTCGGAGGTCATGCACGCGATCCAGGATCTCGGCTTCAAGTACGCGACTGAGATTCAGGCGCTCTCCTTGGAGCAAGCGCTCGCCGGTAAGAACATTGCCGGTAAGGCCCAGACGGGCTCCGGAAAGACGGCGGCTTTCTTAATCGCGATTTTGACGCGTTATCTTCGTACACCCGATCAGCGTCAGAACGTCGGCGGCAATCCCCGCGCTCTCGTTATCGCTCCTACGCGCGAACTCGTTATCCAGATCGCCAAGGATGCCGACGCGATCGGTAAGTACACGGGTCTTCGTTCGCTCGCGATTTACGGCGGTATGGACTATGATCGTCAGAAGAAGGAAGTTCTCGGTGCTCCCGTCGACCTCCTCGTCGCGACGCCCGGTCGTCTCCTCGATTTCGTCAAGGGCCGCGTGATCAATCTCGCTCAGGTCGATACGCTCGTTATCGACGAAGCCGATCGTATGCTCGACATGGGCTTCATTCCCGATGTCCGCCGCATTATGAGCTATCTCCCCGCTAAGGACAAGCGCGCTACGATGCTTTACTCGGCGACGCTCAACGATACGGTCATGAAGCTTGCGATGAACTGGATGGAAGAGCCATATAAGGCCGAAGTCGAGTCCGAGACGAACGCGACCGATACCGTTCGCCAAGTCGTTTATTGTGTCCGTAGTGACGATAAGTTCAAGGTTCTCTATAACCACATCGCCTTGCACCCCGATGCGCGTACGATTGTCTTCTGCAACCGCAAGACGACGACCGATGACGTCTACACCTCGCTCAAGGTTCGCGGCGTTTCGACCGAAATGCTCTCCGGGGACGTGAACCAGAACAAGCGTCTTAAAGTCCTTGAAGATTTCCGCGCCGGTAAGATTAAGGTCGTTGTTGCGACCGATGTCGCGGGTCGCGGCATTCATGTCGACGATATCGAGTACGTCATCAACTTCGACTTCCCTTACGAAGCCGAGGACTACGTCCATCGTATCGGCCGCACGGGTCGCGCCGGCAATACCGGCATCGCGATTTCGTTCGCCGACGAGAATGAGAGCTTCGCGATCCCCGAAATCGAGGAATACATCAAAGAACCTCTCAAGTGCACGATGATCGGCGGCGACGATCCGCTTCTTAAAGAGCTTCCGGCTCGTGGCTCGAAGCTCGGCGAAGTCGATGCCGAGGCAAAGGCCGAAGTCGATGCGCGCGAGGCGGTTACCGAGGAAGAGCTCGCTGCGGCTGCCGCGCTTACCGGTAAGGCGAACGCGACGACGGGCGATGGGAAGCCCGCGATCTTGAAAGAGGATGCGCCTTTAAGGGAGCTTCCCAAGTTCGAGAAGGCGTTCGAACCTCCGCACGTCGCCCCGGACGAATCGAACATTTACGCGAAACCGGTCGAGCAGACCGAAAAGCTTACGGAATGGCAAGTTAAAGGAGAATAAGTAAATGAGACCTGTAGTTTTTATCATTCGTGATGGTTGGGGTGTTAACGAGCGTCAGGACGGCAACTCCGTCGCTATGGCGAAGACGCCCGTGATCGATGAAATCCGCGCGAAGTATCCTAGCTGCCTCCTCGATTGCTGCGGCGAAGCGGTCGGTCTTCCCGAGGGTTATCAGGGTTCTTCCGAAGTCGGCCACCTCAACATGGGCGCGGGCCGCATCGTTATTCAGGAACTCAAGCGCATCGACGACGGTCTCGCTTCGGGCTCGCTCTTCGATAACCCGAAGTGGGCGAAGATGATCGAGAACTGGAAGGCGAACAACTCGACGTTCCATTTCTTCGGCCTTCTCCAGGACGAAGGCGTCCACGCTCACCAGGAGCACCTCTTCAAGCTCATGAAGCGCGCACGCGCCGAATTCCCGGAAGGGAAGATTGTCGTTCATCCGTTCCTCGATGGCCGCGATACGCCGCCTCGTTCGACGATGGAATATATCGGCCGTTTGCAGCAGGAGCTCGCCGCGATCGGTAACGCCAAGATCGGTACCGCTATGGGCCGTTACTACGGTATGGACCGCGCGAAAAAGTATGCGCTTACCGATATGGCTTACGAGTGCATCGTCAACTGCGCGGGTACGCGCATCGCGACGATCGAAGAAGCCGTCAAGCACGAATACGAAACCGGCAAGACGCCCGACAATACGCCGATGACCGACGAGTACATTCCTTGCTACGTGATCGGTGATTATGACGGCATGAAGGACGGCGATGTCGTCATGCACACGAACTATCGTCAGGACCGCGCGATCCAGCTTACTCAGGCGTTCGTTTGCGACGACTATCCGGGCACGCGTACGAGCCGCCCGAAGATCACCTATCTCGGCTTCTCGCGTTATTGGGACGAATTCGAGGATTACCTCCTCGGCGCGGGTGGCGCCGGTAACTCGATGGATAACCTCCTCGGCGAAGTCATCTCCAAGGCCGGTATCCGTCAGCTCCGCATCGCCGAAACCCAGAAGTTCCGCCATGTCACGAGCTTCTTCAACGGCAAGTCGACGACGCCTTCGGAAGGCGAAGATCAGGTCGATGTTCCTAGCCGCTTCGACCCCGCGACGTTCGCTTCCCACCCCGAAATGGACGCGTACACGGTTACCGACGAGCTCTTGAAGCGCCTCGAGAACAATCCCTATGGCTTCATCGCGGTCAACTACGCGAACTGCGATATGGTCGGCCACACGGGTGACGACAAGGCCGCCGCGAAGGCCGTCGAAGTCGTTGACGAGTGCATCGGCAAGATTCTTCCTCGCCTTATGGAGCTCGACGCCCAGGTTCTTATCTTCGCCGACCACGGCAACGCCGAACAGATGGTCGACTACAAGACGGGCCTCACCAAGACTTCGCACACTTTGAACCTCGTCGAGTGCTTCTATGTCGCGAAGGACGCTCCCGGCACGAAGCTCGTCGAGAAGGCGAACCTCTCGGCCGTCGCGCCGACTGCGCTCAAGCTTCTCGGACTTCCGATTCCTGCGGAAATGACGACACCTGCTCTCTTCTAAGATGTGGGACTATTCCGAGAAAATGATGGACCACTTCCGCAATCCGCGGAATGTCGGTAAAATAGACTCTCCCGATGGTACAGCTACCGTCGGGAGTCTTGCTTGTGGCGACGCGCTTACCTTCCAGTTCAAGTTAGGCGCGGACGGCAAAATCGCCGAAGCGAAATTCCAGACTTTCGGCTGCGCTTCCGCGATCGCTTCGAGCTCGGCTTTGACCGAAATGGTCATCGGCAAGACGCTCGAAGAAGCTTCGAAGATCACGAACGCCGAAATCGCCGAATACTTGGGCGGGCTTCCTCCTCAGAAAATGCACTGCTCGGTAATGGGACGCGAAGCGCTTGAGGCCGCGATCAAGAATTACAAGACCGGCGAAGTCCAAAATAAGGACTTGGAAGAGCATATCGTTTGCACATGCTACAACGTTTCTGAAAATGAAATCCGCCGCGTCATTACCGAGAACCAACTGACGACGGTCGAAGAAGTGACGAACTTCACGAAGGCTGGCGGTGGTTGTGGGCGCTGCAAGGTGGAGATCGAAAAAATCCTCAAGGAGATGGGACGATGAAGATCGGTTTCGACAACGAGAAATATTTGCAAGAACAGGCCGCCGAAATCAAGAGCCGCGCCGCAAAATACGGTAAGCTCTACCTCGAATTCGGCGGTAAGCTTATGAATGACAATCACGCGGCGCGCTGCCTCCCCGGCTACGATCCGAACGTGAAGCTTCGTCTTCTTCAGAGCCTCGGCGACGATGCGGAACTCGTTCTTTGCATTTACGCGGGTGACATCGAAGCGAAGAAGATGCGCGCCGACTATGGAACGACTTACGAAGAAGAGACCTTGAAGCTTATCGCGGCGATGAAGGAATACGGAATTTCCGTCCGCGGCGTCGCGATTACGCGCTTCGATGGCCACCCGACCGCGCGTGCTTTCGCGAAGACCTTGGAAGAGAAGGGCGTCGACGTCTTTTATCACTACCCGATCAAGGGCTATCCGAACGATCTTAATACGATTGTTTCCGATTCGGGCTATGGTCGTAACGACTATATCCCGACCTCGAAGCCGATAGTCGTCGTCACGGGTCCCGGCCCCGGCTCGGGCAAGTTCGCGACCTGCCTTACGATGCTTTACCATGAAGTCAAGCGCGGCAATAAGGCGGCGTACGCGAAGTTCGAAACTTTCCCCGTTTGGAATCTTCCTTTGATGCACCCGGTGAACGTCGCGTACGAAGCGGCGACCCTCGAACTCAAGGACGAAAACCAGATCGATCCTCACCACTTCCTCGCCCATGGCGAAATCCGCGTGAACTACAACCGCGACGTCGAAGCATATCCGATTCTCCGCGAGATTTGGGAGCGCATGATGGGCGAAGAGTGCCCGTACAAGTCGCCGACCGATATGGGAGTAAATCGAATCGCTTCGGGTATCGTGAACGATGTCGTCGTTCGTGCGGCCTCGCGCGAGGAGTGCCAGCGCCGTTATGAACGCGTCAAGAACGATTTCGATCAGGGCAAAGCCGACATGTCGATGCTCGCTCGCGCGCTCACAGTCCTTGCAAAAGCGGACTGAAATTTGGTATAATATACCGAAATAAAGAGAACGGAGCGTTGCACAGCCTGGTAGTGCGTCTGCTTTGGGAGCAGAATGTCGGAGGTTCAAATCCTCTCGCTCCGACCAAAGATAATTGATGTTCGGATTTTTGAAGAAAGTCGTGAAAAAAGGACCGGTCGTTTACAAACGAGCGGACCACTCGATTTCTCGCAAAAACATCGATCCTGACGCTTTGAAAGTTCTCTATCGTCTCTCTTCCCTCGGTTACACGGCTTATCTTGTAGGCGGGGGAGTTCGCGATCTCTTGATGGGCCGCGAGCCGAAGGACTTCGACGTCGGGACGAGCGCTAAGCCGAACGAAGTCAAGCGCGCGTTTCGCAATTGTTTCTTGATCGGTCGTCGTTTCCGCCTCGCTCACGTTCGCTTCGGCGAAAAGGTAATCGAGACGGCGACTTTCCGTCAGAATTCTCAGACGGTCGGCGAAATCATCGAACATGCCGCGGAAGGTCCTTTCGAAGACAATACTTTCGGTACTCCCGAGACCGACGCGTATCGCCGCGACTTTACGGTAAACGGACTCTTTTATAATATCAAAGACTTCTCCGTTATCGACTATGTGGGCGGAATGGAAGACCTTAAAAAGAAGATCATCCGCTCGATCGGCGACCCGACGATTCGCTTCCGCGAAGATCCGGTTCGCATGATGCGCGCGATCAAGTTCTCCTCGCGACTCGGCTTTACGATCGAGAAGAAGACTTATGCCGCGATGAAGGAGTTTCACTCTGCGATTTTGACCGCTGCGACACCTCGTGTTTGTGAAGAAATCTTCCGCTTGTTCCCCTACGGTAAGAGCGCCGAAGCGTTCCGCATGATGTACGAGACGGGGCTTCTCGGCGATTTGATTCCGCCCTTAGCGAAATTCATCGACTCCGATGGCGGGAAGAAGAGCTCGACTTTCACTTATCTTCAGTCGCTCGATAAATATGAAGTGATGATGAAGGAGAAGGGTTTCGAGGTCTCGAACGGGCTTCGCGCGGCGGTTCTTATGACCGCGATGTACAAAGCTGCCGCGAAGGACGGAGGTGCGCGTAAGATCATGCAGATTCTCCTTGATTCGATCAAGATTCCGAAGGCGACTTATTTTACCGCGGTTCTCCTGATGGAATCGGTACGCCGCCTCTCCCAAGCTCCCACGAAGGGAAAGCAGCGTTTCATTTACAACCGTGATTTCTTGGATGCGCTCGACTACAACCGCATTCTCGCGAAAGCCGAGAAGCGCAGCGAAGAAACGCTTAACTATTGGTCCGACTTATACGAAGAGAAAGGAAACAAAGAATAATGAAGATCCCTCCCGAATTCTACCCTATCATCACTTGGTGGGAAAAAGACGGTAAGCAGCTCGCGATTTATGTCGCCGTCGCTGCGGTTATCGTCCTTGGCTATCGCGGTTTCGTCGCTCACAAGGAGGCCGTTCGCGTCGCCGCTTCCGCCGCGCTCGTGAACTCCTACACGACCGAAGAGCTTGAAGAGTCGGTTGCCAAGTTCTCGGGCACCGCTACCGAAGGCGCGCTCAAGCTTCGCCTCGCGAAGAGCTATTTCGACCGCGGCAATTATTCCGCCGCGCTTGAGCAGTATGAGGCCTTGATCGGCTCCGCTCCCGCTGGCTTTGAAGCGATTCCGGTCGTCGGCCGCGCTCAGGCTCTCGAAGCTACGGGCGACTACAATGCCGCGATTGAAGCTTTCGACAAGTTCGCCGAAGAGAATCCCGCTCACTACTTGACCCTTACCGCGAAGCTCGGCGCGGCGCGTTCGATTGCGCTCGCAGGTGACAAGGCGAAGGCGCTCGAGCGTCTCGAAGCGCTCAAGGGCGAGGTAAAGGACGATGAGGTCGCTACCGCTCGCGTGAACGCGACGATCGATGTCGTTACGCGCTATGAAAAGCGCGCTGAAAAGTCTCTTTTTGATGCCGCGAATGATGCGGCTCAAGCCATAGAAAAGGAAACAAAATAATGAGCAAATACGTGCAGAAGGTCCTCGCGGAAACCGCCGCGCGGAACAAGAACGAGCCTGAATTCATGCAGGCTGTCGAAGAAGTCCTCACCACGCTTGATCCCGTCCTCAAGGCGAATCCCGCGTATGAACAGAACGCGATTCTCGAGCGTATGGTCGAACCTGAGCGCGTTATCATGTTCCGCGTTCCTTGGGTTGACGACAAGGGCATCGTCCGTGTCAACCGTGGTTATCGTATTCAGCAGAACTCGGCGATCGGTCCTTATAAGGGCGGTCTTCGTTTCGACCCCTCGGTCAACCTCTCGGTTCTTAAGTTCCTCGCTTTCGAACAGGTTTTCAAGAACTCGCTCACGACGCTCCCCATGGGCGGCGGCAAGGGCGGCTCCGACTTCAACCCGAAGCAGAGCCCTCACACCCCCGGCAAGCGTTGCAGCGACGCCGAAGTCATGCGCTTCTGCCAGAGCTTCATGACCGAACTCTATCGCCACATCGGCGCTGATTGCGACGTTCCTGCCGGCGATATGAACGTCGGTGGCCGCGAAATCGGTTACCTCTTCGGTCAGTACAAGCGTCTCGCCAACGAGTGGACGGGCGTCCTTACGGGTAAGGGCCTCTCCTTCGGCGGTTCCTTGATCCGTCCCGAAGCTACGGGTTATGGTGATGTCTACTTCGCCGAGAACATGCTCGCGATGAAGAAGCAGACGCTCGAAGGTAAGAACTGCGTCATTTCGGGTTCGGGCAACGTCGCTACCTACGCGGCTGAAAAGCTCCTCCAGCTCGGTGCGAAGGTTCTCACGCTCTCTGACCGCTCGGGTTCGATCTACGTCAAGGACGGTATCTCTTCGGATCTCCTCCAGACGATCATGGAACTCAAGACCGTCAAGCGCGGCGAACTCAGCGAGATCAAGGCGAAGGGCGTTCAGTTCATCGCCGGCAAGAACTCCTGGCAGATCGCCGACAAGATCGACTGCGCGTTCCCCTGCGCTCGTCAGAACGAACTCAACGGCAAGGACGCCGACTATCTCCTCAAGGCGGGCTGCACGGTCGTCGCCGAAGGTGCTAACATGCCTTCTACCCCCGACGCTATCGAGAAGTTCGTCGGTGCGAAGATCATGTACTCGCCCGGCAAGGCTTCGAACGCCGGTGGTGTCGCGACCTCGGGTCTCGAAATGTCCCAGAACTCCGAGCGTCTCAGCTGGACGCGCGAAGAAGTCGACGCGAAGCTCAAGGGTATCATGAAGTCGATTCACGACAACTCTTGGGAAGCCGCCGCGAAGTATGGCAAGAAGGGCAACTACGTTGTCGGCGCGAACATCGCCGGCTTCACGAAGGTCGCCGATGCCATGGTCGCTCAGGGCGTCTGCTAAATAAAAAGAAAAGTTAAAGCGTGTTCGCTTTAATTGCCGCTGCCTCGTTGTTCTATACAACACCATGTCCCTTGGACATGCCGAAGGCAGCGGCCTTTTTATCTACTAGTACCAATGGGGTCCAGCGTCTCGTCGACAAGTACGACCGCATGGACCTCTGGACCTCCCACTCGGTTCTCGGGAGATGGGAAGATCGCGACTACCGACTTTTTACGGTAGCTAAACTCGAGGAAGCTCCCCCAATCGACCTCTCGACGGTCGAACTTTTGACGCGCCTCGAGTACGAGAAGAAGCATCAGAATATCTATCGGCGCGATGAAAAGACGCGGCGTCTTGCGATGGAACTTTTATCTCCCGTTGAGCTCGCGGAAAAGGGCGTTAACCCGAAGTATCCGATTCGCGGGTATAAGGAAGTAAAGTATTTCGAGGGGACGAACGAGAATGCGATAGTCTGCGGCTTTCTCCCGAAAGATTCCGAGACTTGGTATTTGGCGACTTGGGAATTCGACGGCTCTCAGGATGAGCGCGAAGTTCTTCGAAAAGATTTCGAAAAGCGCTTTTTAGCTGAAGACTTCTATAACCTCTCGAACCTCTCAAACGTCTCAAACGTTACCGAGCGCTCCCTACTCGCTCGCGACTGCAAGCACTCAGTCGAGAATTACAAGAGTTGGCAGGTAGAAGATATCGGCGAGATTGTTGTCATGTCCGATTTGCCGCGCTCTTCGAAGTTTGTCGAAAAGCTTAAAGAAGAATTGCCGCGGATGCGCGAGCTTTATAAGAAGACCTGGCCCACGAAACTCGATACTTCGAATACCCTTTGTGTTGCGCGTATTTTCGACGATAAGTCGAAGTATTTGACGGCTGTCGGTGAAGATAAAGAGTGGACCGCCGCGTTTTGGAGCCCAGAACGCCGCGAACTCGTAGCGTATCTCCCGGAAGATGGTGAAGGGGAGCTTATGAAGACGATTCGCCACGAAGCTTTCCATCAGTATTTATCTTATGCTACCGCGATGCTCCCGACTTCTCCTTGGATGAATGAAGGATATGCGCAGTATTTCGAAGAGCCGGACGCGCGAAAAGATCTCGGCATTACCGCCAGCTTCGAGGAAGTAGCGAAGTATATTCCCGCGCTTCTTCAGATGAACTACGAGCAGTTTTACGAGGGGACGAATCTCGAGCGCCGTTTCAAGTATCGTCTCGCCTGGTCGATAGCCGTCTTTATCGAAGAGGGGCTCGACGAAATCCGCAACAAGCCCTTTAAAGATTTCAAGACCGACTACATGAAGTACCTTCTTTTGACGAAAGATCCCGCCGAAGCGACGGCTCGCGCCTTTAAGAATCGCGAAATGCTCGATCGCTTCCTGGCGGAATACGTCAAGTTTTGGACTAAATGAAGATGGCCTAAAGGACTTTCTTTATCAAGCGAAATATGGTATAATATTCATATATGAACTTACTTGAAGAATTGAAGGCACGTGGACTCGTCGAGGCGCTTACCGATCCGGAGATTGAAAAAGCGCTCGAAAAGCCCATGACGATTTATTGCGGTTTCGACCCCTCGGCGAAAAGTCTCCAGGCGGGTAACCTCGTTTCCATTATGGTTTTGAAGCGCTTTCAGCAGGCCGGCCACAAGGTCATTGCACTCGTTGGCGGCGCTACGGGCCTTATCGGCGACCCCTCGGGCAAGTCGGCGGAGCGCAATATGCTTACCGTCGAACAAGTCGAAGAGAATAAGAAGGGTATTCGTGATAATCTTTCGCGCATTCTCGACTTCGACGGCCCGAACGCGGCGATTATGGTCGATAACTACGACTGGTACAAGGGTACGAGCGCGATCGAATTCTTGCGCGATATCGCGATCAACTTCCGCGTTCCCCAGATGCTCGCTAAGGAATCGGTCAAGAAACGTCTCGAAGCGTCGGAAGGCGCTTTGACCTTTACCGAGTTTTCTTATCAGATTCTCCAGGGTAACGACTTCCTCCATCTTTACGACAATTTCGGTTGCCAGATGGAAGTCGGTGGCGCCGATCAGTGGGGTAATATCACTGCGGGTACCGACCTCGTTCGTAAGATGCGCCAGAAATCGGCCTATGGTCTTACCTTCCCCTTGCTCCTTGATTCGACGGGCAAGAAGTTCGGCAAGTCCGAAGGTAACGCGCTTTTCATGAACGGCGAAATGACGCCCGTTTTCAAGTGGTATCAGTACTTCCTTCGCGCCGATGATGCGGATGTCATTCGCTATTTGAAGGTCTTCTCGATGAAGAGCCTAGAAGAAATCGCCGCGCTCGAAGCCGAAATGAAGGCTCATCCCGAAGCGCGTATTCCGCAGCAAGCTCTCGCCGACGAACTTACGCTTATGGTTCATGGGTCGGAGGGCCTTAAGCTCGCGAAGGAAACGACCGCGGCCTTGTTCGGCGGGAAGTCCTCGAGCGATGCGCCTAAGAGTGCGGCGGATTTGGAGAAGATTTTCGCGAATGTTCCGAGCGCCGAAATGGCTAAGGAAGAAATCATCGGAAAGCCCGTCTTCATGATTGCCGCTCAGGCCGGTATGTTCAAGTCGAATGGTGAAGCGCGTCGTATGGCGGTGCAAGGTGGCCTTTCTTTGAATGATGCGAAGGTTAACGATAAGACGATCTTCGAAGATAAGGATCTCGTCGAAGGCCGTCTCGCCGTTCTTCGCCAGGGTAAGAAGAATCACTTCCTTTTGAAGGTTAAGTAAAAACGTGAGAACGATCGATAAATACGTCTTCGGGTCCTTCCTCTCGAGTTTCGTACTCGCGTTCTTGGTGCTTTCATTCGTACTTACGATTGGTCTTCTCGTTCAAATCATCAGTTTTATTCTTGATGGTGTAGCGCCTAGCTTGGTCGGTCAATTCTGTCTTGTTTCGATTCCCGAGACATTACAGTGGTCGATGCCGCTGGCGCTCTTGGTAAGCTCCGTTCTCGTCTTCTCGCGACTTTCCGCCGATAGCGAAATCGCCGCGATGAAGGCGTGCGGCATCAACCTCGTCTCGGTGATGAAGTGGCCGATAATCTTTGCGATTGTTTGCACGGGAATCAGCTTCTTCATCAATAACGAAATCGTGCCGCGCGGGCATGAAGTTCGCCGAACCTTGAAATCGAAGGTATCGGTCGGCACGGGACTTAGCGTATTGGAAGCGGGCCGCGTAATCAACGATTTCCCGAAAGTAAAAATCTATTTCAGTTCCAAGGAAGGCAACTGGCTTTATGATTTGATCGTCTTCGATTATTCAAATCCTAAGATCGATCGTATGATTACCGCAGCGAAAGCGCTCGTCATTCAAAACGGGTGTGACGTAAATCTCGATCTTTATCAAATGACGATCGACCCCTTGGACGAAGATCATCCGACAATGGCGCGTTCCGGACGCTTTTCGTATGTGATGAAGGATGTTATCAAGTCGAAAGAGTATAATCGTAAACTGAAAGATTATCGCACATTTGAAGTTATCAAAAAGGTCGGAGAACTGAATTCGAACATCGCCAAGATTGAAGATAAAGACGGTAAAGATGTCGAAATCAACCGCAAGTATCTAAGGGCCGAAAAGACCGAGACATTAGTCGAGTTCAATAAGCGTTTCGTCTTCGCGATGGCATCGATTTGCTTCGTTTGCATCGGCATTCCGCTCGGCATTCGTTCTCAGCGCAAGGAAAGCTCGATCGGTATGGCGATTTCGCTCGGCGTATCGCTTGGCTACTATATGGTGATCATCTTGATGCTCTCTTTGGAGAAGTATTCTAAGGTTCACCCTGAAATCTTGATTTGGCTCCCCGTCATCGTCTGCTTCGTTTTGGCGGCGAAGTTCACTCGTAAACATCTTTAAGAGAAAGGAATATAGTCATGTCCCTCATACATCCTACAGCGATTATTGAAGATGGCGCCATTCTCGGCGCGGATGTTGAAGTCGGTCCTTATGCCAGGATCGGCGCAAATGTCAAAATCGGTGATGGTACAATCATTCAGCAAGGTGCGATCATCGATGGACATACGACGCTCGGTTCGCAGTGCCAGATTTTCCCTTATGCCCTTATCGGCATGAAAACCCAGGATCTCAAGTATCAGGATGGTTCGGTTTCTTACATTGAAATCGGCGACAGAACCGTTATTCGCGAGTGCGCTACGGTTCATCTCGGTACTGCTGATGGTGAAAAGACGATTATCGGAAGTGACTGCCTCTTTATGTGCTACTGCCACGCGGCGCACGGCGTCGTTATGGGCAACCATTGCATCTGCTCGAACTCGGTTCAGCTCGCGGGTGACGTTCATCTTGAAGATTACGCGATTGTCGGCGGTATGTCCGGCGCTCATCAGTTCTGCACGGTCGGTACTCACGCGATGGTCGGCGGCTACACGAAGATTCGTCAGGATATCCCGCCCTATATGCTCTGCGATATGGTCGACGGCGCTTGCAAGGTAATCGGTGTTAACGTCGTCGGTCTTACTCGTCGCGGCATCGATAAGGCGACTATTTCCGCGTTGAAGGATGCTCATCGTCTTATTTATCGCGAAGGTCTTAACCGTTCGCAGGCGCTTGAACGCGTCGAAAACGATGTCGAGCCTTTAGACGCCGTTAAGAATCTCGTTCAGTTCTATCGCAATTCCAAGCGAGGCGTTGCTTGATAAAGTTTTCGGGAGCGACTTTCGATTCCCGGCTCGTGAAGCCCGGCATGCTTTTCGTCGCGTTAAAAGGCGAAAAGGTGGACGGACATGACTATATTCCCAAAGCGCTTGAAAAGGGCGCTGCGGGAATTGTTGACGGGCTTGAGGAACTTCAGAAACTCGCTCAAGAATATCGCAGAACTATAAAGGCGAAGGTTATCGGAATTACCGGCTCCGCGGGCAAGACGACGACGAAAGAGCTCGTTAAGTCGTTCTTCTCGGCGATTGGGAAGACTTACGCGACCGAAGGTAATTTCAATAACCATATCGGACTCCCGATTACGATTCTCAATTGCCCGGAAGATGCCGAGTATCTCGTTGTCGAAATGGGATCGAATCATCCGGGCGAGATCGCCGCCTTGTGTGATATCGCCGAACCTGAGGTCGGTCTCGTCACGAATGTCGGCACTGCACATCTCGAGTTTTTCAAGACTCGCGAAGGAATTGCGGAAGAAAAGGGGACGCTTCTTAAGCGCGCCGAACTCGGCTTCTCTCATGCCGATTCGGATCTTTTGCCGGGCTCGGTAGGTCCTGCTCCCGAATGGCTCAAGGACGCGATGGCGAAGACGCTCCCCGGCGAACATAACCTTAAAAATGCCGCGCTCGCGTTCGCCGCGGCCTCGCATTTCGGTCTTACGAGCGAGAAGGCCGTTGAAGCGCTTAAGAACTTTATGCTCCCTGGGGCACGTTGGCGCAAGGTTGAAAAGGACGGTGTCGAATTCATCGACGACACTTATAACGCGAATCCCGACTCGATGAAGGCGGCGTTGAAGACTTTTGCCGCGCTTGAAGGTCGTAAAATTGCGATTCTCGGCGATATGTTCGAGCTTGGGGAGAATAGCGAGTCCCTCCATCGCCAAGTCTTCGAATATGCGGCTTCGTTGGGACTTGATGCGGTTTTTGCCGTAGGTAAAACGAGCGCGAAATGTCCTGCTTGCGAGAGCTTCGAAACGGTCGAGAAACTTAAAGTTGCGATTCCTTCGATTTTAAAGTCCGGCGATAAAGTGCTTCTCAAGGCGTCTCATTCCATGAATCTTGGAGCGATTCTCTAATGCTTGAAGTTCGAAACTTAAGCTTTTCTTATCGTCGGCGCGAAGTTCTTCGAAACGTCTCGTTCGTCGCGTCTCCCGGTGAAACGGTTTCGATCATAGGTACTAATGGCGCGGGGAAAACGACGCTGCTTAAGGTTCTTGCGACTTTGCTTATACCTGATGGTGGCAATATTCTCTTCGACGGTCACAATGCGAGCGAGGAGCCGATGAAATTCCGCCGTCAGCTTGGCTATCTTTCCGAAGAGCCGGCGCTTTATGAGGATATGACCGTTCGCGATTATCTTAATTATCGCGCTCATCTTAAAGGTGAGATGGAAAAGCGAATTCGCCGCCGAATTGATGAGGCGATGGAAATGTGCCGCATCAAGGAAATCGCGAAAACGACGATCAGGAAGCTTTCGTTCGGGCTGAAGAAGCGCGTGCAACTTGCTGATGCGCTGATGCTTCGCCCTCGAGTTCTTTTACTCGATGATTTTCTTGCCGGTCTCGATCGGCCGATGCGCCTGTTGGTTGCCGAGATCTTACAAAACGCTGCGGCCTTTTCGTCGGTAATTGCAACCGGTCATGATATCGAAGATATGGCGAAATGGACGACGCGCTTCTTGGTTTTGAAAGACGGCATAATCGAGTCGGAGATTCCCACAAGCGGCGTTGAAGCTTCGGCGCTGAGGGATCGTATCGATTTGATCTTGAAAGGCTCGAAGAAATGACTCCGGTTACGGCTACTTTCAGACGCACAATCGGGATGGCGCGTAACCTCTATTCGACAGCGCTTTCGATTGGAGGCTTTTTAGCCGGCGTCGCGGTATTATTCGCGTTCAATATCGAACATGCCGAAGGCGGGAATTTCTCGCTCGCGGCGATTTGGACGATTTCCGCTTCGCCGCTTTTGCCGGCGCTTGCGGCATTTCTCGCGATGGATGTGTGGAGTGATGAGCGGCTTACGGGTCGTATTGATGTGCTCTTGTCTTCGCCGGTTGCAGAGAGAGAATATGTTCTTGGGAAGTTTTTCGGCGTCTTCTTTATGACGATGTTCGCGAGCGGTGTGTCTCTCGTCGCCTCGCTTTTTGAGCTTTATTATTTTGTGCCTTCAGTCGTGAGCGCGGCTAAGGTCGTTGAGTTCCTGCCCGGGATGTTCGCGCTTGCATTGCAGGGGGCTCTTTGGTCTGCAATAGCGGTCTCGATGAGCGCATTCTTTTCGCATGCTGCCGCGTCGGCTTGCGCTTCGCTTGTCGCGATGATAGCGTTACCTCGAGGACTTTGGGCGGCTTTGATCGCTTGGTCGACCGGCGGTGGCGCGAAATACGGTGAAATGCCGTTCGATGCGCATGCTATCAGCATCGCATCCGGACTTTATGACTTCGGCGTGATCGTCAGTTATATTATCGTTGCGTTGGCAATGCTTTTCGTCGCGACGCGAGTTATCGTCTCGCTTCGCTATATCGGACGAAACGCATATCCGTTCAGAGTTTCGACGGCTATTACGGTTCTTTTGACTCTTTTCCTTTCGGTGATTCTTGTAGGACTAGCGATTCGCCTGGGGCCGACATGGGACTTCCCGATCAATGGGCAGCGCCGTTTTTCCGACAGAACTCGCAATATTCTGGCGGAAGCGCGCGGGGAGATTTCGGTTACAGCGTTTCTGCCGCGCACTGATTCGAAGGCTCGAGAAGTGGAATTCTTTTTCAAGGCACTTAAAGAGACCTCCGATTCGCTTTCCGGTGCTAAGATCACTTATCGAATCGTCGATCCTTCTTGGGATGTCGCTCAGTCAGAGCGTCTCGTTCGACGTGGCGCGAAAGAGCGTGATGTCGTTTTCGAGAGTCAGCGCATGTTCATAACGATGCCAATTGATGAAGGTGTCGATGAACGCCGCGTCGCTTCGACGATTTCGCGTTTCACCAAGTCGCTCCATCGTCAAACCATCTATTGGACCAAGGGCCATAACGAGATTTCCTATTCGGATTACGGCAACTGGGGTATGAGTGCGATAGCTCGCGATCTTGCGCATGAGGGCTTCAGAAATGTTGATATCGATCTTACCGGCGAAAAGGCGATTCCCTCCGACTGCGCGCTCATAATCATTGCAGGAGCGAAGACCGATTTCTCGCGTAGCGAACTAATCAAAATCGATCAGTTCCTTAAGCAGGGCGGTCGCGTACTCGTTATGATGGACTCGGAAGAAGGTGGTATCTCGGCGATTTTGCCTCAGTGGGGCGTGCTCGCTTCGCGCGGTGTTTTCAAGGGTGCGCGAACGATGTCGGGAAGTGATGTGGTTGTCGATGACTTCTCTTCGCATGTGATTACAGAACCTTTGAATGGAACTCAGATCGTAATTGACAAGCCGATTGTTTTCGAGCGTTCGAGCGCGGCAAGGTTCGAAGGTGCTGCGGATAAGCTCGAGTTTTCGTCTATCGCGATGCTGGGCAATCAAACCCTTGTAGCGGCGGTGGAGCGCGGCGCCTTACTCGGACAGGATATCGCGATTCGTCCGACTCGCCTCGTGGTGATAGGAGACGCTTCCTTCGCGCTTAATGCACAGCTTGCCACTCGTAAAAATGCGAACCGAGACTTTTTCCTTAATTCGATCGCGTTTCTGGCCGGTTCCGACACTTCCGTCGGCAGTGGTCAAGAGTGGAATCAGTTCGTTACCGGCATGGATCGTCGTACGCGCGTTAATTTCACATTCTTGAGCGCGGTTGTTATCCCCGGAATCGTGTTCTTGATGATGATGCTTGCGGTCGCGAAGAGGAGGCATCGTCAATGAGTAATTCTCGTTATATCGTCTATCTCTTGATTGCGATAGCGTTGGTACTCGGCACTCATTTGTTCCTTGATTTCAGTACCGACATTTCTCCTGCCGAGGTTTTTAAGGTTACCGTGCTTCGTCCTGAGGTGAAAATCAAGGCGATTTCGATTGCAGCGGCTGAAAAGCCGATTGTGACGCTTGAAAAAGGCGAGAAATCGTGGTCGGTAGTCGAGCCATTGCCCGGCAAGGCCGACGAGCGCGAGGTCTTGAAGCTTTTGGACGCGCTTACGATTGTGCCGTTTATCGAGTCGATTTCCGATAGCGAACTTTTGCGTTTGGGGAGAAGTGAAAAGGATTTCAATCTTGATGAACCTCGTTTGACTGTCACTTGCAAGCTCGATAATGGCGAGAAGGTGCTCGAGTTTGGCTCGAATACTCCTTCCGGCGATGGGATTTACGCCGAGATTAAAGACGAACCGATCGTTTATGTGCTTAACAGTGAGGTTTATGAGCTTTTCGCCCGCAAGGCGAATCATTTCCGCGTCCATCGTTTAATGACCGAGACACCGGAGCATGTTCGAAAACTTGATATCAAGCTTGGATCCGTACCGATTGCTTCCTTCACGAAGAAGGGATACTTGTGGTTGCTCGATAACGGGATGAGGACGTCGAATGCGAAAGTCTTGGAACTCATAACTTCGCTTTGTCAATTAGAAGCCGTTGATTTCGTTTGGCCGACAGATGCGGCAAGTGCACTCTCGGAGATTCCGCGCTCGGTCTTATCCGGTTACGGACTTGATGGCGATGGTACGATAAAGATTACGATCGGTGGCGACGATGGTCGCGAGACACGCTTTGCAATCGGCAAGGAAGTGGGTGACGGCAGTTCTTACGTGCTTACCGATCTTGGTCGTTCCATCGTCACCATCGAGGGAGATATGAAGGCGAAGCTTTTGGCCAGTGCCGATGCGCTCGTCGACAACCGTCTTTTCCCGTATGAGATTGAGCAGATTACCTCGGTTCGCCTTCGCAAGGATGATGAAGAGTTTCTTCTTAAGAAGGGAAATGATCGCGTATGGCGATTCGAGTCGCCGATGTTGGCCGAGGTCGATGCGGCGAATATGACCGCGTTCCTCGCGCGACTCGTTTCTTTTACTCATGAAGATACGGTAGCCGGGGGAATGGAAGTCTTCGTCAATGATGATGCCGAAGGTGCCGCATTAGCGAATGTTATGCTTTTCAAGGCGGGCAATATCGAAGACCTCCGCAGTCGCGAAATCATTAAGATCGCGCCTGAAACGATAAAGCGCATAGTGCTTGATGGAACTTCCATTGAGAAGCCGATGTCGGCGGTTTATGATGCCTCGCGTCGTATCTGGTCGGCAGAGCGCCCGGTTGGAGCCTCGAAGGTCAATGAAGCGGCGGTGAAGGCGATACTTTCGGTTTTCGAGTCGTTGGTAGCTGAAAAAGTCGTGAAGATTCATCCAGAACCGCAAGATCTGCGCGCTTTCGGGTTGGAAGATCCGTATTTGATCGTTTCGATCGATCGTTCCTCGTTTGATGTGCCGCGCAAGAATCTCCTCGTCGGTAATGAGACGGAGGGCGGGCGCTATGCGACCATCGGAGTCACGGATGCAATATTTATTCTGCCGACCCCTATACTTGAGCGGCTGAAATATGATATAATATCCGCTGATTGAATTTTATAGTTTCGGGATTGTAGCTCAACTGGACAGAGCGACGGTTTCCTAAACCGTAGGTTGGGAGTTCGATTCTCCCCAGTCCCACCAATCGAAGACTTCTATGTCTTCGAACCCCTAATCGTGGGGAGGTGCTTAAATCAGACGGAGAGAGGAGGGGGCGGTGCCTTTCGGGCGAGGCTTGAAAGATCCGCCTTGGGCGACGTGACTCGCCATCTCAATCACATCCGGCCAGTTCTGAACGCGTGCCTCGCGGTCTTTGATAAGCATCGCTTCCAAGAGCTGAGCGAAGCCCTC
>JAZLMG010000018.1:0-17615 GCA_045598585.1 Kiritimatiellia bacterium
AAACAACAACCAACACGAAATGAAAACTATGACAAAGAAATCGAGCTTCTTGCGCAAGGTCTGCGCAATGGCTTTCGCGTCTCTGCTCATAGGTTGAAGGAGAAGGGTATGTCTTATTATACAGCAGTGTTGCATAAAGAGACTAATGGCTGGTACTCCGCTGAGGTCCCCGGCCTACCCGGTTGTTATACCGAGGGCGCGACGCTTGATGAAATTCACGCCAATCTAAAAGAGGCGATTACGCTCTATCTTGAGGATTCATCAGTTACTAAGATCTGACGCCTGGTACACAACGTCGAATTATGCGAGATGCTGAGATTACTCACGACGAGCTTTGATTCCAACTCTCTAACACATTTAAACAACAAAACAACAACCAACACGAAATGAAAACTATGACAAAGAAATCGAGCTTCTTGCGCAAGGTCTGCGCTTTTTGCTTCGCGTCTCTGCTCGCGCAGTGTGTGTGGGCGGCTATTTGACTTTATCAGAGTGAAGCCGTAGAGATGTCTAAGAAGCAAATATATGAGACCGAAGCGGTCAAGAAGTTCGCGAAGGGGATGTCGCCTTTGTCGCAGCGTAAATATTTGCTCGCGAAGGGTATCTTGGCGGATCGAGGGTATCTTGTATATCCACAAGGTGAGCGGTTTGATCAGTACGAGAACCTGTTTTCCATCCGCATTGTAACGAAGGGTAATGAGCGCTTCTTTTATTGCTATGATGACGGAGATGTTGTAGTGATTTTGCACGCGTTTGCAAAGACTACGGCGAAAACGCCTTTGTCCGAGATTCGCAAGGCGCTTAAGATTAAGAAGGATCTTTTTGGAGGTGAATAATGAAGCTGAAAATCACACCTGAGATGGCTGCAAGCATGCGAGAGACTAAGGCTGAACTCGCGAGTGCGATGTCCGACGCATCATTCAAGGCAGAGTTTAATGGACTTAAGGCCAAGTATCTGGCGCGTGAGATGATAGCAAAGTTGTTTGCGAGATCAGCCGGCGCTCGTAAGCTTGCCTCAACGAGCGAGCGGCAGAATGTGACTTTCAAGATATCTTTTGGCGCAGGGCTCCCGGCTCAAGTATCTGAAGGAACTTTAGCTTTTGCATAATTCCATCAACAATCTAATAAACTAACAATCAACAAGAAAAGACAATGAAAAGAGTAAAGCAAATAGTCATGATGGCGTTCGCGTCACTGCTCGCGCAATGTGTGTGGGCGGACATTACGAGAGATGGGCAGGAATATAAGTGGTATTTCGTAGGAGCCGATGGTAATTGGGATAATACGAACAACTGGCGTGTTTCGTTAAGCACGGAGCCGTCTGACAATGATGCGCTATACACGGAATACGAAAATTCCAATACAGACTTGCACACTAAAGGGCATAACGCGCCTCATACAGGTTCTTATAATGGTAGTAATAATGATACACCTCCTGGCGTGACTCGACAGGCAGAGGGTAAATACGAGTGGACGCTTCTTGATGGCAATATCATCCCCGAGGGTGGTACAAAAGAGATCTCGGCTTACTTTATAGAAGGCTGGGCGACGAAACTTGGCGTGTACAATGGTGTAACGGTCACTGTGCGCAAGATTCAGAAGCTTCAGAGCGGCGCGGGAACGAAGAAGATTCATGTTGACGCGACCTCGAAGATTATCTTCAACGCCTACGGCGGCGGTACGTCGAATAACGACGTTTACTACTATGTCGCGAACGATGAAGGTGTGACGTGGAATGCTGTTCCTCAGAATGGAGGTTATACGGCTTATTATTACTTGACCGGCAATGGCTCCGTCAAGTATTCCGGAAACGCCGGATTTACCCACAATATCAAGTCTTGCGAAGCGACTCTTTCCGCCGAGGCCTCAAATAAGAAGATTTCCAAGAAGTTGTTGGTTAAGATCGGCGGAACGAGCAAGGGCACGCTTACCGTCCCGAACGATGTTTCCGTGACGATTAAGAATTCTGAAGGCACCGCTGTGACGGCGACCAAGGTTACTTCGCTCTCGGTTGACGGCAATATCGGCGACTATACGATTACCTCCGAGTCTGACGGCATTGTTCTTTCGTATGTTGATTACGCGGACGCCGATCCCAACCAGACGATTTCCTTGTCGTCAGAGTCTGTGGATTCGACGGTAATTGGCGCCGAGACTCAGAACCTCACGATTAACGTTTCGGGTGATTGCACGTTGACGGCTAAGTCGGCGATTGATCTTATTTCGCTTACCATCAATAAGGCCGAAGGCGTTGAATCGGCTACGCTCAAGCTCGCTGCCAATGGTGGTAGCTTTGCGATCGGTAGTCACACGATCGGCAGCGGCGTGACGCTTGACCTTGCAACGAGCACCGGCATTAAGCAATCCACGACGACGAACGATGGCTCGATTCGTGTGAGTGGCGGCACTTCTTCGTCTCCTGTTGTTATCAATGAAGATGGTGCGGCAGATACGAGCATTGGCGCAATCAAGGTTGCCGAAGGTGCCGTTCTTAAGATTTACGCGACGAACGGTAATAAGCTCTATAATGTTTCCGGTGAAGGAGCGGGTTCAGCTCTTGTCATTCTTTCCAGTGGTCAGAACTGGGGTATGAAGAATGGTTCGTCGATTCGTAACTGCAAGATTACGATTCAGGATAAGGATTTCTGGTTTGAGCGTGCTTCAGCGCTCGATGCGACGGTTGATGTTGAGATTCCTCAGGGTCGTACGTTGCACCTCGGCAATCCCGATGTCAACTTCACGATCGGTGCGCTCTCCGGTAGAGGCGCATTCTCGAAGGATATGACCCGTGATACGCTTACGATTGCGATGAATCGTGCGGAGTCGACTTACTCGGGCAACTTTGCGGGCATTCCTGTGACGATTGCCGGTACGAAGGCCTTTACGTTTGGCCATTCCAAGCTCAATACGGACGTGACGATTGCCGCGGGTGCGACGGCGAAGCTCGCAAATACTGACGAGATTAATTTCGCGGATGCGAAGACGATTGACATCTCGGGCACGCTTGACTGCGGGAATACGCGTCAGACGCTTGCGGCAGCGGCCGGCGCGGCGAATATCATTCTTCGCGATGGCGGCAAAATAACCGGCGCCGGCGCGACGAATAGTCAGCAGCTTACGTGCGGTCTTGATGTTTATGCTGACGCCACGATTAAGGTTGCCGGTGCAGCGACAATCGCGACCCCGATTAGCGTAACGGAATCTACTGCCGTTCTCAAAATCGCAAAGAATGACGGAGCCACAACGGCTTCGGTCGCTCTCGATGACGTGAGCATCGTTGGCCCGGGCGCAGTTGAGTACGATGGTATCTCTGGACTGAACAATCTTCCTGCTAAGTATGCGACGCAAGGTGGTAAGAAGATTACGCTGAAGAATTGCTCTGGCTGGATTAAGTGGGAGCGCTTTGACGGTGAAGTGACGATCTCGGGAACCTTCACAATTACGGATGGTTCTACCCAGACAGACGCGACGATTAAGACGCTCAAGGGCGATGTCTATAGTACGATTGCCAAGAGCTGGTCGAATACGCCGAAAATTTATATCGAAGAGCATGCTGATTTCAAGGGTGCGGTCACGGCTGCAGGAGTCCATCTCTCGCTCGCGAAGGTAGGTACAACGTATTACTACACGGATGCGGACGTCATTGCCCGCGTCAAGGCCGGAGATGATGTCATTAATACCGGCTATACGAACGAGACGGTGCCGGACGGTTATGTGATTGTCGATGGTAAGATCATTGCCAAGATTGTAATTCCCGAAGAGGACGTTAAGCCGACTGCGGATGGTATTCAGATTGTTGTTCCGGAAGGTGCTGATTCGGTTGAGGTAGTGACTGAAGGAGGCGAAGCAGTAGCGGATAACAAGATCCCGCTCACGACTGGCGTTTACACGATCAGTGCGAAGAAGTCCGGTGTGGTCATTGCGACCGAAACCCTCGGTGTAGTCTCGGCGAAGGCGGCGGAGACGACGACTGATCGCGTGACGACTGCGGTTGCGGTGCCGTTCAAGGGTAAGACTGTGGCTACGCTCCTCAATACGGCGCTCCTCAATAAGGACGATACGCTTATGGCGTGGATTGACGGCCAGTATGAAGCCTGGACGCTTCAGTCGAATAAGACCTGGAAGCAGCAGCCGATTACTCGTGCTGGCGGAGAGAACTCCGAAGGCATTGATCCGGCGGAAGCCGCGCTTAAGTGCGGTCAGGGCGTTTGGGTCACGACGGCGGGTCAGATTGTCACCTTCGGCGATATGAACGCGACGGGTGCAGAGGTCGAGCTTACGACCGGTCACAACCTCGTCGGCAATCCGACGATGGAAGCCGGTTATGTCCCCGCTTCGAATACGGATGGCGACATCACCGTCAAGTTCAACGGTAAGCGTTATAGTTATACGCACTCGGGTGCGAAGTGGACGACCTACGGCCTCAAGAAGGTAATCAACGGCGAGGAAATCTACGGCGATATCGAGGAAGATCCTACGATGTCCGTCGGCGAGGCCTTCTGGTTCATCAAGAAGTAATAGGTTGAATATAGAGAATTGATTTAAGGAAAGAACAGACTATGAAGAAGCTTATTACGATTGCGGCGATGATGATGACGGCGATGTTCGCCAAGGCCGATATCTACCTCTATTGGACGGTGGATATGTCCGGCAGCAACGTAACCGGCGCACAGTACGCGGAGCTCTATGCGTCGAATGACGGAGTGAACTATACGTCGATTTCGTCGTACTACGAGATCGGTAGCGTGAACCCAGCGCAGTCGACGATTGCCGTCGGCGGCGTCACGGCCTCGCCCTATACCAATTATCTCGTTGCGCTCTATAATGACGCGCTTAACCAGATTGCGGTTTCGGGCAGCGCTTCCTCGTACGGCGATATTATGCAGAATACTTGGAATGCGGCTGAGGCCGGCTCGCGGCCGCCCTCGAGCCCGTACTCGTTCTCGGGCTTTGTCGTCCCCGAACCGACGAGCGGACTTATGCTCCTCCTCGGCCTCGGCGCGCTCGCACTTAAGCGTAAGCAGGCGTAAGGAAAGTCGATGAAGCTCAAGCTCTATCATGGTAGTCATGAAGAATCCTTCACCCCGACCTTCGGGTTGGGGAAGGAACACCATGATTTTGGCACGGATTTGATCTGAATGAAGCCCGCATATCCTATAGCATATCGAAATGAGATCGCCGAAACCCAAGGGCGTCTCTTTGCGAGACTTGCTAGAGAGAATCCTACTGCTGACGGCGAGAACTTCATTTCGTCGTATTTGGCTAGCGAGCTGCGCGGCAGAATTGATTTTGCCGACGCGATTCCCGCGAACATGACTGATAGTGAAATCAAACAGTATTTCGTGGAAAAGGAGAACTACAATTTCCAAGAGGGTGCGCCGATTGATTCGATTCCGGCTGATTGGATCGGTCAGTTCTATGCCTTTTACCAGTGGGAAACCGGTCTCAGTAGCAAGGATATCGTTAAGCGGATCCCCGTTAAGACGATGATTGCCGCGTATCCGGGTCTTCACGATCTTGACATGGCGCTTGCCGTAACACGTATTTCTGACTTAGCCAATGCAGATTGACAAAATAGTTCGTGTGTCCGACCAAATCACCAATACGTAGGGGTGTGAAAGAAAGATTTTACGAGTTGACAAGTTTAACGATAAATATGATATAATAACAACGAACAACTAAGGAAACCAAAATGAAAAAACTATTAGCTATAGTTACTACGGCGCTGACGCTTGGCGCGTTCGCCGGTTCTGCGGCAGATCCCGTTATTACCGCGGACACGTCGGCGGTTCCGTCCGGCACGACCTGCACGGTTATGGCGGATAACGAGGAGCTCTTCGACCTTACCGCTAACGGCGGTGATGTTACGATGGAGCTTGATGAAGTCAATGTCGGCAAGCGCATTTGCCTGATGGCGAACGGCGAGGAAATCACCGACTCGACCACCGCTCAGATGGGCGCGGCAAACTCGAAACTCGCCGCGATCAAGACGACCGGCGAAGTTGGTGCTACGGTCATATGGTCGAATCTTAATTCGAACATTACAAGTGTCAATCAGGCTGGTAACGAGGGTATTAAGCTATGCCTGCGTGCAACAGCTGAAGCTCCTGCCGGATCGACGGTTAAGTTGACGAAGATCGTCATCGCTGATCGTCCCAATCGCGACCGGACGACGCCGTGCTACAAGATTACGGTTGACGGCACGGATTATTACACTGAAGGACGTGTCGCGGGCGGCGAGGTTGTCGTTAATACGGCTGCTGCTGAAGCGTCGCAGGTCAAGCGCGGAACTTCGATTTATACGTTTGCCGAGGGCTCTGAGCCGTCGCTTTCCGTTGGCGTTGTGTATGATGTTATTCCGTGTTTAGCGGATCATACCGCTCAGACCGGCGACCGTGCGGGTGCTACTTGCGCGCAACTTGAAGGTGCCAATGTAAGCCCGGCTACTAATGGTCTCCTGTGGTGGAATGCCAATGTCTCGACATCGAGCGGTTGGAATATTCTTGGTGAAATTTACGGTGAGGTGATTGCGACTCCCTCGCGTGAGCCCGGCGATGTTTATCTTAAGAACAACACCCCTGAATATGTCCTTGAAGATGGTACTGCCGTTACCGAACTTATTGCCGGTGATGTGATTGTCATCAAGAGCGGCAAGTATTACAATGTTTGGAGTGCGACTCTTGACAACGTCCCGAGCGGCTACACGGTTAAGTTCGCAAGTGACGCGAATCTCAAGTCGAGCATCCCCGACAATACGACGATCGTTTGCAATTCCACTGTTTACCTCTATGGCAATATCGGCGCGAACGCCAATATTTCCGGATCTGGTACGCTCAGCGTTGGCTGGACAGGCAACCAGGCGGCCGGTACGACTGAAATCGCCGGCGGCGCGAATATCTCGTGCAAGATGTTGATGCTGGCTGATCATGTTGCCAAGGTTAACGGTGCCGTGACTCTCGGTTCGGTTACCGGCGCCGGTATCCTCGAAATTGCATCGGGAGCTTCGATTGCCGGTAGCAATCATTTCTCGAGCGAATGGACGGGCACGGTCGATCTTACGGGCCTCACCTTGTCGAACGGTTGGAATCCCGCCAACTTCGGTTCGGCCGGCTCCACGGTCAAGCTCCCCGCGTTCACCGGTCACATCGCCAAGGTCGCGACGATTGATACGACGCTCGAGCTTACGTCCGATGTGACGATCTCGAACGGCTATTCGCCTTATACGACGACCGTCACCGGCATCAAGGGTACGGGCAAGTTCGCGCTCACGGCCAATGTTACGGACGACTATCATTTCAAGTTCAAGGCCGTTGACGGCGATGTCACCTTTGAAGTCGGTGCAAAGGATTCGATTATCCTTCCCGCGTCGTACGAGAGCACTGTAACCGGCGCTGTCGCGAAGGTTGCTGATGGTGTTGGTTTTGTCGACTATTGCGCACGTATCAATGAAGCTCTCGCGGGCAAGAATCCCGGCGATGATGTCACGAACGTGACGATTCTTTCCGAGTCCGTGACGCTTCCCACCGCTTGGACTGAGGCCGGCTATGTGATCGACGCCGACGGCAAGATCGTTGCGAAGTCGACCGATGTCCCCGGTGAGGAATTCATCGACGAAGATGAGAAGCAGGCCTACAGGGAGTGGGCGAAGGAGAACGGCATCACGTCTGAGACGGCGTCCGATCCGGGCAACCTCGCGATTGCGTTCCACCTCGGTGCGACGGTCGAAGGTTACGACTCGATCGAAGAGGCCGCGCAGGCGAAGGTTGAGGAACTCGTCAAGAAGATCGATCTCGGCGCGCTCGCCGATCCCGAGGGCGGCCTTGATGCGGCGCTCGAGACGCTCAAAGCTGAGCTCGAACCGAAGGGCCTTGTCCCCTCGCTCGAACCGGTTGATGATCTCGTGGGCGTCGATGTCGATACGACCTCTCTCTATCGTCTCGTCATCAAGCTCATCGCTGAGAACTAATCTCGAGTAATAACTGACGCGGAGGGGATTCCGCGTTTACGAACGACGCGCGGTGGATCGAAAGATCTGCCGCGTATTGTTATTGTATTTCGGTACGCTTTCGTGGTGATTATCCTGCGCCTCATAATTGCCAAGTCCGCAGGAGCGTCGCATAAGTACCGCGCAAGCGCCCGCGCCGACAAAAGTAGCTATTTAATTAACGCCGATGGCCGACAAAATTGTGCTCTGCTACCGCGTCGCTTAGCTTCGCGCTTCTATGGCCACATACGAATACCTTCTCCTGATTTGTTTTTTTATCTGGAGGAGGGTTCCTCCAGACCTCCTCTTTCCTGGGGTCTCCCCAGATATAAAAAATCAAGAGTGGTAAATGAGTTCGGTTGGAGAATCGCGAAGCTTAGCCGAAGCGGTAGTGTAGGCCACTTTGCCAACCCTCGGCGTTAAATTTCCAGTGAGTGCGGACTTTATTTCTGTCGGAATATTTGATAAAATATTCGGCGGAAATGGAAGAGATAGAAACTATTCCGATGTGGGAGACGGGGTTGCCTCGTTACCTACAAGAGGATCTTGACGCGTTCAAGAAGGGGCGCGCCGAGGGGAGCTCGCTGCTCGATTGTCTCTGGGGCGAGCTCTACGGCTCGATCAACGATGCCGAAGTCTCCTCCCAAGTCATCTCGCATGAACACGCGGAGTATCTTCGCGACAAGTATTTGAGGGTGCCGCTCCGTGAACGCTGAAATCGATTTCACGTCCTACCTCACCGACCTGCAGCGCGCGTTTTACAAGACGTATCTGAACGCCCGCCGCGCGAAACTCTTTAAAGTATGAAGGAAGTAAAGTCTATGAAAACGATCAAGCAACTGATTATGACGGCGCTCGCGGCATTTACCGCACAGCTCACCTTTGCGGCGATAGGGGACGCGGTTTCGATTACGAATGAAAGTGCGGCGTCGAAGTATGGCGCGAGCACCTTCAATACTGCGAGCGAGACCTACACGCTGACGATTCCGACGAGCGAGACGCTTACCTCAGAAGATTGGGTATGCATCAATACGATCACCCTCGGCATGAACAGCGATCAGGATGCCGCGAAGACGCCGAAGTATTTGAAGGTGAACGGCGTTTTGTCTCAGATCGTGAACGGAACGGGTAATCAGGTTACGAACGTCAAGTTCTCCAATAAGTCGCTCAAGCAGACCTATACGTTCACGCGCCTTCTCGTTCATCCCGGTACGACCTATACGCTCGAATTTTGCAGCGATGCGGCGGGGACGAAGATGGGCGAAATGCGTTGGTATATGGTCAACTCTGAAGCGTCCGCGCCGCTCGTGCAGTCGAATACGAGCTCCGGCTGGCGCATCACGCAGGAAGTGACGGGTAAGGTCGTCGATAACGACACGATCGAGTGCGATAATCGCTTGCCGACGGCGGATGAAATCGCCCGCGTTTCGAGCGGCAATTGGGTCGGTACGCTATGGATCAAGAATTACCGTCCGACCGCCTACTGGTCGATCCCCTTTAATTACGGCACGGCGAATTCCGTCGTTCGCTTCTCGAATTCAATCGGTTACTTCGCGCATGGCACGTATGCGTATACCGTCGATCTTGTCAATGACGGCGAAAATCCCGCACTAACGGTTAACGCAGGAGGCAATACAAGCACTTCTGAAATCAAGCTTTCCGGATCGGGTACACTGCAGAATACCTATCGTCACAATCATCTTATCAAGATCGACCCCGCATCAACTTTTGACGGCTCGATTATCACCGGCGGCAAGCGCTTTACCATCGGTACGAGCACGACCGCGACTCAGGATCAGATTGTAATCGATTCCGGTGCTGTCGCGACAATCGGGCAGAGTGCGATCTGGACGGCGCCGAGCGGTGTCATCGTTAACGGCACTCTTAAGTTTACCGGTGACTCGACTCAGACCTCCGGTCATAAGGCTTTCTTCCACTCGGGTGCGCTTTCCGGTACGGGTACGATCGATCTTTCGACGACGACGAGTGACACGAGTCATCAGCTCCGCGAAGTCTTCAAGGGTGCGGCGCATACGTTCTCGGGTAATATCAAGACGAAAGTCGGTACTCACCTCGTGTTCGGTACAGCTTCGGCCTCTTCGACCGCAATGGCGTTCTCCAATTCCGGCTTTATCTGCGTTGAAGGTGCGACGAGCGCGATCCTCGGCGATGGCGCAACTTGGGACTCGACTGGCGTCTGTCTGTGGGATGGGTCTACCTTTTACGCAAACGGCGGTACGATGACCGGACGTGTTTTCATTCGCAACAATGTGAACATCGTCCTCGGTACCTACGCGAAGACCGCATTTACGACGACGAAGTTCGAGATGAATGCCGCGGGAGATAAGATCAATCTGACGCTTCCCGAAGGCGCGCCGACTGAGGCGGAAACGAAGCTGATTGGCTGGACGGAACTTTCGAAGACGACGACCGATACGTTCAACTGCGCGACCCCGACCGGGTATGTTCTCGAGGCGCGTAACACTGGACTTTATCTCGTTCTCGCGGCAGATCAAACGACCGAAACGACAACTGAGGTTTCCAATTCCACGACCTTGAGCATCGTCCACCTCGGCAATGGCGGCGTCCAGAAGTTTACGGGAACGGGCGGCGTGCAGATTCATGATCTCGCGATTCGCGAGGGCGGTAAGCTCGTCGTCGATCCCGTTAAGAATCCCGTTTATGTGACGGGTGGTAAGCCTGTTCTCGAAGCGGGCGCGAAAATCGAACTCGCCGAAGTCTATGCGGATCGGACCGCGGGTGTTTTCGACCTGCTGACTTGGGACGGCTCTGAAGAGATTACGATTCCCGACGGCCTTGTCGATATCGAAGGTGCCGCGCTTTCGCAGGTCACTTACACGACGAGCGGTTCGCTCGATAGCCAATCGCGCGTCAACAAGACATATACGGTTCTCAAGCTCGACCTTGCACCGAGCGCGGAAAAGAAGACGATTACGATTATGCCCCTCGGCGACTCGATTACGGAAGGTACGAATATCGTCGGCTTCGGCAATCCGAACTACCGCTCGTTCCTGCTCGCGAAACTCGCGGCGAAAGGCTATACGGTTAAGTCGACGGGCTTCCGCAGTATCAAGAACATGAATACGGCCGGCGTCTTTATGCCGGAAGAGTGGAGCTGGCATAACGGCGTCTCGGGTCAGCGTCTCGTTTCCGCGCCTTCGCGTGTCGGCTGGCGCGATGCGCTCGAAGCAACGCTGGATGCGTCCGAAATTCCCGATGTCATTACCTTCAAGATTGGCACGAACGATCAGGGTACGAACGTCGACCAGCTTTATGCCGAATGGGTTGCTGTGATGAAGCGTATCATCGCCGCGCGTCCTGCGACCAAGATTGTCGTCGGTTCGATTATGAACATCAACGGGTCGACTTGGCAGGATGGTTGGAACGCGAAACTCAAGGCTGCGGTTGAGAATAACTTGCCCGGCTTCCCCGCGAATCAGGTTTATTTCGCGGACCTCAACAAGGCGAATCCGCGTCGCGACGCGAACGGCACCTATCTCGGAACCTTCTATAGCGAAGGCGACCTCCATCCGAACTGGATCGGTCATGAGCTCAACGCAGAATGCTGGGCTGACGCGATTGCAACCGCTCTCGCAGCGCCGGATTGCGGAACGTTTACGCCAAATACGAAGGTCGGCGCGGTGAATAATGTCGGTGAAGATTATCGCAATGGCTTTACGCATCTCGCGACCTTTAAGCCGAATAATGCGGCAATTGCGAAGGGCACGGCACCCGTGTATTCTTACACGAATACTGAAGTGGCGGGAAAGACGCTCGCGAAGATCGCGTACTACATGGAGCTTAAGAATACGCGCTCGGGCAATGTTCGTTGGGTGTGGGCTGATATGGAGGCGTTCGGTGAGAACAAGACGCTTGCCGGGATGGGCATTCCGACCGACTACACCTTTACCGGTGATGCGACGAATCTCCACATCGACACGAACGACGGCGGTATCGAGAAGATCGCGCCGACGGTTTCGGGTCGTACGGCTTACCTTCAGTTCACGCAGGGTGGCCTCATCAACAATCAGACAGAAACCGGTGCGCCTACCGGCTACTTTACTTGGGACTGGGCCGATAAAGTCAATGACGGCGGTTCGTATGGCGCTATGAACCTCTATCTCCGCAATCCGACGCCGGTTGAAGGCGGTGTCGGCGGGACGACGGCTTTTGCCGCTGAGACGCTTCTCGCGTTCAGCCGCTATGCGACAACCGATCAACAGATCGGTATCGGTAACTGTGCGATTCACGGCGCACCGCTTGTTTACGGCAATATCGCCACGCCCGTCAACTACATGGAGACCTATCAGTTCGAGCGCCTTGACCTCGCCTCCTACGAGCTCGCGTCCATCGAAATTTGGGGTGTGCCGGAGGCGACGACGCCCGAATACGTGCCGACGGATAAGGTCGCCGAGTACGAAACGTGGGCGAAGGCGCATGCCGAAGAGCTGAAACTCGCGACTCCCGAGCAGGCGAAAGCGGGGTTCTTGCTCAATTGCGCGCCGACTGCGGAGGCGATTGCAGCTGCGAAGAAGGAGTTTAAGCTGACGATTTCGTTTGATGAAAAGGGCGAGGTCGTTGTCACGACAACGCACGAGTATATCGTTCAGCCGACGATTCAGCGCTCGAGCGATCTCAAGACGTGGGGCGAGACTGGTAATTTCTTCCGCGCGGTCATCGACCAGCTCTAATTCGCCGCTGTTCACCCCCGCGCCGGCTTGCGTTTACTCTTGCAATCAGTGCTTCCGATCCCAGTTCGGCATTTGCAATTGACGGCGTTGAAGAGGATGTGATATAATGTTTGCAAACATTGTTTTTTGCGCTAAAACGATGTTTGTAAACATTGGAGGCGATTATGGAAGATCAAGATCATGCGTAGCTTGGTCTTACATCAACTACGAACGGTACTCCGCGTGTTAGTTAGCCGGCGCGCGCGCTTGAGGGGTTTCAGCGGGCGGCGATGGTTAAACCGGTATCGGGCTTTGTCCGAAGCCGCCGCTTGCTTTGGTTGAAGCCGCCGCTTGCTTTTGCTGAAGCCGCCGCAGGGTTTGGTTGAAGCCGCCGCAGGGTTTGCTCGAACCCCCATAGGGTTTCTCGCGAACCCCCTGCTGAAAAGCAGCCGCGCAAGGCGTGTAATTTGGTATAATGGTAGGCATGAATAAGCTTAAGAGTAGAGTGTTGGCGGAGCGGTTGGCGGAGAGTTCCAAGCATCGTCCCCAAAAGAAGCCGTTTTCGGTATCCGAGAGCGTCAAGATTCTGCGTAAGATCTCGGCGGTCGTCAAGGAATCCCGCGCCAAGTGGGATAACGATCGTGCCGGCTATGGCGCAACCTTGCTCGGTAACTTCCGGAATCTCGCCGAGTATCTTAAACTCGTCGCGAGCAAATTGCTCACCGGCGAGATTGAGCTTAACGCCGTCGATTTCGACGGAATCATGAACCTCTTCGAGTTCTGGAACTTCGCCGTTTTCGAACCGCTCGCCGACAACCTCACGTACGACGAAGAGGAGGCGTGGCGCGAGATTATGGACTCGCTCCGTGAAGGATGGCGACTCTTCTTCGGCGTCTGCCGCGTTCGCTTGCCGCTTGAGGAAAATCCGGATGTTCTTGGCGGTGAAGAGACGGCGATCGCGTGTACGAATTTCGTCGAGCTCTTCTTCCTCGGCGAGATCGAGACAGAACTTTCCGACGAGTATCTCTCGTACGGACAACTTCTCAAGAAGACCCTTGCGGACATGAAAGCGAGGGCCAAATGAATAACGCCCAAATCGATCTCGAATACGGTATCATCGGCGACTTCTTTACGTCCGACGTCAACGCGCTTAAGACGCTCATCGAACGCAACGGACTTAAGAGTTCGTACTTCACCGACAATACGACGCGCCGCGCGTATGAGAAGATTCTTGAACTCAATAGCGACGACAATCAGCTCCTCGCGTTGGAAGTCACGACGCTTCTCGGCATCGAGGCCTACGAGAAAGCGGTCGAATGCTCGCGCGCCGGATATGAAGGTTATCAAGTTGCCGCGCACGCACGGAGAATCGAGAAGCTCGTTAAGGACGGGCGCATGCGCGAGTTGCAATCGACACTCTCGGCGGCGAACAAGCTCGCCGCCGATCCGAAGATAAGCGTCGAATATTTTGCTGCGAGTGTCATCAGCGCAATGAAGCCGTTTACGCAAACGACGAACGGCTCTGCGATCATGAAGCCGATGAAGCTCTCGGATTTGGGTCCGCGCATTCCCGAATCCGAAAATCCGAAGGTCCTCATCGAGGGAGAGTGGATGTGTAAAGGGCATGCTGTAAGTCTTGTGTCAGTTTCGGGTGCGGGAAAATCAATCATCACGATGCAGTTTTGCTATGCATGGGCGCTTGGACGTGAGATGTTTGGTCTTAAGCCATTAAGGCCGCTTAAGATTGCCGTTTTCCAAACCGAAGATGACGACAATGATCTTCGGCTCTTCCGCGACGCGATGAGCTATGGCTATATTCATAATCACGGTTGGACAGATGCGGACATCGAGAAGGCCGTCGAGAATATCGACTTCTTCCCGATTCTTGGTATTATGGGAGATGAATTTGTTGAATACCTCCGCAAGGTTCAATCGACATACAATTACGATCTGATCATCATCAATCCTCTTCAAGGCGTCGCGGACTTTGATATCTCCGATAATACGCTCATGAAGAATTGGGCGACAAAGAAAATTGATCCGATTATCAAGGACCCCGAGAAGGGGTGTGCGCTCTTTATTATTCATCACACCAACAAAATGTCCGGTGACCTTAATCATCGCCCGAGCGGTGGAAAAGATCCCTTTGCGCAATACACCGGTTCCGGTGCAGGCGTGTTCTACAATTGGTGTCGAGCACATCTATTGATTCTGCCGTACAACAGCAGCAAGTTTAGCGGCTATCAGCTCGTTGCCGCCAAGCGCGGCGGACGTCTGAAACGCTGGGAGAAGCGTCCGGGCTATGCGCTGCCGACGAAGTTCATCTGTCACTCGGCTGACGAGGCGAATTATCCGTTCTGGAGTGAGATGTCCGCACCCGAAAGCGCGCAATCTGACGTGGAGAAGAAGGAGATCGCCGAGAAGGCGAAGGCGGAGGCGCTCGAGAACGACGTCAAGCTCCTAATCGCCAAGATCACCGAACCGATGACGGCAACTCTGGTACGCGAGAAGGCGAGGTTGGCGTTTGGTACGGCTCGCGGAAATCGCGCCTTCAACCATTTCAAAGAGCATCTCGCCGACTACGGCTTTATGGAACGTAAAGGCGAAGGTTTGGCCGTTAAGCTTTACGGCACAATCGAGATGTTTAAAAACGTTTTTTCAGGTGCCCCAAGTTGAAAAAACGGAGATTGGTCTGATAATTTGGAATAAAGTGTTGTCGCTTGCGATGTTTTCCATTTTTTTCAGGGCTGAAAATTTGGGCTGAAAATATTGAAAAAACGTTTTTCCCGTTTTCCAGGATGCCTATATATAATAGGCATCCGGAACGAAAATCAACTTCCCCGACAAAAACCTTTCCGCGCCTTCCGTGGTGAAAAAGCTACCACGGAAAACCACTGAAGCGCCCGTTGGGCGACACCGAAATGATTGACGAAAAGAGACCTTCGGACAATATCAATCACATCTCTGTCACCTACCATTATATCTCAAACCGATCGCATCGTAGGTAAAGGTAAGTAATGTAATGTGGTCGCATAAGTGATTGAAGTAGCCCTTAGACAAATTTCATCAATCAACTTCCCCGACCGAGAAACTTTCCGTGAACTTCAGTGGTTTTGAAAAACGACACAAACTTCTCACTGTCGGCGGGCGTTCAAAAGTAGACAGGTCTGAGCGAGCAAAACTAGACAGCTTAAGTGCGGATAAAGTGGTAAGAAGCTTAATCTTTGATTGATTAGGTGGCTTCAGCGTCTAATTTTGCTCGCTCGGTGACTCGTACCTCGTTCCTGGAGGCGGTACAGCCCTGCGGGGAGGAGGCCGTCCCCGCAGGGGCGGCGCGAAGCGCCGAGGCCGACGGACCGCAGGGCTGTACCGCTTGATATCTTCCGGTAGATCCGTTTCTGGGTCTTGGATGACTCACGTTTTTGCGAATGGTGCATGTCATGTAGCCGTTGCCGTGCGATAATGTACGGCATGAAGAAGCAACAGCTCTACACTAGGCTCGGCCCGGACGTGGTTGAGCGGATCATCAGGCGGTTCAATGATCGCGAGATCTTGATTGATGAGGCTATGGACGCGCTTGGCGTCAGCAGGCCTCAGGTCTACAACCTGCGTACGCAGTGGCTCGCCGCAGGCAAGGACGCTTCGTTTCTTGGAGCTTCCGGAGGCGATCGTAAGGAAACTTGGCCGAGCGCGGCCGTCGAACATCTCGAGAAGCTCATACAGGCATCCAAGAACGACGGTCCGAACTACGAGCTTTATGCGGACGAACTTGCGCGCGTCGACGGCTTCGTCAGGGACCGCTCGAGCGTGCGCAAGTATTGCGAGAAGCATCTGATGCCTCTTATGCGCAGCGTCTTCCCGATGGAGCGCAAGAAGCCTTCTGAACGGCATCGTCGCTGGGAGACTTCGTCCTATGGTGCCCTATGGCAGCATGATTCGACACCAAGACACATCTGGGGCGCTGAAGGCGAGCTGCAATACATCATTCTCTCGCTTGACGACGCCTCCCGCAAGATCATGGCATCGCGCGTCTGCGAAAGGGAGACGCTTTTTGAGCACTTCGCCATGTCCGAGATCGCCTTCCGTCGCTACGGCCTCCCCGAGTGCTTCTACACCGACGGGTTTACCATGTTCGGCAAGGAAGGTGTGGATCTGTGTTCGCAGTTCGGTCGCATGTGCCGCGCGTTCGGGATCAATCACCGTGTCGCGCCCACGCCCCAAGCGAAGGGCAAGATCGAGCGGGCGATGAGGACGTTCCAGCATCGTCTCGTCGTTGTCCTGCGTGCCGAGGAAGTCGACGGGGAGAGGCGCGCGAACGAGGTTGCCGCGCAGCATATTGACCATTGGAATGCGACTCATGAATGCGATGAGACGGGCGAGATTCCCGACATGCGCGTCGCCCGGCTGATTGGAGAGGGAAAGAGTGTGATGCGCCCGGCACCCAACGACAAGGTCCTGCGGCTCTTTCTCTCAAAGCACATTCCTCGCAGGGCCGAGATGGGATGTCGGATCGACTTCATGGGGCGCAAATGGAACATCGCGAAGACGCTCAGGAAGACGGTCTGGCTGGCGATTAGGCCCGGTAACGTGGGGTTCTACGTGCTGGAGGACGAGCCGGATCCCACGAACCCCGTCGTTCCAAGGATCCTTGCGAAGTATGAGCTATGAACAGGCGGTGCTGCGAAGACGACCCGAGCCGATGGTCGCACGAGAGCACCTTTCGCGGCTCCGACGTGTCTGGCGACGCCACGGTAAACCTCGGTGGTTTCGGGCGGAAGCAAAAGAAGCGCACGAGATTTACCTCCAGCATGACATGTCGGGTATGCCGCGGAAGTGCGGGTCGGGCGAGCCATCGGGCGGGGCGTCGGAGCCTGCGCAGTCAAACCTCGGGAAAAGGAATACGGGTGCTCGGTTTGGTCGTGCAATAGGGGCGCCTGAAG
>JAZLMG010000019.1:0-37478 GCA_045598585.1 Kiritimatiellia bacterium
TAGGGCTTCGTGAGCGTCACTTCATAAGGCTCATTCGGATCATCCGCGTTCGGACCGCCGAGCCTGAAGGTGCCGGGATGGATGCGATTGAGGACGATTTTCTCCTGGCGGTATTCGAGAGTCGGATAGGAGTCATCGTAACACGGACGGTCAGGATACCAATGTTTTCCCAAGAACTCCTCGCGATCGATGATATGGTCGAGATAGGTAACGGGGAAGGTCTTGGCGTCCGGTCCGCCCGAGATGTCGACGATCATGCACGCCGCCGGCTTCACCTCGCAGGAGACGTCGAAGACAAGCTCCTTACCGGCGAGATCATAGCCGTCCGCCGCGCTATCCCAAACGGCGGTATGCGCTCCCGCGGTAAACGGCTTTTCGTCGAGCGTAAGCGCCTTCGCCTCGAACAAAGTCTCGGAATCGGAGCCCTTCGCGGTTACCTTGAGAGTCGCGATCCAAGCGTTCGTATAGGCTTCCTCAGCAAGATCGCCGACCATGTCGTAGGAGAACTTAAGCTTACCGCGATTTCCCGGGACCGGCACAACGGAGACGTTCGAAATCGCCGCGCCCTTAAAGGCGGTCGTATCCTCCATATCAACGCTCGCACGATAGGCGGTTCCGTTGACGGTGAAGGAATAGTAGCCGTAAGGCTTCCACCAATAAAGCGGCTCTTCCTCGGGCACCGTCACCTTGTAGAGCGGGCGGTCGTGTTCGTCGCGCGCGTCGAGGATCGTAGCGTCGATGTTGCCGCCCGTGATGGTGACAGGATAACCGAGGGGCTGCGACGCGGGAAAGTAGTGGTTCTTGGAGGCGATGTCGCGGAATGTCTTCCCCTGCGCACCATACGCGTGAACCGTGCCGCCGTTGATCTGAATCTTATAGCCGTAGCCGTATCTGTGATTGAGGCTGGCGCCGATGGCGGGAATGACTCCAGTATTGGAGACACTGGTCGCCGAGACCATGCCGCCGTTGATGACGATCTCGCCCGGGAGTTCGCCGTCCGTACCGAGATAATAGCCGCCGCCGATACCCGCGGCCTCGAAGCCGCCGTACGCGTCGATCGTGCCGCCGTTAATGATGATCTTGCCGGTCGAGGAGCCCTTACCGCCGCCGATCGCCGCGCCGTAGTGGGCACCGCGCACCGTGAGCTTACCGGAACGATTGTCGGCGGAATCGGGACTCGCGTTGATCTCCACCGTCGAACCGTGCAGGATCTGGATCGCGGCGGTCATGAGGTTCTCCGACCTATGCGCCTGATAGTAATCATCGTCGAGCTTCGCGATGATCTCGTTCTCGCCTTCGAGGATGATCTTCGAAACGCATGAACCGCTTTCGCCCGGCTGAGCCTCCTTCTCGCCCACGAGGAACGGCGGTATTTTGGCGTCTGACCAATCCGTGAGGGTCGTTTCGAGGTGGAGATTCTTCAAGGTCACCGTGGCGTCGCCGATTTGGTGAATGTGAACGCGGCTATCGCTGCACGTACCGGAGATCGTGTACTCCTTGCAATCACCGCCCGTCAACTGAAGGACGCCGGTTTCGGCAGCATACGTCCACCCCGCGCCCGAGCCGGACGCGACATCGGTGCCATTAACCGTAATTCCGATGTTGTCGGCGACAACGGGAAGCGCGGCGAGAAGAGCCACTGCAGCAATCAGTTTTTTCATTTTATCATTACCTTTTGTTTTAAGCTTGTTCTTGGCTCGCCGCGAACTTAAGTTCACGGATGCACTTAAACTTGCATGAAGCCGAGCGATCCGAACTCCGGCGTTTCGCTCGCTGCCGGTTCATTCGTCGAATCATCGGCGCGGAAGGCCTCGATAACGCCGCTCCACTTCTCGACGAGATTGAGGAAATCTTCGACGATCTTGGAGAGAGACTCGATATCGAGGTTGATAAGCGCGTCAACGCGATGAAGATAAATCGCGCCATTTTCAAGCGAAAACGCGGCACCCTGAGTCGCGCGGCCCATAAAGGACGCCTCGAGGAGGAGCTTGTAAAGCGCTTCGAGTTTTTCCGGCGGCGGCGTCGCTACCTTCGCCCAAAGGAGCAGCGAAGCGCGCTCGGGAATTTCCATGAAGGAGATGATCATATCGTCAGCCTGAATGCGCACGACTTCATCCTCGTCGAAAACGGAACCGATGAGTCCGATCTTAGCGGCAAACTCGGTCATCAAAGTCTTATATTCCATCTTTCTTCTCCTTTTCCTCTTTTATCTTCAGCGAGGGAGCTTGACCTTGTAATCTTCCATCGTAGCGGTGCCGTTCTTTTCGATGCGCCAGCTGAACGACGCGGAGATGTTTCTGTCGCCGAATTCGGTGAAGTCCTTCTTGATGTCGAGCTTGAAGGAACCATCCTCGTTTTCATTGAGGTAGTAATTAAAGCCGGTATGTTCGTCGTACTGGGTGATACCGAGCAAATACATAAGTTCGCGGAACGGCTGAAGCGGCTCCTGAGAGGTCAAAAGCTTGATCGCGGCGGCCTGATGAGGCGTATTCGCCCTATCGTCAATATGCGAAATGATCCAGCCTCTCTTTGCATCAGTTTCCGGTTTACCATGCTCAATCGTCGCTAATTGGGAATCGTTATCAAACGAGAAACGAAGTTCACCTTTGATACGCGAAGAGGTGACGTCCTTACCGATCTTTTCGTTGCCCTTGTCATTGGCCTCTTTTTCCGTCATCTTGGAGAGATCGTCGAGCCAACAGCCGACGCGCGATTCCATCGCGACTTTCACCGAAGGAAGATTCTCCATCGAGAACTCTTTCACGCCGCTTTTGAGCGTCGCGAGATCGCCGGGAGTGAACACGCCGCCCATTTGTCCGCCCATCAGCATCTGTTCGCCCTGCATTTTGTCGCTGTCCCAATCCTCATTGCCGCGATACTTGGCGAAAAGCGAGTTCTCGGGGAATATAAAACCGGCAGTGTGTTCGTTGAATCGAGCGGTCATGCGGCAATAAATTTCGTCGCACTTCTTATGGAAGTCTTCCGGCTTCATCGCGCGAAGCTCTTTATCCGTCGGCACATCATCAAGCTCCAAACCCTTGAACATCGTGTGGAAGACTTGAACGCGCGCTTCGTTCGTGAAATTCTTATCGACGGGAAGCTTGCCCTTATTATGCGCAATGATAGCCGAAGAAACGATCATTTTCGAGATTTCAGCCGCCTTGGCGTTCTCAGGAATACAGGCGTTCGCGGTTAATGCGACGACCGTATTGAGCCTCGGGTCATTGCGGAAATTGGCAAATATGCCCTGTTCCTGAAGGCGGCTCTCGCCGATTTGCTGAAGGACGCTCTTCACCTCGCGACGCTCGAGCGGCGTGTTGATGTGCTCAGCGGAAGTGAGGTTGCCGACGAGGCGCTCGATAAGCTCCTGCGGAAGGTTGGCTTCCTGACGAATCGCGGCGCTAAGCGCCTGACGGACGCGAGCATTCGCCGCAGGATCGTCCGCGACCTTGTTCGCGAGCCAGCGGTGGTTATTGACCTTGACGAGCGTCTGCTGATCGCCTTCGCCCTCGAGGCGAATGGAACCGAGGTTGTACTTACCGTTCGAAATCGCCGAAAAATCCGCAAGATTCATTTTTATTTTCCTTTCTTGAGTTTCCTGATGTTTTCACTGATTTCATCTTGTATACGCTTGAGCTTTCACAAGGTTACACTATTATATCAACTTTCTGATGTGAACTTAAGTTCGCGAATGCACTTGTCGACCATGAAGTCAATGGTCGTCGCGCGGAAGAGATCGGGGGACATGCCGGCAGGAATATCCTCGGCAAGGACAACCGGGTGCTTGAGCGCGTAAATGAGGACGTTATTCCAAAGTGCGAGCGTCCAAAGGCGCGTCGTCAAGGGATCGCGTTCGGCGACGCCGAGCGACATCAACTGCTCGAGCTGATGGAAAATCGGAAGGATGATTTCCTCATGAAGAGTCACCTTCTTCGCGCTCAAATTCGCATGTTCGTGGCGATAAAGCGCGGCAAAATAGCAGTTCGGCTCTTCCTTCGCGGTAAAGAGCGCGATGACGTCGGCGACGAAGCGCTTAACGGCGACGCGCCACGCGAAATCGGAGAGGATTTGCTCGGCTTCGTGGGCAATCGGTTGGACGATTGTTTTTTGGAGTTCGCGCACCACCGCCTCAGCGAGCCCTTCCTTCGAGCCGAAGTGGGCACTGATGCCGTTAACGGAACAGCCGACAACCTTCACTATATCGCGAACCGACGCGCCGACATATCCCTTTTCCGCGAAGCATTTCATCGCGGCCATCAAGATCTTGCGGTGGCTTTCCGCCGCCTGCAGCTTTCTCAAGTTTTCCGAATCGGGCTTTTTCATATCTTTCATCTAACACTCGTTCTTGATGAAACATATTATACCACATTTTCAGTTGCAAATGCAACTACAATCTTTAGACTATATGATGAAAAGGATCGTGGTCTTTCTTTCGAAGGCTGTCCGCCATATGTTTATATTATACCAATACCTATTCGAAAGAGTTCCTTGCCAAACGGAATACTGTTCTTGGCTAGACACAACACCGCCCCCGGCTCCAACTTCGTACCGGTCGAACTGAGCGATTTGATATTAGATTCAATTTCCCCGACATCAGGACTTGCACTGACCTTGATTTCAATCGGATAAAGTCGCATGGCGTCCTTAATGAGAAGATCGATCTCATGCCCTTCCTTATCGCGATAGAACCACGCTTCGCAATTCTTGCCGGAATACCACCAACTCTTCAGGACTTCCATAATCACCCAGTTCTCAAAAAGATGACCGAAGATCTGCGCTCTCTCAAGTTCTTCCGCACTTCGATACCCGCACAGATAAGCGGCAAGTCCCGTATCCGCAAAAAAGATCTTAGGCGTGGCAATAGCCCGTTTCGTCAGATTATTATGATAAGGCCGTAAAAGGTAGATAACTCCGGAACTTTCAAGAATGGAGATCCAACTGCGAATCGTGGGGGCGCTTACGCCTACATCTTGCGCGATATTGTTCGCATTAAGGAGCTGACCCGAACGAGCCGCCAAACACGAAAGGAAGGTCATGAATTCATGCTCATGCGAGGCCTTAACCAGATCTCGAATATCGCGCGAAAGATATGTCGCCACATACGAGCTCATATAGAGCCCGACATCGGTCTCGGGAACCGCCGCAAGTTGCGGGAAACTGCCGCGGAAAATCTTCTCAGCCATCTTCAAACGACTGTCACACGTATTTTCCGCTTCCTTGAATTCGGGTATGAACGGCCTATTATCTCGCCCTTCCCTCTCCGCTTCGCTCAGTCCTTGAAGATTCAAAATCGCAACTCTACCGGCTAGAGACTCGGAAATGTTCTTCATCAAGTGGAATGGCTGAGATCCGGTTAACCAATAAAGCCCACACTCCTCGGTTTTATCGACGCGCATCTTGATAAAAGGAAACAATTCCGGAGCATACTGAACTTCATCGATCAAAACCGGCGGCGGATAGGTCGTAAGAAAAAGTTCCGGATCTCTGCGAGCGAGGGCTCTCGCCGCAGGATCATCCAACGTCACTTCCAGTCGCGTCGGTTCCGCCACTGCTCTCAGCAAAGTCGTCTTTCCAACCTGACGTGGACCGGAAAGAAGCACGCACTTAAAGGAGCGTGATGCTTTCTGAACGATAGAAGCTAGTGATCTGTTTATGTATTTCATGTAAATATTATATCACATAAACCCTCGCTTTGTAAATTAGAAAGTGCTACTTTCTTTTTTCTTAGAATCAATACCTAAACGCAAGTAAGGCTTGCATTTACTTCTGCAATTCACATTTCGTAAAAATACGACTTGACCTAAGGAAGGAAAAATCGTATAATACACTTATACTTATCGATAAGGAATATACACTATGGAAGACCTCCAGAGCTTGCTCGAAAAAATCAACCGCGATGGCGTCGAAAAAGCGAACGCTACCGCTAAGACCATCATCGACGAAGCGACCGAAAAAGCCGCCAAAATCGTCACGGGCGCAAAGGCCGAAGCTGCAGCCGCCGCCGCGAGTGCGAAGACTGAAGCCGAGGGCTATCAGAAGCGCGCCGAAGAGACCATCAAACAGGCCGCTCGCGACGTCATTTTGAACGTCGAAAGCTCGATCACCAAGATGCTCGAAGGTCTTCTCCTTAAAGATGTCGAAGCGGCGCTTACCGATCCTAAGGCCGCGACCGAACTCGTCATGAGCGCGATTAAAGACGTCACGGCCGATGCCGAAATCGCCGCGGGCGAGAAGCTCGCCGCGACTTTGAAGGCCTCGCTCGCCGCGAAGAAGAACTTTACCGTCATCACCGATTCCGCCGCGGAAACCGGCTTCTCCGTGAAGCTTGATGGTGGCCGAGTCGAACACGCTTTCACCGCCGACGTCATCGCCACGGAACTCTCGAAGCGCCTTCGTGCCGACCTCGCGAAACTCCTTAAGTAATTTAAGGTATATGTTGCCTACCGATTTCTTAGTCTCGAGCTTGCCGACTTTAAGTTTCGACGCGTCTCCCTCGATCACATGGGAAAAGTTCGTCGAAACCGTAGGCGAGAATATCGTGGACCAAGGCCTCAGTGCCTTTGGTGATCTCGAGACACAACTTCGCAACGCGCTCGCTGAAGCGCGTGGTGGCGAGAAATACAAACGTCCCGCCACCGGAGCGTCGCTCTATTGGAAAAACCGAATTCTCGCCGCCTTCCAGGAAAAGGATGTTTTAAAGCGCGACGAGCTTATCGATAAGGTTTGGTGGGACGCGGCGGGCGAACTTACCCCCGTCGCAAGCCCCCTTTCCAAGGGCGCGATTCACACGTACGCCGTACGTCTTAAAATCGCTTTGAAACGCGCGCTCCTCTCCGAAAAGGAAGGCAACGCCGCATTCGATCGTCTTACCGCCGAAACTAAAATGGAGAATATTTTATCATGACCACGAATGGAAAAATCGTAGCGGTCAACGGCAACATGATCACCGTCAAGTTCGACGGCGCCGTGGCCCAGAACGAAGTCGGTTACGCCAAACTCGGCGATCAGCGCCTCATGGCCGAAATCGTTCGTGTTCGCGGAGTCAAGTGTGATATGCAGGTCTTCGACTCGACCACCGACCTCTCGGTCGGCGACGACGTCGAATTCTCGGGCGAACTTCTCGCTGCGGAACTTGGCCCGGGCATGCTCACCCAGGTTTACGATGGCCTTCAGAACCCGCTCGCGGAACTCGCGAAAGAAGCGGCGAAGATCTCGAAGGACGCCGAATTCTTCCTCCAGCGCGGCATGTATCTCCCCGGCCTTCCCCGCGATAAGAAGTGGGACTTCCATCCGACCGCGAAAGTCGGCGACAAAGTCTCGGCGGGCGATAAGCTCGGTTGGGTCACCGAAGGCATCTTCGACAATAAGACGATGCCCGGCCACAAGATCATGGCCCCCTTCGCGCTTAAAGGAAATTACACCGTCAAGACCATCGCTCCCGAAGGCGACTACACGGTAACTGAAGAAATCGCGACCCTCGCCGACCCCTCGGGTAAGGAAGTCAAGGTCACGATGATGCAGCGTTGGCCCGTCAAAGTCCCGATCAAGTGCTTCACCGAGCGCCTCGCTCCCGAAGAAACGCTCGAGACGACCGTCCGCACAATCGATACCTTCTTCCCCGTCGCTGTCGGCGGAACCTACTGCATTCCCGGCCCCTTCGGCGCGGGCAAGACGGTTCTTCAACAGACCACGGCGCGTTACGCCAAGGTCGACATCGTCATTTCCGCCGCGTGCGGTGAACGCGCCGGCGAAGTCGTCGAAACTTTGAAGGAATTCCCCGAGCTCGTCGACCCCAAGACGGGTAAGAGCTTGATGGAAAGAACGATCATCATTTGCAACACCTCGTCGATGCCGGTCGCTTCACGTGAAGCTTCGGTTTACACCGCCGTCACTCTCGCCGAGTACTTCCGTCAGATGGGGCTTAACGTCCTCGTTCTCGCCGACTCGACTTCGCGTTGGGCGCAGGCGATGCGTGAACTTTCGGGCCGTCTCGAAGAAATCCCCGGCGAAGAAGCGTTCCCCGCTTACCTCGAATCGCGTATCGCGGCGTTCTACGAACGTGCGGGCCGCGTCAAATTAAAAGACGGTACGATCGGCTCGGTGACGATCGGCGGCACGGTCTCGCCCGCAGGCGGTAACTTCGACGAACCCGTAACTCAGGCGACCTTGAAGGTCGTCGGCGGCTTCCACGGCCTTTCGCGTGCGCGTTCCGACGCTCGTCGCTACCCCGCTATCGACCCGCTCGATTCTTGGAGCCACTACAACTCGGTCATCGAACAGACGCGCGTCGAAACCGCTCGCAAGATCCTCCGCAAGGGTAACGAAGTCGGTCAGATGATGAAGGTCGTCGGCGAAGAAGGTACGTCCTTAGAGGACTTCACGACCTATCTTAAGGCGGAATTCCTCGACGCGGTTTACCTCCAGCAGAACGCGTTCTCCGATACCGACGCGACGACTCCCGTCGAGCGTCAGAAAATCATGTTCTCGGTTGTCGAAAAGGCGCTCCTTAGCTCCTACAAGCTCGCCGATAAGGATACGACGCGTAAGTTCTTCATGGATCTTCAGCAGACCTTCATCGACTGGAACGATAAGCCGATGGGCAGCGCGGAGTTCGAAACGATGAAACAGACTCTCATTTCCAAGATTGAGGAGGCGGCCAATGTTTAACAATAAAGTTTATCACAAGATCGATGCGCTTTCGGGCTCTGTCGCGACGCTTCGCGCCGAGGGCGTGAAGTACAACGAAATCGCCGAAGTCGAATCGCGTGCGGGTACATCCCTCGCTCAGGTCATCAAGCTCGACGGCAACAACGTCACCCTCCAGATTTTCGCGGGTGCGCGCGGCGTCGATACTTCCGCCAAGGTTCGCTTCCTCGGCGAAACGATGAAGGTCCCGTATTCGAGCGCCCTTCTCGGTCGTGCGTTCACGGGTTCGGGCGTGCCGCGTGACGGCGGCCCCGAGATCAAGGATAATCCCTCCCCCATCGGTCAGCCCTCGGTGAACCCCGCCAAGCGTATCATGCCGAACGAGATGGTTCGTACGAACATCCCGATGATCGACCTCTTTAATACGCTCGTCAAAAGCCAGAAGCTCCCGATCTTCTCGGCTGCAGGCGAGCCCTACAACGAACTTCTCGCTCGTATCGCCCTTCAGGCCGACTCGGACGTCATCATCATCGGCGGCATGGGACTTAAGTATGACGAATACCTCAAGTTCCGCTCGACCCTCGACAAGTCCGGCGCTCTCGCGAAGACCGTTATGTTCGTTCACACTGCCGCGGACCCGACGGTCGAATGTATGCTCGTCCCCGACGTCTCGCTCGCAGTCGCCGAAAAGTTCGCGCTCGAAGGCAAGAACGGCCTCGTGCTCCTCACCGACATGACGAGCTTCGCCGACGCGATGAAGGAAATCGCCATCACCATGGAACAGATTCCTTCGAACCGCGGCTACCCCGGTGACCTCTACTCGCAGCTCGCCGCCCGTTATGAAAAGGCGGTCGACTTCGATGGCGCCGGTTCGATCACGATTCTAGCGGTGACGACGATGCCGGGCGGCGACGTCACTCACCCCGTTCCGGACAACACGGGCTACATCACGGAAGGTCAGTTCTACCTTAAGAACGGCCGTATCGAACCATTCGGCTCGCTCTCTCGTCTTAAACAGCAGGTCAACAAGAATACGCGCGAAGACCACCGCACCATCATGGACGCGATGATCAAGCTCTACGCGCAGTATAAGGAAACCGTCGAAAAGCAGTCGATGGGCTTCAAGATGTCGGCCTGGGACAATAAACTCCTTAAATACGGCGCCGACTTCGAAAAGCGCATGATGGACCTCTCGGTCAACATCTCGCTCGAAGACGCGCTCGATCTCGGCTGGAAAACGCTCGCAGACAACTTCGATAAGACCGAAGTCGGTATTCCTTCGAAGCTCTCCGATAAGTTCTGGCCCAAAAAGTAATAGATGGCGAAAAAGAAGAATAAAAACGTAAATATGGCGGCGCTGCGATCTTGGCTAATGATCGCGGCGCTTGTCGCCGTATTCGTGGGGACATTTCGTATGTCCCCCGAGAAACATAAAATCACCGAGCTTACCTTAACCGAGTTCTATCAAAAGCTCGGCGCGGGAGAAATCACCTCTCCCATCACCCGCGTCATCGATCACGACGGCGGGGAAACGTACCTCAAGGGCGATGACTGGAAAGTGAATCTCGTTCCCGGCGAAAACGAGGCCTTCATGAAAGACCTTTTCGCTCGCGGCATCCCCGTCAAAGTCGAACACGAACGCAATCCTTGGATCGGCTTTTTGACCCAGATTTTCTCGTTCGTCCTCTTCATCGGTTTCTTCTACTGGCTTTTCTACAAAAAGATGGGCGGAGCGGGTGGCCCCTTCAGCTTCGGTAAGTCGAAAGCCAAAGTCTTGAACGGCAAGGAAGACAAGAAAGGCGCGATTTCGTTCGCCGATGTCGCAGGCGTCGACGAAGCGAAGGAAGAAGTCCAGGAAATCGTCGAATTCTTGAAAGAACCCGCGGCATTTCAGAAGCTCGGCGGTCGCATCCCCAAGGGCGTCCTCCTTGTAGGTCCGCCCGGAACGGGTAAGACGCTCCTTGCGAAAGCTATCGCGGGCGAGGCGAAAGTCCCCTTCTTCGCGATGAGCGGCAGTGACTTCGAAGAAATGTTCGTCGGCGTCGGCGCGAGTCGTATGCGCGATATGTTCGCCGACGCGAAAAAGGCCGCGCCCTGCATCATCTTCATCGACGAAATCGACTCTATCGGTATGAAGCGTACGGGAGCTGGAGCGTTAGGCGGATCGCATGCGTACGAACAGACCTTGAACACGATGCTCGTCGAAATGGACGGCTTCACTTCCTCCGAAGGCGTCATCGTAATCGCCGCGACGAATCGTCCCGATACGCTCGACTCGGCTCTTATGCGCCCCGGTCGCTTCGATCGTCAGGTCATGATCGATCTCCCGACTTTGAAAGGCCGCGAAGAAATCCTTGCCCTCCACGGCAAGAAGATCAAATTCGCTCCCGATGCGGACTTGAAGCGTGTCGCCCGCGGCACTCCCGGCTTTTCGGGAGCGGATCTCGCGAACTTGCTCAATGAAGCCGCCCTCCTCGCTGTAAGAAAAAAACTCGAGGGCGTCGATATGGCGACTCTCGACGAAGCGCGCGATAAGGTTCTTTGGGGACGCGAAAGAAAGAGCTCGGGCTACAGCCAAAAAGATCGCGAAACTACCGCTTGGCATGAAGCGGGGCACGCCCTTTTGCAGGTGCTTTTACCCGATACCGATCCCGTTCACAAGGTGACGATCATTCCGCGCGGTCGTGCGCTCGGTGCGACGATGTCACTTCCCGAAGAGGATGTCCTCAATCATACGAAGAAGTACTTCCTCTCGCTTATGGCGGTCTGCTGCGGCGGACGTATTGCCGAGGAAATCTTCACGGGCGACATCTCGACGGGCGCGAGCCAAGATATTCGCCAGGCGACGGCCATTGCCCGCGATATGATCTGCCGCTTCGGCATGAGCGCACGCTTCGGCTTCCAGGCCTTCCAAGAACCAAGTCAATTTACCGGCGAAGAGCTCTCCCCCGCTTTCAGCGAAAAGACCTCGCAGGAAATCGATGAAGAAGTGAAGAAGATGATCGAAGCGGCATACGCCCTCGCCACCAAGCTTATTCAGGAAAATCGCGACAAACTCGAAACTCTCGCCAAGACCCTCCTCGAAAAGGAAACGATGGACGGCGCGGAAGTCGAGAAAATCGTGAAGGCGGAACTTAACGAAAATGAATTGGGTTAAGATAATTTATGATTCGATAGACTTTTCCGCGATCATGCAGATCGTGATTCTCTATCTCGTCATTTATTCGATTTTGAAAGCGGCTAAGGGCTCGCGTTTCGGACAGCTCTTAATGGGCATCGGGCTACTGGTCTCGCTCCTTGTCGCCTTCACCTACGTTTTCCACTTCGATGTATTAACCCGCATCATCCAGTTCCTTCTCGTCTATCTCGCGATTTCTTCGGTCGTTCTTTTCCAACCCGAAATCCGCCGCATTCTCTCGCAGATGGGCGCGCTCGGCTTCGGTGAAAAGCCGAAGCATGACGCCAAGGGCGCTGCAAGTCCCGAATTTCTCGCGGAGATCATCCTCGCGCTTGCCAAGCAGAGAATCGGCGCGCTTTTCGCTTTCGAGGGCGGCATTTCGCTTCGCAGCTACGAAGAAACCGGCATTTTCACCAATGCCCAACTTTCCCACGAGCTCATCCTCTCGATTCTGACGCCTCCGATGCCGCTTCATGACGGCGGGTGCGTGATTCGCGGCGGATTTCTCTCGGCGGCTCACTGCATCTTCCCCGTTTCCAATAACCCGAACCTCATTTCTTCCGGTATGCGTCACCGCGCCGCGGTCGGCCTCTCGGAAGAAACCGACGCCGTCGTAGTCGTCGTTTCCGAAGAGTCGGGTGCGGTCTCGATCGCCCACAACGGCAAGCTCTATCGCTACAAGAACGACGCTCGCGAAGAGTCGCTCAAGCGTTGGATCACCAAAGCGATGGGCATTGAAACGAAGCGCGGTCGTCTTTCCGCCCTTCTCCACCTCGACTTCCACGCACTCTTTGACAAATGAGCGACTTCATTACCAACAATTGGGGACTTAAGCTCTTGGCGATAATTCTCGCCTTGGTAGTTTATCATTCCCTCAAATCCGATTCTTCTAAAACCGAATCCAGCAATGACCGACCCCTCTTCCAATCAACCCCCAGCGCATAAGTCGTATCTCGGCATTCTTCTTTTCCCGATTGCGCTCTTTCCTTTCGTCGCGTTACTCACGTATGACTCGCGCGTGATGACGGCGTATCCTCCTATGCCTTCCACGAACTGGATCGGCGCTTTAGGAGACAATTTCGCCTACTACGGCTACCTCTTCTTCGGACTCGCGATTTGGATCGTGCCCGTAATGTGCATCCTCGCTGGCATTTGCCTGATGTTAGGGCGAAAGATGAGCTCAATAAGGCGCGTCTCGTGGATTTTCATGTCGATAGTCGCGCTTTCGTCGCTCCTTCAAGTTATGGGCAAGTACGCGCCCGGCATCATCGCCGCGACCGAGTCGATCAACATCTCGAACGCGGGTGGTGCGGTCGGCTATCTCCTGATGACGCGCCTTCTCTCGCCGCTGCTCTCTGACTTCGGCTCGTCGGTAATTATGACGGTTCTCCTTATCGTCTCTTTGGTCGCGGCAATCGGGCTTCATAACCTCATCAATACCTTCATCGCGATTTATCATTGGGCGATTTTAGGAAAGTACTTGAAGGAAGTCGAAAACCGCGGCAATGATCGCGGCATAGCTACAGCGACTACCAAGGCGAAAATCGAAGAAACCGAGCCCGTTTTCGATCCGATTCAGGCCGCTTACGAAGCGAAGAAGGCCGCACAAGAAGCCGCACGACGCGAAAAGGAAGAAGCGAAGCTTCAAAAGCAACGTGAACGCGAAGCTGAGAAACTTCAGCGTCAACAAGAGCGCGAAGAAGAAAAGCGTCGTAAGGAAGAAGAAAAGGCCGCTAAGGCGGCAGGCAAGCCGCTTCCTCCGACAAGACCCGCTCCTGAAGAAGAGGTTGAAGACAAGGGGCCGTATCTCCTTCCCGATGTTTCGCTTTTGAGCCCGCTCAAAAAGCAGTCCGCCGATCATGGTGACGTCGGCGAGATGTCTAAGAAGCTTATCGATACTTTGAAACTTTTTGGAATCGACGCCAACATCGCGTACACGATTCAGGGCCCCGTCGTTACGAAATACGCCGTACATCTCGCTCCCGGCACGAAATACTCGGTCGTCACCAATATCGAGAAAAACCTGATGGGCGCCTTGCACGCAAGATCGCTTCGCATCGAAGCGCCGATCCCGGGCGAAGAAAATGTCGGTATCGAAGTTCCGAACCGTACGGCTATCGGCATTTCCTTCCGTGAAATCTTCGAATCGGAGTCGTGGAAGAAAGCGAATCAAAAGTGGGCCTTGCCCCTTCTCTTCGGTAAGGACGCCGCAGGAAATGACCTTGTCGCTGACTTGGCGACGATGCCCCACATGCTCGTCGCCGGTGCTACGGGCCAGGGTAAGTCGGTCTGCCTTAATGCGCTTATCAACGGCTTACTCATGACGAGAACTCCCGAGCAATTGAGGTTCATCATGGTAGACCCGAAGTCGGTAGAATTCGCCTCGTATGCGTCGATTCCTCACCTGCTCGTTCCAGTCATCACCGACAACAACAAGGTCGTCGGCGCGCTCAATTGGGCCGTCGTCGAAATGGAAAAGCGTCTCAAGCTCTTTGCGAGAGCGAAAGTCCGCAATATCGCCGATTACAACAAGCGTCCGCAATTCACGCAGGTCGACATGTTCGGTAACGACACGGAAGTCGCCTCCGATATGCCCAAGACCGTCCCCTACATCGTCATCATCATCGATGAAGTCGCCGACCTCATGCAGGCCGCGGCGAAACAGGTCGAGCCCGGAATTGCGAGACTTACCGCAAAAGCACGTGCCGCTGGTATCCACCTTATCCTCGCGACTCAGCGACCTGACGCGAAGGTCATTACGGGAACGATCAAGGCAAATATCCCGGGCCGTGTCGCCTTCAAGACGGCTACGGGTATCGACTCGAGAACAATTCTCGACTCGACCGGCGCCGAAAACCTGATCGGACGCGGTGATATGCTCTTCAAGACGAAAGAAGGCCTCCTTATTCGTGCTCAGGGCGCGTGGATTCAAGACGAGGAAATCGAACGTATAACCGCCTTCATCGAACAGCACGCCGTTCAGAAATTCGACGAAAGCTTCTCAAAGAAACTCTCGAAAATCAAAGAGGCCTCGCTCGAAGATGAGGATGAAGACGAGACGAGCGAGGAAGAAGCCGCCGCGCAGAAACAGGCGCAACGCGAGCAAGTCAAGGCCGATGAAAATGCGAGCGATTTCAAGAAGGCGATCGAGTGCATCATCAATACGAATCGCGCGTCGACGTCGCACTTCCAGCGTAAGCTCGGTTGGGGCTATAACCACTCGGCGAAGATCATGGATATGTTAGAAGAAGCGGGCATCATCGGTCCGCAGGTCGGAGCCGGCCCGAGACAGATCACCATGGATCAACAGCAGCTTCTCGCAATGTTCAACGGCACGGCCGAAAGTGCCGCGGAGCAAATCGGCGACGAAGCGCTCGAACCTGATTTATTCACAACGGAGGAACAGTAATTATGGAATTCGGAAAAACACTCCGCGCTGCTCGTGAAGCGAGAGGTAAATCGATCGAAGAGGTCGCTCGCGAAACGAGACTTATGTCGCAGCTCATCGTCGATCTCGAAAACGAGAATATGAGCCGCATCGCCGCCCCCATCTACGGACGCGGTTTCGTGAAACTCTATTGCGAGGCGGTAGGACTCGAAGCGAGACCTATGATTGACGAGTTCATGAAAGTCTATAACGGCGATCACGAACCGATCATCCGCGAAAGAGAGGAAGTCGATTCGCCCGTTTCTTATAGCGAATCGTCGCTTATTCCGGAAGAGAGCGATGCTCCCGCCGAAGAAGCCGAACCCCTTTTCGCCGCGCCGAAGAGCTTCGAAGAAGATCAGACACCTTCGCTTTCGCGCTACTCTTCGCCCTTAAGCGAGCGTCCCTCTTTCGGTTCGAATCTTTCCTTCTCGATTCCGCCGATCGTCTGGCGTTTGGGAGCTCTCGCTATCGTCGCGATTCTCGTAATCTGGATTCTTTGCAAGGTAGTCGGCGCGATTTATCGCTTCTCCGCTACCGACCCGAACGCGACAAGTGAAGTCAAGACCGAAGAAGTCCAAAGCGCCCATCATGACTCGACTAGTGTCGAAGAGCGTGAGCCGGTCGCCATTCCCCCCTTGTATATTGATTAACTAACCCACCAAACATAAAGGAAAACGATAATGGAAGTCGTAATCTGCAAGACGAAAGAAGAAGCCTCGAAGCTCGCGGCCGATATGATCACCGCAGCCGTCAAGAAGAACCCCAAGACCGTCCTCGGTCTCGCTACCGGTTCGACGCCCGTTCTCATGTACAATGAGATGGCCAAGGCCGTCAAGGCGAAGAAGGTTTCCTACAAGGAAGTCAAGAGCTGGAACCTTGACGAGTACTATGGTCTCGCCGGCACCCACGACCAGAGCTATCGTTACTTCATGAACGAGAACCTCTTCAAGAAGATCGACATCAAGATCTCCAACACCCACGTTCTCAACGGCCTCGCCAAGGATCCCGAAAAGGAATGCAAGGCGTACGAAGCTCAGATCAAGAAGGCCGGCGGCATCGATATCCAGGTTCTCGGCATCGGTTCCGATGGTCACATCGCCTTCAACGAACCCGGCACCTCGCTCAATAGCCGCACCTCGATCGTCTACCTCACGCCTTCGACCGTGAAGGACAACGCTCGTCTCTTCTTCAACGGCGATATGGAAGCCGTTCCGAAGAGCGCGCTCTCGATGGGCGTCGGCACGATTTGCGAAGCTAAGAAGATCATCCTTCTCGCTTTCGGCGAAAACAAGCAGGATGCCATCAAGGGCTGCGTCGAAGGTCCGATGTCCCAGTTCTGCACCGCTTCCGCTCTCCAGGCGCACAATGACGCGTGGATCTTCTGCGACGAAGCCGCCGCGAAGAAGCTGAAACTCAAAAAGTACTACGCTTGGCGTAGCGCTACCAAGCTCGGTCTCTAATCATGGAAGAAGCCGGATTCATAGGTTTCGTTTGCGATAAATGCAAGACCGAGATCGAGGCCTCTCTCGATCTCATCGGTCAAGAAACCGAGTGTCCCGCTTGCGGAGCTAAGCTTATCGTCCCCGACAATCGCGATGACGGCATCGCTCGTCACACGGCGGAAGAGGACGGTAAGCGCTCCCACATGCTCAAGAGCCGCACCATTCGCATCGAATTGGACGATCTCGATTTATGAGCAAGAAAAAACGTAAAGCCGCCAAAAAGCCCACAAGGAAGTTACCGCTTTGGGTAAATGCCGCGCTTATTGCCGGCTTCACGCTTTTCAGCGTCTTCTCGGTTTGGTATGTTCACCATCCGAGAAGATGGTTACTTTCCTTTGAAGATAAACTCCCCGAATTCGTCACTTCCGCGATTTATGCGGTCGGAAACCCGATTGGCGACATCACCGACGCCTTCGGCCTCACGGGGCATGACGCGATTTACGAATATGACGAGCTCGCGCCGAATGGAAGCGTATTCTTTGCCGGAGCTCCCGTTAGAACCGGCAATCCCGCACCTAACGACATCCGCCTTCTCGACCGAGGCGAGTTCGTTGTCGGTTGGTCGGATAAATTGAAGCACCCCGTTTGGGTCGCTTATCACGTCCCGAAAGCGGCACCTTTCAAAGTAAGCGAAAGACCTGCCTTCTCTAAAGATAAAACCGTGCCCGCCTCGCCCTCCCCTGCCGCTTATACGAATACGGGACTCGACCGTGGCCACATGGCGCCCAATTACGCGATTCAAACGCGCTTCGGCGAGGCCGCCCAGAAGCTTACCTTCCTCATGACGAATATCGCTCCTCAGAGCCCCGCCCTAAACCGCGGCGTTTGGAAGGATGTCGAACATCGTATCGCTGAACTTTGGACGGCGAGATATGGCGAAATCTGGGTAATCGTCGGCACTATCGGAACGACTTCGAATCCGCAGTACATCATCAGCGAACACATTGAAGTCCCCGAGAAATTCTATCAGCTTATCATCGCACAAGAAGGTTATGACGTAAGAGCTCTCGCGCTCGTATTCGATCAAGACGTTGAATGGCGTCATTGGGCCGCGCGATCGATCGTTACGATAGACGAACTCGAAGACATGACCGGACTTGATTTCTTGTCGGAGCTTCCCTCGTTCATTCAAGCTCCGCTCGAGGCCGAACTTCCTTCGCGCCTTTGGCCGGTAAAGTTCGAGGACGCCCTGAAGAGCGTCCTCAACCACTACGCGCCTAATCGCTAAGCTTTACCAGACTAGAGCTCCTAGCGCATCCTGAAGCATCTTCTTCGCAGCGGTATCTCGCTCCACGGCAGTCGAAGAGCCGGTGACGACGACAATAGCGCGCTTCCCGTTACGCTTCCCTGTAAGAACAATGGAGCTTCCACCCGCATCGTGATAGCCGGTCTTGAGCCCATCGACTTCTTTCATGCGCCACTGCTTCTTCCAGAGGAAATTGTTGTGGTTTTGCATATCAAGAAGACGTCCATCCTTCGCTTTGATTTCGGGAATATTCAGCGTGATGATTGAAGTATACTCCAACGCTTCGGGTTGTTCGAGGATAATCGTACGCCCCAAGATCGCCAAATCAGCCGCGGTCGAAATATCAAAACCGCGCTTCGTATTCCCGGGAGGATAACCGTTCGGCGTCACGTATTTCGTGTGATTCATTCCAAGCGTCTGAGCTTCCTCGTTCATCATCGCGACGAACTTTTCCTTGGTTCCGCCGATTCGCTCTGCAAGCATAACGGCGACATCGTTCGCGCTCTTGACCATAATCGCGCCCAAAGCGCTCTTTACCGAAATCGACTCGCCTTCTTTAAGCCCCAAAATCGAAGGCTTTTCCAGAATCGCGATTCGGCTCGCATAAAGGCGATCCTCGAGATTCAGCTTCCCTTCTTTGATCGCTTTCAAGGCGAGATGGAGCGTCATCAGCTTCGTGCAACTCGCAGGATAACACTCGCGCGTCGAATTGTCCTCCAGTAAGACATTTCCGGTTGCCGCGTCAAGCGCAATAGCCCCGACGTAAGGCGAGCGGCGATGGGCGGTTTGAACGGGACCTTGTGCCTGACGCGGCGGATTCACAACCGCGAAAAAGCAAAGCGACGCAAGAATTAAAGAATTCATATAGTCTTACTTGACGAACTTGCGCGTAACCTTCTGCAAGGCCTTCCAGAGCGCCTTCGAATCGGCGGCTTCGATAACGGCCTTGCGGCTGTCGGCCTTGATGAACGACTGAGTGAGTCCGGCCATAAGACGTAGATAAAACGCGGAAACCGCGACCGGAATCGCGGACAAGAAAACGATATTGACCTTTACGCCATCCCAATCAATACCGGATTTGGAAATGCCCATCGCAAGCGTAAGCCCGCCGCCTTCGACGCCGCGGACGTGAGGAAACGCGATTCCTTCATCCATCGCGGTCGAAAGCACCTCTTCGCGCTCCATTGCAGCCGCAGCGAGACTATCGGAATTGGCGATAAAATGATTCGCTTCCATCGCACTCGCGAGCTTCTTGATCGCTCCTTCGCGATCGAGTCCATCAAGATCGACGAGCATGAGCTCTTCAGCGGAGAAGCGCGAGATCCCGTCCTTCGGCTCTTCCTTCGAGGGCTGAGAAACGTTACGCGGCGAATCGGAGTCGCTCGCGAAAAGAACTCGGCCGCAGCTCGAGCAAGTGACTAAATGCTGAGCAAGCTTTACCTGCTGAGCCTGAGCGATCGGCACTTGCATGCCGCAAACTGCGCAACAACCGTTATTCATAGCGGAGATTACAATATGATTTTTCTTGTAAAGACGATCATAGAGTCCGGCAACCATCGGTTCAAGCTGATTGCGAAGCTCATCAATCGCATCGTTTAAAGCTTCCATATGACTACCGTCACCGGTCTGGTGATGTTCGTCACGAGTAAGTACCAATTCCTGTAACTGTCTTAACGCATTAATCTGACTTTTCATTCTACTATTTTCTCACTTTGCGAAGGAGCTTGTCTTTTTCATCAAATGGGCGAACTTAACCGCCTCAATCGAATCCTCGAGAGTATACGGATACGGCGCGGCGGTTCGGATCGTCGCATAGACGCGATGCCAGAACTCGGATACACCATGCCCCGTTCCCGGAGGTAGAGTAAGCTTCTCGGTGACTATCGGAATCTCTTCGTGCATATCGACGACCTCAGGCGTTCTTACCGAGGAACGACGACGCGGGAAATTGAATTTGGGATCGACAACGATGAACTCACCTTCCGTCGCGCCCGCTTCGACCTTGAAAATGCCGCGTTCTCCGCGAATTACGAACGCGGGACTACGACTCGGCGCGAGGACACCGCCGTTGAACTCCACATCGGCGGAAATCTGGCCACGCGTTTTCAAGTTGACGTGAGCATAGTCTTCGGCATCGCCCAAAGAGGCGATTCGCTTAAGCTCGCTCCACATCTGAATCGGAGGCAAAGGAAGGAGTTTCAAAGCTTGGATGATAAGGTCGGTCATCGCGTAATACGCGGCGCCTCCTCCCAAGCGCTTTACGGCCTGCCAGTCATCGCGGCGAATGTAGTCTTCGCGACGAAGAATGACCTGATGAATCTCGCCCAAACGAGAATCGGTCATCGCCATCTTCGCGAGCTGGAAATCGGCATCGAACAAGCCGCGTTGCATCGCAATAAGGCGATTCTTGGACTTCTGGGCCTGACCACGGAGAACCTGAGCATCTTCCAACGTCAACGCAATCGGCGTATCGAGGAGAGTCCAGAAACCTTTCTGCAAGGCCTCCATCGCATGCTTCACATGATCGTTCGAACAAGTCGAAATAACCACCAAATCGATATCACGCTCATCGAGCATGTCGGAATATTGGCGGAACATCTTGCAATTCGGGAAATCCTTGGCGACGATATCTCGACGTTCTTTTATGATATCGCAAGCGGCCACCACGTTGAAAAGCGAAGGATGTCGCTTGAAGATCGGGAAATGATCGAAGAACATGGATCTTCCGAGACCCATGAGCGCGACCTTCAAAGGCGGTCTTTGATACTCGCTCATATTCTTATTTCCTCACTATTTCCGTTATTGCCGACAAGAACTGCGCCACATCGGTAAACTGACGATATACGCTCGCAAATCGAATGTAGGCGACTTCATCTACACTATGAAGCTCTTCCATCACGAGCTCCGCGATTCGATCGGCCTTCACCTCTTCGACATCGAGTTTCGAAACGATACGATCGATCATCGCCTTGATTTGATCGCGCGAAACCGGGCGCTTACCGCACGCGTGTTCAATCGCCCTCTCGACTTTAGAACGCTGAAAAGGCTGACGCGTACCATCGCGCTTTACGACCATCACTTCATCCCGCTCGATTTCTTCGTAAGTCGTGAATCTTAAGCCGCACTCCAAACACTCACGACGACGACGAATCGCCGCGCCATCTCGCGCAGGACGCGAGTCCAAGACCTTATCATTATCAATTCCGCATTTTGGGCACTTCATACTGAATATTATACCCTTTTCTGCGAAAAATTACAAGTACAATAATTCGATTTCCTCTTTCGTGAGGTCACGCCATTCCCCGGGATAGAGCTCTTTCGGGAGGGTAAACTTGCCGATATTAACGCGTTTAAGCTCCAAAACCACAAGATGTGCAAGCGAACACATTTTGCGAATTTGTCGCTTGCGACCTTCACCAAGTGTAAATTTAAGTAAGCGCGTATTATTCGCCCACTCCTTCACGACCTCCACAGGGACGGGGCGAATCGTGTAGCCGTCATCGAGTGTCAACGGAGAGCGTAAAATATTAAGCTTTTCTTCGCTCCAACGACCGGCGACTTTAACGAGATATGTCTTCGAGTGTTCGTATCTCGGGTGAGTCAGGTGATTCACGAGCTCGCCGTCATTCGACATCAAGAGGAGCCCTTCCGAGTCCTTATCGAGACGCCCGACAGGAACTACGCGCTCGGGGACTTTAACGAGATCGGCAACCGTCTTACCCCCGAATGGATCGCTCATCGTGGAGAGAACGCCAACGGGCTTATAAAGGACTATGGTGCGCTTCTTTTCTGCGGTCTCGAGTCGCTTGCCGTTGACCTTGATCTCGTCAGTTTCTTCGACGCGATACCCGGGCTCTTTGATGACAAGCGAGTTTACGGTCACTACGCCAGATTCGATAATCGCGGCGCTTTGACGCCGTGAAGCGACGCCCGCGTGAGCAAGGACATTTTGAAGACGCTCCGCCATCAGCCGACCTTGTGATACTTCTCGAGCGCGGCTTTGAAAGCTTCGGTATTCACGAAGCCGCAACACTTGAACTCGGGGCAGAACCCACGATAGACACACTCGGGGACGCAGCATTCGGCGACTTCGGGTTCGACCTTCGCAACTTCATCGATTACGAGCTTCCACGCGGCGCGAGTCTCGGGGCTCGCCTGCGTGCACATTCTGCGACGCGAAATGAACATGAGTTCTGCGGCATTCGCGAAGCATTCGTGCATAACGGGAGCGTCCTGAGTCTTCGCGGTACGATCTTCGCCGGTACGATCCGTGCGCTGGGTCGAGACGAAGTGTTCGATGCCGAATTTATGACGGACGAAATGCACCGAGACCCAATAAGGGAGATCGATCCACTTCCAGTTGAACATGAGCTTTCTGATCGGCGAATGTTCCGCGAGAAGAATGCGCTTTTTCCACTTGGACGAGGGTTCCTTCGTGCCTTCATCCTGACGGATTGTCGTGCGCGCCGCATCAGCGACATCACGCCACGTGCCTAATACCTTAAGAAACTTGATAGCTGCCATTTTCTTTACCTCCCGAATACGTTGGTGACGCTCTCATCAAGCCCACCGGGACGATTTTGTTTTAACCAGATTTCACGATAAGCAGGTTCATAAAACGCGCGGAAGTTGTTCACTTGTCCGCACTCGTTCTTATATTGGACGGCTGAAGCGAGAAGATCAAGAAGTCGAAAATCTTCCTTTACCCAAGTCTTAATCTCCTTCTTCTCCGCTTGGGAATTCATCTTTATGCGCAGCTCGTAGTAACGATCAGTGGCCGCGTTAACACTCTCCTTGGTCGCGCCTTCTCGATATCGATAATTGGAAGAATCGACTAACATATGATAGAGCTCTGTCGAGTTACCCTGGCGTCCTCCGGCTATTTTATAGAGGTTCCCGATTTCAATCAGCTCATTTCCGATTTTTCCGCCCGTAATCTCGTCGATCTTTGCGGCGACTTCCGCCTTCGTCGGCGCTTCATTGCCCTTCGCCTTAAGAGAAACATAGACTAACGCGGGAAGTGAAGTAAGCCACGGCTGAGGATGGCCCCCGTCACCCCAATCCGCCAAAAGCAGTCCCTCCGCGCCATATTCTTCCGCCGCTTTGAAAGCATTGTCGACGTTCTTCGTCATATTATCATAGCGCCCGAAGAGGCTCCCCCAAGCACTCGTCCCGGGGCATACGCGGAACTTGCGATTCGCTTCCTTGAACGCCTTGCCGTTACGAGAGAAGTCGGTAGTCGCTTCATATCCCCAATCGAGTCCCACGACATTCTCTGGGAGTTCTTTCACCATCTCAGAATGCTTCAAGAAGAAGTCCGACCAGAACATCATCGTGACCCCACGCTTTTCACACGCGCCGTAGAGCTTCATCAAATACTCGATGTAAACGCGATGAGCGCCCTTCTCGGCGATTTCCTTATGGCTTCTTCCCGTACCGTCGGCGAATTCGATTTCCAAGGCCTCGTCGCAACCGACATTGATCTTCTTCGATCTGAAGCAAGGAAGAAGTTCATCATATAGCCCCTCCACGAGTGACAAACTTCTCGGATCGGTCGGATTAAGCGTATCGGGCCGCGGCAAAACGAAATTCCCCCAGGGCTTGATTACCGCGCCCCCTTGCGGCATTTCCGCGAGGAAATTATACTCCGGGTGACGAAGCCAACGCCCGAAATGAGCAAAGGAATTCTGGTTGGGAACGAGCTCGATGCCTTTAGACTCGCAATACGCGTCGAGCTCTTTCACTTCCTCCTGCGTCATCGGCGACGAATAGCGCCAAACGGTCTCGTGCCGCGAATACTGAAAAGTATGCTCGGTATAGAGCTGAAGCTCGGTATAGCCGAGCGCCGATAAAACGTCGACCCTGGACTTCAAGGTGTCCAAGGTCGGCACTTTAGTGCGGGAGATGTCGAGCTGATACCCGAGAGGGAGCGCGGCAAAAAGCGCCGCGCCGATCAAGCTCGAGAAACCCGAAATCACTTCACGACGAAGTTGACCATTCGCTTCGGAATGGCGATTACTTTAACGATAGTCTTACCTTCGAGGAACTTCGCGACATCAGGATTCGCCTTGGCCGCGTCTTCCATTTCCTTCGGCGTCGCCGCCATAGGAACGGTAACGCGACCGCGAAGCTTACCGAGAACCTGAACGGGAATCTCGATTTCGTCCTCGACGAGCGCCTTCGGATCATATTCCGGCCAGGGCTCGTAAGCGAGCGTATTCGTATGACCCAAGGTTTCCCAGAGTTCTTCACCGAGATGCGGGGCATAGGGAGCTAAGCAAAGAACGAACTTTTCGAGGAATTCCTTCGGGAGATCGCCCGCTTTCGCTTCTTCTTCCGCTTCGTTGATGAAGACCATCATCGCCGAAATACCGGTATTGAAAGCCATCGCCTCGAGGTCTTCGCCGACCTTCTTGATCATCGCGTTCAAGGTCTTCGATTCCTGCTTCGTCATCGGACGCTCGGCGACCTTCGTTTCGGTAACGAGACGATTCGCGCGCTTGAGGAAGTTGTGAACGCCCTTGACGCCCGAAGTCTGCCAGGGCTTGACGACCTGCAAGGGACCCATGAACATCTCGTACATGCGGAGCGAATCGGCGCCGTAGTCACGAATGATATCGTCAGGATTGACGACGTTCTTGAGCGACTTCGACATCTTCGCGGGGAACTCGACGAGCTCTTCCATTTCGGTAAGATCCGCGCCTTCCATGCCCCAATTCTTGGGACCATAGAACTTGCCGTCCTTCGTCGTGACGTGATCCATCGGAATCAAAACGCCGCGCTTGTTCTTGTAGGCCATACCGAGAATCATGCCCTGGTTGACGAGCTTTTGGAACGGCTCGGAAGTCGGGACAAGACCGAGGTCGAAGAGGACCTTGTGCCAGAAACGGCTGTAGAGGAGGTGGAGAACCGCGTGTTCGGCGCCGCCGACATAAAGATCGACGGGGAGCCATTCCTTCAAAAGCTCAGGATCGCAGAACGCCTTGTCGTTCGTCGGGTCGATGTAGCGGAGGTAGTACCAACAGCTGCCGGCCCACTGAGGCATCGTGTTCGTTTCGCGAACGCCCTTGACGCCGTCGGCACGAGTGACGTTGACCCAATCGGTCGCCTTCGCAAGCGGCGGTTCACCGGTACCCGTCGGCTTGTAGTCAGCGAGTTCGGGAAGCGAAAGCGGGAGATCATTTTCGTCGACGAGCGACTGAGTGCCGTCTTCCCAATGAATGACCGGGAACGGTTCGCCCCAATAACGCTGACGCGAGAAGAGCCAGTCGCGAAGCTTGTACTGAGTCTTCGCCTTGCCGACTCCCTTTTCTTCGAGCCACTTGATCATCGCGGGACGCGCGTCGCTCACGGAAAGTCCCGTCAAGAAGCCCGACGAAACCATAACGCCCGAATAGATGTCGGTAAACGCGGCATCCTTCGTGTAAGGAACGGGATCCTGCGAAGCATTCTTCGCTTCTTCGGAATCCGCCGCGGCAACGACCTGAACGATCGGGAGACCGAACACCTTCGCGAAATCGAAGTCGCGCTCATCGTGAGCGGGAACGGCCATGATCGCGCCCGTGCCGTAAGAAGCGAGGACGTAATCGGAAATGAAAATCGGAAGCTCGGTGTCGTTAACGGGGTTATGACCCGTCACGCCCTCGAGACGAACGCCGGTCTTTTCCTTATTGAGTTCCGTACGCTCGAGATCGGACTTCGAAGCGGCCTTCTTCTGATATTCTTTAACGGCATCTGCATTCTTGATCGTGCCGTCCTCGAGCCACTTCTCGATAAGCTTATGCTCAGGCGAGAGAACCATATAAGTCGCGCCGAACAAGGTATCGCAGCGCGTCGTATAGACGGTAATAGTATCTGCGGTTCCGGTAGCCTTGAAGTCCACGAGCGCGCCCGTCGACTTGCCGATCCAGTTGCGCTGCATCTCCTTGACGCCTTCGGGCCAATCGAGATCATCGAGCCCTTCGAGGAGCTTTCCGGCGTATTCCGTGATCCTGAGCATCCACTGGCGCATGGGCTTACGGATAACGGGATGATTGCCGCGCTCCGAGCGGCCGTCGATAACTTCTTCGTTCGCGAGCACGGTGCCTAAAGCGGGGCACCAATTAACGGGAACTTCGGCAACGTACGCGAGCCCCTTCTTGTAGAGCTGCTCGAAAATCCACTGAGTCCACTTGTAGTACTTCGGATCCGTCGTATTGACTTCGCGATCCCAGTCATACGAGAAGCCAAGCGCCTGAATCTGGTCACGGAAGCGGTCGACGTTCTTCTTCGTCGTGATGGCGGGGTGAGTGCCCGTCTCGACCGCATACTGTTCGGCGGGAAGACCGAACGCGTCCCAGCCCATCGGGTGAAGGACATTGAAACCCTTCATGCGCTTGTAGCGGCAGAGAATATCGGTAGCGGTATAACCCTCGGGGTGACCGACATGAAGACCCGCGCCCGAAGGATACGGGAACATATCAAGGCAATAAAACTTCTTACCTTCCTTCTTCGAATCGGTCTTGAAGGTCTTGTTGGTAAGCCAGTAATTCCGCCACTTTTTCTCAATGGCGGAAAAATTGTAATCGCTCATTATTTGCTCGTTTCAGCCCCATCGGCGTATTCGGCGATCGACTTCTTGATAAGTCCCGAAACGTCGTTGGTCGCCGCAGCGACGCCGGCTCGAACGGCATGATAAATTCCCTTGTGGGAGGAATTACCGTGAGTGATGATAACCGTGCCGTTAACACCGAGAAGCGGCGCGCCGCCATACATCTCGGGATCCATCTGGCGCTTAAGTGCCTTGAAAGCGGGCTTGAGCATAAGCGCGCAAATCTTGCGGAAGAACGTAGCGGTAATTTCCAACTTAAGCCACGAACCGATTGCTTTTGCAACGGACTCGACCGACTTTAAGATAACGTTACCGACGAAACCGTCGCAAACGGCGACATCGACTTCGCCATTGCAAACGTCATGACCTTCCATGTTGCCGCGGAAGTTAATCGACTTAACCTCCTTCATGATCGGGTGGGTATCGTGCACGAGCTGATTACCCTTGCACTCTTCCTCACCGATGGACATAAGCCCGACAACCGGCTTATCCTGCTTGAACACCTTCTGCGAATAGACGCTACCCATGATCGCCCACTGAACGAGCCACTCCGGACGGCAGTCGCAATTCGCACCCGAATCGAGAAGGACGAGGGGCTTATTCGGGACCTTGGTCGGAATGATCATCGCGATAGCGGGACGATAAACGCCCTCGATTCGCTTCAAGGTAAACATCGCGCTAGCCGCAACCGCTCCGGAATTGCCGGCGGAAACGAACGCATCCGCGCGGCCTTCCTTAACGAGGCGCATCGCCACGTTAATCGAGCAATCGGGCTTACGATGAATGGTCTTGGCCGCCGATTCGTCCATCTCCGCGATATCGGGAGCGTGGACGATCTCGAGCGTGCCTTTTTCGATAGCGGACTGCGCTTTCGGCTTGAGTTCCTTAGGAAGAGCCTCAAGCTCCGTCTGGATGGCGCTCATCTGACCGACAAGAAGAACCTTCGTGTCGGGAAGTTCAGTTGCGGCTTCAACCGCGCCGATAACAACTTGTTTCGGAGCGAAATCTCCGCCCATCGCATCCAGTGCAATCCGTACCATGGGATGACCTCCCTTAAGTTTCAGTTATTAACCAACCGCGAGAATCTTACGACCCTTGTACATGCCGCACTTAGGGCACGCACGGTGGGAACGGACAACCGCGCCGCAAGCGGGGCAGGTACCGGTCGAGGCGAGAATCGGCTTCTCGAGCTGAGCGACGCGCTGACGCTTACGCATTTTGGACTTCTTATGTTTGGGCATTGCCATGGCTTTATTCTCCTTCTACTTTCAAATTATTGAGTGCGCCCCACCTATCGTCCTGAAGCGCCGCGGACTTCTGCTGAATCCCGGGGCAGTCTTCATCGCAAACCGGATAAGACGGCAAGTTCAATATTATAGCTTCTCTTACTTCTTCCGTCAAGTCGATTTCAGCATTCTTTTCATCGATCTGAACCGAGGTGACAAAATCCTCGACCTTAATCGTGGTGTCGAAATCTTCACCACATCTGGAGCAGACAAGGTCAAAATCCTGCTCCAACTTTCCCTTCACTAAAAGTTCACTACCGAGCGCCTGAACATAGAGCTTATAGCGAATTCCGCCGAAAGGATGCACGAACTCTTCTTCGAGATCGATAGCGTCGACCTCGCCTTCGAACGTTTCCCCGCCTTCTTCAAGGCGCGAGACATCGATCAAGAGCTTCTCATCCATGGAGGCGCTTTTCGACCGCGGGAGTTACGAACTCCGACGTGTCGCCTTTGTAGCGAACGAGCTCACGAACCGAAGACGCGGTAACGCAGGAAAGATGCTCGCTCGGCATCATGAAGAGAGTCTCGATATCGCCCATCATCTTACGATTGATGAGCGCCATCTGAAATTCGTATTCGAAGTCGCTGTAGACTCTCACGCCGCGCAGTACGACCTTCGCGCCTTCAGCGCGGCAGAAATCGACCAAGAGGCCGGAGAGAATCTTGACTTCGACGTTTTTGAGGCCCGCCGCCTCGACATCCTCTCGGATCATGGCGAGGCGGTCGTTGATATTGAACATCGCGCCGACCTTGGTGCTCGTCTCCAAAACCGCGACAATCAGCTTGTCATAGAGCTTCGCGCCTCGACTGATGAGGTCGAAGTGGCCCTTGGTCATGGGGTCGAAAGTACCCGGGTAAACTGCGATGCGCTCGGCCATCTTCCTTAGTTCTTGTAAGTGACGATGCCCTTACCCTTGCGGATAACGCCGATGACGTTATACTGCTGGTGCTGCGCCTTGAGGATGTTCGTCGCCTTGACGATGTCGGTCTTCGGGATGATGACGACGAAGCCGATACCCATGTTGAAGACACGATACATCTCGTCGTGATCGACCTTACCCTGGCGTTCGATGAACTTGAAGATCATCGGAACTTCCCACGAAGCGCGGTCGATTTCGGCATTGACGGCCTTGGGGAGGACGCGCGGAATATTGTCCGGGAAGCCACCGCCGGTGATGTGAGCCATACCGGTGATCTTGACCTTGCGCTCGAGGAGCTTCGCGACAGGGCGAAGGAAGCTCTTGTGGACAGCGAGAAGCGCGTCGCCGAAAGTCTGGTCGGTACCGGGGATCTTGTCGCGGCAGCTAAGCTGGCACTGATCGAAGATGACGTGACGAGCGAGCGAGAAGCCGTTCGTCTGAAGGCCGCCGGAGGGGAAACCGATGATGACGTCTCCCGCGCGGATCGACTTACCCGTAATGAGCTGCTTCTTGGAAACGCAGCCGACGATGGTGCCGACGAGATCGTATTCACCCGCGGGATAGAGACCGGGCATCTCGGCGGTTTCGCCGCCGAGAAGCGCCATGTGGTTTTCCTTACAAGCTTTGCAGAGACCCGAAACAATCTGCTTGAACTGGGCGGGGTCGACCTTGGAAGTGCCGACGTAGTCCATGAAGAAGAGCGGCTTCGCACCCTGAACGAGGATGTCGTTAACGCAGTGGTTGACGATATCCTGGCCGACGGTGTCGTGCTTGTTCATCATCGCGGCGACTTTGAGCTTGGTGCCGACGCCGTCTTCCGAAGCGACGAGGATCATGTCCTTGCCGGTCGGGACTTTGTGGAGGCCACCGAACGCGCCGATACCGCCGATGACGTTCGCCGTCTTGGTGGCGGCGACCATCTGCTTGATGGAGCCGACCGCATTCATCTTGACGTCGATATCAACGCCGGACTGGGCGTAAGCCGATTTCTTCTTTTGTTCTGCCATTGTCTTTAGGTCTCTTTTGAAGCTTTTTAAGGATTAGAGCTTGTCGTTCGAGCCGAGAACGTTGAGAATCTTGTGAACGTACATCGCCTTCATCGCGTCACGAGCAGGCGTCAAGTACTGGCGGGGATCGAAGTGACCCGGATTTTCAGCGAAGTGCTGACGGATCGCCGCGGTCATCGCGAGACGCGAATCAGAGTCGATGTTGATCTTGCAAACGGCGCTCGAAGCGGCCTTGCGGAGCTGCTCTTCAGGAATGCCGACCGCGTCGGGGAGCTTGCCGCCGAACTTGTTGATCGTGTCGACGTGATCCTGCGGAACGGACGAGGAGCCGTGAAGGACGATCGGGAAGCCGGGGAGCTTTTCTTCGATGGCCTTGAGGATGTCGAAAGCGAGGGGCGGGGGAACGAGCTTACCGGTCTCGGGGTCACGCGTGCACTGAGCGGGCGTGAACTTGTAAGCGCCGTGCGAGGTGCCGATCGAGATGGCGAGCGAGTCGCAGCCGGTGCGGGTCGCGAAGTCGATGACTTCTTCGGGCTTCGTGTAGTGGGATTCCGCGGCGGAGACTTCGTCTTCGACACCGGCGAGAACGCCGAGTTCGGCTTCGACCGTGACGTCGTGAGCGTGAGCGTATTCGACGACCTTCTTGGTGAGAGCGATGTTCTCTTCGTAAGGAAGGTGCGAGCCGTCGATCATGACCGACGAGAAGCCCGTGTCGATGCAGCTCTTGCAAGTTTCGAAGCTGTCACCGTGGTCGAGATGGAGAACGATCTGGGGAGCGGGGCAGCCGAGTTCCTTGGCGTATTCAACCGCGCCCTGAGCCATGTAGCGAAGGATCGTGGGGTTCGCGTACTTGCGGGCACCCTTCGAAACCTGCATGATGACGGGGGACTTCGTTTCGACCGAAGCCTGAACGATGGCCTGCATTTGCTCCATCGTGTTGAAGTTGAACGCGGGGATGGCGTAGCCGCCCTTGACCGCCTTGGCGAACATTTCCTTGGTATTGACGAGACCAAGTTCCTTGTAGCTGACCATGTTTCTTTTCTCCTTAAGATAATTCCCTTGTATGAGGGATTTGGACTATATTATATCATATTTCCCCGCCCTTGCGCAAGGGGCTAGACATTCTGGATATCCACGGTTTTTCAAAACACTACCAAGACCGCATTCTACTGCACGCTGCCGATTCTAGGTGTCAAAAATCAGGAATAATCCTGGGTTGCACCCGAAGGTGGCGTGGTACCGGGAGTTCCGCGAGAACGGGCTTTCAGGAACATTCGTATAGGAGCTCCTTCCAGACCGAAACGAGCGCGAATATTCTTCTCCAAAAAGCTCAAATAAGCGGGAGTTACGAGCTTCGGGTCGTTTACGAACAGGCGAATCGTCTGAGGATTCGTCGAAACCTGAAGACCGTAGTAGATTTTAAGGCGCTTACCCTTAATCATCGGGGACAAGGTCTTTTTCGTCGCGGTCGTGATAACGCGGTTGAACATGCCGGTCGGAAGGCGCTCGGAAGCGCTCGCGGCGGCCTTGTCGATCGCGTCGATCGTGCGGCGAATATTGTAGCCCGACTTGTTGGAAGCGAAAATGACAGGCGCGAAGTTAAGAAACGGCATCATCTCACGCAAAGCTTCGAGCGCCTTCTTTTCCTCCATCCCTTCCGCCATCGCAAGATCCCACTTCTGGCACATGACGACACAAGCGCGATTCGCCTCGAGAATCTTCCCCGCGATTCGCTTATCCTGCATCGTCGGACCCATCGAAGCGTCGATCAAAAGAACGACGACATCCGCTTCCTTGATCGCGTCTTCCGAGCGGAACAAGGAGAAGTTATCGACGGAGGTCTTCGACATCTTCGTGTGAGGCTTCATGCCCGCCGTATCGACGAGCATGTAGTGACGCGCTTCAGGTCCCGAACCGATCGTGAACGGAACTTCGACCGCATCACGCGTAGTACCCGCGATATCGGAAACGATAACGCGCGGCGCATTAAGAAGTCGATTGATATACGAGGATTTGCCGACATTAGGTCTACCGACGATAGCGACGCGCAAAGGACGATTCTTCGTCTCGTTTTCCTCGGCGGGAGGAAGGCGCTTTACGACATCCTGAAGCATCGCTTCGACGCCGCGCCCATGTTCCGCAGAAATCGGAAAAACGGGAAGCCCGAAGCGTTCGAATTCACCGGCGCGCCAATCATCGTCGGCCTTGTCGCATTTGTTCGCGGCGATTATGCAAGGAACTCCCGATTCACGAACACGCTTGATGACCTCTTGATCGAGAGGAGTTATGCCCTCGCGCGAATCAACGACGATAACGCAAACCGCGGAGTCTTCGACTGCGAGAGCCGCCTGAGCGCGAGTTTCCTCATCGAGCGGATCGTGAGTAACGTGCTTATCGAAAGCGATACCGCCCGTATCGACTAACATGACCTTGCGATCAAGTAAATCGACTTCGCGCGTCACGCGATCACGCGTCACGCCCGGCTGGTCGAAGACAATCGCGACGCGCTTCTTGGCGATGCGGTTAAAGAGCGCGGACTTACCCGTATTCGGGCGTCCGACTAAAGAGACGACATTCATAATTTCGGGAGCTCGGCAAGCTGCCTCAAGAGCTCGTAATTTTCCTTAAAGCCGAGTTCCGCCTTTTCGAGAACTTCCTTCGCAGTGGGATTCTTGGCGAGTAATTGTTTGAAACGGTTTTCTTCAGTCGCGGTCTCGGCAAACGAGACGGAGGCGGCCTTAGAGTCGAGCGTAAGCCCGTTTTTGCCTTCCGCGGCAGCCATCGGATTATAGCGCCACAAGGGGAAGTGAACGGAATTGACGGCGATCTTCTGACGATCGGGACCGTTAGCCGTGTTGATGCCCTGCTCGATGCAGTGAGCGTAGGCGATGATGAGCGCGGGGCCGTCGTAGTTTTCGGCCTCGTTGAACGCCTTTACGGTCGCTGCGGGGTTCGTACCCATCGAGACGTAAGCGATATAGACGTTCTTGTACTGCATCTGCATAAGCCCCAAGTTCTTCTTCGCCTGGACCTTGCCGCCCGCGGCGAATTTCGCGATGGCGCCCGTAGGCGTCGCCTTGGAGGCCTGACCACCCGTATTCGAGTAGACTTCGGTATCCATGACGAGGATCTTGACGTTGCGACCGGAGGCGAGAACGTGATCGAGACCGCCGTAGCCGATATCGTAAGCCCAGCCGTCGCCACCCAAAATCCAGACGGACTTGCGAACCAAGTTATCGGCAACCGCGAGGAGCGATTTACCGATACAGCCGGCGCCACCCGAGCAAACGTGAGCGGAGAACGCGGTCTTAAGTTCCTTGACGAGAGAACGCATCTCTTCGACACCCTGCCCCTTCTCATCGAACTGATTGACGGCCTTGATCTTGCGGCAGATTTCCTTGATGTTTTCTGGAGCGCCTTCCTTCGCGATGACCTTGTCGACGAGTTCCATCGCGTAAGCGTAGAGCTTGTCGGCGGAAACGCGCATGCCGAGGCCAAACTGAGCGTTGTCTTCGAAGAGCGAGTTCGACCACGCGGGGCCTTTGCCGTCTGCACGCTTGCAGTAAGGCGTCGTCGGGAGGTTACCGCCGTAAATCGACGAACAACCGGTCGCATTGGCGATAAGAAGACGATCACCGCAGATCTGAGTCAAGAGTTTAACGTACGGCGTCTCGCCACAGCCCGAACACGCGCCTGAGAATTCGAACAAGGGTCGCTTGAGCTGGCTATCGACGAGCTGCTTCGTATCGAGCTTCGCGGAGTCGACTTCGGGAAGCGAGAGGAAGAAGTCCCAATTCTTCTTTTCGCTTTCACGAAGAGGAAGCTGAGGAACCATCTTAAGAGCCGGCTTTTCGCGCTTCGCCATCGGGCACTGCTTGACGCAGAGCTGGCAGCCCATGCAGTCCTCAGGAGCGCACTGGACGGAGACCTTCTCGCCGAAACCTTTCATCTTCGGCGTCTTCGCATCGGCGGACTTGAAGCTTTCAGGAGCGCCTTCGAGCTTCGAAGCGGGATACGCTTTCATACGAATCGCCGCATGAGGACAAATGATCGAGCACTGACCGCACTGGATACAAACCTCGGGATCCCACTCGGGAATGAACTGAGCAACGTTGCGCTTTTCGAACTGGGTCGTCGCAGTCGGCCAAGTACCATCGTCCGGAATCGCCGAAACGGGAAGCTCATTACCCTTCTGAGCGATCATCTTCGCGGTGACGTTCTTGACGAAGTCGGGAGCGGAGATGCTGACCGTATCGGGCTTTTTGAGCTTACCTGCAGAAAGCGAAGGATAGTGAACTTCTTCGATTGCGCTCGCTGCCGCGTCGATACATTTCCAATTCTTTTCGACGACGTCCATGCCCTTCTTTTCGTAGCTCTTCTTCGCGTAGGCTTTAAGCTTCGCGATGGCTTCTTCTTCGGGGAGGATGCCGGAAATCTTGAAGAACGCGGTCTGAAGAACGGTGTTGGTGCGGTTGCCCATTCCCGTTTCGAGCGCGATCTTCGAAGCGTCGATCACGTAGAACTTAAGTTCCTTCTTGATAATCGTCTCTTCGATTTCGTCGGGCATGTGGTTCCAAATTTCCGCCGCGCTATAGGGAGAGGCGAGGAGGAAGGTCGAGCCCTTCTTGGCGGCTTTGAGGACATCGTACTTCTCGAGGTACGGGAAGCAATGGCAAGCCGTGAAGTCGGCCTGGTTGCAGAAGTACGGCGAGCGAATAACATCCGAGCCGAAGCGAAGGTGGGAAATCGTAAGACCTCCCGACTTCTTCGAGTCATATTCGAAATATCCCTGCGCATAGTTGTCGGTGTAAGTACCGATAATCTTGATCGAGTTCTTGTTCGCACCGACCGTACCATCCGCGCCAAGGCCCCAGGACATACACTCCTTACGATCGCCCGTCGGTACGACGAAGCTCTCGTCGCCGAGGATGTAGCGTCCCGTAATGTCGTCGACGATGCCTGCGGCGAAATGATCGACGGGCTCCGCCTTAAGCATATTGTCGTAAATCGCCTTGCAAAGCTGCGGCGTGAAATCCTTCGAGCCGAGGCCATAGCGACCAGCGATGATTTTGACCTGCTTTCCTTGAAGCGCCGCGCAAACGTCGAGATACAAGGGGTCGCCGATAGCGCCCGGCTCTTTCGTGCGATCGAGAACGGTGATCGACTTGACGGTAGAGGGAATCGCCGAAACGAAATCCTTGACCGAGAACGGACGGAAGAGACGCACCTTGATAAGACCGACCTTCTTGCCCGCCTTGACGAGCGCATCGACGGTCTCATGCAAGGTATCGCAGCCGGAGCCCATCGCAATCGTAATATACTCCGCATCCGGTGCGCCGACGTAATCATAGAGGTGATACGCGCGACCCGTCTTTTCGGCGAGCATATCCATATACTTCTGAACAATCGCGGGCGTCGCTTCGTAGTACTTATTCGAAGTCTCGCGGCCCTGGAAGTTGACGTCGGGATTCTGGGCAGTACCGCGCATCATCGGATGCTCGGGATCGAGCGCACGAGCGCGGAAATCGGCGACGAAATCGTCGTTGATCATCTCGCGAATCGTCGAAGTCGGGATTTCCTCGATCTTCTGGACTTCGTGCGAGGTTCTGAAGCCATCGAAGAAGTGAAGGAACGGAACCTTCGCTTCCAAAGTCGAAGCGTGCGAGACGAGCGCCAAGTCATGAACTTCCTGCACAGACGAAGAACAGAGCATCGCGAAGCCCGTCTGACGGCAGGCCATCACGTCGCCTTGATCGCCGAAAATGCAAAGTCCCTGGCAAGCGAGAGAACGCGCAGAAACATGGAAGACCGTCGGAACGAGTTCGCCCGCAATCTTGTACATGTTCGGGATCATGAGCAGAAGGCCTTGCGAAGCCGTAAACGTCGTCGTCAAGGATCCCGTCGTCAAGGCCCCGTGAACCGCGCCTGCCGCACCACCCTCGGACTCCATCTCGACGATCGAGGGAACCGAGCCCCAGATATTCGTCTTAAGCTGCGAGGCCATTTCGTCGCAGGTTTCCGCCATCGGCGACGAAGGCGTAATCGGATAAATAGCCGCGACTTCACTGCAAGCGAAAGCGATTTTCGCTGCCGCGGTGTTTCCGTCAATCATGATTTTTTCTGCCATAATTTAAATCTCCTTACATCATTGCGGCAAGAACCGCGGGTGCAATCAAAAGGGAATCGAGCATGTCGAGAATTCCGCCCATGCCGTTGGTGAACTTCATCGTCGAAGAATCCTTGACGTCGACCCAACGCTTTAACTTCGACTCGACAAGATCGCCGAAAGTGCCGACGAGCGCAGCGGTAAGACCGAGCATAAGAGACTTGCCGACGCCAAAATGGGTAATGCCCATAAACGAGGAGGAAATCACACATGACGCGAAAATGGAACCGAAGAGCCCTTCCCAGCTCTTATTAGGCGAAATCGTCGGACAAAGCTTGTGATTCCCGCCTTTCATGAGCTTCGCCGACGAAACGCCGAAGGCGAAGCCGCCCATATCGGAGATTTTGATGATCGCGATGACATAAAGCATCATCAAGGTTCCCTTCTTCGCCGCGATCAAGGGCAAGGCCGAGAGAAGCGCGAAAAGAAGCGCCGCGCCGACAATCACCCAAAACGTATATTTCGCGCTCTTCGGCTCGAGCTTACGCTTCAAGAGTTGACCGTACTCGATAACCGCCAAAGTCGCGAGAATGGCGACGACGGGCGCGATGGCTGCCGGCGGCGCGTAGATAATCGCGGTAACCACAATCGCGGCAACCGTAAGCGCGGTAATCGTACGTTTCAAGATCGGATTCATTTAAGTCGTCCTCCCATTCTTCTTTCGCGTTTCGAATATGCTTCCATGGCCTTATCGAATTCTTCCTTGTCGAAGTCGGGCCAAAGTTTGTCGGTAAAGTAAAATTCGCTGTAAGCGGCTTGCCACATCAAAAAGTTCGAAAGTCGAAGCTCTCCCGAAGTGCGAATAATAAGATCGGGATCGGGGATCCCGGCCGTATCTAAACACGCCGCGAACTCTTCTTCGGTCGAGCCCTTGAACTTCATAGCGGCCCTAACGATCTCGTCGCGCGACCCATACGAGAGTGCGACGACAAGCGTAATCTCTCCGCCTTTCGTCTTCTCTTCGAGCGCGGCGATTTCTTTCTGAAGCTTTTCACTTAAGTCCGTGCGACGCCCGATAACGCGGAAGCTGACTTTGTTTTTAATAAGCTCTTTTTCCTTCGACTTGATGAAGGTCGAAAGGAGCGTCATAAGCCCAGATACTTCTTCTTCGGAGCGTTTCCAGTTCTCGGTCGAGAACGCGTAGACGGTCAGAAACTTAATCCCCGCATCTTTCGAATAGCGCAAAACTCTATCGAGTGCGTCCGCACCCGCTCGATGCCCGAAAATACGCGGCTGGTGACGAGCCGTCGCCCATCTACCATTCCCGTCCATAATAACAGCAAGATGTTCCATTCTTTCAATATTATACCATATTTTTCGCTCAACTACAAGCGAATGAAGCCGAAAACGGCTACAAAAAGAAGATGTGTGGCTTCCAAAAGTAAACGCGCTTTATTGAAGCGTTTACTATCTGTAATTATTGTCTCTCTTTGATGGTGGAGGCCATTCTCTCACTACCCTCCCCGGGGAGGGACGCGCGTTTAGTTTCAGAATTTGGTAAAATTCA
>JAZLMG010000020.1:0-13478 GCA_045598585.1 Kiritimatiellia bacterium
GCGGCGCTTCGGTTGCGACTTCGGACGATCTCGTTATCGAGGCGGAAGGCGGCCTGAAGGTCACTCTTAAGAACGCCGCTCTCGTCACCGGCCCTATCCAGTGGGGAACGACGCAGCTTCGCGCCGGCGAACTCGGTTTCGTCGCTCATATCGATTCCAACGGCGACCTCTTCAAAGTCGAATATACGGATCCTAAGTAATGCAGATTACTCTCGGCTCTACCGTTCTCTGCGCTTCGCAGACGAGGAACTCGACCGGGCAGCCGGTCGGGCCCTCGAACTTTCGCTCTTCCGACGCTCCCGGCGTCGTGAAGCGCGACTATATCGGCGCGGATCGTTCGCGCCCTGAGCATATCCGCTGCGATTCCGGTACTATTACCTTCGACGTGAATCGGACTTTCGCTACGGTCGAGGCGGCGGTTAATTACGCCTTTAAGGGTATTCGTTCCGAGGCGGTCGAAGGCGAACTTAAGTTCGATGATACCGTAATCTTTCCTCATGCAGCCGTAACTTCCCGTTCCACGGCTCAAGTCGGCTGCTCCGTTGCCGTTTCTTATACTATCGAGGGCTAAATCATGGCTGACGGCGAAGTCAACGTAAAAGTCAAGATCACTGCCGAAAACGGCGGCGTCACTCAGGCTGTCGGAGGTCTCGATAAAGTCGGCAAGAAGGCGAAGGAAACCGCCGAGGAGGCCAAAGGCGGCTTCGAACAAGTCGCCCAATCTTTCGGCAAGGTCACTAAAGCCGCCGGCACTTTCCATAAAGTCTTGACCGGCTTTGGCCTTGTCGGTATCGCTACCGCCTTGGTCGGCGGAATTAAGAAAATCATCGATTCTTTCGACGAAGCTAAACGCGAAGCCGAAGAATTCAACAAGGCCGCGACCGAAAAGAAGGTCGTCGAGGGAATCGAAAATCTCGCGAAATCCTACGACACTTTAACCTCTTCGATTTCGAAGGCCAACTCCGCTCGTACCGCCCAGAAAGAGCTCGAAGATATCGAACTTAAGAACAAGCGCGATCTCGAGGACGCGAATATCGACCTCGCCGAACAGAAAGAACTCGACGCGGTAAATCCCGACGCTGAAGACGCTTCCGAACTTCGCGCGGCTATTCAGGCGCGGTATAAACAAAAGCGCGACAATCTCGCCGTCGAGCGCGGCACTTTCGACGGAGTCAGAGAACGTCAAAATCTTCGTAATGACGCGGCCTCGAATCGCACCGCTGCCGATAAAATCGATGCTGCAGCCGAAGGTACCGATCGTCTTATCGCTGAAGCGGAAGCTCGTCGAAATGACGCGCTTCGCCGCTCGGTCGAAGACAATAAAGAAGACCACGGTTTTTTAGGTCACTGGGGAAAGGTCGTTAAAAATATCTTTACCGGCAATTGGGGCGCTGATATGTCCGATACTCGCTCCGAAGCCGGTGACAAAATCCGCGCCGACGCTCAGGCCGAAGCCGAAAAAGAAGAAGCTCGAATCGAGGAGCTTAAGAAACAGGCTGAAGCCCAGCGCCGCGAAGCCGAGTCGCTACGCGAAGAAGCGACTTTAAAGGAAAAGAAGGCGGACGCGCTTTCCGGCTCGATCGATGCTCAAAACGTTCGCGCCGAAGTCGCCAGGCTTCAAGGCAAATCTACCGTCTCGGGCGCGAATAGCGCTCTCGGGAAGAAGCGCGAGGATATCGCTAAAGAAGCGGCCAAAGAAGCCGACGCTGCCGCTTCCGTCGAGCTCTTGAAACGCGAAAAAGCCGATCTCGAGGCGCGTAAACGCGCCGAGGAAGCGCGAATTAACGCCGCTAATTCTCGCGTCTTCGCCGCCCAGGGCAATTTCGACCTCGCGAAGTTGAACGGGAAAGGCCAAGTCGAAGCCCACGCGGCGCTTCTCGAAGCTCAACGCGCCGCCGATGGCGTAAACCGCGAAGCGAACGAGATTTTGAAGACGATTAATGAGACTTTAAGCTCGATTAAGACCCGCTTTAATGCCGCCGAAAGCTATCTTAAAACCCAATCCAAGCGTGAGACCTACGCCTGGAGCGAAGCCCCGGGAGGTGAATGATGACCGAGGCCGAATATCTCGCTCTCTCGAAACGTTCGACGCGCCGCTTCAAGTTCCTGCGCCTCCGCGGCAGCGCTGAAGTCGAATTCACGCCTGAAAACGCTCGGCTTCATTTCGCCAATCGTGACGTCGATACGCTCGAACTGACCGTCCCTGCCGGCTTTCTCGTTAAAGGCGATGTGGTCGTCGTTAAGTATTCCGGCTCCGGAACCGATGTTACCGTTTTTCGCGGCACTCTCGAAAAGCGCGTTCATCACCGCTCGCGCGGCGATTTGTCGAGCGAGACTTGTACGATTTCGGGGCCTTGGTCGAAGATGGCGCGGCTTGTCTACCGTCAGAACTGGTATACTAAAACGGGCGTTGAACTTTCTTCTCGTCTTATTCTTAACCAGACCCAATCGGGCGCGAAGCAGTCGCTCTCGAGCGAACTTAGCGAGATCCTTCGCCACGGCGCGAGCGAATGCGGTTATCAGGTCGGCACTATTTCCGTCGGTACTCAATATTTACCGTTCGATGAGTGCCGCGATATTACGGTCGCCGACGCGATTCGCCGCGAACTTCGCTTTTTCCCGAAGGCGATTGTCCGCTTCGACTATAGTTTAGCTACTCCGCAGATTTCGATTTCGCGCCCCGACACTTCTTCCGACGCGAGCTACATCGCCTCTATTCCGAAGACTTCCCGCGACTATACCTACACCGAGCACCCGATCACCGGCGTCGACTTGGAAATCGAAACCGTCGGCTCGATCGATGGCGTAGCTTACCGCCAAATCTCTCACCAAAAAGCCGGGAATACTCTAGCCGGGAATCCCGATTGTCTCTACGCGACCTTGCGCCTCGCGGGAGCGAGTTCTTCGACTATTCGTCAAAGCTTCGATTCGAAGACCGAAAATATTCCCGCCGACTTGAACGATAAAAGCTGGTGGCAAACGAAACATCCTCGAATTACTACCGTCGATCCGAATCACTTGACGATTACCGGCGCCACTCGCTCCGGCTCTTCCGACGCGGATAAATATCCGCGCATTTCCGCCGCGTCTGCCGGTGAGCTTGAAGCCGCGGGGCTCAAGTACCGAACGGAGAAGTTCACTTGTAAAGCCACGATTTCTACTGCCGACGATGTCGAAGAAGAACTCGAGCTAACGATGTTCTTCGTAACGACGAACGCGACTACTCGTAAGTATACGTGGACTGTCTCAAGCGAAGCTACAAGCGGCGAAACGGTGCCTTCCGGACTCGCTGCGGCTATTCTAGCCGATCGTTCGGGCGAACTTCTCCAGGAGCGAATGATGATTCGCCTCGGATCTTCTCTTCCTTGCCTTGGCGACGCTTGCGACGGACTTCTCTTACAAAGTTTTGACGTCAACTGCGACGATTTGACGGCGGAGCTTTCTTTCGGCCAACCGGAGCATCTTTCGCCGGAAGACATGGCCTCGCTTCTTTCCGGCTTTCGCAATAAGCGTACTTCGACCTCGTCTTACTCCCGCCCGACCGGCAAGAAGGAAGACGACACTAAAGACGAAGTCGAGCTCGGTGGAATCCCGCCCGTTTCCTCGACCGAATTCTGCCCCGGCACGAAGTCGAAGACCACGATTAAGAAAGCCGATAACTCGACGGGCTCGATCAATCTCGACTCGACAAAGCTCGAAGAAAACGAAACCGTCGGCGTTAAAGAGTTTACGATCAACACTCCCGGCGCGGCTTCTGCCTCTGCTCAGTCCGAGGGAGAAGCGCCTACGCTGCCGAAAGTTAAAGTCCTCGCTTCGAAGAATATCGAACTTACCGAACGTCAGCTTATCGCCGGCGAGGGTATTAAGCTCGAGCTTACCGAAGAAGGCGCGATTAAGATCTCGCTCGATGGCGAAGGCGCTTCCGGCGAGGGCTTTACGGGCGATATCGAAACGATAGCCCAAGTCGACTATGATGATGGCGGCGCTTATTTGACGCGCCAAAAGGCGACCTTGTCTTTTGAGAACGGTCGTCTCGTCGAGCATACGCCCGGCGTTAATGAAGTCTATCACGCCGCGACCGAGGAATCGTAAATGTCCGAGACGAAGCGAACACTCTGCTTTTCCAAAACTTCTTCTAATCGTCCGCTCTGTTATAAAATGGTTACGGACGATAAGGGCGTTACCTCTGTTCCTCTCGTCTATAAAGGCGGTAAAGAAACGACGATTCGCATCCCTTGGCTCCCGCAGACTTACACCTGCCACACCTTCACCGTCTACCATATCATCGCCTTCGCCGCGTCGGGCGCGTTTACTTCCGGCTCCGGCAAGATCGTCTCTCAGACCGACGGCGGTACCGAAATCGTTTTCAAGCTCAAAGTCGAATCGGGTCCTGCGGTATTCGAAATCTCGGTTAATTCTTCCACGCCCTGCGCCGCTGAAGACGAAGATCCCGGCGTTAAGTGCAGCGTCGCGGTAAATCAGGTCGGCGTTACTCCGAAGATGAAGAAGTCTATAACAGTGCCGCGTATCGAAACGACTCACTCGCCGAAGAAAATCCTCATCAGCTTTGACGCGGATTGTAAACTCGTCAGTATCACTTAAGGAGAAGAAATGAGCGCTTCCTTAAAATGTAGAGCTGATGCCTCCTCCGACGCGAGTCGGCTTCTCGTATACTACGAGACTTCGACTACCGGTAGATTCGATGGCGAAACAACGCTTACGACCTCGTCGAAGACGATCACCTCTTCCGGAGACTCCATTCGCGCGGTCGCCGTTCCGACGAACACCTCGTATCACCAAGTAGCGTGGTCTCAGGTTCGCTCGACGACAACAAATACGAATTATGGCATGATCCGCTCCGCGACTACCGCTACGAGCGGAGATGAGAATCGAGCCAAGACTACAACCGGCACTAGCGCGACGCGCCTAACCGTCATCGATGAGCACGGTACCCACACGGGTACGCCTTCGATGGGCGTCAATAATAACCAGTTCTTCGGCTGCCGTCATAGCTCGACCGATTCCGGATGGACCTATGAAGGCATTAAGGTCACTCGCTCTTCGAAGAATGCTTGCTCGATCATTTCGTCCGGCGGTACCGATAATGATACGGTCACGACCTTCCCCGCGTCCTACACGGGCGCTATCATTCTTCAGGCGTCCTCGGGCTCGGTTACGATCGAATTCCTTTACTCTCAGCCGAAGCCGAAGTATACGCTTACCTATAACGCGAACGGCGGTTCGCCTACGCCTAGCTCTGAGACGGTCGAAGAAGGTACTCGCGTCACTCTCGCCGCCGCTCCCACCAAGACGGGCTACAACTTCGCGGGCTGGGTCATCTCCGGCTCCAAGTACTCCGCAGGCGATGATTACATAGTTAACTCTAACGTCACCGCTATTGCCCAATGGACTCAGGATATCGTCTATACCGTCTCGTTCGATAAGAATTCCGACGAGGTAACGGGCGATAATATTCCCTCGTTCACCGTTACCGAGGGATCTTCCTGTATTCTCCCGGGCGCGGTACTTTGGATCCGCGATAAATACGCTTTTGTCGGTTGGTCTACTACTCCCGGCGGCTCGATAGAATATAATGCCGGCGACCCGTTTACTCCGTCTTCGAATATCGTCTTTTACGCAGTCTGGTCCAAAGATCGCGGCGAAGGCGCTCAGCCGAATTACTATAGCTTCACTTCGAAGACGACTAGCATCTCCCGGACCGGACCGTTTACGTTCAATATTTGTTCTAACATCCCGACTCAAAAGCTGGCGCTTAAATATCAAACCGCCGACTTGGGCCGACACCTCGCGAAGCATTACCAATACGATCCGAGTTTTAACCCGAACCCGAAGGTAACTACTACTAGTCAGAATTCGCAAGGCGCGACGCTGAACAAGACTGCCGAGATTCCCGTCGGATCTAAAAACGCTACAACGCAGCCGACCTATGTCCTAATCGATATTCCGGGCGACTACGTCTCGTACTACAAATATCAGCGCACCAACACGTCTTCGGACGCTTATTATTCGGCAGATGATTTAACAATCAATACCGTCTGCGACGATAATTGGATTATTGAGGCTCCTGACCTCGAGAATTACGAGTTTGTCGGCTGGTTTACGCTTCACGATGCGATTGCTTACGGAGCGGGAATCATCCCGACCAATGCCGATTATACGCTTAAGATCAGTGACGATCGCGCTCTTAAGTTCGGCGACGCCTATACGAAGTGTAACAGTATTTGTCTCACGGATTTAAGAGACGATGACGAAATCTCGCGCACCTTCGCCAACATGCTGCAGGCGCAGTATATCGGTAAACTCGTTACCGTCCTCTTCGACGCTACCGGTGGAGAACTTGATGATTTCTTTCACGACGTTCGCTTTGCCGACCCTTATGGGTCTCTGCCGACGCCGATCCGCAAAGGCTACACCTTCGAAGGTTGGTTTACTGCTGCGGTCGGTGGAAATCAAATTACCGCCGACACGATCGTCTCTTCTGGCGAAGACCATGCGCTTTTCGCGCACTGGTCGCGCTCCCAATCTAGCGAGCTTACTTGCTACTTCAAGACTCTCGGCTCTGTTTCGCCCGTATCGAAGGTCGTGAAAAATGGCAGAGCTTACGGCTCGCTTCCGACTCCTGTTCGCGCCGGATTTTCGTTCCTTGGTTGGTTTACGCTTCCTTCGGGCGGTACTGAAGTTCTCGCATCGACGATATTTAACGGCAGCGAAGACGTCTTTTTATACGGCCAATGGGAAGCGTTAAAAGCCGTTATAACGTTCGACCCGAACGGAGGAACTTGCGATACCGCCTCGAAAGAAGTTAATCTCGGCGCGACTGCCGGAAGACTCCCGACCGCCAAGCTTTCCGGACAGAACTTCGACGGCTGGTATACCTCGCGCGAAGGTGGCGAAAAGGTTTCTTCGTCGACCGTCGTTAATGCCTCGATGACGCTCTATGCCCGCTTCAAAGCTAACGCTCCGCTCCCTTGGATAACGATTAAGATTTCTGATTAACGAAAGGAAACAAACATGAAAACGAAACTGAAATTACTACTCGCTTTACTCGCCTTGCAAGGCGTTTTAATGGCTCCTTTAACGCATGCGGCAGATAGGCCGATTTCGCCGACTTACAAGCTCGAATTCGATATCGATAAAATCACTCCGCGCGTTATCGACGCCTATCATGGCGAAAAGCTCGAGCTTCAATTTTACTTCACGAAAGAACTCGGCGGTTGGGATCCGACGAGTATGTACCATTGGAGCTTCTACTGGCAGGAAGTCGGTATGGGCGATACGTATTGGGAAAAGCCCGTATCCGATATTGCAGGCGATTCTATCAGAATCTACTTCTTGCCCTCGATGGATACGGGCGCGAAGGTCTACAACTGTTTTGTCGGCGCTCCCGGCCAGAACTATCGCGCGGCGTTTCAGATTAGAATGCGTCCCTCTCCCGGCGCGGAGCCCTCGGTACTTCCGCTTCCCGTAAAGACGCTTGATTTCGCCAAAGTCCAAGTCGAAAATGCGCCCTACTACACGAAAGAGGAAATCGACTCGATGCTAGAAGACTTCGAGCCCTCTTCGGGTAGTAGCGGCACCGGACTTACCGAAGAACAATCCGAAAAGCTCGGTAAAATCGACTCCCTCGAGAATTCCGTATTTCAGGTCGAAGACCGCGTTTCAAAAGTTGAAGAACTTAAAGGCGGCATTGAAATCTTAAGCGAACAAGCGAACGAAGCCATAATCGCCGTTAACTCTATCGCGCTCTATATGAACGGAAATACCAACGCATGGTTTGCCGGCACGAACTACGTTACCAATGCCGAGCAACTTGCCAATCGTCGTAAATTCAAGATTGATGAGGACTTGATGGATTTAACTACCGTACCTTGCTCGTTTGCTCTTTGGGAGCTTCGCGACGGGGAGAAACAAGTGGTCTGGGATCAGCGAGACTGGACCGCGTGGTACTATGATTTTCGCGAGGAGCAACTAAAGGCCGGACTTAAGACAAGTCTCGACGAAGTAAACGCGGCGATTGATTCGAAAGCCCCGGCGGCGTGGGGTTTGAGAACGCCTTCTAAAGGCCTGGTGAATCCCAATCCCGATACGCTCTGGGTCGATACCAAATCAGTGACGCTTTCTCCGGGCATGGCTTGGGAAACCGTCATCGAGACCGAGGGCTGTGCCTATTGGACGATTGTTGCCGACAATATTGAAATCGGCGGCACTTCGAGCGGCGACGACTCCGGAACGCTCGAAATAAAAGACTACGAAGGCAAGAGCGTTATGAAGATCTCCAAGACCGCTTCGAAGATGGTGCCGCTCGTTAAAGGCGACTTCGAGACGATCGATGTTAATGTTGACGGCTATGTCGGATTTATGCTTCGAACTAACGTTCAGCCGATCGGCGAATTCTGCGAAATCGTTAACGGCGTTTATGTCGAGGATACGAGCGACGACTGCCCGGCGGACGTGATTTACACGCCTTTCGGCGATGATAAGTACCTCGTCTACTTTAAGGCCAAGGATCGCTACGCAATGTTCATGTTTGCGAAGTTCAAGGTCGAAAAGCAGGGCGAAACGACTATCGAATTCGGCGCTCCGCAGACGATCAATGGCGGCATTATCTACAACGGCGTCAAAATCGCTCCTGAAGTTGTGCCCGGCATGGCTGTTGGAACGACAGTTACTTGGAAGGTGGTGGAATGATGCCTGATATCTCGCCTCTTTACGTCCTCGCTCGATCCTACGAGCAAGAGATGCAGAATATATTCTATTACTTCTCCATGGGTGCTCTCGCACTTATGGTGCTCGGTATAGCGCTTTACGGCCTTTATAAGCTTGCTAAGCCTGTTTTGGATAAGATCAAACGCAAGCAATATATCTCAGCGGCTCTCGTTTCCTCGTTCGTTGTTGTTCTCGTCTTGTTCGCCGGCCAAGGTACCGGTTGGGGATTTACGTTTATCAAGTCGAGCGGCTTGACCGATGCCGGAAGCGCGGCGAATCTGGAGACGGGCGACGTCGTAGCTCGTTGGACTTATATTCCTGCCGTCGCCGATTATGACTTCAAGTGGTACTATACTTTGAAGTACGAAAACGACAAGGAGAAGAGAGGTCCGTTTCAGCTGCCTGACGCTAAAGTCTCGGACGGCTACGCAAGCGCCAAGATCCCGGAGAGCGGCTTTAAGGCGCTTGATATCACCTGCTACACGACCTACGTCCCGCCGCCTCAGGTTGTAACTAACGTCGTTTATCACCTATCGGGGATTATGCGTTCGATGGATAGCGTTGACGCGGACGACCCGATCTTCGTTACTCCGGGAATTACGGTTGATGTGATGGACGAAAGAGGTTACATGCACAAACTCGCGCCCTATGACGCTAAATATATTGAGGTACTCGATTCTCTCGAGAAAAAAATGTATCTCGAAGAAGTATTGAACTCGCTTACAAAATAACCAACTGAAAAGAAAAATAAAATGAAAAAGATACTAATCGTTGCTCTCTCCGCTTTTGCCGCGGTCTCGCTTTTCGCCGAGGAATCCGAATCGAATGAATCCGGTTCCAAGCCCGTCGCTCTACATTATAGCGTCGACGGCTCGAAGCTCCCCGATGGCGAAGGCAAGCCCTCGTTCGAAATCGCCGAGCGCTTCTTGAAAGAAGCTCAGCTCGATGGTTGGACCGAAGAGTCCTTGCAGCTCGGGCTTAAGCGTCTTGATAAGTGGTATCAGGCGAACCAACACGATTCGCGATTCCGCGCTCAGCTTAACGGCGAGCCGGTTTCTATCGTTATCGATAAAGACGCGAATACTAAAACCTATACTTATCCTAACGGAACTACCTATATCGAAAAATTCAGGCCGAATAAGAGAGAAAATCCCGAAAAGAGGTTGTCAGCCGAAGAAAGAATGGTGGTACACAACAAGAAAAAGGCGCAACTCCGCCTCTCTCGGCTTCGCGCTAAGGAAGCCAGACTCCTGTATTTAAAGAGCGAAGAAGGTTTCCGTAAAGCAACCGAAAAATCTATGGAGGATAATAAATATCCCGAAGATCTCGCGCGAGCGCTCCTGCAGCACGAAATCAATCAGCTTACGGAAGAACTCATTTCCGAAGGTTGGGTGATTACCGAGTGTCCTCCGGAGGGCAAATGACATGACTCAAGCTCCTTATTCTCCTCGCTTTATGAGCGCCGACAACCTCGGCATGAAAGTCACGGTCGAAGACCATGTCACCGTCGTTCGCCTCTTTAAGTTTATCGGTCTCGAGATAACGATTCTCGCAGGTCTCTTGACTGACGGAGCTTCGATTCCGGTTAAGCTTCAAACGATCTGCGGAAGCCCGTGGATGATGCCGCGTCTTTTGGCCGCGATTGTCCACGATGCGCTCTATGCCGCGCACTGGTGCTGTCGGTGGGTTTGTGACCTTATCTACTACCTCATTCGTAGCCAGTATGGCGTGAATACCGCAGTCGTCGCGAAGGTCGAATATACGGCTATTCGCCTCGGCGGAAAATCGGCTTGGAAAGAGAAGACTCCCGAGCGTATCGAGGCGACTCGGAAGATCTTGAAAATCCGCCTCGTTTACATCCCCTTAAAGAAGGATTAAAGACATGAAAAAACTCCTCTTTACTGTCGCCCTAGCGCTTGCCTTAGTTGGCTGCCAATCGGCGCCGAAGACGAAGGATATCAAAGCTCGCGGAATGTACGCAAACGCAGCGACTGAGACGATTGCTCTCGGCGAGGTGAAAGTCACTTGTCTTCCCGAAGGAGAAGAGGCTTTCGTGGCCCATTATTCCGAAGATACAGCGTGGCTTCAGCCGAACGAAAAGACCCACTTTCTCGACATCTACATGACTGGGAAAGAGAGCGTCAAATACTCGCGCTTTATCGTCCATGATATCTGCCTCGCCTTTGGTATTAAAGGTCTCTTAGAAGCGTCACTCGAGGGCGCTACCGTCGAGTCCGAAACGACCGACGAAACGCCGCCTGAAGAGCCTACCGTCGAACCTCCTCCGGCCTCGTAAATCTAATTAAGGAGTACCGCCATGACCCCCGCAGAAGTCATACTAAGAAAGTCTCTAGTTCTCCAAGGAGAAATGAACTCGGCAGACTGGGAAGTTATGTCTGCCGGAATAAAGGATCGCGCCTTTTGGGTCTCGCGATGCGAATCTCTTAACTTCATCGATACATGCCATAAAAAGATAGCTGACTTACTCTCTGAAGCTAAAGGCGAAAATGGCGCTATCACGTCCCGAGCTGAGGTTGTTTCGGCAATAATGCAAGCCGCGAAAATCAACGGCTTAAACACAGGCTCAGCTTCCATTACTAATCATGGAAGTGTAGCTCGCGCGAGCATCATTGTCGACACTAATGCGGCCATGGCTGCGGGCTATGCTTCGGCTATCCAATCGAACTCCTACGGAGCGCGTCTTGCGTTCCCTGCTCAGGAGCTCGTTCGCATCGAAGAACGCGAGCGTAAACGCGACTGGACGAGGACTTGGCAGCAACACGGCGGACACCTCTACGGCGGTCGAATGATTGCCCTTAAAGGCGATCCGATCTGGGTCAAAATTTCGCGCTTCGGTAATCCCTATCCGCCGTTCGATTTCAATAGCGGAATGGGCGTCGAAGATGTCTCTTTCGACGAAGCCGTTTCCCTCGGCGTAATTGAGGACGATTACAAGCCGCCGGAAGCTTCGCCGATGGACGATTTTAACGACAAAATCGAATCCTCGATGACTATGTCCGGGCCGGACGATTCAAAGCTCCTTCAGTTACAGAAAATCTTCGGCGATCAGATACAATATAATTCGCACACGAAGCGAGTCGCATTTGATGGAGCTATGGTTCATGATATGGCCTCAAAGATCGGGCGCGAATATCGCGCAGGTATGAAGACAACATCAGTCAAGGCAAAGCCTTCTATCGGGCACCCTGCAAAGATGTTTCTCGATACCGTGTCAGAAGCCAACGCCAGCTCTAATCTAAGTATATCGCCGTCGAATATCTTCCATGTTTTTCAGGATCACGTCGACACAGATAAAGACTCTCGAAATGTACCTTTGACCGAGCGTGAACTTTCGTTAATCGGGCATCTTTGGAGAAGGCCCGAACGCATCATAAAAGGAAAGAAAGATCGGTGGCTTGTTGTGCGTCGCGATGCCTTCTCAAATAATTATGTCCTCGTAGTGTCTGTAGAGAAAAACGGAGGACTTTCTTTTCACTCTTTCTTCAAAGTCAAGAAGGGTGTCGAGATAGAAAATTAAGGCTCCCGATTCTGACCGTTCATGTCGCACTAAGCGACCAACTTTTTGTCAGCCTTAAGAAGCCTTTAAGTACCAATATTTTACCATATTTAAGACCCGAAAGTCAACCGAGAAATGCTCACTCAATTTGAGATAGATTTACAGGCCTTCGAGCGATCGAAGGAAGAGGCCGAAAAGGTCATTAAAAGACTCGGCGAACATCCCGCCAAAAAGACGATGATCGAGGCGGGAAATCAGGGCGTTATTAACGCGCTCCGTCGCCACTTTGCAATGCGCGAAAAAGCCATGCCGAAGAGCACCGGGTTCCCGTGGTTCGGCCAGCATTATCCGAAGAAATATTTCTGGAGCGGAACGCGCGGCAATTCGATTGCCGAGAAGATCAAAATAACCCAATCTTCTCCCGCCTTATTGCAAGGCCAAGTAACCATCGATTCTCCCGCCTTGAAGCATCGAGTAATGGAGAATCCGCAGCCTATCAAACCGCGAGCCGGGAAACGGTATCTGGCTATTCCGGCAAATCCGATCGCGGCACAATGGGATGGAATGCCGCGGGACTTTCCGGGCGGGCTTCGCTTTGCCTTCTCTCGGACTCAAGACGGCCACTGGCTACCGTCGCTTATCGCGGCGAATAACTATAAGAGAAAAGCGAAGCGGTCAGGGCGCGAGACGAAGAAGTTCGATGGAACCGGCAATGCAGGTCAAAACGAGGTCGTTTATTGGCTCGTTCATAAGGTCAAGGCGCGGCGAGATTTGTCGTCTTTGCCTCATCAGCGAGCCCTCGTCAAAGCGTCGGAAGATGCTATCCGTACGGCAGTCCGTCGTGTCCTTGCTTAAGTCGGCTTAAAACGCCCTTAAAAAACAATTCAAGCCGCCCTCAAAGGCGGCTTAATTATTTTTCCCAACTATATTGGAATCGGCTAGGTTAGGCGGCTTCTTTTCCCAAATCGTTCGGCGCGGCGGTTTTTAAGCTGGACGCGGCGCTTACCCTTGAAAATCCCGCATAATCCGCGTTTCGTTCGGCCTTTTCCCATTTCCCACCTCCCACCCGTTCGTTCATCTTCGGTGGGTTGGGATTCCGTGTGGAGTCGGTTTTGCGAAAACGAAGACCTTGGCAAAAATCGCGAATCACATCGGGAAGAAATTACCCGAAGACGTCTTCGTGATGCCTGAGGATCCGACCGAGATTTTGGCAAAGCTTCCTGTTGGTGAAGTG
>JAZLMG010000021.1:0-3828 GCA_045598585.1 Kiritimatiellia bacterium
AATACCGAAAAGCAAGTGAAAACAGCGGAACCATCGGGAGAAAAACGAAAATCGCCCGATGCGACGAATCACACCGGGCAGACTTTAGCGAAATCCAGACGGTTTACGTTCAGAATTCCAGTTTAGTCTTGGAAGCGACGACAAAAAGAAGATGTTGCGATTAAAGCCGGTCATCGTCAAATTCTCGCGTCCGACCTCATGCTCCATCAAATTCGCAACGACGAAACTGCGCAAAGACGAAATACGTTGATCGGTATCGGTAATGTCGAAGATAACGCCATCATCACGGAAAATAAGCCGCGCGTTCTCGCCTTCGATCAAGCTTACTTCGGCGAGCACTTTCTTGGGAGCATTCCTATCTCGCACGGCGAGAAGCGCCTCCTCGACCAAAAGCGCCGTGCGCTGAGCCAGGTGATTGTCTTTCGCCTTAAGCTTCTCGGCAATTTGCCGCGGGACCTCGACAACGTTCGTATCGGTCAAGCTTAGCGTATAACTCGTCGTCTGCTTTTCGATCTTTTGGTCAAGTAAAAGCGGAAATACCGCGCGTCCATGCCGGAATATGATTATTGCGACGAGCGCGAGGAGCGCGAGATACGGTCCCGACATCAGTCCAAGCCAAAGTCCCTTCTCGGAAAAAGTCACTAAGGTAAGCGCCATTGAAACGGGGGCGAGAAGATAGATACCTAACGAAATGAAAAGCGAATATGCGCTTTTCTCGATGCAGGCGAAATAGCCGGAATACAAAGTCGCGAGCGAAAACGCGATCAAGACGGGAGCTAAAAGGCGAATTACCGTAATCGCTTCGGCCTTGAGGCGAGAATCGTCTATCCCGAGAAAACTCGTAAGCACGGTCGGATAAACGATTAAAAGCGCGGCGAAAAAGAGTCCCGCGAAAAAAGATATTGCGGTTGCGAGCTTCATAACGCGTCTTACGCCCGCAGGATTATTCTCGGCATAATAGACGGAAACGAGCGAAGGAATCGCGCCCGGGATGCCGTCAAGTAAGTCGCCGATCCCCATCAAGGTGATCGCGACTTGAAGAACAGGGAGAAGCTCGCTCCCGAACCGCATAATCACGAACTTGGTTAAGAATACCGCCATCAGCGCCTTGCTTAGCTTTTGAGAAGAATCGCCGAAACTGGTTTTAAGAATTTCCCTTAAGTCCTTGAAAGCGAAATGGCAAACGAATTTAAGCGTGTTTGTTGGCGCGCGGAAATGAGTCATTAAAACGATAACCGCGAAAACGAGCGAAATGTCGACCGAAATCGCCGCGGCCTCGAGCCCTAGCCCGGCCTTAAGCCCCGCATACGTTAAAATCGTACAAATGATAAGATACGTAAAACCCGAGCCGGTACATCGCGTCGTATCGCCTTCCGCCGCATCTAGCTGAATCATAAAAGTGAGCAAGCCGACCAAAATCGGCGCGGGTACATACCACTTGAGGAATTTCGCCGCGTAAATCGCCCCCTCGCCCTCCGCGCCCAGAAATCCAAGGTAGTTTTCAATCCCGAATACTAGGAATAGCGTAAATAGCGAGACGACTAGAAGAATCGCCAAGAAGCCGGTCGTGAAAAGCTCTTGCGCACGACGAGCGTCGGAGCTCCCCATCTTGCGCGAATAAAGAATCGCCGTCCCGAACGAAAGCCATTCGGTGACGAAAAAAAGCGCCGCGGTAAACGGCGCTATTAAGCTCATGCCGGAAAGCGCGCTCTCGCCGAGAAAGTTGCCCGCAAACGCCGCAGTCAAAGTCTCGGAGAGAAACCAAACGGCTGTCGAGACTATGCCCGTAAAAAGTAGCGACAAAAACTTACGGGCCGAAAACGACATCTTACTTAGCGAGAGACCGTGACGCGCGTATAACGGTCGGCGAGGATCTTGTCACGCTCGGCCTGAACCGCCGCGTTCAAAGCGCGTATCGACTCGCGCTCGATATCGGAATATTCGCCGTCGGCCATCGCCATCTTCTCGAGAATCTTGAAAGCGACTTCGCGCTCTTCGGAAGTTTCCATCGAGATCTTGTCGACGAAATCGTCCTTGGCTTCTTCGACGAACGCCGCGACGAGTTCTTCTTTCGTGAGGAAGCGCGACTGCAAATAGAGATAGCCCGCGCTTCTCATCGCCTTTTCCCAAAGCTTCTCGAAGGACGTGTCGTTGTAACCGCGGCACATCCGAGCGAACTCTTTGAAGCGCGCGACTTCCGCGTCGGAGACGTCGCCGTCGACCGCCGCGAGCATAAGCGCCGTCTTGAGAATTACGGCGTCGCCATAGGAAAAACGCTTCCCGACGAGACCGCCGAAGAAGTCCTTCATCTTTTCGAACAAATTATCGTTATTCATAGGTCAGTATTATATCATACTTCCCTATTCGCGTCAAATCTCTATGGCGCTATCAATCGTCTCGTCGAGCGAACCCGCATAAACGACGCGGCGAACTTTCATCGTCGACGTGCGCTCAAGGGGGTCGAACTGAACGATGAACTTACGCGGCTGCTTATAGTCGGCGACACTCGCGCGGCAAACGCCCTGGGCATATTCGACGATAAAGTCGCTGATTTCTTCTCTCGTCATCGACTTTTCCTTGAGATGCGCCTTTACCGCGTCTTCATCGGGGACGATGATTGCGCCGACGTGTTCGCCGACTTCGGCGCCGACATGATAGCCGACCACAATCGCGTCTTTAATGAGCGGCGCATGTTCGAGCGCGTGTTCGATTTCCTCCGGATATATGTTCTTTCCTTCACGATTGACGATGAGCGCCTTCGTGCGGCCGCAGATTTTGAGGCAGCCCTTGACGAGACGAACGATGTCGCCCGTCTTGTAGTAGCCGTCCTTGTCGAACGCCGCGGCAGTTTGCTCCGGATTGCGCCAATAACCCTTCGTGACATTCGGTCCCTTGACGAGCAATTCTCCTGCACCCGTCTCGTCCTGATTGGCGATCTTGAACTCGATATTATCAAGGACAGGCCCGACAGTACCGGGGATAAAGTTCGCGGGATTCGGATACGCGACGCCGGGCGCACATTCCGTAATACCGAAGCCCTCAAGAACGAAAAGCCCGATCTTCTGGAAGCCGACCAAAGTTTCGATCGCGGTCGGAGCGCCACCGATACCGATAACGCGCATCTTGCCGCCGAAACGCTCGACGATTTTACGCGCGATCAGTTTGCGGGCGAAGTCGACCTTAAAAAGACCGGAAGTCACGAAACTCTTCTTGATATTCTGGTCGATACGCTGATAAAGCTTTTCCGCTAAAAGCGGCACGGCCAAGAGAACCGTGGGTTTAACTTCAAGCATATCGTCCGCAATCGTTCTTAAAGAGCGAATGAAGCTCGTCGAACCTTTCACCAGCAAAGGAAGGAGAAAGTTCCCCATAAAGCTGAAAGCGTGGAAAAGCGGGAGAACATTGATGAAGTTATCGGTCGAATAAAACGGAACGCGGCGACAAGTCGCCTCGGCATTCGTCACGAAGTTCGCATGCGTGAGCATCGCGCCTTTGGGTTTCCCTGTCGTTCCGCTCGTATAAATAAGCGAAGCGAGCGTCTCGGGCGTCGGGCGATGAGCTTCGTACCATTCGTGCGCGGCCTTAAGCTCCTTCTCACTTACCGCATCGAGGCGAGAAGAAGGATCGACGACCTTGATAAGTTCCGGGAGCTCCTCGGAAGCTTCCTCAACGACCTCCAGCTGCTTCGAGCCGAAGAAGATCGCCTTCGCCCCGCTATCCTTGAGGATATGCTTGACTTCGACGGCGCGAAGTTTCGGGTCGATCGGAACGACCGCAAGACCGGAACCGGCGATGGCGAGGTATAGTGCCTGCCAATCGGGCGAGTTT
>JAZLMG010000022.1:0-11637 GCA_045598585.1 Kiritimatiellia bacterium
ACAAGAGTAGTCGCCAACATTAAGGCCATAACCATAGAGTTTCTCCTTTTGAAAAATGGATTATCAGAATACCTGCTTCTTACGAAGGAAGAAGAAGATACCGGCGATCACCGAGCCGAGCGCGACGGAAATTCCCATCACGATGGCAAAGGCATGACCCCTTTCCTGAAAAGGAAGCGGGATATTCATGCCGTAGAGCGACGCGACGAGAGTAGGCGCCGCGAGCATAATGGTCGCCGCGGTCAAATACTTCATCACGTTATTGAGATTATTGTTGATGAGCGAGGCGAACGTATCAAGCGTTCCGTTCAAGATGTTCGCGTGAATCGTCGCCGTCTCGAGCGCCTGCTGATACTCGACCATCGCGTCTTCGAGATAGTCGCGATCGTCTTCGGAGAGCTTCAATTGACGCGCCGTGTTCGCACGAGCGAGCGCGATAGTGTCGGCCTTCAAAGAAGTCGTAAAGTAAACGAGCGTCTTCTCGACCGTCAGCAAGCGCAACAAGACTTCGTTCGAAATCGACTCGTGGAGTTCGTCTTCGAGCGCGTGGGTCGTGTTGTGGATGTCGTTAATGTAACGCAAGAAGAGGACCGCGCCATGCCACAAAAGGCGGAACGCGAAACGATACTGATCCGAGGGCGGACAAACGCGGCGGATCTGATCGAGGAACGCGGTCGTTACCGGGGTCTTCGCGCTACAGACGGTAATTACGGAAGCGCCGAAAAGAATGATGCCGAGCGGCACCGTGCGATAAGGAACGATATTCTCCGAGTCCTCCGCCTCTTCATCGACTTCAATCGCCATCGGAACATGGACGATGAGCAGCGTCGCGTCATCTTCGTAGTCGAAACGCGGCCTTTCGCCCGCGTCGAGCGGGTCGGTCAAGAAGTCGCGCGGGACATTCGAGTGAGAGAGGACGGCTTCGAGCTCGGTCGTCGAGGGCTCAACGAGATTTATCCAACAGGACTCCGAGAACTCGTTGGTTTCCTTGAGTCCCCCGTTTTCCCATCTGTAAATCGTCATCATCGGCGAAAATCCTTACCCGAGCTGGCTCAAGAAGCGGACGTCGTTTTCGTACAGCCAACGGATGTCGGGAATACCGTACTTGATCATCGCAATACGCTCGACGCCGAAGCCGAAAGCATAGCCCGAAACTTCTTCGGGGTTGTAGCCGACATGCTTGAAGACGCGGGGGTCGACCATGCCGGCGCCGGCGACTTCAATCCAGCCCGACTGCTTGCAGACATTGCAGCCCTTACCCTTACAGACGTGACAGGTAAAGTCGACTTCGACCGAGGGCTCCGTAAACGGGAAGAAGTGAGGACGGAAGCGCACGGTAACGCCGTCGCCCATCATTTCCTTCGCGAAATACGCGAGGACGGACTTAAGATCCGCGAGCGACACGGGTTTAGTATCGACGTAAAGACCTTCGATCTGGTGGAAGTTCGCCGAGTGCGTCGCGTCAGTCGTGTCGCGACGATACGTGCGACCGGGGCAAATCACGCGCACCGGCGGCTTATTCTGCATCATCGTACGGATCTGAACAGGCGAAGTCTGTGTACGAAGGAGGCAGTCGTCGTTGAACCAGAAAGTATCGGAGCGATCCTGAGAAGGATGATGCGGGGGCGTATTGAGCGCCGTGAAGTTATTGAAACGAGTCTCGAGCTCGGGACCGTCGGCAACCGTAAAACCAAGGCGCGAGAAAATCGCCGCAGATTCTTCGATAACGCGGGAAAGCGGGTGCTTGGAGCCGAGATTGAACCAACGGCCGGGGAGCGTCAAATCGGCATCGACCCGGCTCTGCTCCGCGCCGCCGTGGCAGGCCTTTTCTGAGAGCGCGCTTTCGACCTCGGCGCGCCAGGCCTGGACGGCTTTACCGAACGCAGGGCGCTCTTCCTTCGGAACGTCCTTCATCGCCTTAATGAGCGCGGGGATCGAACCGTTGCGTCCAACGTACTTGATGCGCAAAGCTTCAACTGCCGCGCCATCAGAGGCCGCGGCGATTTCTTTAAGGCTCTCGGCCTTTGCGATTTCGAGTTCTGCAAGTGTCATATCATCTACTCCAAATTTCTTTTATTATACCATATTTCCCCCAAGCCGCGCAACCTTCACAAGTGTCAAAGCCCCAAATAAAAGGCAGGCGCGAAATCCTGATCATTGGCCAACGGATCGGCAAATTTGCCCTTCTTCCCATCGACATAGTCAGGATAAATGTAGGCACAAGTCGCGCTTCCGTCGGGATTGAGCGAACCTAAGTTCGCGAGTAAAATCACTTTCGCCCTTTCGCGATACTCTTCCTTGCCGGTTGCATCGGCATAATGAGAAAAGGCTTCGGCGGTGATACAGCTCCAATAATGCGGGAAAGTATCTCCCCACATTTCGCGTTTTCCAAACCAATATCCATCCCAATGACGAATCGCGATATCGTTAAGTCTCCAACTCGGCTGACGCCCGTTGAACGCCTCCAAGACCGGCATCATTTTCTCCGCGCCCTCGAGATACTTCTTTTCGCCCGATAACAGGTAGAATTGCAAGAGAAAGTCGACCGCAGGAGCGATAATCGACTGCTCATAATTGACCTCGAACTCGGGGACAAAAGCCCCGTTCTCGAGAAATACATCGGCCGCCTTTCTGAACTCTTCTTTCATCTCGGGAAGTTTTAACACGGAAACTCCAATCATATAGAAGTCATAACCGCCCGCAGCAGAATATGCGCGACGCATCGTTCCATACGCATCCTTCAAATACTTTTCCTGCTCGGTAAGTTCATACATTTCCAGATAAAACGTCGCTATCCAAGGATAATTGTAGACGCGGTGAGGTTCGCGGCGCGATACCGAGCTCCATGTCGTATAGTCTTCATCTTGTAATTTGGTGCGTATAAACTCGGCATAATCTTCCAGCGCAGCGACGATTTTGCGCTTTTCGAGCCAATTTCCAAGTCCTTTCAAGGTCTTCGCGTAACGCGCGAGGAATATCCCAGAGCCGACTCGTTCCCGACCTTCATTCAAATCAGGGCGCTTAACCTCAGCATTTTCATTATAATAGATCGATTTCGTTTCGTTATCATAAGGAAGAAACGCTCCATAAAGCGGAGAATGCTTATCGGTAACCCGCTGATTGTCGAGGAGGAAATGCGCACGAGCTTTAAGAAGCTCATTTATCGGCGGAAGACCCAAGAGCTCGACGCCGATATATTCCTGCTCTCCCGGGCGCAATATATACCCGAGCCCATTCACCTTGATTTTCTCTCCGGCCACACCTACATACTTATCAGCCACACATTTATTGATAAGCGGGCGTTCTTCGAACTCAAAGTACTTCCCTATGACCTCATACGTCTCGCCGGGATAAAGGATTTTATATTCGGGAATAAGCGAAATGAGCCCACGATTATTCGAAGAGCCGTTTTCGCGAGAGCGTCCCGTAATCTCATAACCGCTGAAAAGGCCTTTCGTGACCTTAAAGGCCATGCCGCCTTCCCCATTCATCTTAACCGCTTCGACATACGTTCCCGAGACGAGATTCGCCCAAACATGCGCATGAACCCGCCCTTCAAGACAAGTCTTTGCGTCCGGATAATTGTCTTTCCAAGGTTGAAAGACTCGGACTTCGGACATATCGAGCGCCGTTTCACCCTCATTGGTAAAGAGGTATTTTACAGCGACTTCATTCTCGTTGGTAACCGCAGAATACTCGTAAGTCATTCCCTCGGGAACGCGACACTCTCCGGGCGGAAACAAAAACCACTCGAAAGCGAGAAGTAAAAATGCGAAAATCATTTCATCGGCACAAAGCCGCCATATTCAAGATTGAAATCATTCGAGACCAAACTCTCGTCTTTCAAGATCGTCACATCCGATAGGTCGATAACATACTTCACCTTATAAGAAAGCCCGTCACGACCCTCCAATATAAGACGCCCCTTCTCGACTTTCGCTTCTTCGCTCGGGATGAAGTTATGAAGCGGAATAAACTCCATCAACTCGCGCTTCTCGATTCGGAAAAGAGCGCGTTCCTCGGTAGTCGCAGGGCGCCCTTCCAAATTCTCGACATACGCAAAGCGAACAAGAATGAAATCATAGCCATCATAAGTGAAGACGTCATCAGGGCCGAAAGAAAGCGCCCAATCGTAGGCCTTCATGTAGGGCTTTTTCTGGAAAATATGAAACGGTAATGTCGCCGTCGTCTCGCCCATTTTAAAGGAGACTTCCGTTCCCCCTATAAAACCATGGGCATTCTTGACCGAATTCCAAAGACGCAGCGAGGGACCCTCAAGCTTTAATATCTTCGCCGCTTTCTCATATATCGCGGTGCGGACGGAAAAATGGCGATGGAAAACTCTACTTTCATGGCGGGAGAGAAAGTCCTCAACTTCCTTTGCGCGCTCCTGTGACAGAGCGCGGCAAGCATCAACCGCCTCGCGATAATCTTTCATCGCTTCACGATAGCGCACTTTCGGAGAAGAAAGCGCTACCGCGGCGATAAGTAAGAGTTTCCCGAAAAGCATTATTTCGTTTTGGCGAACTTATCAAGGATGCCGTTCACAATCTGGCGCGACTTCGGCGTCGAGAACCAATTCGCCAGATCAACCGATTCGTTGATAACGACAGGCGGCGGAACATCGGTATACTTGATTTCGAATATGCCCATACGAAGAACAGCGCGCTCCACTGTACCGAGACGATAAAGATCCCAGTTTTCAAGAAGCGGGCGAAGGATATCGTCGATTTCGTCGAGGTGATTCAAAACGCCCGTAACGCGCTCTTCGGCAAAAAGCTTGTAAGTCGAGTTCGGGTCACCGCCGCCCTCATACTTCTCCATCGTCGAAATCTGCTTCCAAAAATCGAGAATAAAATGCGTAATGTCTTCGGGCGGATTCAAATCCGCCGCGCTAAGCATCTGAATCGCCCATTCGCGTGCCTGTCTACGAGAAACTTTCATGTCCTTTTCCCTTCTATTCGCCTAATATTATACCATATTTCGCCGTTATCTTCCACCGAGTTTTATCCACACGCGCAAAAGTTCGCTGACGCTCCAAGCCTGAGCCGTGCAGCCCTTTTGTCGATGCGGCGCATCACCATCGGCGTTTTCGCTTATATGGCAAAGAGTTCCTGCGTTCAGATTCTCGACCGCACCCGCCAAAAGCGAAGGCGCCGACTTCTTCGAGCAAAGCCCGAGGTCGACGAGCGCTTCGGCATATTGCGGGAAAGGCCACGCCCAAACCGTGCCGTTATGATAGGCGGGCTTGCGAGAGGTGTCTTCGTCGCCCGTATAAGCGCCGCGATACAAGGGATGCTCCGCATTGAGCGACCTAACGCCACCCGGAATAAGAAGCTCTTCGCACGCTTTCACGATCTCTGGATCTTTCAATAGCCCAAGCGTGATGAGGAACATCTGATTCGGACGAATCGTATCTTCGCCTAGAACATCGCGATATCCGTGTTCCCATTTGAAGAGCGTCTTAACGCTGTTAAGAGCTCGCGCGGCAAGTTCTTCCTTTCCGAGGAATTTGAGCGCCGAAATCCAGAGGGCCTGAATCTCGATCGGATAACCCTGGCGCGGGGTGCAAGCGGGATAGTTCGTATCCATCCAAGTGAAGTGACTGGGGCTATGGATAAGTCCCGTCTTTTCATCCATCTTGATCCCGTTCGGCGTCCCCTTGATGTAATTATCGACTATCGACTCACAAGTCGCGAGTAAAAGTTTCTTATCCCCGTTCCCCATTCCCTCAAACCGTTCCCCAAGCTCCTCAACGCAGCGGATAAACCAAAGCTGCGCGTCGGTCGTGTCGCGATTTCCCGCGGTCTTGCCGTAGATGATATTGGGAAGAGTTCCGTTTTCTTCGAACGCGGCAAAGGCCTTCAAAATCTTAAGCGAGTCCTCGAGCATTCCCGCGGCAATCATGCCGCGCATGAAAATGAAGGTGTCGCGGCCCCAATCGAGGAACCAGGGATAACCCGCGATGACAGTTTTGAGATCGTCGCGTTTCACGATGTAAAGCTGCATCGCCTCGGTTAAGATCTCCTTGACGCTCTTCGCCTTCGATTCTTCGGGAACGCTTTCGCCCGTTTCGGCCGCGCCCTTATATTCGCCGACGATTTCCGCCGTCTCTCCGACCTTCAAATCGACCGAAATCCAACCGGGCGAGAAGAGATCGCCTGAGCCATCCTGACCGCGCTCCGCCTCTTCTGCATGTCCGACGTTGTAGACCCACTCCGACTCAGGATGGAAAACGCCGTTTTTAACCCTCATCGTGAACTTGTCTTCGTAAGGCGCGAACTCATAGCCGTCCGTCAAGCTCTTCACGGCTTTCGGGAAAAGCTCTTCGAGACCCTTGAAGGCCTTGGAAGTCGCATGGAAGCTGCGCCATTCGATATCGGGTCTGAAAACAATGCGGACTTGATCGCCGACATCGAGCTCGCCCGAATCTACGCGCTTGATGTTAAGAACCGCCTTGTTCTTCCCCGGGACGAGGAACTGAGTAAACTCGAACTGAGTCTCGTGGCCCATGCCGCAAGGAACGCGGAAAATCCACTTTGCCATTCGACCCGAGGGATCGGCCTTGAAGGAGTGGACACACTTCTTGTCGAATTCTCTTAAATACCCTTCTCGCTGGAGCCAAGCACGCGTACGCGTCCAGAGATTGAGACGATCCGAGGGACACGTCGGGTTCGGGTTCGCGGCGAGAACGGCGTCATACTGAGAGCGAATTTCGCCCCAGCCGATACGCATCTGGCTCGCAGCGCCCGCGCCGTTCGAGAGAATCGTGCGATATTCGCCATGTTTACGAACTTCATCGCCATTCATCTCGGTCTTGATCTTCATCGCCTTCGCAGTTGGCGGAATGAGAAATTTAGTCGACGAATAAGCGGCCTTCCCGGCTTCGTACATCATGACGTCCAACCGCAATTCGCGGCACTTCGTCCCATCCTCGCGATAATGCGGAGCATCGAACATGACCTTATTCTCGAACGAGCGGAAAATACGAATCGTCTTCCCCGTCTTCATATCAATGAGGCGAAGACGGAAAGGATTCGCGGCCTTTACTTCGACCCACTCGTTTTCAGGAACGACGATTTCGCGCTTCGAGTCGCGCGGCATTTCGATATGATATAAGGCGGGAGGAGGCGTCGGACGAACAAGCGACGAGTCTTTCACGGTCGAAGAAGGACGAAGCTTGATGCACTTCACTTCGCCGGGCGCGAGCTTGACGGGAGAAGAAATGTCGATCTTCGTTTCCGAAATGAGATCAAGTCCCGCCTTCTCATGAACCTTGCCGCGATCGAAGTCGATGGTCGAGTTCATGCCGCAATCGAGATTAGCGAGAATAAGGAGATTATCGCGTAAGACGGCGAGAGTGTTCCCGCCTCCACGAGTCACGACTTCCAGATGGGCCGCACAGACATAACTCGGCTCATGCGCGAGAATGAAATTAAGCTTCGCGATAAGCTCGACCATATTTTCGCTCGCGCCCCAATTGAGATCGTTCTTCCCGTGAACATCGATCTTTTCTTTCGCGAACCACTCGACGCCGTTCGCGATTCCCCACGCGCCCTGCCAAGAAAGAAGCGCCGCGAGCTGAACGCGAAGCTTCGCGTAAGTCGTGCCGCCTTTAGCCAAGCGGTCATTATCGTGAGTTTCGGCGAAATGAACGAGAGTTCCGAACTTTTCGCTGCGCTCGATAGCACCCGGGAGATACCACTCGAATTGGTCACGATTATAGGTTTGGAAAATTTCGGAATAAGCCCAGTCGAGATTCGACTCCGCCAAGAGTCGGTCGGTCTTGCTCAGTTCTCCACCGAGGCCTTCGAGCATGAAGACGGTATCGGGATATTCTTCGCGCACTCTTGCGACGATGTATTCCCAAGTTTCGGCGGGAATCATATAGCCCGCATCGCACCTGAAACCATCAATGCCGTTACGACACCAGAAAAGGAAGACGTCGGCCATATACGCGCGAAGCTCGGTATTCGTGTAATCGAGTTCGACGAGATCGGCCCACTTGACTCCCCACGCTCCGGGGCAAACGAACATCCCGTCTTTTTCGCGGTGAAACCAGTCGGGGTGATGAGTCTGCAAAGTCGACGCCCAACCCGTGTGATTCGCGGGGAGGTCGACGAACATAAGTCCCCCTCTCGCATGCACCGCCTCAATAAGCTCACGGAACTGATCGAGCGGAGTCGAGTATTCGTCGAACTCGGCCATAGCGGGATCGACCGAGAGGAAGTCGGTAGCCGCGAACGGGCAGCCGTACTCGCCCATTACGGCGTAGGTTGTGGGAACGGGGAATGGGGGAAGCGTCTGGATGATGCGAAAGCCCATCGTATCCATAATCGTCGGAAGCCGACGGATGACTTCGCGGAACGAGCCGAACTGACGCGGGAAGACGGTGTAAATCGTGTTGTTCTTCCTGATTTCGGCTGATTCGACTTTGACGTGGAAGTTGGAGCCGTTCGGCCACTCGGGAACCGACTTTCCCTCCGGGAAGAAGCAGGCCTTACCCGAGAAAATGCCGACTTGATTTAAGGGAATTTCCGCCGAAAAGACACCGGGTTCGACTTCGGGAAGCGGAATGTCGGTCCAAGCTTTCGCAAGCGGAGTGATGCCCGCTTCGGTTTCGGCGATAATCTCCCTACGACGCGTCTTCGCGTGGCCGATATTGGTGCGAAGTGCCGCGCGGCCTTTTCTAGGCGCATCGAGCTTCAAGGTCACGGTAAGCTTGTCGCCAAGCCACTTCAAATAAAATCCGTCAGCTGCGGGAGTCTGAGTCATAGTCCCCATACCTTTCTCAAATGTTCAATACCGGCTTTAAGCTCCTCTTCCGTGACCTTATAGCTCGGCTCGACGACGACATGCTCCATCTTCTCGGCGAAAGGTTTAAGCGCGGCAAAATCTACCGTGCCGAAGCCGGGGGCGAAGTGATCGTCCTTAAAATCCTTAATATCGTTCAAATGCATGCCGCGATACATCTCGGCGTCTCGCGTAAGCTCGAAAGCCGAGTAGCGAGTCCAACCGTGATTAAGCTGAACGAGATGATGGCCCGTATCGAACCAAGCGCGAATGGGAGATCCCTTGTAGGTCTCATAAAGCTCGGTCATCTCGTCAAAAGACGGGAAGCCCTCGTAATACGGCATGTTTTCAAGCGCGAGAACGACACCCGCTTTTTCAAGTTCGGGAATAAGCTCCTCCAACGAGCGCTTGAAAGAACTCAAGAGCTTACGGCCTTTGATCGTCCTCACTTTTGCCGCGCTCGCCAAATATTTCATGTAGCGCTTATCGGTGATATCCCCCTTCGCATTCTCCAGTATTTCGCGAAGAAAGCCCGAATCAAGAATCTCGAAAAGCCCCGAAATATTGACTCTACCCGCATGCAAGACGAGCGTCTTCGCACCCATCTCCGCGGCAAATTGAATGTTCTTCTTTACATGGACGAGCGCAAGAGATCGCATCTCTTTCGAAAAGGACGCGAGCGAATAAAGTTCCGGATAACCGCAAGGTGCCGAGTTCGGAACGGGGCAAAACGCATGAACGCTCCCGACAGGCATTTCCGAGAGGCGCTTTTTGAAGCCCTCGACCTGGGTCTGCGATGTATGAAAGCCGAGTTCCAATTCCTGAAAGCCGAGGAAAAGCGCCTTGTCGACGATTTCTTCGCCGCGCTCATACTTACGCGCAATCCAGTTGGTCGAGAGCGACAGTTTCATGAGAATTGAATCCTATCGAGCATAAAGGAAATTACCATCTCGTCGCCCATCGACTTTTCGCTTTGGTGGTACGCTTCTTCAATCGCTTCGATATTGCGGAAAGCTTGATAGCTTTCGATCTTCCCGCCCAGCATAAGCTTGCGCGCGAAGCTCATCAAAGTCTTGAAGAATTTGCGCTTTACGAGCGCCGCCTCACCCTCCTCCGCCTCGTCTTTCAAGTCGCCGAAAAGCTCGGTCAAGCGCTTCGCGTCCTTTTTCGAGAACGCGTCTTCGACCGCTTCGAAATATTCGCCCTCCAAAATCCCCTCCGAAAGCGGAAGATCGACTCTTTGGCAGCGGGAAACGATGGTCGGGAGAATGCCGTCGGGAGTATCGGTCAAAAGCAGGAAGAGCGTCTTTTCGGGCGGCTCTTCGAGCGTTTTCAAAAACGCATTGGCACTCGGCGCTTCCATGCGATCCGCGCCGACGATAATGCCGACTTTCCACCCGCCCGAAAACGCCGTCGTCGACATGGGCTCGACTATCCTTTCGCGCATCGATTCGACTTTGATGATTCTTTTCGCGCCCTCGGGCTCGAGGCGATAAACGTCGGGATGAGTCCCTTCTTCGATTTGGACGCGCTCATTCGGGAAAAGCTTAAGTAAGAGCTTTTGGGCAAGCTCTTCACCTTGCTCCTTTAGGTCGCCGACGAGCAAGTATCCGTTTGCCGCGCTCCCCGAATCGATTGCGCGCGAAATCAGCGTAAAGGCATCATCGAGGAGCATACTTTCTCCCAAACTTCCTCTATCGTTCCCGACGCATCGATGCGTTTGATGCGCTCCGGCTCTTTTTCGGCCATTTCGATAAAGCCGAGGCGTAGTCGCTCATGAAATTGATTTCCCGCTTGCTCGATGCGATCTGCCTCTGTATTCGTCGCCGATTCGCGTTTACGCATCCTTCGCACCGATTCTTCGGGGCTAACTTCCATTAAAAGCGTCAAATCGGGCTTCAAATCTTCACAGGCAAAGGCGTTCACTTCCTCAATCAGTTTAAGGTCAAGCCCGCGCCCATAACCCTGATAGGCCTTGGTCGAATCGCTGAATCTATCGGAAATGACCCATGTGCCTTCCTCGAGCGCGGGACGAATCACGTTTTTGACGAGCTGCGCTCTAGCGGCAAGAAAGAGGAGAAGCTCGGTGCGATCACAAGGCGGATCTTCGAATTCGTCTTTCAATAAGCCGCGAATCTTCTCGGCTAAGCGCGTACCTCCCGGCTCACGCGTCAAAAGGACTTTGATCCCGTCCTTTTCGAGCGATTCCTTAAGCAAGCGAACTTGAGTGGACTTCCCTGCCCCTTCGCCGCCTTCGAACGTAATGAATTTTCCTTTTACTGCCATCCTTAATATTATACCAAATTCCCTACCCCTCCGTCACCTATATTTTTCATCCTCTAAAGATGAAGAAGACGGCTAAAACAATGCAAACCGCTGCGGCAGCGTAATTCCACGAAACCGCTTGTTTCATTACGAGCATCGAGAACGGAACGAAAATAAGAAGAGAAATGGCTTCTTGGGTGATCTTGAGCTGCTCGAGCGACATCGTCTTCGCACCGATACGATTCGCGGGGATCATAAAGCAATATTCGAAGAGTGCGATGCACCAAGAAACGAGTATGACTTTCCAGAGCGGCGCGCCGCCCATAGACCTTAAATGCCCGTACCACGCATAAGACATTACGAGGTTCGAGCAGGTCAGAAGTAAAACAGTGATCCAATTTATGTTACTCATGGATGTGTTCTTTCTAAAGAGAAAATAAAAAAGCCGGCAGCGTCCTACTCTCGCACGGGCGAGTCCCGCACTACCCTCGGCGATGGAGCCCTTAACTTCTGTGTTCGGAATGGGAACAGGTGTGACAACTCCTCTATGGCCACCGGCAAAAAACCGTTAGTTGGGAA
>JAZLMG010000023.1:0-70929 GCA_045598585.1 Kiritimatiellia bacterium
TTATGTGGCTTCCAAAAGTAAACACGCTTTATTGAAGCGTTTACTATCCGTAATTATTGTCTCTCTTTGATGGTGGAGTCCATTCTCTCACTACCCTCCCCGGGCAGGGGACGCGCGATTAGTTTCAGAATTCGGTAGAATCCACTTGTCAGGGCTTTCAGACGAGGCGTGTGTCTCCGAGAAAGCCCCGTCAAGACAAACAAGGAAAAGAACGATGAAACACATGATACTCGACGACAGGAATAGGTTGGAATTCCTCGCCGCCTGTGGACGCTCCGCCAATCAGATAGCCGAGAATCGCGGCAGGTCCCCGTCCGCAATCAGGGAGGAGTTTATCAAGCATAGGATCTCGAGCGACAAGGGATACGGATGCTCGAACAAGGTCTGCGCGCACTTCGATGTTTGTCAGCTGCGCATCATAACCGCGACTCGGGACGCCTTGCGCAAGAACACGCCCGGATGCTTCGAGTCGTGTCCCGGCTTCCGCGAGGCGGTATGCCACCGTCTCACAAAGTTCCCGTACGTCTGCAACGGATGCGAACGGGAGCGTTCCTGCCCCCTGCGCAAGAAGTTCTACATCGCCAGTGCCGCACAGGCCGCCTATGAGTCTTTGCGCAAGCTCTCCCGCACCGGAGTCCACCCTGATGACGAGACGATCAAGAAGATGAACGAGATTCTCTCGCCGTCCGTGCGCAACGGGCAGTCCGTGACTGCGATCGTTCGCGCCAATACCGAGACGTTCAAGGGCTTCGCACCGAGCACCGTCTACGGATGGCTCGAGGACGGGCTCTTCTCCGCAAGGAGCAGTGACCTGCCTTACGCAGGAAGGCGCAAGAAGCCCCGCAAGCGCCCCGAAACGAAGACGAATGCGGCCTGCCGCGTCGGACGCACGTTCCTCGAGATGCATGAATGGCTCAAGCTCAACCCGGGCGTCGTCCCGTGCGAGCTCGACACCGTCATCGGGTCTATCAGCGGCAAGGTCCTCTTCACGATGATCTTCCCCGAAAGCGGTCTCGCGCTCGGCTTCCTGCGAGATGCGAAGACCTCACAGACCTGTACGCGCATCTTCAATATGCTCTGGGATTCTGCGGGACCGCAGCTCTTCAAAAAGCTGTTTGCCGCGATTCTTACTGATAACGGCACGGAATTCAGCGATCCCGAGATGATTGAGAACTACCGCCCCGACCCCGATCACAACCCGACAAAACTCCTTCCTCGCGGAGTGAGGGTCTGGTTCGCGGATCCATACTGCTCCTCGCAGAAGCCCCATATCGAGCGTTTCCATCTCGACTTGAGGCGTATTCTGCAGAAAGGCACATCCTTCAACATGCTCGACCAAAACGGCGTAAACTTCGCGTTTTCCAACCTCAATAGCTATCCGCGCGAATCGCTCGGCGGGAAAACTCCCTACGACCTCTTCATCGCACAGCACGGAGACAGCGGAAAGGAGCTCCTTGACAAGCTCGGTATCAAGCGAATCCCGGAAGTACAAGTGACACTACATCCTTTCCTGCTCGGACAAAAGTACCAACGCGCGGCAGACAAGGCGATCTTGAAGAAAAACGGAGTCATCGCACGGCGTAAGACGGAAGTGAAGAAATAAAATAGGCCCCCTTTCGAAGGCCTAACCCAGCCCGACGCCAGTCACGCAAACCGAAAATTTGTACCCTGGCCCCGGGATGTAGGAATATTATATCAAAAAATCCACTGGAGCGGGTGATAATACCGAAAAGCAAGTGAAAACAGCGGAACCATCGGGAGAAAAACGAAAATCGCCCGATGCGACGAATCACACCGGGCAGACTTTAGCGAAATCCAGACGGTTTACGTTCAGAATTCCAGTTTAGTCTTGGAAGCGACGGCCAGCAATGAAGAAGACCTTTGGTATCACAAACCTTCTTGAGCTTTTCGATTTCACTTTTTGGCCTGGAAGAGCCGAGCTTCCCAGCCTTTTCGATACGTGATTCTGCGTTAGCTTTTTCGAGGATGGAGAGCTCGCCATCCTTAAGAAGCTTCTCATAAAGCGCCGCGGAATGAGCTTTGAAAGCGGACTCGGCGTTGAATTTACTATGCGGCTTATAGTCCCACCAGAACGCGGCAATTTTTGCGCTAACATCCCCAGCGAGTTCCTCGGAAGCTACTTGCCAGACCGTGCCGCCGGCGTCCTTGAACTGCTTCAACGCAGCCTTCCAATCTCCTAAAACCGCATAAGCTTCCGCTATCAAATATTTATGCTCGACACTGTTGGGGTTCTTTTTAAGTTCCTTCTTCGCCTTAGATAACTGGCTTGAAGCAGAAGCTCTCATTTTGGAAACGCTCAATGCAGCGCCAAGCTCTTCATTGTCTTTAGCGAGCTTCTTAGCATATTGATCGATCATCGAAACGATATCTTTATCGGGAGCGCCGATAAATTTCACCTGAATCGTACTTATGACTTTGGCAGCCTCCTCGGCCTTTTCTTCTTTAGCATAAAGTTTAAATGCTGTGCAGTAAAGCTGATACTTTTCCGCCGACTTCTTGGCTTCTTCAGCATACTCAAAGACTTGATCGGCAGAAACTCCGGATGTCAAAAGTCCTTCTGCTGCTTTTTTCGCGCTGGACAGCTCGGACTTCGAAGCCATCTTCATCGGCTCGGCAAAAAGCTGAGCGCATACAAACGCGGTTATCAATACAACGATATTCTTTAGCATTATTCCTCTTTCTGCCGCGGACAATCGAAGAAAAGAAAACGGCCTCTTTTCGACTTTCGTTGAGGCTGTAGGATGCCCAGATTGAAATACGAAAAGAGGCGCGCAAGGGTATGCGCGTTTCTCTGCGTAAGTATCGTCAATCTTGAAACTTCCTACATTCCAACGAACGATTGCTTTGCAGCGTTTATGTCTATTCGGTATTATATCATATTTGCCGCGCTTTATGCTACTACATTTTACTGCTGAGCGAATAAATCTGCCGCGGGAAACGGCAATATGCCTCGCCTATTGCGAGGCGTCTCGTTGCTAAAACAACGAGCTAGGCGCGGCTGGGAGAAAAATGCTTTGGGCACATGCAAGGCGATGCTATGGGATTTTTACATGATGAGTACTTACGCTCAGTCATCGACTTGCATGAGCGAGAAGTCCCGAAGAACTTCGTCAATATCTTTGATCAGCGTTCGAGCGCTGACCAAAGCACTGTTCTCCCAGCCGCGCCTGAAATTACTTCACCACGATGAGTTCGGACCAGGAAGTGGTTGGGCGGCGGGAGAGTTTTTCGCGCTTCATCGTCCAAAGCTTCTTTTTACTTTTAAGCCCCTCACTCGCCGAAAGAATCGCGCCCTTCCCATACTTCGCGTTAAGGGAATCGATGGCCTTATAAAGCGAAGAAGATTTTAAAGGCGCAGTCGTCGTAAAGAGATCGAGCTGTTTTGCCGCGCCCTCCTTCTCGAGCCCAAAAAAGACGACACCCGCCTTTCGATATCTCACATTCGGCGCATAGAGTTTCGCAACGTCTTCTTTCGCGGCATCGAGCATTTCGTTAGTCGCGTCGGTGGGACTCTCGAAAACGACCGTCCGTCCTACGAACTCGCCGGAGGAAAGTTGCGCATAGAGATTCACGCCCGAGGCGAGCATTTTATGTTTACGAAGTTTGGTCGCAGCCTGAGCGATGAAAGAAGCGAGAGCTTCGTGGAGCGCTTCGAGTGTCGTGACCGACTCGCCGAAACTACGTGAACACGAAACCGAATCGGGATCGGCTTCATAGTCGCGTTCCTCATGAGCGAAAATGCCGCGGAGTTCAGTAGCAGTCCTAAGTAGTGTAACTCCTCCCACCGAGCGAATCACATCATCGGGAGCATCGCGCAAATCTTTCGCGGTGAAAATTCGCTCAGCTCGAAGCTTTATGGGAAGACGACGTCCGACACCCCACACTTCACCAACAGGAAGCTTTGCCAAAATCTCGGTCGGATCCTCAGGCATCACGAAAACGTCTTCGGGTAATTTCTTCCCGATGTGATTCGCGATTTTTGCCAAGGTCTTCGTTTTCGCAAAACCGACTCCACACGGAATCCCAACCCACCGAAGAACTTTCTCTCTCACCTTCTTCCCATAGGCGACAAGGTCGACATTGGAAGGCGGATAGATGAACGCTTCGTCGATCGAGTACTGCTCGACCTCAAGCGCTTCTTCGCGTAAGACGGAAAGAACGCGACGCGAGATATCGCCATAGAGTTCATAGTTCGAAGAGCGAAAGATTAGCCCTTCCGATTTTTCGCGATCACGAAGTTGGAAGTAAGGAGTGCCGCGCGGAATCCCGAGCGCCTTGAACTCCGGCGACATTGCGACACAGCAACCATCATTATTCGAGAGAACTGCAACGGGCTTCCCGACGAGCGATCTATCGAAGATCCTCTCGCAAGAAACGTAAAAGTTGTTCCCGTCGACTAGCCCGATCATATATTGAAATACGGGTGGATGACGGCGGTGACTTTTCCGAAGTAGTCGAGCTCTTGCCCGCGCTTAAGATCGATGATGGGGTAGTTCTTGTTCGCTGGAATGAGATGCACGCCATCCTTATCGCGGCGAAAAGTTTTGACCGTAAACTCGCCATCGACTGCGGCGATTATGACGTCGCCACTCGCGGGGCGAATCGAACGATCAACAACGAGCAGATCGCCTTCGCGTATTCCTTCGTCAATCATCGAGTCGCCCTCGACGCGCACGAAAAAAGTCGCCGCTGGACGCTTGATAAGAAGCTCGTTCAAATCAAGGGTCGGCTCGAGATATTGCTCGGCGGGCGAAGGAAACCCCGCGACTACCGAGCCCACGATTCTACTTTTCTTCGCCATTCTTACCGCGCCTTTTCCGCACTCTTGCGATGCTTCTGCCAGAAGTTCATGAAGTCTTCTTCGAGGTCGCGATCTTTGACACCCTCGAACGCGCGCTCGGTCGCCATCCTGGGGCTTAAGCCATCATTGATCGCGGCGAGATAAGTCGGGATGACCTTGCGATAGTCCTTGAACTTTTCACTCGTGTACGCGCCCTTCTGGAGGAAGTAGATGAGCGCCCATGCGCTTTCATAGTGAAGCGCGACTTCGTCGCCTTCTCCATTATAGAACTCCTCATAAGAGAGCTTGATTACGGTGTTCAAATATGCGGCATATCTTCGAGGATTTTTGGCGACTCGCTTCGCGCGCGTATTACCTTCGACGACCTTTACTTCGTTTTTGACCCCGTTATATTTCACGTTCTCGAAAAAGGTCGCATGCCCTTCGTTGAACCACATCGCGTGCGTCCTTCTTCCAGAGGCGAAGTGAAGATATTGGTGGAAGCCCTCGTGACGCATGGTCTTCTCGGCGCCCTCACGATTCGTATAAGCGTTTGCGATAAGGAGCTCCTCACGACTCGGATCCCAAAGCCCGCAACTCATCGTATCATTGGCTCCATTCGAGGCGCGATATTTTCGATACCCTTCGATATCCTTGAACACTCTGACCGTACACTTGCCGACCTTGTTCGTGGGCGGCACATAAAACTCGTAGGCCTTGCGCATCGCTTCGGTGAGGCGCGATGAGTCGGCGATGAACTTGCCGCCTTTCGACTTGTCGAGATCGGTCATGAACTTGTAGTTCTCAGTTTCTTCACTCCACCATTTCATCGTCGAGTAAGCGCCTGTCATCCCGTTTACGTTTACCGAAAGCGAATCCGCGGCAGTTTTAAGTAGCTTACTCGCCTCCTTGGGCGAGACCTCTTCAGCAAACTCGAATTCGATAAGATAGGTGAAGCCGTTTTTCGCGGTCACGAAAGTCGAAGTCGTTTCCGGAGACCAGGCGATTTTCCACGCTTTCAAATCACGAGTGGCGGAAAAGTTCCGCACTTCCATCTCCAAGATTTTTTCGACCGCGTCTTTTTCTATAAGCTTCTCTTCGACATTCGAAAAGACCTTCACTCCCTCGGGAGGCAAAGAGTCGACTCTTACCAGGCGCATAACATTGCCGCGCTTATCTTTCCAAATTCCGACGATCGAGTGGTTATACCAAACGTCGAGCGCTTTATAGTAAGAAGAATAAGCGACCAAGGTCGGAGGGGGAATCCCTTCCGAGTTGTTGAGAACCTTTATCTTGATTTTCTCGCTCTCAATAAGTTCCGCGCTCGGCTTAAGTTGCGGCGCGGCAAAAAGACCGAACGAGAAAGTAAGCGCGGCAAAAAATACGCAAGGTTTCATCACTTCACTTTTCTTCGTCATCGGAGAAGATGATCGTGACCGACTCGGTAAGAACGATGTCATCGACTTCGCTACTCGCCATGCCCATCCCATCCTCCGGTTCCATGCTGAACGCGGCAGCTTTCGCTAGCACCATATTGTTCTGACGATAGGGAGTGACGGACGGAGCGCCATACGAAATCTCTTCGACTTTCCCGAGCGTAAGTCCGCCCGCTTCCGCCAAAGTCGCGGCAGTTTCCATCGCATCCTTGACCGCTTTCTTTTTGGCTTCGGTACGATAGGGCTTCTCGTTTTTGATCGAGAAGTTCATCGAGATGTCTTCGCTCGCTTTGGTGCCGACAATCGACTTGAAGATCGTCTGAACTCGATCCATGTCGAGGGGAATCGAGATCACGAACGAGCAAGTTTGCTTGTAGCCCTCGAAGGTGCGACCACGCGCGGAGCCGTAGGTGTGCTCCGGGTTCATGCGGATATTGGAAACTTTGATTTCCGATTCTTTGACGCCGATATTTTTAAGCGCCGCGCTGATCGCTTCGTTCTTCGCCTTGAGCTGAGCGAAGCCCTGATCCATTTCTTTATTGAGGGTCGAGACCTCGAACTGGAGCTGCACCACATCGGGCCGCGCTCTCACGGTTCCTTTCCCGGAAACGGTAATCGTACTCGCGACAGCGCAAAGGCTCATCGCCGAGATCATCATCACAACTAACTTTTTCATTTCTTTTCCTCCTGATGAATGGCTTCTTACCTTATCTATTATATCAAATATCCCGCCCTTTAGTCATCAACATTTTGCCGCGGAAGCGACGGCGCGGCACTTTGTTAGAGTAACTCTTGACTCTAGAAAAACCGCGGCCTCAACTCTAGTCTAGAGAGCGCAACTTTTCTAGTCTAGAACGACACACCCTTCTAACCTAGAAACGACTCGATTTCTAGTCTAGACTTGCGCGCTCTCTAGCCTAGAATTTTCCGCAGCCTACGGGGGATTGGTTCAAGCACAGCGAAGCATTAACCGAAAAGCTTGATTATGTCTTCAATTGCGCATTAACCGTATTAAATAGCAATGGTACCGGGCTCTCTAGACTGTCAGTATCAGGTAATGTTTTTAGTTTGCCTGATAAGTTCATCCGAGAGAAACTTCGGGTTGTTTCTATCTTCTTCCGAAAGAGTTTCCATCCATTTAATAAACACGTCGACGAAGTGAAGAGCAGACTTCGGCTCTTGCTCAGCTTTAGGGCCGAGAAGAGCTTGAAAGGCACATTTAGTGCCTTCAATCTGCTCTTTGCTGAGACGACGTAACGAGAGGCTTGTATAAGCTAGCTCCCAAGCTTCGTTTATCTCCGCTTGTGAGCTTGTGTTGCTTATATTAGGTTGTTCCCGGGACAACTCATTGTTGTTTCCGAGACAACTCACTTCGGTTTTTGCTTTGGGCTTAACTTCCTCTTTTGGAAAACATAAACGATAATTGTTGTGCGCATGCTTTGGAACGATTTCTTTTCCGTTAGCTTTGATCTTGACCGGTGATTTCGTTTTCCAAACTTTTACATATCCTTTTTTCTTAAGGCGCCCAAGTATCCTACTTACCGTTGGCTCATCAGCAAGATGAGTCATTGAGGCAAGCAACAAACCGGAAGGATAGCATTCGTAGGTTTGATCATTACACTTATGCGCCAGCGCAGCCAAAAGGGCTTGCTCGGAAACATCAGTGCCGCCATTATCGGAATCGTCACTTAATTTAACGAACTTAGGTACTTCGTTATAAACTCTGTCAACTAAATGATAGCCCATAACGATTAGGCCTTCTTTGTCTTCTTGGTTTTCTTGATGGTCTTCTTAGGTTTAAGGATCTCATCAAGTGAAGGAAGATGCATATACTCGACTTCAGCCCAAAGTTTATTATAGGCAATATCGATTTGAGCAAGAAACTTTTTCATCTCATCTTCACTCATCTTAAACGAATCCGACTTTTTAAGACGCTCAAGATAATGAAGGCAATCGACGAATTCGACTGAGGCGTGCTCAGCGCCGATTTCTTTCGAAAGTGCCGCGGTTAAAAGAAAGGCACGATACAATTTCGAAAAGAACTGTTGCCAAGACTCGAAATATTCGGATGCTCTTCGATGAGAAATCCCGCTACCCTTTTCACCGGGAATAAAAACTACCGGAGTAGAAGTGAATGCTCTTTTTATTACACCTAGCAGATATTTAGAGGGCTTTTCACAATCATCCAGATCGAGAGCTTCTAACTTCTCAAGCCACTTGTCGACTTCTTCCATCGTATATGGAATCTGCCTAAGCGCCATCTCATCATCGAAAGCAAGCTTAGGTGTTTCGGTAATCTCATGCGTGTCCATATTGCACCCTACTTCTTTATGCCAACTTCTTCAAGTACTCGGCGAGAAAGAAATCGTAAATCTCGTAACCTTCAGTTCCCGGATAGACGATTTCTTTGTCGATCAAAATATCCAAAGCCGATTTGACGCTGCTCGCCGCTCTGAGAGCATATTTATTTATAAAGTCTCCCGCTTGAGGGGCTTTAACTCGCCCTTCTTTAGCAATGGCCTTTGCCAAACGTTGTGCTCCATCCGGTAAAAGCGAGACAACTTGCTGACGATCATATTCATTCGCCTTTACCCGATCCTCGATTACCGCCTCGACCTGCTCAAAAGTCGTTACGCCTTCATGTGCGGCATAAAGACTCCAGAGTATCGTCTGCATATACCATGTTATGCCGCGGAATCGTGCGTACAGCCGTGCAAATACTTCGCGGTCCAACTTCAATGAAGCGGCCTTGAAGAACTTATCGGCAAAATCGAAATACGCCTCTTCCTTGATCACATCGAGGGGCATCATCAAAGTCGATTGATAGAACGGCTTCTTGGGCGAAATGAAAATATCACGAATGATGTGTTGCTTGGAGTCCGAGAAAATGAACTGCGCCGGACAAAACTGAATATGCGAGCGAAGAATTGCTTCGACATCGTGTTCCGGATATTCCCTAACCTGTTGAAATTCGTCGATTGCGATGACCGTCGGACAATTTCGCTCTTTCAAGTAATCGAAAATTTGCTCGAGCGTATGAACCGAATCGGTACCTGTCGCTAGACCGAAGGTGATCGTTGGCTGACCTGTTTGCGCGTCATAAGAAATAGATCCACGAGCCGCTTGCATCAAATGTTTTGCCGCGCCTTGCAACTTCTCGAAAGGAGTATCCAACTTGCCTAGCACCGATCTTGCGAAGAGATCGACAAATTCCGCAAGATTCTTCGTCCCGAAAATATCAATATAAATCGTTTGATACTCATGTTCTTCCGTCAAACGACTAAAGACATTATGAATCAACCCGGTTTTGCCATAGCGACGCGGCGCAAGTAAGGTAACATTTGCGCCATTTCGGATATCTTCACAGAGTTTTCGAGTCTCTTCCACACGATCACAGAAGTACTCAGGACCGCGATAACCGCTAATAACGAAAGGATTGATCATTTTCATGCAAGATATTATATCACATATTTTTCGTCACGTCAATCCCGTCACGACTTTTCCGTGATGGCCATAACGGGCGATAAGCGAAAGGTGTCTCTTTAGCGCTGCAGGGGAATGATGCTTAAATTCCGGCCCAACCGGAAAAACAAACCCCGCCGGAGAACGACTCAAGCGGGGCTTTATGATATACCAATGCCTCTATTATTTATTCGAGCGTTATATTCTTTTCTTGCAGGGCAGATTTGCCATATTTATCGTATCGATAATAATATAACATCTCTCGTTCGTTAAGCGTAATTGCGTCAACTGCACCTTGAGGCACACCCCATACAATCGAGATAGGCCAAAGGAGGAGATTAGTAAATCCGTAAACACATTGCACGGTATCATTACCCTGTCCAAAGGCAAGGTAGAAATTTCCAATGCCGGGTAAAATATTCAATCCTCCCGCGACGAGTGAAGAATTAGGCGCTTCAAAATCACCCGCCGGTCGATCTAGCGTTATCCCGTTTGCCCGTAGCATCGCTAAATTACGCTTTTCTTGATATGTTAATGACACGCAACCAGCGAATATCGTTCCAATCGTGATGCACATCATAGCAATCATTACTCTTGTTTTATCCATTTATCTTTCCTTCTTTTGTTTGCGCTGTTTTATTGGCAAAAAGAAAGAGCGCAATCTTTCGATTTGCACTCTGCTGAAGGTCTTAGGATACCAAAACTGGAATGCAAAGAAAGACGCGCTCAAATGAGCGCATCCTCGCTTACATGCCGTTCCAGTTTGAAAGTTTCCTAAGTTTTCAGCAGAACGTTCTGTAGCGTTGACGCTAAATTGTTTTCCGCGGCACTTTTGCCGCGCATTCAAACGGATTTCTCCCCGCTGAACGATTTATAGTATATCATATTTGCCGCGGTGACTTCAACAACATTCGCACGGCCAGTGATGTCAAAACGGGCAAAAGAATAGAGTGAAAGTGCAAGGTTTTGCCCGAGATGGAGCGAAAAGTCGGGAGCGAAATGGATATCGCTTGAGACTAGTGATTTCGGGGATGGGAGTGTCTAAACTGACTCCGTTGACTTTGGTGGATGAGCGGGAGAGCTTTTCGCGGAAGGGTCGGGCAAAACCTGGAACGGACGACGAAATGCGAGATAACTCAATTCGGTACTATACCAAAAGATCGTTTGGTGCTGAACAAAAAACAATTTGGTGCCACACCAAAACTTCTTCCGGTGCAGCACCAAATCTAGCTCGGCCTACGCTTAGTAAGTACGCGTCAGGATTTCGGAGGGGAGGAGGTAGGTCTCGCCGTTCTTGTGGGAGATGCCCGCTTCCTGAAGCTTCGCGAGAACTTCGCCGTCGATGATGTTCTGATGATCGGCGAAGAACTTTTCGAGCGCGGCGCGGCGCTTTTCGATTTCGTCCGACGACTCGTTCACGACGAGCACACCTTCGAGAATCTGAGCGCGGCGAATTCGACCGTTCGCACGAGCTTCTTCGAGCGCGACCTTGATCGCATTAATCACATGCTCACGAGTTTCGCCGAAGAAACGGTCGGGAAGTTCGAGGTTGCGATCCAGGAGCGCGATTTGGTTGGAAGTCGTCGACTCGGTATTCGCGACGAGCGCATCGGAAAGTTTCGCATTCTCTTCCTTGAGCTTAGCATTTTCCGCTTCGATCTTGACCGAATTGTTCGCGGCGTTTTTGATGACGAGCTTTTCGTCTTCGAGCTTCTTGTTAGCTTCGATTAGCGCCGCCTTCTCGGCTTCGAGTTCGACGATCTTTTTATTGAGCTCGTCGAGCTTAAGTTCCATCGCGACTTTTTCCGCGGCAAGTTCTTCGACGACCGCTTTCTGGACATCGAGATTTTCTTCCGCTACAATCTCTTCGGTCTCGACCGCTTCAGCTTCGGCGGGAGCACTCTCGACTTGAGTCGGCTCGACGCTTTCCGGCTTCTTCAAAAAATCAGTGTAATCCATTTTGACCTTTCAACTCGCAGCCACCATAGATGAAGAGGCGGCAATCAATCGGACCGTTGAAGAACGGAATGCGAGTTTGGTAGTAAAGATTTACGAGATGCGAAAGCTCGGGGCTACCGGTGATGAGAGCACCCGTCCAACCGAAGCACTTCTCATTAAGGAAGGTTCCGATGCGCTCGTAGAGAGGCGCGAGCTCCTTCGGGTCGCCAAGACGAATACCGTACTCGGGATTGAAGAAGATATGCCCCTTCTCACCTTCGGGAATGGGAGTCTCGGCAAAGTCGCACGCCTTGAACTCGATGTAAGGAGCGACGCCTGCGGCAATGGCATTCGTGTGAGCGTTCTCGACCGCTTCGGGAGAGATGTCGGTCGCGATGATGCGCGGCAGATTTTGAGTCGTCTCTTTGTCTTTCGCTTCAAGGACAATCTCTTTCCAAATTTGTTCAGGCGTCGCTCCCGCCATCTGACGAGGCGCGACTTTAGGCGCACGCTCTCCGGGGATGATACGCTGATAACCTTTCAAACTCTGGAACGCAAAGTGACCCTTCAAACTTCCGGGCGCGCGATTCATCGCCATCATCGTAGCTTCGATAGCCGGAGTTCCAGATCCGCACATCGGCGAGAGGAAGGGAGTATTTTTCTTCCAACCCATCGCCATCAAACACGCGGCAGCGAGAGTTTCCTGCATCGGCGCGGAGCCGGGAATCTTGCGATACCCGCGCTTCGAAAGAGGTTCGCCCGAAGTATCGAGATAGATGATGACTTCATTGCGTTCCCAATAAACGAAAACCGCGGCACCGATATTCTGACCACCCGAGTCGGGACGACGCTGGCACTTTTCGCGCATTCTGTCGGCAATGGCGTCCTTAGTGTACAACGAAGGAAGACGCGTATCGCGAATCGTGTAGTTGTGAACGATCGAAGAAACCGAGAAGTACCCATCGGCATCGAGGAGGTTTTCCCAGTCGATAGAGTACGCCGATTCGTAGAGGTCGCGAATGTTGCGGCACTCCGTGCGAAGTAATGGAACGAGTACTCGGTGAGCCGTACGAAGCTGAAGATTCAGCTTCATCATGTCTCTCATATCGCCGCGCACGACGACCGTGTTTTCGGTAACTTCGATGGGCTCGTATCCGAGCTCACGAACTTCGATCTCGGTCCAACGCGAAAGTTCCTTCGCGCAGGAAATGATGATCGGATAATTTTTGTCGGTCCAGATTTTCACGAGATACGAAGAGGCATGAGAACGTAGAGGAAAGGAATGGAGCACTTGATAACCGCAGGCGAGTGACCGTCGTTCAAGTTGATCGTGACTTCATCATCATCGATGGCCTTCAAAGGATCCATGACGTAAGAAGGATTGAACATAATCTCGATGTTCTCACCCGCGTACTTAATCGGCACTTCATCTTTCGCTTCACCGATGTCGGACGCGGCGGAAGTTACGGTAAGCTTGCCGGCGGAGAAAATGAGCTTAGTCGAGTGAGCTTCGTCCATCGTCATAACGCTCGCACGATCAAGCGCGTTCAAAAGAAGCTGACGATCAATAGTGATCTTTTCCTTCGTTTCCTTCGGGATGACCTGACTATAGTTCGGATAAGCTTCTTCCATGAGCTTCGAGTAAATCATCATCGAACCCAAGTTGAAAGAAATCTGACCCTTTTGAATCATGAGAGTAATCTCTCCTTCTCCGGAGAGAGAACGCATAAGTTCCTGAACGGCCTTGAAAGGAAGCACGATGTCCTTTTCGGCAGTCTTCGAAAATTCCATTTCTTTTTCGACGAGAGCGAGACGACGACCGTCGGTTGCAACCATCGTAAGCTTCTCATCCTTGAAGCTCATGAGAACACCCTTCAAGCTACGACGAGTATCATCCTGGCTCGCGGCATAGCTGGTCTTGCGAAGCATTTCGCGTAAGGTTGCCTGCTCAATCGAGTAAATAGAAGCTTCTTCATCTTTAGGAAGACGAGGAAACTCGCTTTCAGCCATACCGGACAAACGGAACTTCGCACTGCCGGCGGAGATGGTCGCTTTTTCATGAGCGTCAACTTCTACGACAACGGGACCTTCGGCCATCTTCTGAATCGAGGAGAAAAGAAGCTTGACGGGAAGAGTTGTGGAACCGGCTTCTTCAACTACGCATTCTACGGTCGTCTTGATCGAAATGTCAAGATCGGTAGTGGTCATGGTAAGCTCTTTACCGACGGCTTCGATTTTGACGTTCTGCAAGATAGGCAAAGAAAGCTTGCCACCTACAATGTTCTGAACACCTTTAAGTCCTTCGATGAACTTATTTCTGAGTATTGTGAATTTCATGTTGCCTGTTCCCTTTTCTACCACCTAACTTGTATTATATCAAATACTGCTACAGAATGAAATACTTATCTTATTACTATTATTATTTTGTTGATAGTGTTGATAACTGAGTCTGTAGCCTTGCTTTTATTGATTGAGCCTTTTATTTGATATGTGAATAAGGTTTTTGATTGGAGGTTTAACTTTGGTTGATTAGTTTAGTCGGTTGTTAAGAGATGTTGATAGGTTATAGCTTTATTGACAATATATATTGGCTTTAAGAGCAAGTTATTTGGTTATCTCATCGGAGAGTTGATAACCTAAAGATCCTAAGATTTCCGAGATTGAATTCTTAAGTTCAGGTTCGGTTTCGATGCGCTTTTCAATAGTTCGTACGCCATGGAGAATGGTAGCATGAGACTTATCGAAGCTCTTGGCAATCTCCGGAAGAGAGTGAACGGTATACTTTCTACTGATGAACATCGATACTTGGCGCGGAGTTACCAAGGTTTGAGTTCTTTCGGCTGAAAGAATCTGAGACATGGTAACATTGTACTTCTTAGCTACTGCGCTTTGAATTTCTTCAACCGTAAGACGCTTTCGAGATTGTTCTTTTTCGATGGAGTCTTTAAGTAAGTATTGAAGCATGTTGTTATCGAGTCTCACATTAGGTTGTGAGGATAAGAAGATGGCAACTTTACTTAAAGCCCCTTCCATAGCTCTTACATGGCTCTTAATGTGATAAGCGATAAACTCGAGAAATGTACTTTCTATTTGAAGATTGGAGTCTTCACATTTCTTTTTAAGAATGGCTAATCGAGTTTCATAGCTAGGAGATTCGACTTCTTGAACAAAGCCGCCTTCAAAGCGAGAAATAAGACGAGCTTCCAAAGCAGGTAAGTACTTAGGAGCTACATCGCTCGTCATTACGATCTGCTTCTTAGCTTGCTGAAGAGCATTGAAAGTATTGAAGTATTCTTCCTGAATATCTTTACCACGCTGGAAGAACTGAATGTCGTCTAATAGCAGTACGTCTACGGAACGATACTTGTTTCTGAAAACAGGTAACTCGTTTCTTTGCATGTAGTTGACGTACTCATTCAGAAACTGTTCGGCTGTAAGATAGCAGATTGCAAGCGACGGATTTTTTTCCTTAAGTTCATTTCCGATGGCTTGCATAAGATGGGTCTTACCAAGACCTGTACCGCCATGAATGAATAAAGGATTATATCCGGTCTTGCCAGGATTTTCAACTACCGCCTTGGCAGCTGCAAAAGCGAAACTGTTAGAGGGACCTTTGACGAACTTTTCGAAAGTATAATCGTCATTAAGAGGCATTGTAGAGACGAAGCTTGCAGCTTTTGGAGACTCTATAGGAGAAATCATCTGAGTCTTGGTTTTCTCAACCAGAATCGGAGCTATAGGTTCTTCTACTTTGAAGATCATGCCTTTATTGCCGGCTCCCGCAAGCATCATGCAGCTTTTGATCTTATCAAGATGATTTTCACGGAACTTTTCCGCGGCGTATTCGTTACTGCAGTAAACGACAATATCACTCGAAGTTTCTTCGAGCTTATTAACCAAACCGAAAAGTCTTTCAACTTGGCTCTTTTCTTCGGCACTTTGAATAGTCATTATGTAGAACTGCTTCACGCGGTCCCACATCGAGTTCAAAGCTTCATTTGGACTTGTATTCATCTTCTTTACTCTATTTCAAATTTTCGAGCAATATTATATCATATATTATGAGGAGTGAGTAAAATAAAGATGTCTTCTTATGTATACAAGTTATCAACAAATATTGTAGATATCAACAGAAAATGTTAATATGTTAATTATTTTTTGGATATTCCTGCCAGATATTGTCGGATATAGGTGGACTTAAATGTGTCCCCTTTTAATGATAATAGCGAGGACGGAAATGTCGGCAGGATTCACTCCCGAGATTCTCGAGGCCTGTGCGAGAGTTTCCGGACGATACTTTTTCAGCTTTTCACGACTTTCGAAACGAACTGCGTTGCACTTATCGTAGTCGAGCCAATGAGGAATCTTGATGTTTTCGTCGAGCTTTGCCTTTTCAGCCGCCTTGCGCTCTTGTTCGATGTATGGAGCATAATGACGCATAATATCCAATTCTCCACTGGCTCGTTCGGAGAGTGTTGACTCGATATCCGGATCGTTCTCAGTAACGAGTTTGTTGAGTAAGGCGTACTCTTGTTTAAAGCAAGATATTTCTTCTTTACTTCTCACACCGATTTTTTCAGCATAGGGAAGCAAGCGATAGATTGCATTATCTTGTCTTAAGAGTAATCTGCGTTCAGCGCGGCTGGTGAACATTCGATAAGGCTCATCAGTCCCCTTTGTTACCAAGTCATCTATCATTACACCGATGTAGGCGTCCTGACGACTGAGCACTATTTGATTCTCGCCTTTTACATTTAGCGCGGCATTTATACCTGCCATGATACCTTGCGCAGCAGCTTCTTCATAGCCCGTTGTACCGTTAATTTGACCGGCGAAGTATAGATTGGAAATTCGCTTTGATTCGAGCGTATGTTTCAGTTCACGCGCATCTATTCCGTCGTATTCAATTGCGTATGCATAGGCAAGAAATTCGGCGGCTTCCAATCCGGGTACAGATCTTACCATCTTCTCCTGAATTTCTTTAGGTAAACAGCAACTCAATCCATTAGGATATATTATTTCTCCTTCTGAATCTTCCGGCTCGAGCATTACATGATGCTGCTCTGCGGTTGCAAATCTTACAATTTTATCTTCAATACTTGGGCAATATCTTACACCCGTACCCTCAATCGCCCCACCATAAAGAGCGGACTTATCCAGATTATCTCTTATGATTTGGTGGGTTATTGGGGTTGTATGAGTCATCCAACACGGCTTCTCAGGTAGTGTTCCACATGGAACACCGCCCAATTTTACTTGATTTGTTCCACGTGGAACAGTTGAATTTCCGATAAGGTTATTATGTTGCACGTGGAACAGAGGGCGAGGTAAAAGACCATCTTGTCGCGTACAAACCTTAAAATTGCAGCTTGATGCAGTGAGTCGTGGAGGTGTTCCGGTCTTGAGGCGGATTAATTTAAATCCGAGTTGAGATAAAGAAGTTGATAATTCATCAACCGCAGGACGATTATCGCCTCCTGATTTTTCGGATTCTTTGCCGATCCAAGTTCTGCCGCGAAGGGTAGTGCCGGCAGTAATAACGACGGTTTTTGAGTTGATTTCACCGTGATTTTCGGTGGCTATTCCGATGACTTTATTGTCCGATGTAAGTATGCGAATCGCGGCATCTTCGATAACCGTAAGATTAGTTTGATTTAATACAACCGATTGCATGCGCTCTGTATACTCATTCTTAGCGCATTGAGTACGGGTTGCGTGAACTGCCGGACCACGAGAAAGATTGAGAGTCTTCGATTGAAGGGCGGTGGCATCAGCGTTTTTACCCATCTCTCCACCTAATGCATCAAGCTCGTAAACGAGGTGACTTTTGGCTAGCCCGCCGATTGAAGGGTTGCACGGCATACGCCCGATAGCATCGATTCGGGTTGTGATGAGAAGGGTATTGAGGCCCATACGAGCTGAAACGAGAGATGCTTCGCTTCCGGCATGACCGCCTCCAACTACGATAACGTCAAATACAGGATAATTATTCATAGCACTGATTATTATATCAAATTATACACTGATTTGTGAACAACTTTAGCGGAATAATTATGAGACAAATTAATATTGCAAAACTTGCAGTTTTGTAATGATTTCCGCGATAATAGTTAATTATTATACCTTGTCAAGAGGGAAAATGGCGACTGATATCATCCGATATCTTCAAGTTATCAACAGGCTTGCGATTTGGTGGAGAATATGATATAATATCAGCGGAAATTGAGAGTTAAGCCAAGTGAAAGTAATATATCTTTTTATCGATGGCGTAGGTGTCGCGGCACCTTCTGTTGATAACCCGGTCAATCCCGAGGTTTGCCCTACGCTTTGTCGATTGATAAAAAATCACTCTAAACCGATTGACGCGTGTCTAGGCGTGGAAGGGCTTCCTCAATCCGCTACCGGTCAGGCCACGATGTTCACCGGCAAAAACTGCCCCGAGTTGATGGGAAAGCATTGCGAAGGTTTTCCGGGACCCGCCTTAAGAAAGATAATCGAAGATAACAATATTTTTCTCCAGCTCAAGCGCCGCGGAAAGAAAGTGAAATTCGCCGATGCGTACTTGATCGATGATGTGGGCCTACTCGAGAATCAGCGTTTCAAGTCGGTAACGACCGTAATGGCGCTTACAATGCCGGAAGTCATTTCTACCGTTGAAGATCTAGTGAGCGACGGGGCGGTAATGCAGGATTTGACGCGGGAAACCATTCAAGATCGATACCCGGAAATCCCCGTCATCAGTCCCCAGCGCGCGGCTGAGCATCTTTTCCAAGTCGCTCAGAAGAATGATTTCACCTTGTTCGAGTTCTTCCAGACCGACGTTTCCGGACACTCGATGGACTATGAAAGAGCATGCAATGTTCTACGCACCTACGATAAATTCCTTGCCGTGTTGCTGCGATTCGTCGAAGCGGCGGGTATAACGTTGGTCATGACCGCAGATCACGGGAATATAGAATGCATGAATGAAAGAGGGCATACCTTGAATCCGGTTCCCTTTATAACCTTCGGTCCCCGCGAAAAATTCCTCCGCGAGAGAGTGGAAAATCTTACCCAAGTGACCCCCGCATTACTTGCGGCTTTCGATCAATTTTGATACAATATATAAATAGTGATTTCAACTAATAATCCATAAAGGAGAAAATACAATGGCCTGCAAATGCAAAAAGTGCTCTTGCAATCATGAGTTCATCGCTCCGATGAGCGTCCTCTGGGACATCTACTCGGGCATCGAAGGTGACGCGGACGTCGTCTCGATTGCGTGGGAGCGTGAAGAAGGTAAGATTTTCCGCTATGACCTCCCGATTCCGAAGACGCTTTCTGCCGATGCGACGAACATCGTCAAGCTCGCCGTCGACCGTATCGCGAAGTTCATCGTTTGGTCCGCGGGTGGTTGGAAGCTTTATCTCTCGGGTCCCGACAAGATCGTCAAGCCGGTTGCCAAGGCCTACACCAAGAAGGGTGAGCGTGCTTTCGATTATGACTTCTTCACCTCGATCTACGGTCGTCCCGTCGAAGTCGTCATCGTTCCGCAGGATAAGATGCCCGAGACGAACGAGAAGCCCGCGCTCGTGAAGACTGTTGCCGACGGCTGCCGTATCGGTTTCGACCTCGGCGCTTCGGACTTCAAGATCTCCGCGCTTAATAAGGGCAAGGTCGTCTTCTCGAAGGAGTTCCCTTGGGATCCCGTTCCTCAGACCGATCCGGAGTATCACTATCAGAAGCTCACTGCGGGCCACAAGGAAGCGGCAGCCGCGCTTCCGCGCGTCGATGCTATCGGTGGTTCCACGGCGGGTACGCACGTCGGTCAGAAGATGGGCATCGCCTCGCTCTTCCGCGGCGTCAAGACCCACAGCCCCGAAAAGTTCGAAACCGCTCAGAACATGTTCTACCGCATCGAAAAGGACTGGGGTGTTCCGTTCGCGATCTATAACGATGGCGACGTTACCGCACTCGCCGGTATGATCACGATGAACAAGAAGGGCATCCTCGGCGTCGCGATGGGCTCTTCGGAAGCTGTCGGTTATGTCGACATGAAGGGCCGCATGACGGGCCGCATCTCCGAACTCGCTTTCGCTCCTGTCGACTTCAACCCCCACGCGCCTTGCTGCGAATGGTCGGGTGACTTCGGCGTCGGCGCCATGGCGTTCTCGCAGCAGGCCGTCAACTGGCTCGCCCAGAAGTACGGCTTCGAGTTCCCGAAGGAAATGAAGCTCCCCGAGCGTCTCAAAGTCGTTCAGGCCGCGATGGAGAAGGGCGACAGCCGTGCGCTCAAGGTTTACCTCGAAATCGGCCGCTTCCTCGCGCACGCGATTCCGTGGTACAACGAGTTCTACGATTACGAGAACATGATGATTCTCGGTCGCGTCACCTCGGGTCTCGGCGGTGAAGTCATTCTCGAATCGGCGAAGACTATCCTCAAGGACGTCTATCCCGAGTGGGCCGAAAAGATCGACATCTTCATGCCCGACGAAAAGGCGCGTCGTCTCGGTCAGTCCGTCGCTGCCGCGCAGATTCCGGTCATCAAGGCTGCGAAGGCTCCTGCCAAGAAGCCCTGCGCCAAGAAGTGCTGCAAGAAAGCGAAGTAATCATGTCCAATAGAGTCTATTCTAAGGAAGAGCTTGACCAGGCGCCCGCTCAGTTCGGCATCACCGATCAGACCGACGTCTCGCGTTACGGCTCCGGGCACATCAACGACACTTTCAAAGTCGAAACCAAGTCGGGTACGCGCTACATCTTGCAGCGCGTCACCGACGCCTTCGATAAGGAAGTTCTCAAGTCGAACATCATTCGCGTCACGAACCATCTCAAGTCGAAGGGCGTGAAGACGCTTGAAGTCGTTGGTTACGAGAATCCCTGGCGCGTCTACAAGTTCCTCGAGGGCTATACCTCGGTCGATCAGATCAGCGATCCCTCTCAGGCGGAACTCGCCGCGGGAGCTTTCGCGGCGTTTCAGAACGCCCTCGCCGATCTCCCCGCGCCCGAGCTTCTCCCCGTCATCAAGAAGTTCCACGATACGGTCGATCGTCTTCGCCTCCTCGATGAAGCGAAGAAGGTCAACTACAATAATCGTCTCGCTTTGGTCGAGAAGGAACTCGCGTTCGTCGATGCGCGCCGCGAAGAAGCGGCGAAGATCGTGACGATGATGGAGAAGGGCGAGATCCCGGTCCGCACGACTCACAACGACACGAAGATCAACAACGTGATGCTCGCTCCCGACGGCGGGAACGTCGTTATCGACCTCGATACGACGATGCCCGGTTCGGCCCTCTATGACTTCGGCGATATGGTCCGCACCTCGTCCGCCGCTGCCGCGGAAGACGAAAAGGATCTCTCGAAGGTCTACTCGAAGAAGGAATACTTCGAAGCTCTCGTCAAGGGTTATCTCGCGGGCGCGAAGTTCCTCACGGAAAACGAGATTGCGAACCTCGCCTTCTCGGGCCGTCTCATCACGCTCACGATCGGCATCCGCTTCCTCACCGACTTCTTAAACGGCGACACCTACTTCCACACGGCCTACGACGACCACAATCTCGTCCGCTGCCGTACCCAGTTCAAGATGGTCGAGTCGATGGAAGAACAGGCGGAGGAATACGAAGCTATCGTAAAGAAGTATGCCGGAAAATAAGCGAGTACTCGTTACCGGTTCTTCTCGCGGCATCGGTAAAGCGATCTCGGAGCGCCTCAAAGCGGAGGGCTTCGAGGTCGTCACTCATGCCGTAAAATCCCCGTCGGCCGATCTTCACTTCGATATCGCGAATCGTGAAGAGACGAGGCGGGTTCTCGAAGAAGAGGTCGAGAAAAACGGCCTCTTCTTCGGAGTGGTCTTGAACGCGGGCGTGAACGCCGACAACGCCTTTCCCGCGATGGAAGATGAAGAGTGGGATAAAGTCGTCGACACCGACCTCGGCGGATTCTACAATGTTCTAAAGCCGCTCGTGATGCCGATGATTTCAAATCGCATCAAAGGGCGCATCGTCGCGATCTCCTCCGTCTCGGGCGTTATCGGGAATCGCGGTCAGGTAAATTATTCCGCCGCGAAAGCGGGCGTCCAAGGAGCCGTAAAAGCGCTCGCGGTTGAGCTCGCGCGTCGCGGCATAACGGTTAATGCCGTCGCTCCCGGTGTAATCGAGACCGACATGATCGACTCGATTATTCCCGAAGCGGTCGATGAAGTGAAGAAGGCGATTCCGATGCGCCGTTTCGGAAAAGCCGAAGAAGTCGCCGCGACCGTCGCGTTCCTCATGAGCGAAGGGGCCGCGTACATCACGCGCCAAGTGATCTCCGTTAACGGCGGCATGTTCTAAGATTTTCGAAAGGAAGTATCCTAACAATGAAAGCTATCGCAAAGGTCGCCCCTCAGAAGGGCGTCGAACTCGTCGAGAAGCCGATTCCTACCGTCGGCATCAACGACGTCCTCATCAAAATCAAGAAGACCGCTATCTGCGGCACCGACGTCCATATCTATGATTGGAACAGCTGGGCTCAGGAAACGATCAAGCCCCCGATGACGATCGGTCACGAATATGTCGGTACCGTCGTCGAAGTCGGCTCGAACGTCACCTCCGTTAAGGTCGGTGATCGTGTCTCGGGCGAAGGCCACATCGTTTGCGGCCACTGCCGCAACTGCCGCGCCGGTCAGCGTCACCTCTGCCCGAACACGAAGGGTGTCGGCGTTAATCGTGACGGCGCTTTCGCTGAATATCTTTGCATTCCCGAATCGAACGTTTGGAAGTGCGATCCTTCGATCCCCGACGATCTCTACGCGATCTTCGATCCCTTCGGTAACGCGACGCACACGGCGCTCTCGTTCAATATGGTCGGCGAAGACGTCCTCATCACGGGCGCGGGTCCGATCGGTTGTATGGCTGCCGGCATTTCGAAGTACGTCGGCGCGCGTAACGTCGTCGTCGTCGATATCAACGATTATCGTCTCGGCCTCGCGAAGACCCTCGGCGCGACGCGCACGGTCAACTCGAAGAACGAGAAGCTCGAAGACGTCATGAAGGAACTCGGCATGGTCGAGGGCTTTGACGTCGGTCTCGAAATGTCGGGCGCGGCGCCTTGCCTCAATCAGATGATCGAGACGATGAACACGGGTGGCCGCATCGCGCTTCTCGGCATTCAGGGCGCCGAAACGAAGGTCAATTGGAACCACATCGTTTGGAAGGGTCTCAAGATCAAGGGTATTTACGGCCGCGAGATGTTCGAGACTTGGTACAAGATGGGCGCGATGATCCAGGGTGGCCTCGACATCTCGAAAATCATCACTCACCGCTACCACTACACCGACTTCGAAAAGGGCTTCCAGGACATGATTTCGGGTCGCAGCGGAAAGGTTATTCTCGATTGGGAATGATAAACGCATAAAAATCGCGTTTCGCCCGTTGGTTTTTTCACTTGCCAACGGGCGCTTTTTTTTGGTATAATGTGCAATGATGAGAAAGGCACTTTCATTCCTAGGGTGCTTGTTGTTAAGCATAGGTTCGGTAGCCGCCGAGCCTAGCAAATGGCTTTCTTTCAACGATTATTGGTTCGTTGAGAAAGGTGCTTCGACAAGTACAACCATCGACGGCGAACAGGTCGTAGGGCGCACGCTAACCGCGGGCGATACGATAGCGTATTGCACGTTTAAACCGGCGCAAACGCAAGAAGTCGAATCGGATGAAGAGGATGAGGAAGGTTTTCCTCTTTTGACCGATGCGCTCGTTTTCAACTCGACCGATTTGCTCGACCCTATTCCTGACGGTAGCGGCTACTTCGTCAGGCTTGAGGCGAAGTTCGCCCCGCGCACGACACCGAAAGTGTCCGCTAGCAGAGACTTCCCTTATCGCACGCTCCTTTATGTTAAGGAGGGCGGTGAGGAAGGTCCGAACCATCTCGCGTTCTTGGAGCGCGAAGATGGTGCGGTGGCCGCGAAAGAGGTAGTAACCGATATCGAAGCTACCGCTGATACACTCCTCAATATTACTGTCCAGATACTCAAAGATAAAACTTTCCGCGTTTACGTCGGAGAAAATGAAGTTACGGTTGGCGGTACGACTTATACCTACCTATCGCTTCAAAATGGCGAAGGCAATGGTGAAGGCAGCTACTATTATGCCGAATATTTACATTCGTTTGCCTTTACCGGAAGCGTGGAATTTGACAGTATCGAGTTCACGACCGTCAATCCGTTTACTAAGACGGTAACTTCGATACCGTTTAAGTTCGAATACGATTCCGCCGCGCTTTCCGAGGTAGCCGGTGTCGAGGATACGCTCGATCTCTCCGTAACTAAAACTTATACGGTAACTTTTAAGCGCGATACGGATCAATACGATTTCGAGGAGCCTACGCTTACCGGCAATAGTGCGAAGATTGACGAGACTACGGATGATTCGATTACTTTCACCGTTGCCGACACGTTGACCGACGATAACAAGCTTATTTTGACGCTTCCCTCGAAGGCCTACTTCTTTACCTTCGGTAACGAGAAGTACGGTACTTTCGCTGAGGTTATCGCGGCCGCATCGAAAAGCGGGAATCCGATTCAGCTCACTCACGACATCAATCTCGACGGTCCTGTCACGCCAGGCCCTCAGGCGGAAATTACCGATAATCAAGATGTCGTCATTGACCTTAACGGTAAGACGATTGTCGGTCTTAATTATCGCAAAGATGCCAATGACGCGGCGGTTGTGAACCGCGGCAAATTGAAGATCGTCGACTCCGATCCGGAGAAGCGGGGTAAGATCGTCGCTAACGGTTATGCGCTTTCCGTGTCGCCCACTTCCGACACGCTCGCGCTCGGAAACTATAATAACGAGACGATCATCAAGGCCGGCACATTCGTCGGCATCGTCACCAACGTCGCGGGCCGCATTCAGATCGACGGCGGTAGGTTCTTGAAGGTTTACGGTGCAGATACCGCTGCCGACTTTTATCTTCGTCGTCAGGCGGGCGTTTACATTGGTGCACGTTTCGATAACGCAATATTCACGACTGAAGAAGTAAATGGTTTCTCGCGAGACTTTTGGACCGGTAATGAGAATACTGACTTAATCGAATTCCGCGTCGAAATTCCCTCGTATGCCACGCTTTCTCAGAAGCTTTATACGAAGACCGCTTATGATGATGGCTCGCGTCCCGAGGTCACTGCGGCGGGCTACAAGGTCGACGAAGTCAATTGGCTCGCGCCCGACGAATATGGTATTGTCCGCGGCGAACTTACCGCCGAGAATTATACTGTTTCTTACGATACCGGAGACAAGGCCGAGGTCTTGTCGTCCGCCCCGACTACTTACACGGTCGACGCTGAGCCCATGGAACTCCCGACGCTTACCAACGAACTTTGGGAGTTTGTCGGGTGGTATGTTAACGGCAAGGAGATCAAGACGCTCGGCGAATTCGCGACCTTCGATGGAACCGGCGTACTTCCCGACGATTTGATTTTCGACAACCTCACGCTCGTTGCGAAGTGGAAGCCGATCGAGAAGTCTTGGACGAATGCGATGAAGGGGTCGCGCTATATGGCGATGTCCGAGGCGAACGGTTTTTATACCGAATCCACCAAGTGGCAATTCACGATCCCCTCCAATAACGGCTTCGAGTCGGGAGACTCGATTAAACTTAAGTCGATCACGCTTTCGACGGTTAATGCCTCGCCCAATAATCTCGCTCGTATGGCGCCGACGCTTCGCCTTGCAATCGGTGGCGCGACATACGATGCGACTGCCAAGCTCGAGAAGAACGATTCTACCGAGTTCGATTACTTTGAAACGAACTTCGGCTTCCGTCCGAAAGTCGTTTACTCGTTTGATGCCCCTGTGACGCTTACCATCGGCGCGCCGTATACGTTCACGCTTGTGAACGCCGAGGGCGCTCACCATCCCGTCCTTCTTCGCTTGGTTAAGAAGACGAGCGATACCGAATTTCAGCTTATCGGCACGATCGGCAATAGTGTCCCGTCGCCCGATTATCAATCTTACGTTCCCATGTACGAAATCGTCGGTGAAGCTACCGATGTAATTGAAGGAGCCGAATAATGAAGAAGGCCTTTACGCTTATTGAACTTTTGATCGTCATCGGCATTCTCGGTGTTTTGATGGGTGTTATTCTTTCTCAGTTCGGCGGTGCGACCGAAAGCTCGCGCGCGGCGGTTTGTCAGTCTCACATGCGTAACCTCGCTCAGGCCTGCCAGACCTACGCGATGTCCTGCAATTATTATCCGCGCGCCGGAACCCAGGAATTCGTTGACTATGATTCCAATACCGACCAGATGGTCTACGGTATTAAAGTCGGTTGGATTGCCCGTCTAGGCGACAAGGACAATATCGGCCGCGTCGATTCCGGGCGTAAGAGCGGCAACTATAAGAGCGGTCTTACCATGAACGAAGATCAGATTGTCGAGTCGATCACGAACGGATGTCTTTACGCGACGCTCGGTAAGGATCGCGCTTCCTATACCTGTCCTCATGAAAAGGGCGCCGGTTGGTCGTACGCGATGAACTGCGACTTCGGTTTCACTCCTCCCGGAGAGAGCGATGCGACCGGTTCGAGGAACCCGGGCGCTATTTACTATAGCTCGATCAGCCGCGCCGACCGCAAGCTTCTCTTCGCCGAAATCGATCGTACGGATACTTCCGACGCGGCGAACGATCCGGTTCTTGATTACGATAACGAGCACATCGGCTTCAATCACAAGAACGGTAAGCTCACCGTCGCGCATGTCGTTTTCGCAGATTGTCACACCGCTCGCCTTGCACGTCCGAAGAACGCTTCGGAGAGCAAGCTTAGGGAATTGACCGAATGGCTCTGCCAGGGCTATGACGTCACTTACGTGGGCGGTCAATACGAAAAGGTGGAAGACTCCGCCACGGAAGATTGATAATGAAGAATCTACTTAACAAACTCTTGATAATGGCTTTAGCGGGGGGGCTTGGCCTCCTAGCGCGAGCTGCTGCGCCGACGATGTTCGTCGACTCGCTTGAGCTCAAGGTCGGCTCGATAACCGACGAAACCAAGTCGTTCGAGGGCCTTCCCGTTCTCATTAAGGTCTATGAGTCCGATGAGAAATTCCCGGGCTTTATGATCTCCCGTACCGGTGGCCTTGACGGTAACGGCTCTGACATTCGCTTCAGTCAAAATAACGTGATCCTTCCGCACGAAATGGTCGCCGCCGAGGAGGACGAAAACGGTAAGTATGTAAGTTTCTCGTTCTGGGTTCGCGTCCCGACCGTGGCCAAGGATTCGACGATTACGATGCACTGGGGCGTGAAGGATGGCCAGCGTCCCCCGGCGAACCGCTCCTCGCTCGTTTGGAGCGACTACATTGCGGTTTGGCATGATGCGCCTTACTCGGCAAAAACCGTGAAAGATGTCTCCGAAAATAATCGCGATGCTTCCCGTGACGAGGATGGAAATCTCTATGTTAGCGGGCTCGGTTTAACCGGTCCCTTTACAATCAGCGCTCGATATATCGGTGATGGAATCGATGTTAATGCATATCCCGGCGGTGAAAGCAATATTGAGAAGAATCTGATCTTCGGTAACTTTCTCCGCAATCAATATGGTTGGGGTGCCGATGTATATTTCGTGAATCAGTATTGTGGCCGTGTAACATCCGGTGGCAAAAACGGATATGCGGCAAAAGCGAATATGAATCCTAACACGGTTACCGCGTGGCACAATGTGGCTTTTGTCGGTAACGATGATTTTACTTACTCTTTCTATGTTGACAACACAAACATCGGACATAATGGTGACACTCAGAACTTTACTCACACCTCTTCCACCGTTCCGCTTCGTTTGGCTCGCGCCGGTTATTCCGCGAAGGAGATTCGACTCTCGGAAAAGGCGCTTTCGCTTGATCGCTTGAAAGAGGAGGTGAAGGCGGAAGGCGAGAATTATGTGACGCTCGCTGATGGTGCTCAGCATGTCATTGCCCAAGGCGAGAACTATTGGGTTCGCGAGCCCTCGCTTTCGCCGCTCGCCTTCTCCGATCCTTCGAAGGTTATACTTGATGTCGGACAGGCGAAGTTCGGTGGCCCTAGCCCGACGAGCTTCTCTGTCCAAGATGCCGCGGGCAAGAAGAAATTCTCCGGCGGCTTTGCTGATTTGGCTGATCCGGAAAAGAACCCTGCCGGTTTTGGTGCCTATCGTGTCGTGGTCACGACCTCTGATATCGACAATGAAGGCAAGCCGATTAAGCAGTTTCAAAAGATTATCTACTTCGCTTACGTTTCCGAAGTGATGAGTCAGGATCTTCGCGATAACCAAACGATGCTCTTCAATGACATTGAAGGTAGCGACAAGATCAATGATCAATCCTTCATCCTGGGCTCCAACTGGATTCATCCGACCGTTGTCGAGACGAATGATGTTGAGTATACGCGCGTCGCCGATGAGCACCTTACTCATAAGCGCGGTTGGCGCCTTCGTTATGGTACGATCGGCAACAGCCGAGAAAGCGACGCTGTTGGAAGTGATCTCGATCCGCTCAAGAACTACCTTCCCTTCGGTAAAGATGTCGGTGCTTTGAGCTACAAGAACCCCGGCGCGGCGGCTGAAGACTTGATCGATGCGGGCGCGGCGATTCTCTACAATTACTCCGACAAGACCGACCCTGCGGCGGTTTACTCTCCCGTCTATACTCAAGGTATCGGTGAAGTTTACTTCGATGCGGTCAATATGGACTGCGACTATCGCAATCGTCTTGAGCTCCAGTACATGACGCTGTCGGATGTGACGAACGCTCTAGGGCGTGCCGATGCGACGATGGACGAAATCACGAATGATCTTTGGGCCAACGCGAAGCACACCTTTGGCGCGCTCGAGATTCTCCAAATTAAAGAGGGCGTGAAGGCTAATGTTTGGACCAATCGTTCTTACGTACCCTTGATGATGACGAAGAATAGTGACAAGGCGAACACATCGAGCTTCTATCGCGTCCGCGCGAAGCTCAATGTCGCCGAGCCCGTAATCTTCCGTATTGCTCGTACCGACTCGAGCTGGGGCGCGGGCGGTCTTACCGGCCCCGGTAAGATTCTTGTCGATAACATCCTCGTCAGCGATCCGACGACGGTCGTGAAGCTCCACCGCCTCGAGGACACTTGGGATCCCGAGCGTGATTTCGGCAAGTACCTCCACGGCGACCGCGGCACTTTGACGAAGCGCTTCCCGAAAGTCGGCGATACGAATGTTCGCGCTAAAGTCGCCGTTACTTACGAGGGCTTCGGTAGTAACGAGCTCGCGACTCGTGCGAAGAATGTCGCGGCGCTTATCTTCAAGTATCGTCGTCGCTACTTGAACGCGAATCTCGGTGAGAAGGGCGAGTGGAAGTCGGTTCGCATGGAGTGCGCGGATCCCGAGTCGGGCTCGATCTTTATGACGCCCGAGTCGGAGCCGCTCGATCTCGGCGAAGAGGGAGAAAGCGCGTTTGATGTCGAATATGCGTTTGAGTATACCCCGAATCCGACGAGCTACGATTACTTCGATTATTTCGGTCTTGCCGATTGCTCGTTTGCCGCCCGTGCTATGGATAGTGCGACAACCTTGCCTTATCGCGGCGTGGATGAAGGCATAACTCACACGCCTACGCTTGGCGATGACTTCTTCTTCCGTCTTCGCGAAGGCGCTTCCGACTATGAGCAGATGGAACTTCTTTGGCAGTTTGCTGATGAGAAGGGCGCGACCTCGAGTATCGTCACGAACAATCTTCACCTTATCGACGATCATCTCTGGACCGGAGCGATTACGGTCACGAACGCGAACGCTCGCTTCGGTTTCAAGATGCGCGGTGTTAATAAGAATGAGCTTGGTGAGAACGGCTATTGGATTTTGGATACAGACGATAAGGATGTCGAATCTTCGCCTTATTCCACGATTGCGATGGCGCTCCAAGGTGAGCAAGACGAATTGGCCGGCTATAAGTGGCTCTCGGCTGATGTTGTTAAGAACACTCGTCAGTTCGTCGTTCGCTTCAATGACAATACGGGCGCTTTCTCGATTTGCCGCGGTGACTATCAGGATTTCAACCACTGGACTGACGCGGCTGCGAAGTCGGAGGATAAGTTCGTTGCTCATGCGGGTCAAGTCGGTGATGATGGTGTGACGATTCCGATTGCGAACTCGATTCTTCAGCAGCGTTACCCGTCCGATCCCTCCAAGAATGTTTTTGAGGATTGGCAGGAGAATGTTTCCAGCGATGAGCTCTGGCAGGAAAAGTTCACCACCACATGGAATGAAAACGAGCAGGCTCGCACCGGCACGACGCTTCTTGGTACGACTACCGGTGAGCGCACCTTCAACAACGGCTGGGTTGGGCATAACTTCATGTACGTGAACGAGTCGCTTAACAATCTCTTCTCGTCGAGCTATAATTCTCGCGCGGCGCTTTTGGAAGGTAAGGGCCGTGGCTCGTTTGAATGCGATGAGTCTTCTCGTTATCCCGATGGTATCGGCGAAATCAACTTCGATGCGCGTCTCGGTCAGCAGCATACATATGACCGAATCTCGACTTATCAACCTAATGGTGACGACTTTACCGATAAGGACTATCTTGTCTCGACTCGCGTCGTGATGTCGTCTAGGGCGACGAGCGCGACCGATCTCGGTTTCGATGGTCAGGGCACGGTTTCGATCTTCGCTTATCATAACGCTAGCGGATCCTATGAATTTCGCATGAAGCGCCTTTCGCGCAATGAGTTGGAGCTCGGCCTTTATCGTTGGTATCAGGAAAAGACCGGTGCGCCTTTGAAGGTGAAGGAGATCTACCGCGCCGTTCGTAATGCCACTAGCTATGATAGCGACACCAACGCGGGGCGTGTTCCCGGAACGACGCTTTGCTCTACGAAGCTTGCCGACGGCGAAGGTGAGAACACGACCGCGTATGTTGCCTTCTTGAGCGTTAAGTCGATTTATGAAGGAGAGGGTGCGAATCGCACCTTTGTCGGCAACCAGCTCTATGCCGGTTTCACGAATAACAATGGTGCCGGCGGCGCCTTCAGCAACCGTCCTTCGGTTGCGACCGATATTGCCGGTCGTGAAATGAAGTGGCACTCTTTCTACGCTCAGGATCGCGGCTTTACCGATAGTAACAATCGTCAGGTCAAGCCGCTTCGTAACGGTACTTTCGGCTTCCTTTCGACCGACTGTCCCGCGCGCTTCATGCGTCCTCAGGTTCATAACGCGCTCGATCGCATCTCCGGTAGGAATCTCGCGTATGCCGACACGATTGCGCTTCCGCCGGTCCGCGTTGACGATGGTAATACTTACATAAAGAGTCAGAAGAACGATAGTGACGCTAAAAACGATTTCTGGGATCACTGGTACATTGCACCCTCTGCCGATATCGGTAAGTGGAATGTTTTGAATGAGGATTATTATGGTATCGTGACGCCCGAAGTCACTCAGAAGATCGTTGTCTCGACTCGCCCGAAGAACAGCTCCGAATGGACCGAGTTCAAGAAAGTCGATGTAGCTTCCTTTAACTATTCTTCGATTACCATCCCCGCTCACACGACAACTCCGACTTGCGTCCGTCTCTCGACGTATGATGATGGCGATGATTCGCCGCGTTGTGATGTGATTCTTGACAACCTCGAAATGACTCAGTGGCACGCCACGACTACGGCGAATCTTTCTTCGCTTGATAACGACAAGTTCGTGTTTACCGGCGTCTGGACCGAAAGCGTGAAGGGTTCGAAGAAGGCGGAGTTCTGGCCGCTTCGCGTGGCGACAGATGAGCTGCAGACGATTCGCTCGCCGTTCCTTGAGCACGGCATCGGCGCGATCTCCATCTCTTACGATCTTGAGACGCTTGATGAGCGCGCCGTGCTTGACATCGAATACGTTTCCGCCGAAGATTTGGCCGATTACAATGTAGTCAATTATACGAACAACAGCCGCTATCAAGACGAGTGGCAACAATATAAGCGCTTTAACTACGATGATCTCGTTGCTGCCGGCGGTCGTATAACCGAGTATATCGGTTTGCGCGGCAAGCCGTCGCTCATTCGTCTTCGCGTTCCTCAGTCCGTAATTGAGGCCGCCCACACAGATACCGACAATGGTAAATACGGTCGTATCGACATTAAGTCGATTGCGGTATGGGACGAGCCGAATGTCGACGAGCGCTCTTGGACGGCGTGGAACGTTCGCGTCGCTAACGCGAATACTGCCGCGAAGGAATATGTTTCTTACGACAAGCTCCTTAACATCGATAGCTGGCTTGATCGTAGCGAAACCTCAGGTATGTCGATGGAACTTAATAACGGCATTCTCGATATCGCTGAAAACGATCCCGACTTCTATCGTGCGCACCTCCCGTACATTCAGTCTCCCGCGCTCACGACTCCCGAAGACAAGAACTCCGGCATCACCGTTGGTGAGATTAATTTCCGTGCCCGTAAGAGCGGCTTTGATACGGAAGACGCCTGTGTCGGCATTTATGCGGTTAAAGACTTGAAGGGCGACGATAAGGATATGGTGCTTGTCGGTACTACCAATCTTACCTCCACCGCTTGGCAGAATATCACGATCAAGAATAAAGAGTCCGGCGTGATGGCGATTCGTCTCGTCATCATGGATAAGGACGCGGAAGGCAATCCTGTTCATTCCGACCGCGCACTCTTCGATGAACTCTCGGTCACCGAGCGTGTCGACCCGAATGTCGTCGTTACCTTCGCGCGTCCGTTCCGTAGCGATCTTAGCTTCACCGCCCCCGTCGCTACGATTACCCTTCCTGAAGAGCAGCCGCTCTGTCGAGAAGAGTTCGGTATCCAATGCGAACTCGCGTTGAAGCAGCTCGAGCCGGTGATTATTCCCGAGACGATTGAAGTTTGGTGTGATTACTATATTGAGAGCTTCTATAACTTGAGCGATAGTAATTGGGGCTACTCTTTATGGAAGGGTGATGATGATTCGAATAAGCGCGGCACTATCAAGCTTTCGCCTGCGGTGAACGCCGCTGATCCTTCTCGCCTTATCTATCGTATGACTCGCCACACCGATGGCAGCGCCGATTACATTCCGCCGGTTGAGACGCCGAACACGGTAGTTCAGTATAACTTCCGCATTACCTTCAAGACGACTCAGGATGAAGATATTCATGAGGCCGCGCCGTTCAATCCTAATGATGTGAACCAGTGGACGATTCCCGAGTGGTACTATCCTGTCGATCTTAATGGCGACTATGCCGGCGCTTCCGCTTATACGATTATCGATAATGTCGCTCCTAAGCGTGCTTGGATTAACGAAGTTAACGCGTGGGATGCTCGTGACCTTAACCAAGAGGGTGCCATCGAGACTACTACCAACTCCTGGGTTGAAATCGCCATTCCCTCCGGCGTAGACATGACCGATTGGCGTCTTGAGGCGGTTTCGACGGTTAATGACAAGAAGAAGATCATGACCTATGCGTTGATGACCTTCGGAGATGGCTGCGCCTCCTCGCTCTCGTCGAACGATCCTTTCGCGTTCTACGTCGTCGCGAACAAGAAGTCTGCCGTTGCTCATGATGCGGTAATGGACATTCCTTCTTATTCTTCGCTTGGCTATTCCGATCAAATTTTCGATGGTTCCGCTTTGAGCTACTATATGCCTTATGCACTTCGCCTTGTGCGTCCTACCGGCATTGTCGATCACGAGATACTTGTCGGTGCCGGCAATGAAGTCTATGAGCTTGATTCCATTTACGACGATTTGGTAGATGGCGAGACCGGTCATAATAAGACTGTGATTACCGCGATGGATAATGCTGCGGACTTTGACGCTCAAGGCAATTCCGTTACCGTTAGCATGAAGAATATCGCGATGTCCACCGATCTGGCGGCCTCTAAGTCGTGGGATAATACGATGACTGCGACGCCCGGTAAGATTAACATCGATCAGACGATTGCCGATGACTACGTGATCTATCCTAATGACGATACTCTTCGCGTCCTTTGCACTGTCAGCGGTGAAGGTGGTATCGAGCAAGATATCGGTAATGGTCGTACAATCGACTCGCAGCTTACGACTGTTGCGAAGGGCAAGGGTGAAGCTGTTACGATTTGGTATTACCTCGCTCCTTGGTATGAGATCGGGACTATCTTCGTGAATGGTGTTGAGGTTGAGAACCTTCAGCTCGGTCGTGATGAAAATACCGGGGCTTACTCCTTTAGCTATGTGCCCGAGATGAATACGACGATTGAGGCCGTTTCGCGCACTACGAAGGTGCTTACTGATCTTATCAATGACGAAGACTATCCGAACGGCAATCCTTACGAGAGCGCGATTCTTGATTGGATGAGGACGGAATATCCGACTTTGGATCCCGAAAAGCTTGCGAATAACCTTACCGAGCTTGTGGATGCGAACGGCAATGTTTATGGTAATCTTACGCTTACAGAGATGTACTGGATTGGCGCTGATCCCTCGACCCCGGAATGGAAGCTTGTGTTCTGGAACTCCGCTCCTACGCCGGATGATAATATTGTTGACGAATTCGGCGATAGCGTTATCAGAATGACGCTTCACATCGAGTATACGAATGGCGCCATCTCCAAGAAGTTGACGAATCTCGCTTCGAGGACCTATGGTATTAACAGTGCTAACTGGAAGAGTTCGGACGTTGAGGTTAAGTTCGAAGACTGGACTTCTAATGGCCCGACGCTTCAGGTCATTGGCAGTCTCTGGGCCACGAGTCCGCATGGCGTTTCGCTTGCCGATCGATACGTCCCGATCAAGTGTTACATCCTCGATGCCAACTCTTTTGATGATAACTGCGAATGTGAGGTCTACTTGCCCGATCCCTTTGGTCCGCTTTCGATTACCGGTGCGTACCTCGATTGGAATAAGTATTCTCGCGATACCTTCGTCGGCTGGAAACTCCAGCTCGGCGAGCGCTCTGAAAAGCTCCCCGGTTACTCACTCGACTACCTTCGCTAACAGGTAGTCGAGAAGTAATCAAAAAGTAATCAACAGACTTGTTCACAAAAAAATCTCTTTTTATTCCCACAAAAGGAGTAAAAAGTGGTATAATATTAAGTGAACATGGACATATTGACTCTGCACATATCTACCGTTATAAACATGGTGAATAAATGCGGCGCGTTACACCCTGGTGTGACGCGTGAAGGTCGTTGTTTTTCGGAGGTGGTGAAATGCGCATAAGACCCTTGATTTTATTGGCTGTAATTGCGCTTGTTGTCGGTTGCGAAAAAGCTCCCGAAGCGCCGAAAGAAGTGCCCGAAGTGTACACGATGAAAGACAATTCGTACATGGAAGATCCGGCGTTTCAATTAAAACTCCGAGAACTGCGCGAGGCGCGCGGGGGGGTCGAAAGCCGTCGCGAGAAGATTTTGTCCCGACTCGCCTCTTTGGACGAAAGTGAGAGTGCGAAGCGCGCGGAGCTCCAAAAAATGCTTGATGAAGCAAATACCGAACTCGAAAATATCCGTCAGCGGGTAATCGTGGTATCGCGTGATCGTATCAACCAAGCCGTCGCCGACACCAAGCTTGTCGAAGAAGGTAAGGCCAAGGCCAAGTAAGGATTTAAATTTAACATGAAAGCAGGTAACAATATGATGAAGAAATTCCTCTCGCTCATTGCCGCGTTCACTCTCTCGACGCTTGCGGCTTCCGCTGCCGACGTCTGGAAGATGTATACGATTCAGGATCGCTACAATCCTACAACGCCGAAGAAGTATACCGCGGCGACGCCCGTTGTCCCCGGTAATACGGTTACTTTCGCGGTTGAAATCCTTAACAAGGGTTCGGCTTACAATACTACCAAGGATGATGGGGCTCTTCCCACTACCCTTGGAACACCTTGGGGCTTTGTTAATAGCGGAACCGGTTTCGATGCCGCTTATCCGACGATTTCCGTAAGTGTCGGCGGTCGCCGCGACGAGGCCTCGATTGTCGGCGTATATACCTCGGCTTCGGCGGGCTATGCTACGGCTCTCGTCTGCGAATATGTCGTCAAACCCGGCGATTTGGCTCGTCCGCTCAAGATTTGGAATAATGAATTCATCGTTACCCCCACCATCGGCGGTACCACTATCGGTATCAAGAATAGCGATGGTACGATTTCGACCCCTCAGTGGGGTGATGGCTGGGTCGCGCCTGTAAAGACCGCTAGCCAGGGCGCAAAGATCGAAACTTCTGAGTCTTATAACTCGGAAGAACGTTTGAACAAGACGCTCGCCGGTTCCAATATCTATGTCGAAGGCGTTCGTTTTGCGACTTCCGCCCCTGAAAGTAACTCCGCGCCCGGGACTTGGCTCTCGGTTCGCGCCAACTCGACCGAGCTTTTCGGTGGCGAAGCGGCGATCGAAGTGACCGGTGTTTCGACCTCGAATGGTGCTTCTACTCTCTATATTTGGTCCGGTAATGAAGATGTTATCGATATCGTCGGCGATTCGAACGTCCTCAAGCTCGTTGAGATCGATCCGAATGCGGAAGTGATTTACAATCCTAGCGACAATCTCGCCGACAAGAAGACCGCCAATGTTTATCAGCTTGTCTTCGCTCAGGGTTCTTGCCGTTTCAAGCTTCACGCGAAGGATGGTACTTACGATGCCAATAATCGTAAGAGCGCGAAGATTTATGTTTCCACCATGCCCGGCATGGTTCTCAACAACGCGACTACAATTATCAACGACTTCATTGAAGCGACGGTTGATGTCATCGCTCCTTCGAAGCCCTCGGTTTGGGTTCGCCTTGATGGCGCTTATGAGCGCGCCGTTGTTATCGGCTCCGCTTCCCAGCCCAAGATGACCTTGTCGCTCTCCGGGCGCAGCTTCAATGAAACCGTTAAGGTTGACCTCAAGGTCACCTACAATGGTATCGAAGAAGATGCGACGACGCCCGAGTTCATCGTTCTCGGCACCGAGTCGGTTAAGGAAACGCGCAACAACATCCTTTCTTACGAGTTCGACCCCGGTGAGACCGAGAAGGAGATCCACTATTTCTTGAGAGGTGTCCCGGCGGGCGGCAGCTTCTTAATTACTCCTATTTGCAACAAGGTCGCGACGATCGACTGCCACGAAGCGCACATGGTCGTGATGCCGAATCCTGCGATTACGAAGGTTGAGGCGAAGGGCTTCCAATCCGGCCGCGCCGGCAAGGTTACCGTTACGATCACCGACTCCGAGCGTAACTTCACGCTTGCCGACGATTACAAGGTCGAGTGGTTCTTGAACACCGCTGATGACACTCCTGCTACGGTCAAGAGCGTTACATTCGCCGACGGTAAGTTCACGCTCACCGGTATTGAGTATAAGCTTCCGGGTAACTATACGAGCCGTGTCGCGGTTACGACTCCTGATGGTGTTACCGTTTCCACCGATGTCGAAGTTATCGTCAAGGAACTTACCGTCGCGAAGCTCGTTCGCGCGGATGGTACGGCGCTCAAAGAAGCTGTCGGCGAAGATGGTGCCGAGTATAAGATCGTTCTCGAGCCGAATCCCGGTCACGAAGGCGACCTCTATGCCTATATCGTGGCGACGGATGACGCGGGCGAAAAGCTTATCAAGACGACCGATCAGGCGCTTCCTTATGCGATGACTGACCGCGCCGGTCTTGACGTGACGAGCGGCGCGACCGAGCCGTTCATGATTAACTTTAATGATAACGGCGTGGTTTCGGTCACGGTTGTTCTCTCGACCTCGGCTTACTATGATGATACGACTGATGAGACCTATGGCCTCTCGACCGCTAAGCTCAACGTGAAGAACATCGCGGCGGTTGTCGGTAAGTTCCGTGTCCAGCCCCATGGCAAGACGACTTGGAGCTCCGCCTCGGCTAAGTCAGTTGCCGGTAAGGAATATGCCTACGAAGCTACCTACACGGGAACGCTTAAGAGCGAAGAAGAATACAAGCTTCAGGCCTCGATTACCGATGTCACGAACGATCTCGGCTCCGATGTTATCGTCGAATGGCGCGTTCTTGATGCCGATGGTAACCAGACGGCTATTTTCTACACGAAGACGAAGCCCACGAGCGGTTGGGTCTCGTGTCCTGAGATTCCCGAGTTGACTTGGGAAGGCAAGCATTTCGTCGAAGTTCGCGCTCTCGATAAGGATCAGATCGCCGCGCTCGTCGTCGGCAATGAAGCCGTTGAAGCGCTTAACGACGATGCGAATTATACCGACGGCTTGTTCAACGAGACCTTCGGCCCTGGCGATACGCCGCTCTTTGAAGACTTCGGTACCAATGTAGTCGCGACCCGCTTGGCTCTTACCGTTACCAACAAGCCCGGTATGACGGTTGCGCTTGACCGCTTCGCGTATCCTTCCGAAGACGGCACATACCTCGGCTGGCTCGAAGGCGCCGAAGAGCACGAGGTCACGATTACGCTCGATCAGAATGTGACCGGTGTCAAGGAATCGAAGTTCGATGTTACAATTCTTACGATCGATGATAAGGTTCCTGCGATTACCGATTTGGCGATTTCCGGAAGCGCTGTCAATAACAAGACTACCGTCACGATTGCCGCGAACAAGAAGACCGCTTCTTTCAAGCTTGTTACGAAGGACGGCAACAACTCCGCGAAGTATAAGATCAACGTTAAGGAACAGGCGCGTCAGGACGGCTCGGTTCAGTTCGCCGATAGCGAAGGCGATTGCACGTTTGCGATTTATAACCGCACGCCCCAGCTCACGATTTTGAGCGGCGAAGTTATCTCCGATGACAACAACGTTTCTCTTTCGACGAATGCGATTGTCGTCTCCGTTGGCCAGAAGATCAACCTCAAGTGGGGTCTCGTCGATGGTTCCGAGACGAATGTAAACGGTAACTGGGACGGCACGACCGTTACCTGGTATAATGGCGAAACCGGCAAGACGATTGTCGATAAAGCTGTCCCGAACGCTGAAGGCGAGGGTGAGCTCTCCGTCGCGTTCAAGTCGCCTACCGCCGAAGGTGTTACCTACTCGCTTCGCGTCACTTGGGCCGATAAGGATAAGGCCGGCGCTTCGATGACCTGGAAGATCACGGTCGTCGCCGCAAAGACGATTACCCTCTACCCGATGGGTCCGTCGACCGGCGTTAACTCCACGGGTCTTAACTACCTCTTCCAGAATGCTCTTGGTCTTGGTGCCGGTAAGGTTGAAGTCTATGAATATGCCAAGAACGAGGTGACCGAGCCGACGGTCTCTAATCACCGCCAGGAATGGACGCTCCCCGGCAATCCTTCCGCCGTTCAGATTTATGCTGAGGGCTACAAGTGGGCTGACGGCGACAACAAGGGCTATACCCAGTATGAACAGTTCGGAACTGAAGGCGGCGAAAAGTACACCTATAACTACGCTGATCCGCTTTTGAACCGTGCGCGTGATTCGTTCTTCTATGGCTGGCTTGAAGCCGCACAGGCTGAGAATTCCTCGGTTTACACGGTTACCCGCGTCGGTATGCCCGCTCCCGGCAAGAGCAACGTCTACGAAGTCTCGCTTCCTACGACCCGCAATGATGATGGCGCGTTCCCGCGCATCATTTACGAAGCGATCTTCTCGCGCGAATCCCGTGAATCCGATAACTGCGGTGATATTAACCAAGATGGCATTCCGGATGCTTATGTGACAAAGTTCAAGTTTGGTGTCATTAACGAGGAGAACGAGCTCGCCGGTACTTCCGTTGATATCGATACGAACTTGAAGGACTTCAACGAAGATAACGACTTCCTTCCTAGCGCCTCGAGCCAGGGTGGTATTGTTCCCGGACCTCAGTCCAACTGGGCCAATGAGCAGCACGCTTTTACCGCTTATCAGGAAATCCGTGGTTTCGGCGATGGTCTCAATAACTTCTACTTTGAGGATAACATGGTCGCGAATGCGTCTCGTGTCGGTCCTCCCGCTGGCACGGCTCGTGACTTTACCCGCGCTGAAGAAATCGCCTTCCAGTTGGCGACGCGCGAAGCTGAGTCCGCCCTCAGTAATGGTGCTCACTCGAGCCAGCTTACGAGCTCGGCTACCGATACCGCCGTCTCCGCGATGCAGGAAATCGCGAACGCCTTCGTCGATAAAGAAGACGGCGCGATTAAGGCCTATATCGAGGAGCTTGCTACCGCGTCCGAAATGGACTATGTCTATAGCTATCTTAACAAGCAATATCCGCTTCACGCGCTCAATTCCGCGATGAATCCCGATCGTACGGCCTACAACGAGTTCCTCGCTGATACCGAGGAGCTTGATAAGAAGAAGGCCGAGGGTCACAACGCTAAGGTTAAGTCGCTTACTTCCTCGCTGAAGAACTCGATTGCCGAGACGCTTAAGACGGCCTATGAAAACGGCCTAAAGCAGGTGAATAACGACATTTCGACCTACGCTCTTAACCACAAGATTGAGGTTGAAGGTGTCGAACAGCTCTCGGTTAAAGAAGAGCTTTGGAATCCCGATATCATGGGTGCGAAGTGGGGCAATAAGGGCGGCGACATCGCAGCCGTTACCAACAAGTATGTCCTTTGCGTGAAGGAGGGCTTCACCGCGAATGCGACGAAGGTCGTTGAGGATAATGGCGAAACGGCGATTTATATTGCCGTCCGCAGCGCGCTTGAAAAGATGGCTGAAGAAACCGGTGCTGCTGCTCCTACCGTGTACGATGGAGATATCGAAGTTAATATCGATCTTGAGCAGTTTGCCTCGACGCTCGACTCGAAGATCAACGTCGATCAGATTGCCGCGACCGCCGAAACGGTTGTCGGTTCGATCTTCCGTTGGACGCCAGAACGTCCTACCGATCCTACCGTTTCCGATACCGATGGCGACGGAATTCCCGACGGCTATGAATACTGGTACTGGTATCGTGCTCATGTCGGCTGGATGCAGGAATGGTCCTATAATGGTGTAACCGTTACGAACTATTGCCGTCTTGGCCTTGATACTCGTGAGTTCGAGTGGACCGAGATGGTTAAGGATGCTGCGGGCAATCTCGTTGAGAAGAAGTTCTCGAACGATTGGACGAAGCCCGATGGTTGGAGGAATACTCCCGGCAAGCCTATGCCCGGTGACAACCGTTGCAAGAAGTTCGACTACGCCGAACCCTTGTCCTACAAGTACATTTCCTCCGCCGAGATCAAGAAGATCTACGACCCGCTCGTTAAATCCGGCATGAACTTCGCGACTGTCGATACCGATAACGACGGTCTTCCCGACCAGCTCGAACTCGAAATCGGCACCGATCCTTTCAATTGCGATTCCGATGGCGATGACATGATCGATGGTTGGGAACACGCCAATGGTCAGGATCCGCTTACTTGGAACGATTCGAACGATAAGGACTCGACCTTGCGCAATCGCGACGGCGATATGATGGCGATCGGTAAGATCCACTACCTCGCCTTTACCGCCGGCGGTAAGAAGCATGTCTGGCTCGTCCCGAATCTTGGTTATACGATAGATGGAAAGGGTCTCGACCTTATCGCGTCCGAGCTTACTCATATCCAGAATGGTGTCGTTACCCAGCGTGTAACGCTCAAGAACCTTACTACTCCGATTCCCGCTGCCGTCTTCTGCGATGGCGAAGCGGAATATAAGTATCCTACCACGACCTTGTTGAGCCACGGTAAGGTTCTCAATGTCGCTCCTGACGCTCTCCGCTCGCGCAAGCTTATTCTTCCTCCCGACGCGACTGATTTCGAGTATGGCGACGAAATGGTCATCATGCATAGCCAGGTCTATAATTTCTACGGTTTCGACCCGGCTATCGCTTGGTCGCAGAAGTGGGACGGCGCTACCGTCAGCGAGCACTGCAAAGCGATAATTCGTCGTTTTGACGATGCTTCCGACTATACTTCGATTCCTTACACGGGCTACGATGAGTATGAGCTCGCGTGGTGGAAGCGTTTCTGCTGCGGTGAAAACGTTTCGAACTTCAATGGCCTCGTTAAGGCGACCACCATTGCCGGTGATATCCGCAATGCAGATGGTGAAGTTACGACTTACGGCGCCGATACCGATGGCGACGGCATGCCCGATGGCTGGGAACTCTATGTCGGCCTTAATCCGCGAGATCCCGAGGATGCGAAACGTGGTCAGGATGGCGACGGTCTCATCAATTCTGCCGAATTCGCCGGTACCGACTCCTGCGCCGCTTACGCGGGCGTTCCTTCAATCGCCTCGAAGCTCGATCGTTCGTGGCCGAACAAGATTCTTCCTACCGATCCGAACGATGGCGATACCGATGGTGACGGTATTACCGACAGTAACGAAAAATCGTACTTCAATTACGCTTGGCTTGATAAAGACAAAGATCATCAGCCTAGTGCCGGAAGCTTCAACTTCATCAGCAATTGCGTCCGAGGCGGTGGCTTGAATCCTTGCTCGGTTGATACTGACCTCGATGGTCTTCCTGACGGTTGGGAAGTTCAGTACATGGGTCAGACCGTCCAGATGTACACGGAAGGCGCTTACTATCCCTTTGATGAGGAGATCGGTGCCCGCTCCCTTTACACTCCCTATATGGAATCGAAGGAAGCTCAAATCGCTGACGGCTACAAGGGCGATGGTACTTTCACGCTTCCTTTGAACGTTAATGTGATCAAGTTCGTTGTCATGGGCATGGACGGCACCTTCGCCCAGGATAGCGGCACTCTCGTCGCTCCTGCCGGTGATGCGATTGCCCAAGATCAGCTTACCGATAAGGTTCGTGACTATGACTTCGATCATGACGGTCTCGAAAACTATCAGGAATACATGACTCAAACGATTCGTGGCTTCCGCTACGACGATACCGAAACCCCGCTCATGGGCCATGCGCTTATTTGGAATGGCGATAATGGCGATGCCGCCAATTTGGCGAATGCGACGGATGTCGTGTTGTCGCAGGATGTGGAAGAGCTCGCTCAGGCGCTTCCCGCGTTCAACTACTCTTCGGCGGAAGACTTCCTCGCTTCGATGACTGTCGAAGATCTTGACCTCGAGGGCAATATCACCACCAAGCCGAGCGAACTTTATAATGCGATTATGGCCGACGGCGCTAACCGCATGTTTGCTCCTGTCGCCGCGAAGCAGCTTAAGACGCTCTACGCCCGTCACCCGCTCTTCCACAATTTCCACTCCGATACGGAGACGTGGTATGTCGATTTGGATGGTGTCCCGACGAATGGTGACGATCTTGATCCTACGATTTACACGAAGATCGAGGCTGAAGACGGCTCGAGCTGCAAGTTCACCTACGTTGTCGACGCGATGGTTCCCGGCACTAAGAATACCGTTATCTACACTCCCGGCACCGGTTATGATTACCGTGCGCTCGGTTACTTCGCCGATGCGAAGCTTGCCAGCGATCCTACGGTCGACCTTGGCTATAAGCACATGTACAAGCCCCAGTCCCAGTCTCATTACATCACCGAGCTCTCGATGATCAAGAACGTGAGTGACCGCTCGAACGCCGATTGGGATTACTGCGGCTTCGGTCCTAAGCGCACCGCTTCCGATCGCTATATCGGCACGAGCCCGCTTGCTCGCGATACCGATGGCGACGGTATGGACGACTACTACGAACTCTTCCACGGCCTCAACCCGCTCTACGGCTCGAGCGACACGATCTCCGTCGCTTACGGTTCGGCAATTACCGCGAAGGGCTTGAGCAACCTTTGGGTCGGTCTCGTCGGCGAATTCGATGCTCAGATGAACTTGATGCCGAACTACCTTACGCTTCCTTGGCTTAACGGTACGACCGGCGCCGACCCCGACGGCGATGGCCTCAGCAACAACGAAGAATCGATCGTTGCTAACTTCACGAGCCCGCGTCCGTACCATACCGACCCGACGCCTCGTTGGATGACCGACGCTGCCGGTACCTTCTCTTATACCCGTCAGTACTATAAGGATATTACCTCGCTTACCGGGAAGCTTCCGTGGGTCCGCGTCGAAGATCAGATCGACGAGAAGTACTCGGGTCCTGATCGCTCCGGCGAACGCACGGGCTTCCTCTTCGCGTTCGAAGAGAACGAAGGTTACGATACCGATGGCGACTGGCGCGGTGACGCCCAGGAACTTATCTCGGGCATTACCTCCGGTTCCGATCCTCAGGACTTCACGAGCCCCGCGCGTCGCCAGGCGATGTACTTCGACGGCGAACTCGGTTCGGCGATGATGACTCGCTTCGACCAAACCTTTATCTCCTATGACGCTATCGACCAGTTCCGTCAGTTCACGGTCGAAGCTTGGGTCCGTCCCGACGCTAATGATGTCGAGCAGGTCATTATCGAACGTGACTTCTGGTACGAAGGTTCGACGATGATCAACAACGTTGGCCACTATCGCGCCAACTTCCGTCTCGGTATTGCCGCGGATGGCCGCGTCTACGCGCTCTTCGATAACGCGAATCCCGTCGAATCCGCGTCGGATCTCGTTAACTCCACCCAGCGCATCTCCGGTGATAAGCTCGAATGCGGCAAGTGGTATCATATCGCCGCGACCTTTGACGGCAAGACGATCCGTCTTATGATCAATGGGGTCGCTAAGGCCTGGAGTGAATCGACCTTGATTCCTGCGAACGGCATTACCGACATCAGCTCCGGTCTCGGTACTGACGAGGTGTATCCTTCGATGGGTGCGTCTCGTCGTGAAGGCGCCTTCATTATCGGCGCTCACTTGACCGATGCCGCTCACGATAACGTGCCCGCGATGCGCTCGTTTGGCAACGACCTCGTCGATTGCTTCTGTGGTTACATCGACGAAGTCCGCGTTTGGGATGGTGCCCGCTCCGTCGCCGAAATCCTCGCCGACCATCAGAAGAGCTACACTCGCGCCGATGTCGAAGAAATCCGCGGCACCGTCTACGATGCTTGGGTTGAAAAGTCGACCCGTAATGACAATGTCACGAACTCGATGCTCCCGCCCCAGCTCATGATCTCCTTGAGCTTCGACACGCTTCCCGCCGCTGACGGTGAAGAGGGTATTTCGACGAGCCCCGTCGGCTTCGAGAACAAGGTCCTCGGTAATATTACCTTCAATGGTCAGCCCGTTACCGACGACATGATCGCGATTAACTGGTATAATAAGCTTACGGGTCTCAAGAGCCAGGTCTACACGAATCCTGCGATTGTCCCGCGTGCTCGTAATACCGCCGCGCATCTCTCGGCGCTCAATGGTAGCTTCGATGATTCGATGTTCTGGGGCAACAACTTCTCCGGATTCGTACCGGCTGCCGATCGTAAGCAGTCGAGCTTCGCGATTCCTCAGACGATGAATCCCTATGCCGATAGCTTCATCACTCGTCAGCGCGTCCTCCAGACTTGGAGAATGAAGCGTTATTCCAACCAGGCCGGTGACGATTCCGTTGCCAATCTCGTTAAGATGGCTCGTTTCGATAATCGTAGCCGCTTCGATGTCTCGACCGACTTCTATCCGCTCGGTCATGCTTATGCGAAGACTTGCCCCGACTTCTGGGACAATGCCGGTGCGACCGACAGCTGGCTCGACGCGATGGCTGATACCGACGCCGATGGTCTCCCCGATTGGTGGGAAATGTATGCGATTGAGAAGTATGGTCTCGATCCCGAAGCCGACATTACCTCGCTTACGCTCATTAATCGCGATGGCGTCATGATGCTCGCGAAGGACGTTTACCTCCTCGACTATGCGGAGATCTATGGTAATACCTCCACTGCCGATATCAACAAGAACGGCATCCCCGATTGGTGGGAAGATCTCTACGGCGTCACTGATGCGAATGCCGATGAAGATTCCGATGGTCTCTCGAACTATCAAGAATACTTGATCAGCTATGGTCCGAATGCCTCGAAGTTCAACCTTAAGCTCGATCCGAAGAATGCCTTCTCTAATCCAAATTTTGCGGTCACTGACTATTTCGCTGAAGGCCCGACCGAGGATGTTGGTATCGATGGCAAGCATATCTTCGCTAATGAGTACATCGGCGAGATCATGACCGACCACGACTTCGTTGAAGATTGGTGGGAAAATAAGTATGGTAACGGTTATTCCAGCGCGAGCATTTACGATCCTTATCTCGATCGTGACGGTGATGGCTGGGATAATTACTCCGAAGTCCGCTCTGCTCTTTGGGGTGGTCTTGTCGCCTCCAGCTTGATTGACAAGTCGCTTGATAATCACAACTTGGTTACTTGCTATCCCGAGCCGCAGATCGGCCTCCGCGTCACCTACTTTGGCGACAAGGATATTACCGGTAAGCCGCTTGTGGCCCGCGCGACGAGTACTCAGACAAAGCGTGTTGATGCCGTTTATAATGTACGTGGGGCAGCTGCATCGGACAATGCTATCGAACGTAGCTACTATTTGGCCGGCTCAATGTACGATGAAAACAGCATAATTCGTGGCTCGCTCCATCCCGGCTCTATTCTTCCCGGTGATGCTCGCTTTGAATACGTTACTCTATCGGGCGAAAGTTCCTTCGCGTGGATTGTTTGGGAGGATATTGACCACAAGAATGTCCATCATTATGGTTCAGGAACCTTCGATGACTACCGTGATGCTGTAAGACGTTATGGACGTCGTCGCGTTGAGCTTCTTGATAGTGTGATCGATTGGCAGCCGCTTGCGAACACCATTTCGGATGGTGAAGGCGTTGCCGGCAAGATTCTCTGTATTGCCGATAGTGTTAATGGAGCTCCCTTTATTGGTGAGATTAACTTCAATACCGGTGACTTTGAAGTTAATTGCGCGAAACTCGTTTCGGCAGGTTTTGCAATCAATGATGTACTCCTTCGTGTTAACTACTCCTATAAGATTGGTTACAACTGGCCTCAGACAATTTACTTGAGCGAGGCTGAGACGGGCCGTATCCTTCAGGGTAAGAATTTCATCGAAGTCTTCATTGATATTGATGAAAATGGAGAGCGTTCCGAAGGCGAACCTTACGCCATCGTCAAGAACGTTGAAGTCGGTTGGCACAAGGTCCCGACGATTACCGTCGAACTTAAGGACGGGAACACTGAGTTTGGTATTGAGCGTACGGTCGCGACCTCGATCTCCCCGATTCACTCCGCACCGGTTTACTCCGCCGCGCCGACCTTCACCTGGTCGACGACGAACGATAACTCGACTGAGTTCGCTGTCCGCATTCTCGATTCCGAAGGTAAGGTCGTCTTCACCGGCGAACGCCAACGTATTACCGGTCGCGACTCGACGACCGTCGGTGGCTACACTTATAGATATACGGCTCCCGCTTATGTTGGCGAGGCGCTGAAGGATGGTGAAACCTACACATGGCAGGTTATTGTCGGTAACGCAAAGTTCCCGGTCGACGAAGTTACTATGACGAACGATGACTTCTGGTCAATCCCGGCCGAATTCCAGATGGACGTCGCTAACGCCAATCGTTATCCCGGCATCCCGACCGGCCATAAGAGTGCCGAAATTACGGTTCGTTACTTCGGTCCCGTCGCGAGCGAAGTTACGGCTGATGAAGTTATCGTCGAAGCGTATGAGACGGCCGACTTTACGGGTCAGCCGATGGCGCGTATGCCGCTCACCGTTGCCTCGAAGCTCTCGAGCCGCGATGACGTTTCGACCGCTGATGTGACGCTCATCGGTCTCGACAACAAGCCCGTCTACGTGATGGCCTATATCGACCGCAATGGCAACGGTAAGCACGATAAGTTCGAACCTTGGGGCTATGTTAACCAGCTCAACATGGGTCTTAAGGCGATCTATCAGCCCAAGGCGGTTGGGGAAACCGGCTCGATCATCTTCATCGAAGATACTGATGTCAATCAGAACGAGATCCCGGATATCAAGGAATTCGATCTCTTCTCGGCTGAAGATGACTCCGATGACATCAGCAGCGACGACTCCGATGGCGATTCGATTCCGGATGAAGCGGAATTGATTATGGGCTCCGATCCGTTCACCGCCGACGCTGATGTTGCCGGCGATGGTGATGTGATGGCATACGCCGAGATGCTTTGCGATGTCGCGCTCTTCTCGAATGGTAAGAGCTATGCGATCAATCCCAAGACCAAGGAGCTCTATACGACCTTCACCTTCGGCGGCAAGATGATTGTCGGCCGTAAGCTCGAGGGTGCTAATGTCGCCGATGCCGTTTCGATTTCGCGTCGCGTTGTGACGCTTATCCACGGTGCGGTTTGTGATTTCCTCGGCTATGATGATACGACCGCTCGTGCGACGACTTCGATCGGCGAGGATGGCAAGGTTGTCGTTTCATTCGGCAAGGATACGATAGCGTTCTCCAATTACTGGAAGTACATCACGAACGAGAAGTATCTCCCCGAATTCGGCGACTACTCCTATCCCGTTTGCTCGAACTATGTCGACTCTAACGCCAACGGCATCGACGACGGCTGGGAGCTTTACTTCGGCTTCTCGAATGCGTTGTCCGCCCATCAGTTCCCAATCGGAGCCAACAACATTCGCATTGCCGAGATCGTTTACAACCACAAGATGAGCGAGGCCTCGTCCGCGAGCGACGTGATGGCTTACGCCGAAGTTACCGCGAAGATCGCGGTTGTTGGCAGCGAGAAGTATGTCCTCGTCTATAATAACGACGGCTCGATTCGCACCTTCCTCCGCACGGCTGAAGTTCCCGGCGCGCAGCACCTCGTTGCCTACGGTCCGGAAACCGCCGTTCAGCTTAAGGATGTCGTCGTCGATATCGAATCCGGCGAAGTTCTTAGCGAAAACTACCGCGGCGACACCTATGTCTACGAAGATACGGTCATCCTTATCCACGGCGCCGTCTTGCAGTACTTCGGCTTCAACGGCTCGACTGCCCGCGTCAACGCGCTCTCGACCCACGACGAAGAAGAGGGCGGTGAAGAAGGTGGTGAAGAAGGCGATGCTGTCGTAACTCCGACCCTTCCCTCGTTCGGTGGTGCTAACACTGTTCCCTTCACGTACTACTGGAAGTATGTGACGAGAGAGATGCTCGGCCTCACTCTTGCGGATGGCTCGGAGCTTATCTACGACGCGCTCGACTCGCAGCCGAATGGCATCACGGATGGCTGGGAACTCTACACGGGTAGCGACGATCCGTTCGCCTTCGCGAATGGCTATGATCCCTACAGCGGCGATGCCGATATGGATGGTATCCCGAATGATTGGGAAATCGCCCACGGCATGAATCCCGGCAGTATGTTCGATGGCCTCTTCGCCACGAACGACGATGACGTGATGGCCTACGCGGAAGTCGAGATGACGCTCGTCACGAATTCCGAAAGCGGCGAGATCTTCGCGACCTTCGGTAAGCCTCAGGTTGGTGACCTCTTCAAGGACGGCAAGTACTATGCTACCTACCGCTATGGCGCCTCGCTCTTCTCGACGGTGAACTATGGTATCGGTGCAGAAGTTGATCCCGAAATCTATGGTGAGGCGAGAATCGACCAGGTCGTCGAAACTACGGTTGCCTTAATTCATAACCAGGTTAAGGAATACTTCGGTTTCGATCCCAAGACGGCGAATGCAGCGGTTCCTGAAGCTGAGCGCGTTAATACGAAGGAATTCACGCCCTTCGACAAGTACATCACGTTCGTTTACGCTCACGCCTGCAAGTTCCTTGATTTCGACAACTACGACCTCGATCCGTTCTCGGTTGATACCGATATGGATGGTCTCCCGGATGGTTGGGAACTCTATGTCGGTACGAAGGCCAACACCTTCGACCGCGACGAAGACCTTGATGGCGATGGTCTCTCGAACCTCGAGGAATACAACAAGGGTGATAAGCCGCTCGATCCGACCTCCGGTTCGACCCTCGGCGAGCTTACCGACGATATCGTCGCGAAGTTCGGCCTCAAGACCGAAGCCGACCGCTTGAGCGATCCTGATATGGATGGTCTTACCAACTATCAGGAATATCTCGCTTATCTCGCGGGCTATGGTGACTTCGACATCACGAAGGCCGACTCCGATGAGGATGGTGTCCTCGATTACTTCGAAAAGGTCACCTTCAACGGTAAGGATACCTACGTCGGCTTTGCGGTCTCCGACCACGATATGATGCTCGACACGACGGAAGCTGACTACGATCCGACCTATGTCACTACCGCCAAGTATGACCCGAAGGGCGATGTCGATAAGGATGGTTGGTCGAACTACGCGGAAATGACCGCCGGCACCGACCCGACCCGCCTTATCACGAAGGGTATCGACGGCTACACCTTGACCGAGCACCCGGTTCCGCACCTCCCGCTCGAGCTCATCAGCGAAGATGAGATCAAGGCCTCCGACCGTATCTTCATCACCGCTACTCAGAACGGTAAGACCACCGCGAAGTGGGAAATCGGCAAGGGTGAAGAACGCGAAGCCGGTGAAGTTACGACCACGGCTCGTCAGTACTCAATGTATGTCGGTATGAATCCCGGCGTTAAGAAGACCTTCCGTCTCTCGCCCGGCAACCTCGATCCTCGCCGCTTCCGCATCCGTGCAATCCCGACCTTGTGGGAATTGACCGGTAAGAAGAAGAAAGACGACGATTCTTATGAGTATAAGTATGCTCACCGCGATATTGACTCCGCGACTTGGGCTGAAATCGCTCAGGACGTCACCCATAACGACGATCCTCACACGGGCTACATCCGTCTCGGTGTCGGAACGACGAACATCGGTTCGATCAACTATGTGACCGGCGAAGTTACGATTGATTTCGAGTCCTTCTTCGATGGCTCTATGGTCTGGCAGACCGATATGTCGCGCACAGGCCGCGAATGGAACCCGGGCGACGGCTACCAGATCTCGTCCGAATACTACTTCGACCAGGCCTACTTCGTCCTTGAATGGGACGCGACGCCTGAATTCGGCGGCTCGAAGTCGATCTATCGTCTCAACGACGCGAACGAGGGATTCCTCCGCGAAGGTAAGGCCGACTTCACCGTCTTCGTCGACCAGAACGGTAACGGCGAATACGACGAGGGCGAACCTCGCGGCACTCAGCACGATGTTGAAATCGGCTGGGATGTTGTCCGCGGCGTCAAGATCAACCTCGCGAAGTCGACGACCGACCTCTCCAACGCGAAGCTCGAACTCATCGCCCCGACGGCTGCGGCCGACGCGGTCGTGACGACCGGCTCGCCGATCTTCCGCTTCAAGTCGCTCGATGGCTACGCCTCCTACGCTTACACGGTTAAGAAGGGCGACGAAATCATCGAAGAGGGCACGAAGCTCATTAATGGTTCTGCCGCGTTCGAACAGAACTTCCGCTTGACGAAGCCGCTCTCCGAAGCGGGCGAATACACCTGGTCGGTCATGATCGGTAAGACCACGGCTACCGCCTCGTTTGTCCTTGCCGAGGTCGCCGATTGCACCGAATGCGGTTCGATCGAAGTCTCGACGAAGTACTTCGGTCCGAAGTCCGGTAAGACGATCGTCCGCGTCTATGACTCGGCCGACTTTACGGGCACCGTTGTTGGCGAAGCGACTGCCGACTCTGCGAACTCGATCGTCAAGATCGATCGCATCCCCGCGGGTGACCACTATGTCGTCGCCTTCATCGACGATAACTTGAGCGGCGAGCGCAACGCTTACGAAAGCTGGGGCTATGTCAACTATCTCGGCGAGAACTCACTCATGACCTTTGTTCCGAAGGCCGTCACGGTCGAAAAGGCGAAGACAGCCGCCGCGGTTCTCTACATCGAAGATAGCGATCTTAACAATAACGGCATTGCCGATTCGCTCGAAGATCCGTCGCAGTTCGTGATGTATGACGAGGTTGAAGAACCCGCCGATACCGATGGCGACGGCATCCCGGACGCATGGGAGAACGAGCAGGGTCTCGACTCCGAAGACGCCTCCGACGCCGCTTCTGCGGTTGAGGGCGATGTGATGGCCTATATCGAAGTTCCGATGTACCTCGTTACGACCGAGAAGGGTACTTACTTGACCGACAAGAAGCTTATCGTCGGCGATGATGTCAATCGTATTGCCGGTACGACCTTCTACAGCGTCTATAAGTATGGCTCGCTCAGCAATAGCCCGTATGGTCGCGGTGCTGCGGTGGCGGCCGAAGGTACGATCTCGAAGATCGAACCTGTCACGGTCGCCCTCGTCCACAAGCAGGTCTACGATAAGTACGGCTTCAACTCGAAGACGGCGAATCCCTCGATTCCCGCGAGCGAGCTCGTCAACTCGAAGCCCTTCACGGCTCTCGATAAGTACCTCGCTTCCGCCTATGCGAAGGCCAATGGTTTTGAGGTCTCGCTCCGTGCGGGTGAAGCTGATGTCGATCTCGATGGTATCCCGGATGGTTGGGAACTCTATGTCGGCCTTAACCCGAACTCCTTCGAAGATCGTCTCTCCGATGGCGACGGTGACGGCCTCGCGGCTATCGACGAATATAACGGCGGTAACGTTACCGACCCGAATAACGATCATACTCTCGATCCCGGCATTTCCGATAACTTCGTGATGCTCTACAACCTCACGAAGGCGAGCGCCGATGACGATGGTGACGGTCTTTCGAACTACGCCGAATACTTGATTACCGAAGTCTTCCGCTTTAAGGAGCTTAATCCGAAGAATGCCGACTCCGACGGTGACGGCGTCTCCGACTACTTCGAAAAGGTCGGTAACTTCTACCTCGGTGAAGTCTTCGCTGACCACGACCAGATCGACGATCAGTGGGAACTTGCTCACGCGACGCTCCCGGGCGCCGATAAGATCTTCGCCAACAGCTCGATCTTCGATCCTACTCGCGATGAAGATAACGATGGTTGGTCGAACTACGCTGAATTCAAGGCGGGCACCGATCCTCGTGGCGAGTTCACTATCGGCCTTGACAACTACACCGTTGCCGAGTATCCGATTCCGCTCGTGAAGCTCGATGTTCTTGATAATGTGAAGTCGACCAAGGTCGGCGCGCTCAAGATCGTCGCTTGGAACGATGAAAAGGATCCCAACATGACCGGCGTTCCGGACGCGATCTGGACGATCGGCTCCGGCTCCGAATCCTCGGGCTCCGGCACTGCCGGCTCGACCGGCGCTCAGACGCTTAACGAATCCTCGCGTTATATCGGTCAGATTCCTATGGGCGGTATCAAGAGCTTCTACATCGGACCCGGCTCCGTCGCGCCTACCTCGATCGAGATTCAGTTCAACGATCCTGCCGCGATCAAGAACTTCAGCGAAACCTCCGCTGATGACGAGAAGGTCAACGAGAGCGAAACGCTCGATGCTACGTTCGGTTGGTTCGTGGCGATCAAGGATAACGGTCTCGGCGATTTGATCCTCGGCGGTACGAACGGTCGTGCGGTCGGTAAGATCGACTACTCGACCGGTTACATGATGATCGACTTCGGCGATCCTACCTTCGATATCCGCCTCGTGGGTAACGAGTACAATCCTTCGTCGACGGATACGACGGTCACGCCGATCAATCCTCGTAACTGCCACGCTCTCGTCAGTTGGAAGGCGACGAAGCTCTCGAACTCCGTCTCGGGAACTTATTACCTCGCTGATCCCGACAAGGTCGTTGATGGCAATAGCCGCGGCCGTCTCCGTGAAGGCAAGAACACGTTCATGGTCTTTGTCGATACCGAGGCCGGCTCGTCTGAAGGTGATGACACCTTCGGCGACAAGATCGGCTTCACCGTCGGCGAGCCCATGGGCATCGTCCGTGGCGTTGATGTCGGCTGGGCCGGCGCTTCCCTTAAGGTCGAACTCACTCGTACGAGCCCGATCTTCGAGCGTATCGATATCTTGAACTCGACCTCCGACCGCATCGCGGTTCTCTACCCGAACGCGGCGACCGCCGGCTCTTCGAGCTCGACTACGACGACCGAGTCGGAAGATGGTGATGAAACCACGTCCGCTATCGGCTCGTCCTCCTCGAGAAAGATCAAGGATTCGCTCGATAAGATCGGTGAGGAAGTGACCGTCCAGATCTACGTCAAGAGCTACGACACGATCGATGGTGTCCATACGCTCAATCCGGGCGCGCTCGAGACCAAGCATCACGTCATTTCTGAGACGAATCCTTACCGCATTATCCGTTCGATCCGCATGAACCTCCCTGTCCGTGGCTTCATCACGGAAGCGGATGTCCTTAACGCGGGTGAATATGATGTCGCTTGGAATGTCTTTAAGAACTTGAAGGAAAATACCGGTCATAACATCACGTTCATGAACCTCGGTCTCCAGCTCGTTCTCGATAGCCAGGAAACGCTTGACCTCGGATACGATATCGTTCGCTACTTCGATCAGGCCAATGTCCGGCTTACGCCGAGCAACCTCTCGGTCACCGATGGCGTGGTTTACGGAGCTCGTCCGACCTTCAATTGGGAAATGCCCGAAACGGCCGATACGAATATGCCGTTCAATACCTATCCCGCCTTCTTGATCGAGATTGCGGAGGTTAACGGCACCACGACCAATAAGGTCTACGATACCGGCATCAAGTCGCTCACCGTCTTCAATGAAGGTAAGTACTCGTGGAAGGCCGACTTCTCGGTTGGTGATCAGCTCCTCTATCGTGATGAGGATGACGTCGATTGCGGCTTCGTCTTGAAGCACAATGCCAACTATGTCTGGCGTATCGCGATGCTTAATACGAAGTTCAACATCGCCTTCAATAATGAGGACTTCTCGAAGTACGCTCCTCTCGTCACGGCGGTCAACGCCGTCCAGGCGATGAACGACCACAACTACGGCTCGATTAAGGTCGATGTCGCTTACGCGGGTTACTCGAAGGTACTCGCCAAGGTTGCCGAGACGGGCAGCGAGGCGACTGAACTCGCGGGGCAGATCCGTGTCCAGGCCTTCACAGGCGCCGACTTCGCGGGAACTCCCGTTGCGGAATCGATCGCGACCAAGAACGCCGACGGTACGATTACCGCGACCCTCCGTGGCCTCGTCATGGGTGGTACCTACTATGTCCGCGCGTACATCGATCAGGATGGCGATCATACGAAGAGCGCTTGGGAATCGTGGGGTGTCGCGTCCGATGACATCACGCTCTCGGGCAACCTCGTTCCTGAAATCTCGCTCTTCCTTGAAGATTGCGATGTTGATCAGGATTGGCTCCCCGACGCTTGGGAATACGAGAATGCTCGTGACTCGAAGACGGGTAAGGTTCCTGCGAACTTCCTCGCCGTCGAAACCGCCGCGGTTGTCGGAGATGATAAGGTTGCGCTTAAGAAGGATATCTATGAGAGATTCGCCGCGCGTCTCGCCGCGTTCTCGAATGGTCTCCCCGGCGCTTCGCTTACCACCTTTGAGAATGCGACGTTCGCCGCGAACCTCCTCGGTGTTGCGAAGAACGATCTCGTCACCGGCAAGCTTCCTTACGAAATCGCCGATGGCTCCGTTAAGATCATCGACTTCAAGCTCTCCGCGACCAAGGTTTCGCTTACCTTCGGCGCCGAAGTCTTGACGACGGTCGATCCTACCGCGAAGCACCTCTATGATCTCGCGACCGATGCCAAGGTTACTGTTAAGATTTTGAAGAAGACCAACTTGACTGACGCGACTTGGACGACCGTCACTACCAAGACCGGTGTGTCGATCGGCGCTGATGGTACGACCGTCGACGTCAACCTCGGAACGACGCTCAATCTCTCGAGTGGCTTCTTCACGATTGAACTCATCAAGGAATAATCAAGAGGTTTGTGTATAAAATGAAGAAGGCGATTAAGAACGTTCTTGTTATCAACTCGGGCTCCAGTTCGCTCAAGTACCAGGTCTTTGACATGGTCAAGGGCGAGCGCATCGCGAAGGGTCTTGTCGAGCGCATCGGCTGCGGTGGTCCTAAGGATCACACCGCCGCGCTCGACCAGGTCGTCGCCGATCTCGGTGAGCTCGCGAAGGGAATTGATGCTATCGGCCACCGCGTCCTCCACGGCGCGGAGGTCTTCAAGGATTCGGTTAAGGCAACGACGGCGAACATGAAGAAGCTCGAAAAGCTCGTCAAGTTCGGCCCCTTGCACATGCCTGCGAATCTTGGCGGCATCAAGGCCTGCGAGAAGATCTTCAAGGGCGTTCCCAACGTCGCCGTCTTTGACACGGCTTTCCACCAGACGATGCCCGACTGCGCGGCGATGTACGCGATCGACCCGAAGTACTACAAGAAGATGGGTATCCGCAAGTACGGTTTCCACGGTACGAGCCATAAGTTCATTACCGCTGCCGCTGCGGCCTTCCTCAAGAAGCCGGTCGATAAGGTCAATCTCGTCACTTGCCACATGGGTAACGGCTCCTCGCTCGCGGCTGTCAAGAACGGTCAGTGCGTCGATACTACGATGGGTCTTACCCCGCTCGCGGGTATGGTTATGGGTACGCGTTGCGGCGATATCGACGCCGCGGCGGTTCTCTCGATCATGGAAGCTGAAAAGCTTACTCCCGCCGAGACCGACACACTCCTTAACAAGAAGTCGGGCCTCCTCGCGCTTACCGGCTCGAGCGACTGCCGCGATATCGTCGGTAAGGCCGAGAAGGGCGATAAGGCCGCCGAGCTCGCGCTCGAAATGCTCGCTTATCGTACCGCGCTCTACATCGGTGGCTACAACACGGTTATCGGTGGCGCCGACGCGATCATCATGACCGGCGGCATCGGCGAAAACTCCTCCGAGGTTCGTGAGCGTATCATCAATCGTCTCGGTGCTCTCGGCATCAAGCTCGACAAGAAGGCCAACCAGAAGCGCGGCCAGGTTGTCGTCCTCTCCGCCAAGGGCTCGAAGATCCCCGTCATCGCGATCCCGACGAACGAAGAGCTCGCCATCGCCCAAGACACCGTCCGAGTATTAGGAGAGTAAAATGGACGCTATCAAGAAGATTATTGAAAACGCCTCGAAGTTGAACGGCACGATCGTTCTTCCTGAAGGCATGGACCCTCGCGTCATTACCGCCGCGTGCGCTTGCGTTTCGCGCAAGATTTGTACGCCCGTCGTTCTCGGAACCGACGCGGAAATCGCGACTGCCGAATCGCTCGCTCACATGAAGCTCTCCGACTACGGCATCAAGACGATCGACTATACCGCCGGTGATGCCGAACTCGAAGCCGCCTACCTCGAAGCGTGGAACGCGAAGGAATCGAAGAAGCCCGTCGAAAAGCAGAAGATCATCGATCTCGCGACCGCCGAAAAGACTCTCCGCACGAAGCGCATCTACTTCGGCGGTATGATGGTCAAGCTCGGCCGCGTCAATGGTCTCGTCGCGGGTTCGATCGCCTCGACGGGCGATATGCTCCGTGCCGCGTTCCACACGCTCGGCACTCAGAAGGGCGTCAAGACCGCTTCCTCCTGCTTCATCATGGATCTTCAGGCCCCGACCGCTTCGGGTGACTCGGTTCTTGCTTTCGGCGACTGCGCCGTCATTCCTAACCCGACCGCCGAACAGCTCGTCGATATCGGCCTCGCTACCGCTCAGACCTACAAGGACTTGACCGGCTGCGAACCGCGCGTTGCGTACCTCTCGTTCTCCACGAAGGGCTCGGCTGCCGGTGACCTCGTCGAGAAGGTTCAGAAGGCTGTTGAACTCGCGCGTCCCGTTTTCGCCGAAAAGGGCACCAAGATGGATGGCGAAATGCAGTTCGATGCCGCGATCGTTCCTTCGGTCGGTGAACTCAAGAACCCGAAGGGCGAGATCAAGGGCAACGCCAATGTCTTCATCTTCCCCGACCTCCAGGCCGGCAACATCGGTTACAAGATCGCCCAGCGTCTCGGTGGCGCGACGGCTATCGGTCCTAACCTCCAGGGTCTTGCGAAGGCGATGAACGATCTCTCTCGCGGTTGCTCCGCCGAAGATATCGTCGGAACTATCTGTGTAACTTTGTTGCAGTCTGCAACAAAGTGAAGGCGTAGGGAAAAGGTGTAGGTGTAGAGGAGTTGATAAATGACTAAGGACGAACAGCTTAAGCGCGCTTCCGAGGTCTTCGATATCGAGATCGAAGGTCTTAAGAAAGTGAAGGCATCGCTCGGTGAATCTTTCACCGATTCGATCGAGCTTATGCTCGAATGCGTGAAGAACGATGGCATTATCGTCGTCTCCGGCGTCGGCAAGAATCTTGCGATTGCTGAGAAGATGTCGGCGATCTTCGCTTCGACCGGCACGCGTTCGATCGTCCTTAATCCTGTCCAAGCGATGCACGGCGACCTCGGTATGGTCGCTCCTCGTGACGTCCTTATCGCGCTCTCGTTCTCGGGCGAATCGGACGAAATCTTGAAGCTTATTCCCGCGATCCGTCGCCACGGCCTTAAGGTTATTTCGATGACCGGTAAGAGTGAATCGACGCTTGCGAAACTCTCCGACATTCATCTCGCCATCCCCTGCGGCAAGGAAGCTTGCCCCTTCGGCATGGCCCCGACGAACTCGACTACCGCCACGATGGCGATGGGCGACGCGCTTGCGATGGTCATGATCGACGCGATGAAGTTCGAGCTTTCTTCCTACGCTCTCAATCACCCGGCGGGCGCCATCGGTCGCGCGCTTGTCATGAAGGTGACGGATATTATGCGTACGGGCGAAAAGCTCGCGAAGGTAGCGCCTACGGCTACCGTGATGGAAACTCTTATGGCGATGACCAAGGCCAAGAGCGGCTCGGCAGTCATTGCAGGCGAAGACGGTAAGCTCCTCGGTATCTTTACCGATGGTGACTTCCGCCGCCAAATCTCCGAAGGCGCCGAAGTGCTCCTTCACTCCCCGATTTCCGAACACATGACGAAGAGCCCCTCGTTCGTCTTCGATACCGTTTACGCGGCGGAACTTCTTAAGGTCTTCGAGCGTAAGCATATTGACGATTTGCCGGTTTGCAACGCGGAAGGTAAAGTTGTCGGTCTCGTCGACATCCAGGACCTCCCGAAGATGAAAGTACTTTAACGAAAGGATATTTGAACATGAAGAAGATGATGTTTGCTATGGTAACGCTTCTTGCCGCGACGACGGTTATCGCCGCGACTCCCAAGAAGTCCGGTGCGAAGCGCTCTGCCGCGAAGCCTGCGGCTGCCGCCGAAGCCGATGCTCCCGCGATTGAAGGTCGCGAAGGTCAGGTCTCGATCTCGGCACCCGTTCGCCTCGGTCGTCAGGCCTGCTTCCCCGCTCCTCAGCTTCAGGGCCAGTCCTCCGTCGGTCAGGTCTTCAAGAAGCCGCGTAGTTGGATCGTTCTCGAAGCGAAGTACGAAACCTTTGCGAAGTGGCAGGATCAGCTTACCTTCACGTGGCACGTTCTTCTTGACTCGAAGAGCGCCACCGAGAATAAGGGTGGCGAGGATATCGCGCCTTACAGCTATTTCACGACTCAGATCAGCTGCATGAACGTCCCGAAGGGCTTCCATGTTTCTTCCGCTGTTCTTCACCCGAGCTACCTCGAGCGCTTCGGCGAGCCGAAGGCCGTCGGCGTCGTCATTACCGATAAGAATGGCGCGGTTGTTGGCGGTGACAGCTGGAGCGAGGTCAGCGGCATCAAGTCGGGTACACTCTTCTGGGACGATCCGAAGATCATGGAAGCGACGAAGGATGGCGCTCCGATGATCGAGCGTCGCACGGGTCTCGTCGATCGCGCGAAAACCATTTGGGGTCTCGTCAATCCTAACGACTACGAAAACACGGTGCTTTAATGAAAAAGATTCAAACTCTTAACATCGGCTCTTCGTCGGTTCAGCTCGCCGAGTACGAACTCGGTGGCAAGGGATCGATCAAGCTCGTCAATTATGGCGTAGCTAAGCTCGCTGCTCCGCTCGACAGCGGCAACGCTTCGGCGATTCTTTCACCGGCGATTCTCGAGATCGTTCGTGAAAAGGGCATTCGCCCCGGCAATATCGCCGTCTCCCTCCCCGGTCAGATGGTCTTCCCGAAATTCGCCGCGATTCCTTTCGCCGGCGGTCAGGATAAGTTCGACTCGATGGTTAAGATGGAAATCGAGCAGAACATCCCGTTCCCGATCGACGAAATGGTCTGCGATACTCAGGTCTTGGGAGATACTGAGTCGGGCGATAAGTCCGTCATGATCATCGCCTCGAAGCTTGATCAGGTCGAACCCATCACGAGCGCGATTTCCGCGTGTGGATTCTCGCCTGTTCTCGTCGATGCCGCACCGCTCGCCGTTTCGAACGCGCTCCATTTCAACACAATGGGTTCCGATGAGTGCTCGGTTATCCTCGACATCGGCGCGAAGACGTCTTCGCTTATCATTGTCGAAGGCGATAAGCTCTACAATCGCTCGGTTCCCGTCGCCGGCAATAACTTGACGCGCGAAATCGCCCAGGTTCTTGGTGTCGATCAGGCTGCGGCCGAAGAGCTCAAGATCTCGAAGGGCTATGTTGCTGCGGGTGGCGTCGAAGAGAATGAAGATCCTGAGGCCGATGCGATTTCGAAGTCCGCGCGCTCGGTTCTTTCGCGTCTTAACGCCGAAGTCTTGCGTTCAATCAACTTCTATCGCGGTCAGCAAGGCGGCGGTAATCCCACGAAGCTTTACATCACGGGCGGTACTGCGCTTCTTCCTCAGATCGCAGAGTTCTTCTCCGAGTCGCTCGGAATCGAAGTCGAATTCTTGAATCCTTTTGATCGCATCACGACGGGTGGCTCGGTTGATGCCGCCTCGCTCGAATCCGACATCGCTTATCTTGCCGCGTCTGCGGGTCTTGCGATTCATGCCGCTAGCGAGTCGCGTTATACGATTAACCTCCTTCCTCCCGCGATTATCGCCGAGCGCAAGGAAAAAGCTCGTATTCCGTTCGTGATCGTTTCGGCGGTTATGGTTATCGCGGCGGCGGTTTGCTGTTACATCGGCGTTCTCCATCGCGGCAGCTCTCTCGCGGCTGAACTCGAAGCCGTCAACGCTCGCTCGACTGCGCTCGAGAATATCGAAAAGAAGATTCAGCTCGCTCAGAAGAAGGAAGCCGCTGCGACCAAGAAGGCCGAAGAGCTTAAGAGCTACATGCTTCGCCGAGGAGAGGGCGTTGTTCGTACGAACGCGATTCGCAACTCGCTAGGCGACGCGTTTTGGATCGACTCGTTTGTCAGCAATCGTGCGACAGTTCGCGGTTGGAAGGACAAGGTCGACAAGGCCGTCCAGAATCACAACGAAAAGAACGGTGTTAAGCGCACTGCGCCCGAAATCGTCGCTACCCGCTTCGCATCGGCGACGGCGCTCGATCCCGACAACATCAAGATTACCGACATGACCAAGCTCGGTAAGAACGGTGAAGTCGAACAGTTCGTTCTTGAACACTACTTCAAACCCACGGAGCCGAATCAGAAATGAAGAAACCTTTGATTATTATGGCCTCGGTCGGTGGCATCGCGCTTGTCGCGGTCGCGCTTATCGGCTACTTGGCTTTTGCCGCTTACTCCGAACAGGAGGAAACGCGTGAGTCGATCGATTCGGCGCTTTCGAATGTTCAGCGCATCAACTCGCGCCCGGTCGCTCCGATCATGGACAGCGTCACGGCGATCGATGCGAACACCGCGACTCTCGAGAAGTGGTATGGCGACGCGCTCCAGCTCGTCTCCGTCGGCGATCTCGAAGTCGATTCTTCGCTTACGCCTTCGTCCTTCAAGGAAAAGCTCGTTGAAGAAGCCGCGGCACTTTCGAAAGCGCCCGGCAACGTCCTCGGCGCGATCGTGAAGGAAGGCTATGCGTTCGGTTTCGATCGTTTCATCACCGGTAGTGATCTTCCCGAAGCCGAAAAGCTTGCCGAGTATAGCCGTCAGTGGGAAGATATCAAGGTTCTTGTAAAGGCGCTTTCGAACGCGGGCGGTAGCGAGTTCGTCTCCATCGAAATGAAGGCCGTGCCCGAAATCTTGAAGGCGATCGGCGTTAACGTAGAAGACGATAAGGCCGCAGCGAAGAAAGATGATAAACGCGGCGGCCGCGCAAATCAGCGCAACAAGAAGAAAGCCGAAGAAGAGAAGCCGGTCGAGAGCTACTCGATGCAGGGTTACCATATCGTCTATCGCGCTCGTCCGCAGGCTCAGGTCAAGTTCCTTAACGAACTCGCTTCCTGCAAGCGCTTTGTGACGACGTTCTATTTGAACTTCGCGCACGAAGCCGATCCGATCGCGACTGTCCTCGCGCCCGAGAAGAAGTCCGCCGATACGTCGTCTGCTAAGAAGAGTCGTCGCGGCAAGAAGCGCGCTGAGGCCGAAGAAGCCGAGGTGACCGAGTCGAATGTGAAGGCGCCCTCGGGCATGGTTATCGATACCGTCAATGGCGGCGAACTCGTCGTTACGCTCGATCTTGCCACTATCGACTTCAAGACCAAGGCCGAAGTGAAGGAGGCTGAATAATGAAGACCAAGGGTAATTTCCTCGCCGACTATTGGCATTTCCTCGTCTTGGCGGTTTCGTTCGCGATTCTCGCGCTTGGCGTTGTCTTTATGCTCTCTTCGCTCTCCGTCGATGCCGATCAGGCGATTCAGGAATCGCTCTCGATGGTCGATAAGAAGCATGTTAAGACCGGTGTTGCCGAAGTCGATATGACCGAGTACAATGCCGCGTACAAGAATACCTTGACGCCCGGCAAGATTCCCGAAATCGCCGAAGGTGCCGCGAGCTTCTTAGGCCCGGAAAGCCGTGTCTTCTGTGAACAGGGCGAAGCCGGCAAGGAGCCGAGCTGCGGCATGCCGATTCCGTTCGGTTCGAAGGAGTGCCCCTTGTGTGGCGCTTTGCAGCCCGGCGAAGTCCAGGCGAACAAGGCTGACGGCGATGAAGACGGTCTTCCCGATGAGTGGGAGAAGAAGTATGGTTTGAGTCTCGCCGAAAATGACGCGAACGGAGACCTCGACAATGACGGCTTCACGAACATGGAAGAATTCCTCGCGAAGACGAATCCTGCCGATCCGACGAGCCATCCCCCCTATGTCGCTTCGCTTACCGTCCTTCCTCAGGTTACCAAGGTCGAAGTTCCGTTTGACTTGAAGCGCGTTCTTGAAATTCCCTCGGGCACTCGTTTCGTCTTCCGCGATCCGAACGCCGAGACGATTAAGTACGGCAAGAAGGTCAAGGGCGTCGATCACGAATGCGTCGTCGACAAGGCGAAGCCCGAGGCGGTTGCGATCGGCACGACCGGTTATACGCTCAAGTCGTTCGAAAAGAAAAACGTCAAGAAAGCCAACAAGCGCGTCAAGGGTCTCATGGTCGATACGGTAGTTTTCGAGGTCAAGGCCGAACGCGATAGCGACAAGAAGGAAGTTGCGTTCAGATACGCGGAAGGGGAGAAATCCAAGCGCGCGGTTATCGATACGCAGGCGACACTCGTCTATAATCGTGGCGGCGTTAAAGAAATTCCCGTCGTTCCCGGAACCGAGTTTGAGCTCTCGAATGGCGCCAAATACAAGGTTTTATTGATTGAAACCGCGCAAACGGGCGTTAAGGTCATAGTCAAAGACTTGACTTCGGGCGAAGAAACTACAATTTCGGCACTTGAACAATAATCTAAAATATCGTATAATATCCACATAAGAGGAGTGGGACTATTATGATTAAAATTAAGACTCTTGTCGCAGTCGGAGCGGCCATGACGCTTACCGTCATGTCGGGCAATAGCTTTGCCCAAGACGATCTCGATGACCTTTTGAAGGATCTCGAGAGTGAAGCTGTAGCGGAGGCCCCGGCCCCCGACGAAGAAGCTGACGCTGATGAAGCGGAGGTGGAAACGGCCGAACCCGAAGAAACTGTCGAGGAAGAAGCTGCTGAAGCTGAAGAAGCTACTGATGCGGAAGAACCCGCTGAAGAAGCTGAAGAGCCTGCCGAAGCTGCTGAAGCCGAGGATGCCGAAGAGGCGGTCGAAGAAGACGCCGTCGACGCCGACGCGGAAGAGCCTGTCGAAGCTGAAGAAGCTACCGACGCGGAAGAACCCGTTGAAGCTGAAGACGCCGACACCGACGAGGCTGAGGAAGTCGCCGAGCCCACTGAAGCGACTCCCGAGGAAGAACCCGCCGAAGAAGCTGACACCGACGAAGTTGAGGAAGTCGCCGAGGCTACCGAAGAGCCCACTGAGGCGACGCCCGAGGCCACTCCCGTCCCCGAGACCGTCCCCGCTCCTGTTGCCGACGATGAAGTCGACGAAGAAGTAGACAATGTCCTTTCCCTCTTGAGCGAATTGTCTGCCGAAGTCGACGCCAAGCCGGAGCCTGCTGTTGCTGAACCCGCTCCCGCTCCTGCCGTCGAAGAACCTGCTGTTGCTGAAGAAGAGCCCGCTCCTGCGCCTGCCGCCAAGCCCGCGAAGAGCGCTCATCCCGATGCCGAACTTCTCGCCAACGTCCGCGCGACCGAGAAGATTCGTATCGAAGCCCTCGAGATGCAGGCGAAGCGTACGATGAAGGATGCCCAGACCGCGATGAAGTCGGGCGACTATACCGAAGCCGTTCGTCAGTACTCCCTTGCGTACAAGTGGCTCGGCGATCGTCCCACTAACCGCGACCTCAAGAAGATCTGCGAACATGGTATTGCCGAAGGCCTCTATCGTGAAGCTTGCCAGAACTATGAACTCGGCCGCCGCGAAACCGCGAAGTCGATTATGCAGGAAGCCGTCAAGATGCGTCACCCGAAGGCCGCGAAGACCTTGGAGAAGTGGCTCACGACCGATGAAGAAAGCTTCCGCAAGCCCGACCTCTCCGAAATCACCCACGTCCGTAATGATGCCAAGTACAAGGTTGAGCGTTCGAACATCCGCAAGCACCTCAAGCGTTCGCGCCAGTACCTCGCCGTCAAGGACATCGATAAGGCGCTTGAAGAGTGCGAACTCGTCATCGTCAACGATCCTTACAATCAGGAAGCGCTTAAGCTCCGCTCCTCGATCTTGAAGAAGAAGGCCGCCATCCTCCAGCAGGAGCGCGATGTCGCTCGCGAAGGTATGATTGCCGATGTCGATCGCGTTTGGCGTCCGTTGTATGCTCCGAACTCGACCCAGCTAGACTTCGCTCCCGTCGAAACCCAGAAGGTTCAGATCGGTGAAGATCCCGAGCGCACGATGGAGCAGGACATCGAAAAGCGCATGAAAGAAATGCGCCTTCCCACGATCTCGTTCAAGCCGCCGGCCACGATCATCGATGCCATTGACTTCTTCCGTCAGGCCTCGAAGGACTATGACCGTCCCGATATCCCGATCGAAAAGCGTGGTTTCAACTTCGTCCTCAAGACCCCCGATCAGGTTCAGGCTGCGGTCGCGTCCTCGTCCGACGACGATAGCGATGACTTCTCCTCGACCGATAACGAAGAGGAAGTTGGACCTTCCGTCACTGGCGTCCCCGTCATCCCGACGATCACCGCGAGCGACATTTCCTTCTATGAAGCTCTTAAGCTCGTCACCGATCAGGTCGGCTACAAGTTCCGTCTCCGTGGCTCGATCATCATGATCATGCCCAAGACGATGTCGATCGATGAACTCCTCACCCGCAACTATAACGTTCCTGATTCGCTCTCCGAACGCGTCACTAGCGCTTCGAGCGATATTAAGGAAATGAAGAGCTCTGGCTTCGGTGGCGGCTCTTCGAAGAGCTCTGGCGATGATGACGAGAATCAGGAACGCGACTGGAAGGATACTTTCAAGCAGCTCGGCGTTGAATGGCCCGAAGGTTCGTCGATCATGTACATCAAGTCTCTCGGTAAGCTCCGTGTCCGCAACACGAGCGAGAACTTGGCGCTCATGGAACAGGCGCTCTCCGAACTCGGCGGCGTCGTCAAGCTCATCGAAATCGAAACCCGCTTCGTCGAAGTTTCTCAGGAAGACTTGAACTCGCTCGGCTTCGAGTGGATTCTCAACAGCGACTACAACCTCGACGTCGGCTCTAAGCTCGGCAAGGCGCTCGGTGTTCGTCACGCTGGCAATATCACGACGGGTGGCACGACGACGACCGAAATCGTCCCCGTTACCCAAAATGGTCAAACTACCTACCAGTATCGTGAAACCACCACGGGCGGTGTCACCGGCTGGCAGCGCGGCGGTGATACCCGTAACGTCAACATCGGCGCGATGGGTGGCTCCTCCGACTATGCTAACGGCAATCGTTACCTCTCCCAGACGGGTAACCACGTCTCCGGTCAGGGTCAGTCGAACAACGACCAGTTCATGCGCGTCAATGCCTTCCTCGGCAATGCTGACCTCTCGATGATTCTCCACATGCTCTCGCAGCGTAGCGATACGGACCTCCTCTCGGCTCCTAAGGTCGTCACGAAGTCCGGTACCGAAGCTACGATCAAGGTCGTGACGGAGTACATCTACCCGACTGATTATAATGTTCAGCTCCAGTCGAGCTCGAGCTCCTCGGGCAACAACGGCGGTAGCCAGAGCGCGATTCTCGCGATCGTCGAACCTGAAAACTTCCAGACCCGTCCCGTCGGTGTTATCTTGACGGTCACCCCGACCTACACCGAAACGAACGGCGGCTTGATTGACCTCGAACTCAATCCTCAGGTCGTTGATGAGCCGACTTGGAAGAACTACGGTATGAAGATTCCGTATTCGGGTAATAGCTCCCTCCAGAACTTCGAAGGTATCGGCGACATCTTCTCGGGTCTCGGTTCGATCTTTGAACAGCTCGGTACGGGCTTAAGCGACGCGATTCGCGAAACCTTCGCGACGAAGGCGCTCGACTCGGCTTCCAACGCTCTCGATGGTCTCACCCGTTCGAACTCCGACAACCTCACCTATTACGATGCCCCGATGGAACAGCCGTTCTTCCACGTTCGTGAAGTTTCGACCTCCGTCTCCATCAACCCGGGTTCGACGGTTGTTCTCGGCGGTCTCATCACCGAACAGCGCAAGGCGATGGACGACAAGGTTCCGTTCCTCGGCGACCTTCCCTTCATCGGCCGCTTGTTCCGCTCGCACGCCGAGCAGACGGTTAAGCGTAACCTTCTCATCTTCGTAACCGGCCGTCTCATCACCCCGAGCGGTCGTGAAGTCCGCACGAATGACGCGGTCGATAACATGACAGACGATGAGATCAAGGCGGCGCCTTCTGCCGACTGATAAGGAACGCTTAATGCCGATTAAGGCGATACTAAAGCTCCTGCGGCGCACATTTATCTTGTGCGCCGCGCTTTCTTTCTCCGCACCGCTTTATGCGGAGAATGCGCCGGATTTTCATCGTTGGAATACGCTTGTAGAAAGTGGCAGTACATTACTCTTCTATAAGACCGAAGCTCAGCTAAAGAACATAACGACCAATAACACGAGCGGTAGTACTTTGCTTCATGGTAAGAGCGAACTTAAGAGAGAGCCGGCCGCCTCGCCGCTAACCTATACCTATGTGGCTACTCCTGATCTCGGGTATCATTTCGCTCATTGGAGTTGCACGCCGATTCAAATTACAGAGGTTGAGTCCTCCATTTATCCTTTCTGTTATGGCGAGAATCCGGAGCTTGTTTTTTATGTGAATAAGGGTTCCGACTCAAGAACGTTTAAGATCAATCTTTGCCCGCTCTTTGAACCTAATGCCTACACGATCAAATTTGCTGCGAATGGTGCATCGGGCTCTATGGCCAATCTCGCGATGACATATGATACGGCCAAGAATCTCACCGCCAACGGCTTTACCAAGACCGGCTATAGTTTCAAGTCCTGGCTCAATAAGGCCGATAATAAGACCTATAATAATAAAGCATCGGTCAAAAATCTTACCTCCGTTAAAGGGGCGACGGTTACGCTTACCGCTCAATGGACTAATAACGTCTATACCGTTACCTTCGATACTCGAGGCGGCTCGGACGTTTCCAAGATCAGTGTCCAATTCGATAAGGCCTATAAGGACACTATCGGTACCGCTTTCCCCGGCAGTCCCACCAAAACTGGTTATAACTTTATGGGCTGGTCTCTCGAGAGCGACGCGTCCAGCGGCAATATTACCGGTGACTCGACCGTCAAGACTGCAGCTGATCATATTCTCTATGCTACGTGGCAAGCTATTCCCTACACAATTACTCTCGATCGCGACGGCGGTAGTGGCGGTAGCGAGACTATTTCAACCGGTTTCGATGAACTGATGCCGACTATTACTTCGCCCTCGCGACTCGGCTACAGCTTCGATGGTTATTACAAATTTAAGAACGGCTCCGGAACTAAGTACTATAACGCCGACGGAACCGGTGCCCATGTTTGGGATGTAAACTCTTATAACTTCGTTGATACGCTTTACGCGCATTGGATTCCTAACACCTACACTATCGTTTTCGACAAGAACGATTCCGATGCCACCGGAACAATGTCCGCTCAGGTAATGACATACGACAAGTCGGCCGCGCTTACGCCGAATGCTTATACGAAGAGCGGCTACGACTTCGCGGGTTGGACTTCCGATATGGGCGAGTATTCCGATAAGCAAACGGTCTTAAATCTTTCGTCCGAGAACGGTGCGATGATTACGTTAAAAGCGAAGTGGGCTCCGAAGGGCTATACGGTTAAGTTCGATGGTAACGGTTTCTCTTCCGGAACCATGTATCCTCAATCGGTCGCATATGAGGCCGTCGCTAAGCTTAAGACGAACGCCTTCTCAAGGACGGGTTATACTTTCGGTGGTTGGGCGACAACCGCCGCTGGTGATGCCGAATTCGGTAATGAGGAGGAGATAAAAAATCTCGCCTCGCCGGGAGGAGAAGTTACGCTCTTTGCCGTTTGGACGCCGATCAAGTACAAACTCGCTTTCAATTCGTATGGTGGCGAAGGTAAAATGGATGAGATCGAGCTCACCTACGACCATGAGACCAAACTTCCCGCCAACACCTTTACTCGCGAACACTATGACTTCAGCGGCTGGAAACTCGATTCCAAGGATTATGCCGACGGAGCATCGGTGATTAATCTTACGACGAGCGAGACGACGCTTACTTTCTATGCTCAATGGACCGCTAAGACCTGCACGGTAACTTTCGATCCCGGCGAGAGCACGATTGCGGTGGAAAATGCCACGAAAACAGTTCAGTATAATACTAAGTACGATGTACTCCCGACACCGGATGAACGACATGGCTACAACTTCATCGGTTGGCATCTCGAATCGACCAATTATTCGGGTCAGATTTATCCGACCACTTACGTAGGCCTAAGCACCGACCATACTGTTACGGCGATTTGGATGGCGAAGGCGGAGTTTCTGGTTTCGTTCAATGTCGACGGAGGTGAAGCGCTTGAACCGCGGAAGTATATCGGTGATTACACCTATGGTGACCGCGGACTCCCGACGCCCGTTAAGACCGGTTATACTTTCGTCAAGTGGCACTATGCGGGTAGTGAAGATGCGGTGACCGACTCTACGCCGATGCTTAAGAAGGATCATATGCTTTATGCTGCGTGGCAAGCGAATCAATATAGCGTTACCTTCGTTGCCGACGGCGAGACGTATGAAACGATTAACGAGACGTACGACTCGACCTATGCGCTTCCTGCGACCGATCCGGAGAAGGCGGGTTATACGTTCCTCGGTTGGTATACTGCCGCGACCGAAGGAGTGGAAGTGACGGCTGAAACCAAGGTCGCGATAACTGCCGCGCAAACTCTCTATGCTCGATTCGGTGCGAAGGAGTACAAGATCGTTTTCGATAAGAATCATCCCAACGCCGTTGCCGCGCCTGCATCCAAGACGCTTAAGTACGATGATGTATATACTCTTCCCGACTTTGCTGCGGAAGGCGAAGCTCATCCTAATCCCTCGTATCGTTTCGTCGGTTGGAAGCATAATCCCGAAGACTCGTCCGATCCGCTTCCTGCGGGTACTGAAGTTTCGAAGCTTTCGACCGGTGATGCTTATATTTTCTACGCGATCTGGGAACTTGATCTCAATGACCTCTCCGCCGCGGCACATTGTAAGAATGCCGAAGTTTCCTCCGAAGATTGGGAGATCGTCGAAGGCGATCCGACTTCAATTCGCAGCAAGATCTCTGCGATCGGAGGTAACGCCGACGACAAGGCGTTGACCTTGGCGATTCGTGGCTCCGGCACCTTGTATTTCCTCGCTAAGCAATCTTCAAATATGAGCGAAAACCTGTCGCTCCACTTGCGTGGCGAAGACAACGGCGTGAATATTGACGAAACGATTGCTACTACGGCGAACTGGCAGCTCAAATCGTATTCCCTTACCAACGTTACCAAGGATTTTTGGTTTGCGATAGATTACAAAATTTCATCGGCACCACCGGAGCATCATTACTATCTCGACGAGATCGTTTGGCTTCCGGATGGCGAAAGCTACGAGGAGTCTCGCGAGAAATTCGAGGTGACGGTTACCGCGACGAACTTTGAGAGTTGGACTTCGAGTCCGGCGGCCGACGCGGATGGTGTGATTATCGTTTATGACGGCGACTCCGTTAAAGTCTGGGGCACGCCTCTCGAGGGCTATACGACTTCGTACAAGTCCGAAGAGACAGCATACGTACTTACCTCGGTGAAGCAGAACGAGACCATCGTTCTGACCGCGACTCAAGATATTAAGCTCAGCGATCTCGCCAAAGCCGCGAACTGCAAGAATATCGACATCACAAGTTCGACTAATGGTGGCGCTTGGTCTAAAACCACCTTGGTCGATGCAGTAGGTATTTGGAGCGCTCCCACCACTAGATATACTTCGAATGATGACATTGTCCTGACGGCCGATGTTCCGGGTGCGGGCACGCTTAGCTTTGAGTGGAAGACTACGGAAACGATGTCCAGCCCATATTTAGCGCTTGAATATCGAAAAGGCGGCTCGGGAGCTTGGACGCCTATATCCGATCCTCAAAATGTGTCTGCTGAATATTCGTCGATTTCGATTACGTTTACAGAAGCTGCAAAGTTCGAGTGGCGCGCTACGATAATTCAAACGAGTAAAACGGCGACGCCTACGGACACAAATAATCGCTTCTTCCTTAACAAGATTAAGTGGCTCGCGGAAGGGGAGGAAGATACTCCCGAAGATCCTCCGGCGAAGACCGAGCTTGAGCAGTGGGCGGAGCTTCTCGGCTGCGCCGCGACCGAAGAAGCCGTCGCCGAGGCAAAGGTCGAGTTCGCAAAGAATTGCAAGCTCACGATTTCGTTCGATGCGACCGGGAAGCCGGTTGTCGGCGTGACCGGCGTTAGCGAGGAGCTCGCCGCGAAGGTGAAAATCGAGTGCTGCGAGGATCTGTCCAATCCGATCTGGACTGAACATAATCCCGCGCAGCACACCGACTGCCGCTTTTACCGCGGCACTTTGGACTTAGGCACTTCGCTCTAAGCACTAGGCACTAAGCACTTCGCACCACGCCTACGCCTATCAAACTAACGGAAGGGCGATCGAGATGATCGATTCGTCCGGGAGCTTGACTTCGAACTTGATCGGATGACCCTCGTCGAGCCACATGCCGTCAGGGTAGGGCGTCGCGTTGACCTTGAACTGAGCGCGAACGGTCGTGCCCGAAACGCGTTCGAACATCGTGATCGAGGGATCGGGATCCCACTCAGTCGCGGTCTTGAGTTCGCCCGAGTCCTTGTCATAGAGCGCGTAGCGACCCT
>JAZLMG010000024.1:0-21369 GCA_045598585.1 Kiritimatiellia bacterium
TGAAGCCGAAAGAAGCCGAAGATGCCGCGAAATACAAGTCGGTTATAAGCGGCGACTCGGGATGTCCGCGTTTCCTTATTATCAATGGAGAACCTATTCTAATCTCACTTATGTGGCATGGCGGGTCGGGTTCCGGCGTTTGCATTCCTCATTTCCGCCGCGAGATTCAAAACACAATGAACCGTCTTGCAAAGGGCTATGAGTTAGGTGAGGTAAGTCTTGCCGCACTGCCGCTCTATACGCCGCCTTCGACTGAAATCAAATCTCCCGCCCCTAGTCCTACTGCTCCGAATAGTGGAGACGATAATAGCGATGCGGATAATGGAAGCGATGATGAAGACGATATCTATGACTTCATAATAATTGAAGAGGAATACGATGATGGAGAAGATGAGATTGTAGAGAGGGTGGATATTGCGGCGATAGTTTGCACGAATGGGGTTGTGAGTGTCAAGTTTAAGTGGCCCTCGACGATGCAGATTAATAAGTGGGATGTATTCTTGAAGGGCTATGCGGAACTTAATGGAGGAGTGACGCTTTTGAAGAAGTATAACCCAACTTCAGGGACTAATTTGGTAGTTAGTGTTGCCGCGGCAGATTTCCCCGGAAACGTTCTTCCGCACAAATACTTCTTCAAAGCTGAAGCCGTCAAAGATTCCGATCATGATGGGCTAAGCGACGAGATTGAGATAGAATGGGGGACGAATCCGAATGTGGCAGATAGCGATAATGATGGACTAAACGACAAGTTTGAGGTCGATAATAATTTTGATCCTACGAATGATGATATGGATGGAGATGGGGTAAAGGATGGTGTCGAGTATAATCGAGGAACCAGTCAATGGATAGATGAAGCGGAAATGGAGATAATAGAAGGCGTTTTCTACGAGATACTCGGTACATGCCAAACCGACGTGTATCCGTACGATCCTTCGACGAACACGACACAAAATGCAAGATCGCTACCGGATTCGTTGCTGCCGAATGATCCGGGGATTTTCAGCTCAATTGGATGTGAGATAGCGGATACGGTATCCAATGCCTATTACATAGTCAAGCATGGATTACAATTCAAGCCCACTCGAAGCGGATTTTTCGCGTTTCGAATCGCGGCAGATGATCGAGCTGAAGTTTCGATTGGAGATTTGAAAGTTACGGACCATTGGCAAGTTGTCGGTGATGAAGCGGTAGGATACTTCGAAGAAGGGATTCTTTATAATATTAATGCAAAGGTATGGAATAATGGAGGTAGAACATATCTTAATTTCCTTGACTTCGCCGAGTTTAGGGCTTACTTGGTGACGATGAAAAATGAATTGTCGGGAGATACGATTATCTTTGAGGATTCGTATGAAAATATACCAGGTAAGCGCGTTCCAAAGAAGTCAACATCGGTTACAGCGCAAATTTATATGAATGCCGGTATAAGAGGTGGAAGATTTCAGCTTGAGGTGGATGGGTATGATAAGCTTGACTTCTCTGGAGGGGTAGGCCTTCCGGAACGTCTTGATGTAATGCTGGGGCCGGGAGAATCGTTCTCAAGATACGTTACGATTAAGGGCGCGAAGCCTAGCGAAGAAGAGAATGATGTCAAAATCAAGATGACGTTCACCGAGAACGAGACCGGACGAATTGTAGAGTCTGAGGAATGCTTGACGGTATTTAAGGTGACTCTTCAAAGAGGGGCCGGTGTAGATTCTGAAGAGAGGCATGTTTTTGGCCCACTTGAAGGTATTACCTTGTACCACGAACCACTAGAAATTCCTGGTTCTTGGTCGTACACGTATGTTGAATTAGATGATGTTAATCAACTGCGCGATGGAAGTTATTGGTATGCGACAAATCATGTCACTGAGACTGTTGATATGGGTGTGTCAACACGAGTGTTACCTTATCCGTCAAAATATAATGCAGTGTTCAGTGTAAATGGTGTCGATTTAGAAATTCCTATTGAAGTTATCGCACCCAAAGGACGAATAGGCAAATCACCTGGTTATCCATCAAATGCGCAGTGGCTGGAGGCCACCGGCCAAAGTAATATTCAGCTAGCGGAACATTGGTGCGCATATTCGATGGATGTGTATTTGTTGCCAGATTATGCTTCCTTCAACTGGATTAGGATAAAAGAAGGAGAGTGCGTATCTACGAATTGTTCTGGTTCTTTGGGGTTTGGCGAACGAAATCCCCATGATGAGGAAGCTGGTGCCGGACGTATAATAAAAGTTGATAACACCAATAAAGCAGGATATGATATTGTTTCCGTCGAAGGGGTTTGTCGAGCGAATGGTAGTTGGAGAGGTTCGTGTGATTGGAATATTCCAGTTTTTTGGCAACCTATTACCGAGGCAACGAATAATTGGACCCAAACGACACCCTTTACGCATAACAAAGAACTCTTTCGTTGCAATAGTAGAGGAACTCTGTCTATTCAAAAGATGAAATGCTTTGGTAAGCGCGATTTGAACGATGTTATGGAATGTAAAACGCTATATCAGGAGAAATAAACATGAATAAGAATGTGTTAATATCCGTTTTGCTAATTATGATTTCAGGCTTAGGTCTTGGGTCGGAGGCGCTTAATAAAATCAAAGAGTGCTATGCGATTACACCATTTGAGGGAATGGTACGTTTAACAACCTTTAATGAAGCCATCGAAGCTTTAAAAAAGTGCGATGGAGATGAGCGCGAAGAGTGCGAGGAGTATGTAATCTCAACGTTTGAAAAAGTTTGCGTCGGAATGCTTGTCAAGAAAGAGGACGATTTCTACCGTAGAATGATGTGGGTTGAAGGATTTAAGGATCGATATATGAAGACATTGCCACACATAAATAGGTTAAGATACGATGCAGAAGCTCATATGCGTTTTGCGAGGGCCTTGGGATCAATACCCAAACAAGGCAATCTTGCTCCTGACGATGGTACAATGCGTTTCGATAATTATAGAAGCTATCTTTATAGCTTGAATAGCTTGCGGCAAAGTATAATTTTTATGTGTAGCAGTAGATATGCGCAATTAAAAAAGACGATGGGTGTGGAAGTGGTTTCTGATCCTACGATTATGGCCATTTGCGACAAAAAGGTCGAGCAACAAATCCGAGATGAACTGTTTGATAAGTTTGTTAAGGAATTCGCTGATGCCGCGAAAATGTCGCGAGAGGAGCGAGATGCGATGTCTAAACGATTCCCGGGATTAAGACTAAGGTGGTGATATAGGCGGCATGAAGCGACGCGAGAAAAGATGATTGAGTTCTTTTGTTTTGTGTACTTTGCCTGATTTCGATGCGAAGCGTCGGTAATATGACCGCCACTTCGCATCATTTCGCCTACCCGTCTTCGCTTTCAGCTACGCCGAGGCAAGACGGCTCCAATCTGCTGCGCGGCGGATTTGTAATCGGGCGAAGCCCGACCTGCTAAAATAAGGGCGGGTTGGGAGGTGAGTTGATACTGTTAATGGATGCGATATGCAGGGCAAGGGGAGCGGTGCTAAGAACGGGGATACCGTTTTGGCCGCTGGTAATCTAGACTTCCAGAGGTGTTGAGGGGTGTATACGTGTGCAACGGATTGTGTAAACGCGCAAAACGGAGGGTCAACCGAATTAGTACCCGACCCGGCCGATGGTTAGGATACGTCATTCTAAATTGTGCGGACGGTGTGTATGCGAGATAACATTGTTTCTTTCGCGTCGACGAAGCCGTTTTCGGTCCTTTCGCGGTTCGCGCGGAGCGCCAAATCCTGTAAATCCTATTAATCCTGTCCGAAAACTTCACCGCGTTGCGTCTTATGGTTGATTTTGCCGCAGGAAATATGATATAATATATCCTTACGATTTCAAAACAAGGAGAAATATACAAATGAAGACCGAACTTAAGAATTTGGACAAGTGCCAGGCCCAGCTCACCGTCAAGCTCGACGGCGATGAAATGAAGGCGATCATCAAGGACGTTGAAAAGGCGTTCATTCGTGAAGCGCATATCCCCGGCTTCCGTCCCGGCAAGGCTCCGATCGATCTCGTTCGCAAGAACTTCGCCTCCCAAATCAAGGAAGAAACGACCCGCACGATGTTCCAGAAGAACTACGCCGCCGCAGTCAAGGAATCGGGTGTCGAAGAAGTCGCTCTCGCGGACGTCAAGGATATCGAGTTCACGACCGAAGGCGGCAGCTTCGTCGCCATCATCGACGTCAAGCCGAAGTTCAAGCTCCCGACTTACAAGGGCGTCAAGATCGCTCCCGCGAACGTCTCCGTCGATGACGCCGCCGTCGCCGATCACTTGAAGCGCCTCTCCGCCGGTTTCGCGAAGTATGAAGACGCGAAGGCCGAAGATGGCTCCGTTGCTGCAGAAGGCGATTTCATTCAGATCGACTACTCCGGCACGGTCGGCAAGAAGACGGTCCTCGAGATCGCTCCCGATGCGAAGGTCATCGCCGAAGGTAAGGGCTTCTGGACGAGCTTGGAAGAAGGCCGCTTCATCCCCGAAATCCTCGATGCCGTCAAGGGCATGAAGATCGGTGAAGAAAAGACCGATATCACCGTCAAGTTCGATAAGGAGAACGCTCCCGAGGGTCTCAAGGGCGAAAAGGCCGCCTATACGGTCAAGCTCGTCGCGATCCGTCACCGCATCCTCCCGACTGACGCGGAACTCGTCGAGAAGATGAAAGCCGAAAGCTTCGAAGCTCTCACCAAGACCGTCCGCGAACAGCTCGAAAAGAGCGCCGAAAAGAGCGAGAAGGCCCGCCGCGAGAACGACGTCATCGAAGCGCTCCTCAAGAAGGCCGACTTCGACGTTCCTCAGAGCCAGGTTCAGCGCGCGATGGAAGGTTATCTTAACGACTTTGCTCAGCGTGCTCAGTACTCGGGCCTCGGCGCCGACTATTTCGAAAAGAATCGCGAGCAGATCTTGAAGGATGCGACCGAAATCGCGACCCGCCAGGTTCGCCTCTGGTACATCATCGACGCTATCGCGACCGAAGAGAAGATCGAAGCTAAGGACGAAGCTCGCGGCGTCGCCGTCGTCGATCTCGTTCTCGCGAACGCCAAGGCCTAATCGCTAGGCACTTAAGCACTAAGCACTATGCACTCTTACATGATTCCTTATGTGGTCGAGCAGACCGGGAAGGGCGAGCGGACGTATGATATCTACTCGCGACTCCTCCTCGACCGCATCGTCTTCATTTCCGGCGAAGTGAACGACGAAATGGCCAACGCGATTTGTGCCCAGCTTCTCTTTCTCCAGTCGCAGGATCCGAAGAAGGAAATTTCCGTTTACGTCAACTCCCCGGGCGGCAGCGTCACGGCGGGACTGGCGATCTACGACACGATGCAGTTCGTGAAGTGCCCGATTGCGACTTACTGCATCGGTCAGGCCGCTTCGATGGGCGCGGTACTTTTGGCTGCGGGCGCGAAGGGCAAGCGTTTCTCGCTTCCCAATGCTCGTATCATGATTCACCAGCCCTGGGGCGGCGCCGAAGGCAAGGCGAGCGATATCGAAATCACCGCGCGCGAAATCCTTCGTCTTAAAGAGAAGCTTAACGAAATCCTCGCGAAGCACTCGGGTAAGAAGATGGCTGATGTCATCAAGGATACCGACCGCGACCACTTCATGAGCGCCGAAGAGGCGAAGGAGTGGGGCATCGTCGACGAGGTCCTCTCGTGAAGAAGCAGAAAGTTTCCGCCGAAGAAGCCGGCTTCAAGACCCCGACTCCGAAAGAAATCAAGGCCTATCTCGATCAGCACGTGATCGGGCACGATGAGGTCAAGAAGGTTCTTTCGGTCGCGGTTCACAATCATTATCGCCGCTTGGAGTCGAAGTACTTCAATGAAGACGACGGCGTCGAAATCGAAAAGTCGAACATCCTTCTTATCGGTCCTACGGGTACCGGTAAGACGCTCCTCGCTCGCACGCTCGCGAAGATCTTGGGCGTCCCGTTCGCCATTGGTGACGCGACGGTCTTGACTCAGGCGGGCTACGTCGGCGAAGACGTCGAGAACCTCGTTCGCTATCTTCTTCAGAATGCGGGCGAAAACGTCGAACTCGCGAAGTGTGGCATCATCTATATCGACGAAATCGATAAGATCGCTTCGAAGACCGACAACGTCTCGATTACGCGCGACGTCTCGGGTGAAGGCGTACAACAGGCGCTCCTTAAAATCATCGAAGGTGCCGTCTGCCGCATTCCGCCGAAGGGCGGACGTAAGCACCCCGATCAGGAATATATCGAGGTCGATACTTCGAACATCCTCTTCATTTGCGGAGGCGCGTTCGTCGGTCTCGACAAGATCATCGCCGCGCGCAAGGACTCGAATCAGATCGGTTTCGGTGCGGTAGTGAAAGAGTCCGTGAGCGAAAAAGCTCCCGAGGATATTTTCAACGACGTCCGTCCCGAGGACCTCGTCAAGTTCGGGCTTATCCCCGAATTCACGGGACGACTCCCCGTCATTTCGACGATGAAAGATTTAAGCGAAGACGATCTCGTTCGCGTCTTGACCGAGCCCAAGAACTCGCTCGTGAAGCAGTATCAGAAGCTCCTTAAAATGGATGATGTCGAGCTTACGTTCGAACCCGACGCTTTGCGCGAGCTCGCCAAGATGGCCTTGAAGCGCAAGACGGGTGCTCGCGGACTTCGCGCCGAAATGGAGAAGCTTATGACCGACATCATGTTCGAAGCTCCCGGTAACGATAAGATGAAGAAGGTCAATATTACGGCGAAGATGATTGCGGAGAAGTTGAAATGAACTTAACACTTTTGAAAGCGAAGTTACATCGAATCAAGATCACGGAAGCGTGCCTTGATTACGAAGGCAGTCTCTCGCTCGATCCCGATGACATGGAAGCGGTCGGCATTCTTCCTTACGAGAAGATTCTCTGCGCCGATGTCGAGAACGGTAATCGTTTCGAAACGTACGCGATCGAAGGTAAGCGCGGGAGTCACGTCTGCTGCTTGAACGGCGCGGCGGCTCATCAGGGCAAGGTCGGAGATAAGCTTATCGTCATGGCTTTCGCCCAAATGAGCGAAGAAGAGGCGAAAGGTTTTTCACCGAAAGTACTTCACTTTTGATGGAGAAAGTGGTATAATATTCTTGTCAAGTGAAAAACACTAACCACTAATCACCAACAACTAACCACTAAATATCATGAAGATCAAAAAGCTCCAAGGTCTCATCGCCGCTGCTCACACCGGTTTCAATCCTGATGGCAGCGTCAACACCGCCATCATCAAGGATCAGGCCGAAATGCTCATCAAGCAGAAGGTCACCGGCGTCTACATCTCGGGTACGACGGGCGAAGGTATTTGCTGCTCGATCGCCGAACGTAAGGCCGTCTTCGACGAGTGGGTGAAGTATGGTAAGGGCAAGCTTTATTTGATCGCTCATATCGGCGCTCTCGCGCTTCCCGACGTTCAGGAACTCGGCGCTTATGCTCAGAAGATCGGTATGGACGCGACCTCGATCGTTCCGCCGAACTTCTTCAAGCCCGGCTCCATTGACGCGCTTATCACTTATCTCAATGAAGCGCTCTCGACCTCGCAGAAGCTTCCTTTCTACTACTACCACACCAGCATGTCGGGTGTCAATTTCGATATGGAGAAGTTCCTTCTCGCCGCTGACGGCAAGATCAAGAACCTCGCCGGTATCAAGTTCAACTATCCCGACCTCTACATGTATCAGCGCTGCCTCCGTTGCCTCGGCGGTAAGTATGACATCACCTGGGGTATCGACGAGTGGTTCGCGGGCGCTATCGCTCACGGCGCACAGTCCGCTATCGGCTCGACCTACAACTATGCTGCGGGTATCTACTACAAGGCGTGGGACTGCATCAAGAAGGGTGACATCAAGGGCGCAGACAAGCAGATGAAGCGCGTTTGCGATATCGTCGACATCCTCGTTCAGTACGGTGGCGTCGCGGGCGGCAAGGTCATGTGCAAGATGTGGGGTCTCGACCTCGGCGACGTTCGCGTCCCGAATAAGCCGATTTCCGATGAAGGCAAGGCCGACATCATGAAGCGCATCAAGAAGATCGGCGTCAAGTAAGCTTATTGCTTGCCGAAAAAGAGGGAGAGGGCTAAAATCCTCTCCCTTTTTTGTTATCGAGTGCGTTGACAAAGAGAAGGTAAATATGGTATAATTGCAAGTGATTATGGGGAAACTATATACACTTTTGGCGGCCTTATTGGCTATGATGACCGTTTTAAGCGGTTGTTCTACTATTGCTGACGCGTTCCGCAGCGAACAGCGCGTCGACTCTTCCGTCGTCGCTACGTGGTGGGACGGGCCTCGCATTCGTCCCGGCATCGCGCTTATAATTCAGGTCGGTGCAGTCGCTACGCCTCCGCAGACTTTCAACGTGCTCGTCGACCAAAACGGCGATATTACGCTCCCCTTGCTCCTTCAAGAGCCCGTCGGCTGCGACGGTCTCACGCTCGAAGCCTTGAAGCAGAAGCTCGTCAAAGCTTACTCTAAATATTATCGCCAACCGCAAATTACCGTCACTTTCGCGCCGTACGACGGGAAGGGCGTTTCGCCTTGGGGGACGGTTACGGTCTTAGGCGAAGTCGGAAACCCCGGACCCGTCAATATGCCCGCGACGATGGACCTCACGGTTACGAAGGTTCTTCAGGCCGCTGGCGGACTCAAACCTTTCGCGGATAAGACTAACATTCAGGTCACGCGTTGTGACCAGGATGGCGTCATGACCCGTACGCGCATCAATTTGAATGATATCGGTAAGAACGGTCGTATCGATAAGGATATGTCGCTTCGAGCCGGTGATGTTGTTTACGTCTTCGAAACTTGGTATTAATTTGAAGGAGAGATATTTAAGATGAAGAAGGTTCTTATGCTACTCGCGGTTGTGGCTTCGCTTATCGCTTTTGCCGCCCCTGAAGCGAAAACCATATCGCTTGCCGATGCTCGCGCGAAAATCGGCGATGTTATCAAATCTCCCGCTACGATGACCAAGCTTATGAAGCAGCTTTCCGCTGAGGATCAGACGGCGTTCGTTGGAGATGTCAATGCGGCGATTTCCAAAATGCCCGGTAGCAATGAAGAACGCACGGCTAAGCTCCTTAACGTTAACAAGGCTGCGATGCGCGGCGCGGCGAAGGGTAATCTTGCCAATATCGTTGCAGAAGTTTTCGCGACCGTTCCCGTCGAATCGCTCGGCGTTCTTAACGAGAGCTTTGCGCAGGATCTTTTCAATCGCGACGCCGATCCTTCGAATCCCGTTTCCGACGAGCAGTTCGAAAAGATCGCCATGAGTGTGATGAATACGATTAACGAGCGCACCGCGAAAACCGATGATGGCGCGGTTCGTTCTTCGTTCGCGATTGCGATGATGGTTAACGCGGCGAACGGCTCGATGCCCGAGCTCGCCAATAAGCTCGCCGATACGCTCCCTGAGGACGTTCGCGAGACCGCGAAGAACGAGTGGCTTCCCGCAGCGACGCAGGAAGGCGAGAAGAACTATGACTCGATGCTCGGCGCGGCAGATGCAGGAATCGAACCGAATTCGAGACTTACGCTTAAGATCGCCGGCCCTCAGTATTTCGAAGCGATGCTCGGCGATATCTCCGCCGTTTCAGTCGATAGCCCGACGCGCACCCCGATCAACGACATTATCATGAACGCCGAGATCAATTCGCCGTTTCCCGGCTCGGGTCTCGAAGGCGGTCTCGATACGGTGCCTCGCGAACCTGCCGGCTATCAGGGTCAGACGACCGGCTACGGAAATATCTACTAAGCTCTTTTGAGGATCAAAACCAATGAAGAAGTTAATTACACTCTCGCTCATCGCTCTCGCGACAGCGGCGTTCGCCGAGGTGATGGATCGCCCGGGCGGAATTAAAATCGGCTCGCGCATGACGCTTCGTCCGTATGTGTCGTTCTCGTATACCTACGATACCAACACCAAGTCTTCGGAATCGCACGAAACCAAGTCGGGTTCGTGGACGATCTCGCCTGCCGCCGCGCTTTCGTATAATCACGAGAACTGGGGCCTCGACGCGAATGTCTTCTATAGCTACCATGCTTACGAGAAGAAAAATTCCTCGACTAAGAATCATTCCTATGGCGAATCGCTCTCTTGGCACTGGGCCGACTCTTCGATGAATGAGAAGGGCTGGAGCTTGATTCTTCAGGAAAACTATCAGATGACCCTTCAGGACGACGATATGACGAATTCGGGCGGCCAGGGTTATGGTCGCGACCGTCAGCAGCTTACCATAAACGCTGCCGCGGAGCGTCGTATGACCGACAAGTTCCACTTGGGTCTCAACGGCGGTTACTACTGGCTCGATTATAAGAACAACGGCGACAAGTATCGTCCGCTCTACGGTTGGAGCCGTTGGACGGTCGGCGCCGATGTCGGTTACGCGTTCTCGCGTTGGACCGATGTTCTCATCGCGGGCACCTACCAGAGCTACGATCAGGATAACGACAAGAATCTCGACCTCGGCGGAAACAATATCGCGAAGGATGGCAAGAACATCAAGAGCGACTCCGAGAGCTACACGCTTCAGGCCGGTATTCAGACTCGTGCGACCGAACGCATCTCTTACCGTCTCTTGACTGGTTGGAGCCGCTTCGAGTACGCGGGCGGCGCGAATACTTCCGACGGTTGGGTTTACACCGCGTCGGGTAATTGGCGTCATACCGATACGCTCTCGTCCGCGCTCATGGCTTCGAGCTACTATCAGCCCTCGGAAACGAGCTATGGTAGCCAGAACCGCACCGACCAGATTTCTTGGGGTGTCCAGAAGTCGCTTCTCTCTTCGAAGATGAATGCAACATTCGATATCGCTTATCGTCGTAGCGAGCGCGTCTATACGACCTACAGAAACGGCGCTAAGCCCGTCGATAACAATATCTCCTATCGCTTCGGTCTTTACTACACGCTCAACCGCTTCGCCTCGATTTACGGTAGTGCCGAATACTCGCAGTTTATGCAGTCGAAGGGTAACGGCAAGGATTACGATCGTATCCGTGGTACGGTCGGCGTACGTCTTACTTACTAAGTGCAAAAGCTGATTTCCAAATACGGCTTGGCGGCGCATCTCGCTCTTTTAGCGGTCGCGCCGCTCATCGTTTTTCCTTATCTGGCCATTGGCGAGATTTCAAAGGTCGTTTTGTGGCTTTCGCTACTCGCGTTCGCTTGGTTTCTAAATTCTCCTTCGCGCATCAACAAGGAGCGTTCTTCTTCCGAAGCGCGTCGTCGAATCTCGAAAGCGATTGTCACCGATCCGATTTTCTGGATCTTCGCAATTGTTACGCTTTTGGCCGGATTTCGTGCGCTTAATAACGGCATATCGCTCGCATACGACGCCGAAAGCTATATTTGGTACATGACCGAACCGGCAGTTTCGGTTTTCCCGGCATGTTGTGAAGGCGCCGGCTTCCCCGTTTTCGTTTCAACGCTTCTTTCGTTCATAGCGTATACGTTTGCGAAGCATGCGCTTGGGAAAGGCGCTCGTCTAGCTCTCGTGTATTTCGTCGGGCTTTTTGCGGGTATCGCTGGTCTTGTGGCTCTCTACGAATATGTTATGGGTAACGAGGTCGTTATCGAGTTAGCTCGTTGCGGAGTGGAAAATCCTAGTTACATTGGAATCGGCTTCGGTATCATGGCTCTTATGCTTACTTCCGCGATTCCTTTGGCATTCGAAAAGCGTTGGAATGTTGCGCTGGCGACTTTCCCAATCGCGCTTGGAGGGGTGTTTGCCGCGATGATAACATTCTCTCCCGCTTATATGTCGAGCGCATTCTTGGCTGTCGGGATTTTGATTCTCGCGTATGGATTATTCTGGTCGCTTAAAAAGCTAGGAAAAACCACTTCGCTCAGGATTGTAGTTGTTTTCGGCGCATCGCTGATTGTCGCTTTGGTAGTTATTTACGGTACATCGTTCAAACTTGTGGGAGAGCGTTTTTCCTCTTTGTCCGCCGGGTTCATTCCTGCCTTGGAAGCCGATATAAGCGCGAAGTTGAGCGCGGTTTCGATGAAGGTTTGGAAAGTGAAGCTTTGGCTCGGTTCGGGTCTTGGCACCTTCCCTCAACAATTTCGCTTCAATGCTACCGATGCCGATTGGGCCGTAGTCTCGGTTCAGCAACTTATGCCGCTTAACGGTTGGAGCTACCTCCTTATCGAGCGCGGGATTATCGGTGCGTTACTTATGTTGGTTCCTGCGGCCGGATTGGTGTGGGGTTATGTTTCTCGCGTCATAACTGCGGTAAAGGAAATACCCTCCCCGATGGTACTTGCGGGACCGCTCGCCGCGATTATTGCATTTTCGCTTAACGTTTTTAACACCTCTTTATTTCGCATAGAGAGTTTGCCGCTCATAGTATTGGCGGTTGCTCTCTCGACAAATTCTTGGGCAAAGGAGAAGATTGATGGCTAGTAAACCGCTTTATTACGGTTCGTCTAAGGGCGGTCCGATGTACTATGGTGGTTCGGGGTCTCCCGCATATGGTGGCGCGGCCTATGGAGGCGCCGCTTATGGCGGAGGCTCGTATGGCGGAGCTTATGGTGGGGCGTACGGTGGCTCGAATGGCGCTGGTGGCGATGAGGGATCAATCGTCGGTACGATTACCATCGGCCGTATGCTTCGCGTTATTTCTCAACGTTGGCTCTCGGTATTCGTCTTCCTTTTGATCGGTCTAATCGTCGCATTTGCGGTATATCGTATTTCGCCGACGATTTATCAGACCTCGAGCGAATTTACACTTAATATGAAACGCTCGGGTCGCACGACCGTTATCGACGAAATGGCACCCGATTATGGCCCGGATTATGTAATGGCTTTCAACACGCGCATTTCGGATTGGAGGAGTGATCGCATCGTCACGAAGATCGTTCAGCAATATCGCGCGAATCATCCCGCCTCGACAGTCTCCGATGAAGAAATCATTGGAACGATCGGAGGCTCGAAGCTTGAACTTCAACGTAACTCTCGAATCATTACGATTAGTGTTAAATCGAAGAATCCTGCGCTCGCCGCTGCTGTGGCGAACGCATACGCAGAAGCGATCGATCAGTTCACGGACGAGGACAATAAGCTCCTTTGCGATAAGGCCGTTTCTCAGGTCGCACAACAGGTCAAGAATCAGCGTCACGCCGTCGATAAGGTCGCGAAGCAACTTCTCGACTTCCGTACTGCCAATAAGGTCGACAATCTCCGTATGACTCGTGATAATGTGGCTCAGTCGCTTCAGCAAACCACGAGTGATATTCTCGGGCTCGAATCGTCGGAAACCCAGCTTATCGAATGGGAAAAAATGCTTGCTGCGGTTCAGCAAGATCCTGCTAGCTACGGCTCCTTGTCGACCGGCGTTCCGCGTGCACAGGAAATCGCGAGTGAATTCCGTATTTATCAGGATGCCGATACCGAATATCAAAAGCTTCTCTTCGCTTTTACCGATGACCATCCTGAGGTGATGGCTAAAAAGAAGGCTCTGGAAATCGCCAAGCAACGATTTCTTGATGCAGCTGCTCGCGCGCTTTTGACCGGTCGCTCGACGTTGCAAGTAACGCGCAATCAGCTTTCTAACCTTAAAACGAAGCAGGAAGATCTTAAGAATGAGCTCGCTTCGGTTGAGCAGCGTATCGTTCTCGCCGAATCTGGTCTTGGACAGCTCGAGGCCGATTTCAAGGTCCAGAATCGTCTTTTGGAAGAACTTATGATTAAGGAGAATGAAGCTCGTATCAAAGCCGAACAGGATTTTGCTACTGTTCGTGTCGGCCGTCCAGCCGGTGTTCCTTCAAAGCCGATTCAGCCGAATCCGACCATTATTTTCGGTGCGGGTATCGTGCTCGCGATTGCGCTTGGCCTTTTGTTCGTTCTTGTTATGGATAACCTTGAAGATACGGTCGTCAATCTCGCTGATATCGAGGGTCGACTCGCTTTGAAGGTGCTTGCAGTTCTTCCTCACGTTCGTCGCAAAAAGCGTGAACAAGTCGCGAAGTTCTCGATTGAAGACAAGTATTCTCAGTTCTCCGAAGCAGTTGCCGGACTTAGAAACCTTCTGGATTCGCCGCGTTATGAGGCGATGACCCATTGTGTTCTTGTTATTTCGACACAGCCGGGTGAAGGTAAAACGATTACCTCGACCTCAATTGCGATTTCTCATGCGCAGACCGGTAAGAAAACCTTACATGTCGACTTCGATATGCGTCGTCCTCGTCTTGCCAAAGTTTGGGGGTTTGAACTTCCTCAGGAAAAGAGTTTCTCTCATGCTTTGGCCGCTTCTAATGGCAGGGCTCCAGATTTCTCCAAGTTGATCAATTCTTCGGGAGTGGAGAACCTTGATGTCATCGCGTCTTTGCCCCCGGAAGGTATTTCGCCTGCGACGATTTTTGGTTCGAGTGTTGTAAGTGATTTCTTCGAGTGGGCACGTGCGACTTATGATCGTATCGTTATCGATGCGCCGCCGTTCGGCTTGGTTGGTGATACAGTATCGCTTGCGGTTCAGGCCGATTCCGTGATTATCATGTGCTGCCCCGATCGTACTCACTTCAAGCCGATTCAATATTGCTCGCGTTCGCTCGCGGAAGCGGGAGCGAACATTATCGGCGTTATCGTCAATGACGTCGAAGTTTCGAATGCCGCCGCTTTCAGCCCATCTTCGCATCACCATGGATATGGTCGTTATGGCTATGGTTATGGGTACGGCTATGGCTACGGTTACGGCTATGGCTACGGTTATGGCTACGGCCACTCGAGAGGAAAGAAGAAATCTGAAAACAAATCAGGAGAGCCGCCTAAAGATGGTGCAGCTGCTCCTCAAGTCAAGGCCGAAGAGCCGAAGAAAAAGGAGGATACGAACGATGAAGAGTAAGCGTTGTATTGTTACCGGAGGCTGTGGCTTTATCGGCTCGGCCCTCGTCCGTCACCTTTGCAAAGAAGGACGCGATGTCCTCGTCGTCGATAAGCTCACTTATGCGGGTAATGTCGAAAGCTTGAAGGAAGTTGAAGGCAAGTTCACTCTCCTTAAGGCGGATATCTGCGATCAGGAAGCGATGGATAAGGCGTTTCAGGATTTTCAGCCTGATACGATTTTCCATCTTGCCGCGGAAAGCCATGTCGACCGCTCAATCGATGGCCCCGGTGAGTTTATTCGCACCAATATTGTCGGCACGGCGACCTTGCTTCAAGCGGCACTTAAGTATTGGCGCGAGCATCCGAGCTTCGTCTTTCAGCATATCTCGACTGACGAGGTTTACGGCACTTTGGGAGAAACGGGTTACTTCACTGAAACGACTCCCTATTCGCCTCATTCGCCTTATTCCGCGTCGAAGGCCTCTTCTGATCACCTAGTTCGCGCTTGGCACGATACTTACGGCATGCCTGTTCTTATCACCAACTGTTCGAACAACTATGGTCCCTATCACTTCCCCGAGAAGCTCATTCCGCTTATCATCTTGAACTGTCTCGATGGTAAGCCGCTTCCTGTCTACGGTCAGGGCGCGAATGTTCGTGACTGGCTTTATGTCGACGATCATGTGAAGGCGCTTTGCCTCGTTAACGAGAAGGGCGTTCCCGGCGAAACTTACAACGTCGGCGGTCACAACGAACGCACGAATCTCGAAGTCGTCAAGACCGTTTGCTCGATTCTCGATGAGCTCCGTCCTCGTGCGGATGGTTCGAAGTACGAGACGCTCATCACTTATGTGAAGGATCGTCCCGGTCATGACCTTCGCTATGCGATCGATCCCGATAAGCTCATGAACAAGCTCGGGTGGAAGCCCGAAGAGAATTTTGCCTCCGGTATCAAGAAGACCGTCCAGTGGTATCTCGATAACGAATGGTGGTGGGGCCCGATTCATGCGAGCAAGTACACCGGCGAGCGTCTCGGTAAAGGCTAAGGAAGCTTGGCTTCTCTTCCTTGGGACCCGCTTGGCGGGTCTTTTTATTGATGCCGCGTTTCTTGGCGCGGCATATTTCGGCGCGTTCTTGCTTCGGTTCGATTTTCATGCCCCGAACTGGGGTTGGAAGGCGGTAGCCTACTCCTTCGTAACGGTTCTCTTTCTTGAACTTTTGATGCTCGTATCTACGGGGTGCTATCGTCTTCCTTGGCGTCGAATGACGTTAAAGGATGTGCCGCGTTTTGCGCTTGCGATGGCGTTAGCCGGTGTGTTGCTCACGATTGCGCGTTTTTCACTGAACGACGTTGGTTTTTCACATATTCGCCCACCCTATTCGATCACGCTCATCACATTCTTTTTATCGACGATCGCGGTAGTAGTTTGGCGCGTTCTTTGGTCTTGGAGTTCGTTATCCCTTATAAAGGAGCGAGACTTGTTGGCGCGTGAAGTCAAGACAATGAATTCCGATGCAGCCATCGAATTTCTCCGCGGCAAAACGGTGATGATTACCGGAGCGGGCGGATCAATCGGTTCGGAGATTGTGCGCCAGGTCGCGATGGCCTCGCCTAAGCTCATGCTTTTAGTCGAGCGCGGCGAAAATGCGCTTTACGAAATCGACCGCGAAATGCGCCAATTGGGAACGAATGTCCCGATGAAGCCGTTGATGGTCGATATTAACGATATCGATAGAATGCGCGATATCTTCAATTTCTATCGTCCAGAAATCGTTCTTCATGCGGCCGCTTACAAACATGTCCCGATGGTCGAGATGAATCCGAAAGAAGGGGAGCGCAACAATACTCTCGCGACGAAAGCTCTCGCTGAACTCTCGCTTGAGTATGGCGTAAAGCGTTTTGTGCTTATTTCGACGGATAAGGCGGTAAATCCCGTTTCGGTTATGGGTAAGACGAAACTCGCTGCGGAGAAAGCTATCATGGCGCTGGATGGCTCTTTTTGTGCCGTTCGATTCGGCAATGTGCTTGGCTCCTCGGGTTCGGTCGTTCCGCTCTTTAAGGAACAAATCGCGCGTCGTATGCCACTTACCGTTACTCATCCTGACATGAAGCGCTACTTCATGACGGTCTCGGAGGCGGTCGGACTGGTGCTGCAGGCGGCGAGCCGAAAGGAGAAAGCGATTTACACGCTCGATATGGGAGAGCCCGTTAAGATTCTCGATCTCGCCGAAGAGCTTGTTCGTCAAGCGGGGCTTAAACCCTATATCGATATTCCGATAATCTTTACCGGTATTCGTCCCGGAGAAAAGCTCTTTGAAGAAATCGACGTTTCCGAGAAGTCCGCTTACAAGACGGATATGACGAGAATTTACATCACTAAAAGCGAAGGCGAGAGATGAAGGTTAAAGTTTTCATTGACGGTAGTGCGGGTACGACGGGGCTTAGAATTCGCGAGCGACTCGAGGGGCGTGAAGACATCGAACTTATCAAGCTTTCCGAGGAGCTTCGCAAGGATACTATGGCGCGCAAAATCGCGCTTAACTCGGCTGATATCGCGTTTCTTTGTCTCCCCGATGCCGCGGCGATTGAAGCGGTAGCGCTCGTCGAAAATCCGAACACGGTCATTATCGACACTTCGACTGCTCATCGAACGAGCGAACAATGGGAATATGGCTTCCCCGAGCTTGAAGGTAGACTTGATAAAATTGCCGCGTCGAAGCGCATTGCGAACCCCGGCTGTCACGCCTCCGGCGCAGTTGCGCTCTTGGAACCTCTAATCAAGAAGGGGCTGCTTAATTCGACAGCAAAGCTTTCGATCACGTCCCTTACCGGTTACTCGGGAGGAGGGAAAAAGATGATTGCCGACTACGAGGCGCCAACCTCGCTTCACAACGGTGGTCGCGCTTATGCGCTTACCCAGAAACACAAGCATCTCCCGGAGATTTTGAAAATCGCGGGTCTTGATACTATCCCTGCGTTTCTCCCGATTGTCGTTCCTCACTATTCGGGCATGGAAGTTGCGATTCCCGTTTTCGCCGAGGACTTGAAGGGCGGAATAGACGATCTGAAGCGGTGCTATAAAGAATATTACGCATCGGGGCTTGTCGCTTTCGTGGACGATCCGAGCGAAGATGGTTTCCTTTCTTCCGCGAAGCTCTCGGGTAAAGATACGATGGAAGTTTCGGTTTACGGTAATGAAGAGCGAGTTCTTTTGGTTGCGCGTTTCGACAATCTCGGCAAGGGCGCTTCCGGCGCGGCGATTGAGAATATGAACGTCGTGATGGGTCTCGACCCCAAGACAGGACTCGAAGTATGACGAAGTTCTTGACCTCTATCGCGAATGTCCTTGAAGTAGAATCATTGACTCTCGACACCGACTTTCGCTCTGTCGAAGGTTGGTGTTCGCTGCATGCGTTCGGGATCCTCGTGACCTTGGAGAATGATTTCTCGACCCGACTTACGATCGATCGTTTTCTAGAACTGAAGACCGTAAAAGACCTTTATCGTGAAGCTTTCATGACTTTTGCAGCGGAAGTTTTGAAAGTGCCGCGGGAAACGCTTTCGGGAGAGACGGGGATGGGGACGATTTCCGAGTGGGACTCGGTTGCTCAGCTTCGTATCGTCATGGAGGCGGAACCTCGCTTCGGCACTCATTATCCACTTGAACTTATACCCGAGCTGAAGAAGCTTGATGATTTCTTGATTTGAGGTTACTGATATGACGATGACTTTCCCCGGCTTTATCGATGTCCATGTTCACTTTCGCGATCCCGGCGTTCCTACTGCCGAGACGCGTCAGACCGGTGCGAAGTGTGCTTACTTGGGAGGTATGTCGGGCGTTGTCACGATGCCCAATACGACGCCTGCCGGCGATTCGGTCGAATGGCTTCGACATCAGATCGAAGATGATACTCTTCCGATTTCGATATTCCCTTCCGCTTGCATAACCGTCGGACGTGCGGGCGAGAAAGTCGCCGAGCTCGAGCGTCTTGCCGAAGCGGGTGCGGCGTTCTTTACCGATGATGGGACGTTCGTTTCCGATGCGCATGTGATGGAAGATGCGATGAAGCGAATCTATAAGCTCGGCCTCGTCGCTTCGCAGCATGCGCTTCAGCCCGGACACTTTTCCGAACCCGAGGCGATTCGCCGCGATCTTTCGATTTGCCGCGTGACGGGCGCGCGCCTTCATATTCAACATATTTCTACTGCTGAAGGCGTCGATCTCGTCCGCTCCGCCGTGAAAGAGGGACTTCCTGTCACTGCTGAAGCTTGCCCTCATCATCTTCTTATGTGCGTCGAAGAAGTTCCGAAAGGCGATGCCAACTACAAAATGGCGCCGCCTTTAGCCCACCAAGAGGATATGCTCGAGGTAAGAAAGGGCGTTCTCGAGGGACTTCTCATGTTCGCGACCGACCACGCTCCTCATCCTGCCGAAAAGAAGGCGGGGCCTTATGAGAAAGCGGCGAACGGGATTATCGGGCTTGAGACAGCCGTTCCGATCACTTACGAGGTAATGGTCGAGCGGTGCGGGATGTCGGTCGAGAAGTGGGCGGAAGCTTGGTGGAAGATGCCGCGCTCGATTCTCTCTCCCGCTTGCGAGGAGCGCGTGAAAGCGCTTGAGCCGACCGTCATCGAAATCGGTGAAATGAAGCGTTGGGATTTGAGTAAGAGCGCGTCCTTATCGCGTAATTGTCCATATGATGGTTTCGAAGGGAGGGCCTGGCCATGCAGATGAATCTTTTCGATACTTGGGCGGGGGCGCTTCCCGATGTTTGTTTCAAGAATCCCGTCGATCTTGGCATAGTTCTCGGCTCCGGTTGGGGTTCGGCGCTGGAGATGGACGAGGTAATCACTCGCGTTTCATATGCCGACATCCCCGGCTTCGGAGCATCGACTGTCCCCGGTCATGCGGGCGAATTCCTTCTCTATCGTCGACACGGGAAACTCATCGCCGCTTTTGCCGGTCGGCGCCATCATTACGAAGGCGTAGGGTTCGAGAAGGTCGTTTTCCCGATTGAAATTTTGCGTCGCCTTGGCGCGAATAAGGTTCTACTTACAAATGCTGCGGGAGGAATTAACGCCAACTTGAAGGCTGGCGATCTTGTGATTTTGAATGATCACCTAAATCTTCTTGGGACCAATCCGCTCATTGGCGCGCACGTTCCCGAGTGGGGTTCCCGGTTCCCCGATATGACGGGAATTTACACGAAGCGCTTCCGCGAGATTTTGCACGGTATCGCGAATCGCCGCGGCTTCAGGGCGATGGAAGGCGTTTATGCGTGTCTTCCCGGGCCTTGCTACGAGACTCCTGCCGAAATTCGTGCCTACAAGACCCTCGGCGCGGATGTGGTCGGGATGTCCACCGTTCCTGAAGCGATTTTGGCGAAAGCTATCGGCTTTAAGGTCGCGGCGGTTTCGCTCGTTTCGAATCTCGCGGCCGGAATTTCGTCGACGCCCTTGAGTCATGAAGAAGTGATTCAGGCGAGCGAGGAGGCGAAGCCGAAGCTCAAGGCGCTTATCGATGACTTCATCGCTCTATTCTGACATAGAGCTCTTTCTTTCGTCGCTCACGTTCGAACGAGGTCTTGCCGACAATACGCGAGACAGCTACGCGAGCGATCTCAAATTCTTCGGCGATTATCTTGAGCTGAACGGAATTGAGAAATCGAACGACGTAAAACTTGACGACATTATTGACTTTCTGATGATCCAGCGTGAAGATGGGATGAAGGGTTCGACGCGAAAGCGGAGAACCGCCGCGATTCGCCAATTCTTTCGCTTTCTGCATTCGCGCAAGTTGATTAATCAGAATCCGACCGAACTCATGGAAAGTCAACACGCGGCGAAAACCTTGCCGAAGATTCTTAGCGAGGATCAAGTGTTCAAGCTTCTCGATTCGGTGAATGGCGCGGAACCTCGCGAACTGCGAGATCGGGCGATTCTTGAGCTTCTCTACGGTTGTGGGCTACGCGTTTCGGAGCTTGTGGAGCTTTCGATGAGTGATTTCATTATGGATGGCGAACTCTTGCGCGTTATGGGGAAGGGCTCGAAAGAGCGTGTTGTCCCGATCGGTCAATCGGCCGGCGCGGCGCTTAACGATTATATCGAAAAAGCGAGGAACTATTTTACCCATGGTAATTTTTCGGAAACGCATGTCTTCGTAACTCGCCTCGGCAAGAAGTTCACTCGCATGGGAATTTTCAAGATCATCAAAGAGCGCGCTGTAGCGGTCGATATTCCTCGCTCCGCAATCTCTCCGCATGTTCTTCGTCATTGCTACGCCTCGCATATGCTCTCCCATGGCGCGGATATTCGCGCGATTCAAGAACTTCTTGGACATGCGAATATCGCGACGACGCAAGTCTATACGCACGTCGATACGGCGAAGTTTTCGGAGATTCATCGCCGCTATCATCCGCGGGCAAAAATTTTTTAAAATACCCCCTTGCGCGGAGTGAGGGAAATATGATATAATATGCACTCGTTCGCCCGATGAGGGGAGAAGCGACCGAAAGGAAGCGACTCAAGAACACGATCTTTGATAGTCGAGAGATAAAGATGTGTC
>JAZLMG010000025.1:0-11943 GCA_045598585.1 Kiritimatiellia bacterium
TCATCGCGCTGACAACGCGATACTTCTTCTTGATCTTGATAGCCATTTAGCTATCTCCTTTCTTTTGCGAGTCTCATTTTCGTTAATTTAAATTCCGTGCGGCACGCGAGACTCTTTTCGTGCGGCACGAAAATACCTTGCTGTGCGGCAAGGAAATTCTTTGGCGTTATAATCGGCAGCATCCGCCGCAAACAACGCCCATCACCGCGCCTCCTTGCAAAGGTGTAGAGCCAACCGGCGGATGAGGCGATAGAATCTGGCGCGGCGGTCATCAACTTCTTTGTTGAGAAGATTGTAAACATAAGCCTCTTGTTAATCCCCTATTGCGCAGCGTCGCGGAAATATGGTATAATACGGTTAACAAATGGCGGTTTCGCAAACACGCATTTGTCAACCCTCGGAGGAGAGTATGGAATTTTTCGGTAGAGAAGAAGAACTTAAAGAACTTAAGAAAGTTCGCGAGACGGCGAAGAAAAGCGCACGGCTCACGATCGTCACGGGTCGTAGGCGCGTCGGCAAGACGGAACTCGTTAAGCAAGCTTTTGATGATGGAGCTTCTCCTTGTCTTTATTTTTTGGTAACGCGCAAGCCGGAAAAAGTGCAGTGTGCAACTTTCCAAGAAGAGGCGGAACGAATACTTGGCCTTCATATCGCGGGCAAAAGCGAAACCTTCAAGGAGGTCTTTGAAGAAATCATGATTGTTTCGAAGGATCGGTCGTTTACTCTCGTAATCGATGAGTTTCAAGAGTTCGATCGTGTGAATCCCGGTATCTTCGGAGACATTCAAGGAGTTTGGGATAAATATCACACCATATCGAAGCTGAATCTTGTGGTTTGCGGTAGCATCAATCGTTTGATGAATAAGATTTTCTTCAACGACGGGGAGCCCTTATATGGGCGCAACACCGGCAAGCTGAATCTCGATCCTTTCAAGCCATCCCTCGTAAAGAAAGTCTTTCGACATTACAACGCCAAATATACCGCCGAGGACTTGCTGGCGCTGTGGACGATAACCGGTGGCATCCCTCGCTATATCGATCTTCTCTTGTCAAATGAAGCGTACACGAAGGCGGATATGCTCTCGGTTGTCTTCGGTCGAATCACCTCCTTTATCGACGAAGGTAAGACGATTCTGGTCGAAGAGTTCGGCAAGGATTATGGTACCTATTTTGCGATCTTAACCGCAATTGCCGCAGGCAAGACCACCTTTGCCGAGATAAAGAATGAACTTGGGATGGAAGTCGGCGGGTTCTTGACGAAACTTGAGAACGATTATTCGCTTATCTCGAAGAAACAGCCAATCTTTGAGAAGACGAGCAACAAGAATTGTCACTATCAAATCGATGATTGCTTCTTTAGATTCTGGTTCCGCTTTGTCTATAAGTATCAGTACATGATCGAGCTGAGTCGCTTCGAAGAACTTAAAGCGTTGGTTTGCCGCGACTTTAATGTCTTTGCCGGATACTCGCTTGAGCGATATTTCTATTGGAAGTTTGTGGAAGATACGCGCTTCACTCGCATGGGTGCGTGGTGGGATCGCAAAGGGGAGAATGAAATCGATCTCGTCTGCGAAGATGAAATCAAAAACAAGCTTGCCTTCTATGAGATAAAGATTGATGAAGGGCGTATAAACCGCGAAGAGTTGAAGCGTAAGGCGGAAGCGTTCTTCGATAAGAATCCTGCGAAGCGTGAGCTTGCGATTTCCTTCTCAGGACTTTCGCTTAAAGACATGTGACATCACTTCGGCCTACGACTGACCGCGAAAGTTTGCGGACGAACACGGGGGATTTTGGCGATAATTAGCCATATTGACAGGGTATAAAAAAAAATGCTATAATGTGTGGCAAGTATGGTCACACATTCATTGCAACTTAAAATAGATCAAATTAGAGTCCTTATCGCCAAGGACTTCAAGCTCAAATACAATGCGACCGCGCTTGGGTTCTTGTGGTCGCTGATGATGCCGGCGCTGACCAGCAGCGTCTACTATTTCGTCTTCGGCGTCATGATGCGCTTTAATGCGCCGAACTATCTCCTCTACTTGATGAGCGGCTCGTTTCTTTGGCAGTTCTTCGCCAATGTCGTCATGCAAAACGGCAGTGTTTTGACGAGCAATCAAGGCCTCCTTAAGAAGACTTCCTTCGATCGCGAAATCCTGATTTGGGGCACGTTCTTCACGGAATCGATTCACTTTATTTTGACGATCCCTGTCCTTATCGTGATGATGATTTGCTACGGGGTCAATCCGAATCTTTTGACGATTATCCCGAATCTCGCGGCGGTTTTCTTCTCTCTCGCCTTTTTCTCGGTCGGTGTCAGTTACGCTTATGCCGCGGTCAATCTCTATTTCCGCGATCTCGAGCGAATCATGGGCATCTTTATGATGATTTGGATGTTCTTGTCGCCCGTCTTCATCCCAATGGATGCCGTTCCCGCAAAATTTGTGATGATTTACAACCTCAATCCGATGGCGCGCATTATGCAGCTTTGGCGCGATATCTTTTATCAGCCCGGATGGCATGGGGAAAACATCTTCGTCATTTTGCCGGTGGCGATTGTCGTTTTCTTGGTCGGGCGGACGATCTTTCGGAAGATGGAACCCGGCTTTGCGGAGATGATGTGATGGATTCCCCGATTATAGAACTTAATAATGTCAGTATGGCTTTCCGTATCGCCCGTCGGCATTACGGGCTTAAGAACATCATCCTCCACACCTTTCAGTACATTAAAGACTTGCGCGAGGCCGAGACTTATACGGCGCTCGACCATGTCAATATCAAGATCAATCGCGGCGAACGCGTCGGGCTTGTAGGTCACAACGGTTGCGGCAAGACGACGACCTTGTCGATCATCGGCGGAGTTTACAAGCGCTATAAAGGCGAGGTCAAGATGCGCGGACGCGTTTCGATGATGCTCGCTCTCGGTGCGGGCTTTTGTCCCGAGCTTTCGGGCCGCGAGAACATCATCCTCAACGGCGTTCTTCAAGGCCGTACGCGTGCGGAGATGGAAGCGCTTACGCAGGATATCATTGACTTCGCTGATATCGGTCCATTCATCGACTCTCCCGTCTTCACTTACTCCTCGGGCATGCAGGCGCGACTCGGCTTCGGTATCGTGACCGCAATCGAGCCCGAGATTCTGCTTGTCGACGAAGTGATGGCGGTGGGCGATGCCGATTTTGCCGCCAAATGTGAGAAACGAATCGAGAAGCTTCTCGTGAACGGAACGACGCTCGTTCTCGTCTCGCACAATCCTGACGACATCAAGAAATACTGCAGCCGCGTCATTCGTCTCGACCATGGCCACGTCGTCTATGACGGCCCGACCGAAGGAAGCGGACTATGATCAAAAAGTTGCGAGGACTGATTAAGCTCTTTCTGCCCTATGGCGTGATGGCGTGGTGGATAGCGCGTAAGTACGGGATTAGACTTGGAGCCGATAAGCCAATTGAGCCGAGAGAAGCTCCTCCTCCGGTAGAATCGCCGAAGTTCAAGCTTTATAACGGTACAATCCAAGAAGATAAGGCCAAACCCTACTGCATAATCGTTTCGCCAATAAGTACTCGCAGCGGATGTCCGATACATACGTTAAGCATGCTCCGTGAGCTAAATAAGAAGTTTAATGTTCTTGCCGTGTCGCTTTGTGAGGGTGAACTTGACGAGCTATACAAGGCGGAGTCGTGGCGTTTCCTGGCTTTCGATTCTGTAGTACGTTATGACGGTGACTATCAGGCAAAAGTGCTTACGAAACAGATCGACGACTATCAGTTCAAGTTTGCGATCGTCAATTCGGCCTTTTCCGGTTTTGTACTTAAGTGTCTGAAAGAGAAGCGTATTCCTTCGGTTGTGTGCATCCACGAATTCGCGCAATATTGTCCACCCGGCTCCGTAAAGGACTGCTTTCAATATGGGACGAAGGTCGTTTTTTCTTCGAAGCTTTGCCGCGATTCGGCTTTGAAGGAGGTAGGTCTATCGGAAGTTAAGACGTATCCGATTTTGCCTCAGGGCAAGAGTTCGCTTCCCGTTGCTCAGACGGAGAAAATTTCCGCGCGGGAAGCAGAACTTTTCAGTCGCCTGGAGACGCGCAAGAAGAAGGGCGAGTTTATTGTTTTGGGCGTCGGTACCGTCGAGTATCGTAAGGGCTTTGACTTGTTCTTGCGAACGGCCGCGCGAATCAAAGCGCAAAATCCTTCACGGCGATTCCGCTTCGTTTGGGCCGGATCCGGTTACGATCCGTTGCGCGATTTTCAGAGCATCTTTTACTCGTCGCAGATCGAAAATCTCGGATTAAGGGAAGACTTCGAGTGTTTGGGAGAAGTTAAGTTTATCGACAGAGTCTATGAACTCAGCGACCTCTATCTTTTGACGAGTATTCTCGATCCTTTGCCGGGTACGGTCATTGAGGCCATGTCTCATAAGCTTCCTGTCGTTTGCTTTGACAAGGCCTCCGGCTTCCCTGAAATGTTCGAGACGGCCGGTTTTGCCGAGCAATGTGTTGCAAATTATCTCGATGTCGAGCACATGACGGAGCTCGCGACTAAGCTTATCACCGATAAGGCAGCGCGCGAAACGCTGAGAGCAGCGCAATTCGATTTAGCTAAGAAGAGTTTCGACATGACGACCTATATCAATAAACTTGTGGCACTTGCTTCGGAGGATCGTTTATGAAAACGGCGGTATTGATACCTTGCTATAACGAGGCGGGGACGATCGGGAAGGTCGTTCGCGATTTTCGCGTGGCATTGCCGGAAGCGAAGGTCTACGTCTACGACAATAACTCTTCCGACGGAACTGTCGAGGCGGCTGAGAAGGCGGGCGCCATCGTCAAGCGCGAGCGTCGTCAGGGAAAGGGCAATGTCGTCAGATCCATGTTCCGCGATATTGAGGCGGACGCTTATTTGATGGTCGATGGCGACGATACCTACCCCGCTTCAAGTGGCGCGGAACTTCTGAAGCGTGTCGAGGAAGGCTCGGATATGGTAATCGGCGATCGTCTTTCGTCGACTTATCTTCAAGTCAATCAGCGAGCCTTCCATAACTTCGGCAATTTGCTCGTTCGTAAGCTCGTCAATGTGTGTTTCGGCGGCGATATTGTCGATATCATGACGGGTTATCGCGCGTTCAGTCGGCGATACGTGAAGACCTTTCCGTCGCTCTCAAGCGGGTTTGAGACCGAAACCGAGATGACGATTCACGCGCTCGATAAGCGACTCTCGGTCGAGAGCCTCCCGATCGAGTACCGAGATCGTCCCGAAGGGAGCGTATCGAAGCTCAACACTTTCTCGGACGGTTTCAAGGTTCTCGTTACGATCGTCAATATGCTGAAGGAGTATCGTCCGCTTCTCTTCTTCTCCGCATTGGCCGGACTCTTGATCGTAATATCGGGAGCGATGTTTGTTCCCGTTATGTTCGATTACGTCAAAACGGGACTCGTACCGAAGTTTCCGACCTTAATCGTCTCGGGCTTGGCGTTTACGGTCGCCTGTGTACTTTTGACTTGCGGCATCATTCTCGATATAATCGCGCGGAAGGGCCGACAGGAATTCGAGCGGTTCTTAAAGGGGATGCCGTATGCTCCATAAAAAACGCTACTTGATCGCGGCGATTTTGTTCGTTCTTGCCGTAATCCTCGGGCTTAACGGCTCTTCTATCGGCATGTGGTGCGCCTACTTCGGGCAATCCGACAAAGGCATTCTGCTCGGACTTTCTCGCGCGATTCGCTCCGATGAGTGGGCGGTCTTTACGCCGCTTGCTTTCGCTCAAGCTGCCGCGGGTTTTCCGTATTTCAACGAAATCGTCCGCGCGACGACGACGGATATGTTCCTCGGGTATGGCCAGGCGGTCTTGAATCCGCTCATTATATTCCGTCCGTTCCAACTCGGATATCTCTTTCTGCCTTTCGGCAATGCGCTCGCTTTCTATTGGTGCGGGCGTGTTCTCGCGCTATTATTGGTCTCGTACGAGTTCGGACGCCTTTTAACCAAAGATAAGCGCCTCTATTCGATCCTCTTCGCTTCGATGGTCGCCTTGTCGCCGGTAGTTCAGTGGTGGTTCGTGGCCAGTGGACTTGTCGAAATGCTCTTCGCGGGTTTCCTTTTGATCGTCGCCTTCGATAAGTATCTGACGGCGAAGACGTTTTGGTCTCGCGTCGGATATCTCGCGCTCATAACCTGGTGTGCGGGAGTTTATATCTTGACGGTGTACCCCGCTTGGCAGGTTCCGCTCGCGTATGTCGTTCTCGCCTTGGCCTTTTGGCGACTCATGGAACGTAAGGAGGAGTTCCATGTAAGTTCGAAAGACATCGGAGTCGCCATAATCGCCGTCACAATCTTGGTCGGTTTCATGGGCTATTTCTACAGTCTTTCGGCCGACACGATCGCTACCATTGGAGATACCGTCTATCCCGGGCATCGTCGCTCGTCAGGAGGCGGTATGGGGCATTGTCTCTTTTTGTCGTTTACTACATTGTTGTCGGTAGTAAAGGGCGGCGGTATCTTTGCCAACGCCTGCGAGAGTTCCGCGTTTCTTGATATCTTCCCGTTCGTGTGGGTGTTGTCGATTGGGGGCATGGTTGCTCGCCGCCGCATCGATCTGCTTTCTGTATTGCTTTTTGTTGTCGCATTGTTTGTCGGAGTGTACACGGTTTTCGGCTTCCCGGAAACGCTTGCCAAGCTGACATTGATGGATCTTTGCACGGCAAATCGTTCGGCCGTGATTTTCTCGCTGATTAATTTGATCTTGCTCATTCGTGCAATGGCACTTCGAGATAGGCCGATGGTACGATCAGTGGTAGGTGGCGTCTTGGCTGTTGCTTTCGCCTGTGTGCCAGCGGTGGTCGGTTACAATTTTAACGCCGATTATCTTCCGCTTCCCGCCTGGGTCCTGCTTACCGGGTTCTTTGCGGTCCTTAATTTCGCCTTAATGCAAAATGGTGCTCGCTCGAGGTGGCTCGCCGTCATTTTACTGGCTTCGGCGACGCTTTTCGGTGGAGTGCTCGTCAATCCCGTTCGCCGCGGAGTTAAGCACATTCAAAAGCTCGAAGTCGTAAAGGCGATTAAGGATATCTCGAAGAGTCAGCCGAGCGCCAAGTGGGCAGTCGTATCTTCTTTCCCGATTCCCAACATTACGCTGGTTGCGGGAGTGCCTTCAATCAACCCGACGAATATCTATCCTGCCCTTGATCGGTGGAGCAAGCTCGATTCCGAGGGTAAGTATCAAGACGTCTATAATCGCTACGCGCATATCGGTCTTAAGCTGAAGTCAGAAGGCGAGGCGGAATTCAAAGTGCTTAATCCCGATCAATTTGAGGTGGAGCTTACGGTTGATGATTTGCGCAAATTGGACGTCACGTTCTTGATGGCTCCCGGTTTGATTGCCGATGAAATCGCGCAAGGAAACCTTAACTTTATCCGCACTGTCGGCGCTTACTCATTCTATGAGGTGATGAAATGAAAGTAAGTATTCTCGTTCCGCTCTTTAATACGCCGAAGCAGTTTCTTAAGGAAATGCTGGAGTCTGTCTTTGAGCAGACATATACCGATTGGGAGCTTTGCCTTGCCGACGCTTCGTCTGATGATAAAGTCGGTGAGATGGTTAAAGAAATCGCGAAGGGTGATGAGCGAGTAAAATATAAACGGCTAGAAAGTAATGGCGGCATCTCCGCAAATTCAAATGCCGCGCTCGAACTCGCGACCGGTGAAATCATTGCGCTCTTGGATCACGACGATAAACTCGATCCAGATGCGGTAAAGGAAGTTGCGAGGGCTATTGAGGAAGAGGGGGCTGATTTCGCTTACACCGATGAAGTGACGTTTATCTCCGAAACCGGCGAGTTTACCATCTATGCCGATAAGCCTGATTTCGATCCCTTTATGCTTTTAGTGGATAATTACCTTTGTCATTTTTCGGCTTTTAAAAGAAGTCTGCTTGATAAGCTCAATGTCGCCTTTCGTTCCGAGTTCGACGGTAGTCAGGATCACGATCTTTTCTTGCGTTTAACCGAAAAGGCATCGAAGGTTGTTCATGTTCCCAAGACGCTCTATTATTGGCGGGCGCACGAGCAGAGCGTTTCCAAGGCGATTACGGCAAAGTCGTATGCAGTTATCGCCGGACATGCCGCAGTTTCCGCTGCGCTTGAGCGAAGGGGTTTATCGGGAACGGTTGAGAGTCCAAAGAGCGATGCGCCGAGCTTTTATCGCATACGCTTTGATTTGCCTGAAAAGAAACGCGTCAGCATTGTCATTCCGACGCGCGACCATGCCGAGGACTTAAGGAAGTGTATCGAAAGTGTTTTCGCGAAGACAACCTACCCTGATTACGAGATCATAATTGTCGATAATGGTTCACGCGAATCTGAAGCGCTCGACTACATGAAAGTGATTGCTCAAGACTCTCGCGTCAGGGTAGTGAGCGCCGATATTCCGTTTAATTTCTCGAAGCTCGTCAATATCGGTGTCGAGGAGGCGACAGGTGAATATGTCTTACTCCTCAATAATGATACGGAGGTAATTACCCCCGAATGGTTGGAGGAGATGGTCGCGTTCGCGCGGCTACCCGAAGTCGGCGCAGTCGGCGCGAAACTGTACTATCCCGATAACACGATTCAACATGCGGGGGTAATTCTCGGTATGGGAGGTGTTGCGGGTCATGCGTTCGTTAATCACCCTCGCGAAGATCCCGGCGTGATGGGACGGATGATTGTCGCGCATGAATATTCGGCGGTTACAGGCGCGTGCCTTATGGTCAGGCGCGAAGTGTATCGCGAAGTCGGTGGCTTCGAGACCGAGGGTTTGGCCGTCGCCTTTAACGATGTCGATTTCTGCCTGCGTCTTCGCGCGACCGGCTATCATAACATCTGGACGCCGTTCGCGGAACTCTATCATTACGAATCGAAGAGTCGCGGCAATGATATGGATCCCGACAAGATTGCTCGTTTTACCGACGAATGTGAGTTCTTCAAAACAAGATGGGCAAAGGAGCTTGCGGCAGGCGATCCGTTCTTTCATCCGGCACTTCGGCTTGATTGTAATAGTTTTATAAGATACGGGCAGCAGGATCCGGTATATCATAGAATCACGTGGCACAAGAACTTGCCCAAGCCCTTATCCAAGATTATCGGCGGCTTTTTGTGCGTAAAGGAAAACGGCTGGTATTATACCTATCATCACCTCGGGGGTAAGGTCGGAAGAAAACTCGGCAAGATAAAAGGCTTGTCTTTCATTGGTAATCTCTTGGAGGAGTGGGCGGATGAACCGCATCCGTGGAAATTGCAGACGGCGTACTCCGAGCGTCCGCGCGTTTACGGTGAAAAAGCTACGGAAATTGAACTTAAGGGCGAGCATAAGGGCGAGAATAAGCGCGCGGCGGTGATTGCGATGTATACTGCGGACGGCAAGATTGAGCCGCGGCAAATCGAGCTTGTGAAGGGCGTTGCTGCGGTTGCCGGTAAAGTCGTCGCTTACTTCGATTCGCTCTTGGAACCGGAGGAGGCGAAGAAGATTCTTCCTTACGTCACGATTCTTGAAGCAAAGCGCCACGGAGAGTATGACTTCGGCTCTTATAAGCGCGGCTACGAAATTGCCGAGCGAGAAGGGTGGGGCAAGGAAGCCGAGGAGCTTATAGTGCTTAACGACTCATGCATCGGCCCGGTCTATCCGCTTGAAGAAACATTGGCGAAGATGACGAAAGAGACGTGCGACTTCTGGGGGCAGACTTCTTGTTCATCGCGCGGGCGCAAGCATGTGCAGTCTTACTTTTACGTCTTCAAGCGTCAGGTTCTCGAAAGCGGCGCGGTCGGGGAGTTTCTTAGGCAAGTAACGAAACTACCTTCTCGGCAAGATGTCATTGACCGCTACGAGCTCGGCTTTACCGAGTTCCTTGTGGAGAAGGGCTTTAAGTGGAAGACGCTTGTTCCCTACGGCAAGATCCCGTACAACCCCTGCACGCGTCCTTTGGCGATGATGAAGAAGTATCACGCGCCGCTTATTAAGGTAAAAGGACTTTTAGGCGAGTGCGATGAAGACCTCGAACTCGTAAAATCGCATATCAAACGCAATTGCGGAACAATATTCATCGATTCACGGTCGAAATGAAATAACTGCCGCGATATGCGGCGTCTGATGACGAGCTGTCATTATGCGCATTAACAATGAGAATCTACAGTTCGGTGATGCATCGGCGCTACCCCCTTGTCAAACGGCAAGGAAATATGATATAATATCCCTTCATTGAAGTGATTTTCAACACTAAAGAAAGATAAAGAACAATGGCAAAGCGTGATATTCCGCTCGAAAGAGTCCGTAACTTCGGTATTATGGCCCACATCGACGGTGGTAAGACGACCACCTCGGAGCGTATTCTTTTCTATTCCGGCAAGAACTACAAGATCGGTGAAGTTCATGACGGCGCCGCTACCATGGACTTCATGGTCCAGGAACAGGAACGTGGTATCACGATTCAGTCCGCCGCGACGTGCGTTCAGTGGGGCAACTACCGCCTCTCCTTGATCGATACTCCCGGACACGTTGACTTCACGGCCGAAGTCGAACGCTCGCTTCGCGTTCTCGACGGCGCCGTTGCTCTTTACTGCGCGGTCGGCGGCGTTCAGCCCCAGTCCGAACAGGTTTGGCGTCAGTCCGAAAAGTATAAAGTTCCGAAGATCGCGTTCGTCAACAAGATGGACCGCGTCGGCGCGAACTTCTACTCGGTTATGGACCAGATGAAGGCCCAGCTCGGCGCGAACCCCGTCCCGATGGTCATTCCGATTGGCCAGGCCGAAACCTTTGATGGCGTCATCGACCTCATCAAGATGAAAGCGCTCTACTTCGATATGAAGAGCCTCGGTAAGACCGTTATCGAAAAGGACATTCCTGAGGAATATCAGGCCAAGGCCGAAGAATATCGCCAGAAGATGATCGAATCCGCCGCGGAGCAGGACGATGCGCTTATGGAAAAGTTCTTCGCGGGCGAAGAGCTTACGATGGACGAGGTCAAGGCCGCTATCCGCAAGGGCTGCCTTGCTCGTACGATCACTCCCGCGTTCTGCGGTACCGCGTTCAAGGATAAGGGCATTCAGCCGCTCCTCGACGCCGTTTGCGATTACCTTCCTTCGCCTCTCGATACGGGCGCGGCGGTTTCGGCCGACGATCCTTCCCAGAAGCGTGAAGTTTCGGACAACGAGCCTTTCTGCGGCCTCGCGTTCAAGATCATGAACGATCCGAAGTCCGGCGGTAAGATCACGTTCGTCCGTGTTTACTCGGGTACGCTCAAGCTCGGCGAAGAGCTCCTCGACTCGACTCTCAACAAGGAACAGCGCATTTCCCGTCTCTTCCGCATGCACGCCGCCAAGCAGGAGCCTCTCGATGAAGCTCATGCCGGCGACATCGTCGCTTGCGTCGGTCTTACCGAAACGCGTACGGGCGATACTCTCTGCGATCCCGAGCACCCGATCACCCTCGAATCGATCGACTTCCCGGCTCCCGTTATCTCGGTCGCCGTCAAGCCGAAATCCCGTGGTGATAACGAAAAGCTCGGCGCGGCGCTCCACGCTCTCGCGATGGAAGACCCGACCTTCGTCGTCAGCTTCGACCAGGAGACGTCCGAGACGATCATCGCCGGCATGGGCGAGCTCTATCTCGAGGTCATCGTCGACCGCCTGAAGCGCGAGTTCAACGTCGATTGCGACGTGGGTGCGCCGCAGGTCGCGTACCGCGAGACGATCACGGTTCCGGTCGACAACGAGTACAAGCACGTCAAGCAGTCCGGTGGCCGCGGCCAGTACGCGCACGTCTGCCTCAAGCTCGCTCCACAGGAGCCGGGCAAGGGCTTCGAGTTCGTCAACGAGGTCAAGGGCGGCGTGATTCCGACGGAGTACATCCCGGCGGTCGAGAAGGGCGTCCGCAAGGCGCTCGAGTCCGGTCCGCTCGCGGGCTTCCCGGTGGTGGAC
>JAZLMG010000026.1:0-13009 GCA_045598585.1 Kiritimatiellia bacterium
TGGCGTTGCGAACGGCTTTCGTTTCGCGAGTGGAATGGCCTTCGAGCTTGATTCCGCGGCCGATACGTTTTAAAGAGCGGTTGTTAGGGTTGATTTTCATGAGGAATATTATACCATAAATCCCTGGAGTAGTCACCTACACATTCCCTGCCGCAGGGTAAGAAGTGTTCGTGCCGCACCTAACGATCTTCCCGTGCCGCACGAAACGATCTTTTGGTGTAGCACCAAATCGGCTTAATCTGCCGCGTTTTTTGGCGACTGCCGCCGCGTCGCACGAATCGCTTTGGCCTAAGCCAAATCGACACGAATAGCCGTCAGAGCGTTCGGAATGAACACGAATAAAATTCCCCTTATAACTCATTCGCGTATATTCGAGAGGCCTGAACAGCATTAGTGCACCGGCGCGGTAGCGCCTGCGCCGCAGGCAACCCTATCAAAACTGCCGCGTATTGTATTTGGAAGCGGAATATGGTATAATATTCGTCGTAAGGAGGAACGATAATGTTATATCCGTTTATGACATTAAATGATGAAACTGAGATAGTCCATTCTGAGATGAAGCCGAATGGAACGGTTCAGGTTTACATCGAAAAGCCCGATGAGAAAGATGGGTTTCATAATGTCGTTTGCTACTTGCCCCAATATGACTGGTGTGATAATTTCGGCTTTACCGAAGAAGAAATCGCGCGTTATAAAGAAATAGTTGAGTCCACTGCGCATTTGATTCTTGAGTTTGCAGAAACCGGAGGATTTCAGAATGCCTCAGGTTTTTAAGGCAGGTTCGTTTTGGGTTTATTTCTGGGCGGATGAAGGTCGTCCGTTAGAGCCTGTGCATATTCATCTTTCCGAAGGTGCTCCCAAGAAGGATGCAACAAAGGTTTGGATCACTAAGGCACATAAATGCTTGTTAGCAAATAATGACTCGTATATTGAACCAGTTGTTCTTCGAAAATTGATGCGGATAGTCGAGGCGCGAGTTTTTGAAGTCGAGACACGATGGAAAGAGTTTTTCGGTGAGCTTCGATATTACTGCTAATCATTGATTACTGCGCGGCGGTTCGGTGAGGATCGCCGCGGATTGTTTTTTGACAGGATTGACAGGATTAACAGGATTGTTTTGGCGGCGGCTACCGCCGCGGCGCACGAATCGCTTAAGAGGACTTTATCTCGCCCGAAGGCGAGATTGAAGCCAAAGAGGCAATAGACTTACGAGTGAACTCGACGTCTATCGCCTCTCCGTCTCCAACCCTACGGGTATAAAGTCCTCTTAATCGACACTAATAGCCGTCAGCGCGTTCGGAATGAACACGAATAGATCCTAAAGTTGCAAAATAAGAATAGCGTATTCGTGGTCAAGTACGATATTCGAGAGGGCATATTATCATTCGTGTGTATTCGAGAGGCTTGGTCAGCATTCGTGTGGATTAAAGAGGACTTGATGACCTTCGGTAGAAGGGCTCGACGCGACTTGGCTTTGGCCATTCGAGCTCGATCGAAAGGGCTTAAGCCAAGCCGTTTCGAGACTGCGAAAGCAGTTCAAGACCTCTTTACTCTATTCGTGCCCCGGCCCGGTAGGGCCTTACTACTTCAAAAACTTTCTTTCGCAAAGCTCTTGCAATCGGCGACAGAATTTGTTATAATGTTCTCAGTTCGAGGGGACGACCTCCTTGAGCATATGTTGTAATTTCAACAAAAACCCTAATAAAACAAGGCAAAACAAATGAAAAAACTAATAGCTCTACTAACTGCTGCGGTGGCTACGCTTACCTCGGCGTGGGCGGCTACGGTAACCTTCGACGAAGGTTCGACAACGAAGTTCACTATCATCAACGATAGTGATAACGCCAGCAACTACGCATGGAAGAATTGCACCGGTTTTTCTATCACGATTCCCGAAAAGGAAGGCCTCGCTTCCGGCACAAAGATTCTCTTGAAGTCGATTGCATTCGTTAAGGCGGGAAGCGCAACGGACGCTGATAACAACACTCCGACTACCGTAACAATCGGCGGCTATAAGGGTACGGCGGTGACGACCGGTACGGCGGCTGATGGATGGGCCGATTCCAATATCGCTTCGCGTAATACTGCCGTCTATAGCTTTGGCGATGGCGCCATCCTTACTGTCGGTACTGCGGCGGAAGCAAAGATTTCCGGTGTCGTCCATTTCCGTGCGGCCCCGACCTCTAATAAAGGCGATACGGATTCCTTAATCAGCATTCTTAACGACGGCAACCCTGATAATACGTATCAGCCCCTTACCAAGCTTGTTTGTGAAGTGATTACGACGACCGAAGCCACCGCCTCCGAAGATACGACGCTCGAGTCCCTCGCGTCGCTTACTTGGTCGAATGGTGAGCCTACGGCAGCTCTTCCTGGTATCGTTACTATTCCCGAAAATGTTACGTTGACGGTTTCTGCATCTACGACGCTTCCGAAGCTCACGTTCATTGGTGCCGGTACTGTTAAGTATGTCGGTCCTGAGACGCTTAATAATAACATGGTAGCACCGTTCATTTTTGGCCTCGGTTGGACGGGTGCGCTTCACCTTAATACAATCACCCTTTCTTGGTTCGATTTTAATCAGTTCGTCGGTGTTGATACAATCAAGGTGACTGGTGTTGCGGGCAATATCGGTTCCTCTGATGGACTCGCATTTAAGGGTAAGATTATTCTTGAGGATGGCGAGAATGATACCCTTGCCTTTAACATCAACGACGGCTTCGGCGCGAACGGCTATACTTTTGATGCGATTGAAGGCTCCGGCACGCTAAAGTTGACGGGACAGACCTCGGCTAAGCAGCAGTTCATCTTCAAGAAATCCTCCGCGTTCGCCGGTGCGGTTATCATCGACGGCGCGGCGAATAAGAAGAGCGTCCTTTTCGGTTCTACTAAGGACTATTTGGATGCGCAGGAAGGTTCGATCATTGTCGCTTCCGATGTTGAGGCCACAATCGCTTCCGGCAAGACTTGGACGGCTCGTAATGGTATCGTCGTAAAGGGTACCATCAACGCCGTCGGTGATCTCGGCTCTGCGGCAAAGGGCGAAGGCGAGATTGTTTACTCCGGTCGTATTCCTACACAGGCGAATTGCAATGCTGCCGCGTACGCTGCCGATGGCTCCGCTTGGGCCGGCACGGTGACGCTCAAGAATTTTGGTACTTTCAATAATGCTAATCACACAACCGGTGCCGTCAATGCCGCGCTTAGCAATGTCGAGCGACTTGGTAATGCGAACTCCAAGGTCAAGTTCAATGGTGTTCACGCGTATCTTCCCAAGTCGAATTTGACCTGCGCTTATGAGCTTATTCTCGAAGATTGCGAAGAGGCGTTTGATGGTGAGACTGCAGCGTGGTATAACGATAATGGCTATTCGGGCAATAGCTGCACGTTCGCCAAGCTTTCCGGTTCGGGATCGTTTGAAGACGACAACTCCGCTTGCTGCCATCTTATCACGTTTACTGATGTTTCCGATTATACCGGCTCCATCAATGCTCAAGGTAAGCGTATCATCATTGGTACACCCGCAGAGGGTGAAGTTGTTCCTCAGAACAATGACAGTGACAAAGGTAAAATTCATATCGCCAGCGATGCTACAGTGACTATCGCGGAATGTGCTACATGGGCGGCTCGTCAGGGCATTTATGTCAACGGTACACTCATTTCATCCACTCAGCTGACCGGACTTAAGACGACAATTGTCGGTTCTACCGGAGTCGAGGAGTCTCAGGATTCGGAAACGGGTCTATATACGTATACGCCTGCAACTGTTGTTCCTCGTACGGAACCGACCACGGTTTATGCGACTTCGCAGTTCGCGTCGTATGTTCGCGAGGATGGTACGCAGATTACGCTAATTGACGGCGATACGATTATCTGCAATGATGATAAGATGGGTTACAATAACTGGGCTTCCGGTAAAGATCCTACTGCGCTTGGCCTTACGGGTCACAATTACACGCTTATTCTTGCTCATGAGATGGACTTCGGTGGCCATGTCGGCATCCCGACCGATCTCGCGATTAAGGTTAACTATCGTGTAAACAACACGAAGGGCATCTATCTTTATGGTGACATCGCTGCCGGCGCGGCGGTTACGACTGACGATGACTCCGGATTGCTCTTCCTTGGTCATCTCTCGAGTACTGAGCCCGGCAATACGACGATTGGTGATGGTGCCTCTATCGCTTGCGATGTCGGCTTCCAGCACTCTAATACTGCGACGATTAACGGTGCGGTGACGATCTCGGGTGACATCATTACGACCGATGGTTGCCACATCATCCTCGCCGAAGGTGCGACGCTCATGACCGCGAAGATCGCGGAAGAGGGCGATGCGATCACCCACGTTTCGACGACTGTCGAAGGTAGCCATGTCGAGTACGATGGTGCGAAGTACGTCATCGTCGCTAATACGCCCGACACGATCCCCGGTGCGGATCTTCTCGACAAAAACGAGCAGAATGGATATACCGAATGGGCGGGTCAGAACGGCATCACGGCCGAGACGACGACCGAAGGTGAAACTCTTGCGATTGCGTTCCGTCTTGGTGCGCAGAAGGGCGAAACCTACGAGACGATCGAAGATGCAGCGCAGGCCGAGGTCGAGGAACTCGTCAAGAAGATCGATCTTGCCGCGCTCGCAGGCGAGGGCGGCGTTGAAGCGGCGCTTGAGGCGCTCAACGCGGAACTTCAGGACAAGAGCCTTGTCGCCGAGCTCAATACGGTTGATCTTGAGGGCGTCGATGTCGATACGACGAGCCTCTATCGTCTCGTCATCAAGCTCATCGGAGAGAACAACGACTAATCTCGCTTGCTACTCAAGCTAAACGATGCGCGGCGGTTCGAAAGGATCGCCGCGTGTTGTATTTTTGAGAGGATTATGGTATAATATAAGCAGTATGAGAGTGTATTTAGATAATTGTTGCTTTAATCGACCGTTCGACGAACAGTCGCAGTTAAGCATTCGTATCGAAACAGAGGCAAAGCTACGAGTTCAAGCTTTGATGCGAGAAGAGATTGTAGAATACGCTTGGAGTGATGCGCTTGACTATGAAATTGCTAAGAGCCCATTTTTTAATAGGACTTTGTTGATTTCTCCATGGCGCGAAACATCAACTGTTCATATCGACATGGATTATAGTATTATCGCTCGAGGCGCCGAGTTGATGCAGTATGGTATTAAGAAGTTAGATGCTTTGCATTTGGCTAGTGCTGAGGCGGCGGAATGTGATTGGTTTCTTACAACCGACAAAGGTATTTTGAAGAAGATTGAAAATATCAATAACATGCGAGTTGCCAATCCAATCGATTTTATTATGGAGGAACAGATATGAAAATGGTGACTGATAGTGAATTGCTGTCCCTCTGTTTTGGGGCGCTTGTTGATCGTGTCGGCTATGTTGATACTGAACGTTTTATAGTAATGATGAATAGAGCGCCGGAAGATTACACCAAGTGGCGAAGGATGCAACCGGAGTCTAGTATGTCTATCGAGGAACTTGGTGAAGACATTATGGAGTTCGCGCGTGCTAAAAAGAAGTGCGCATATCAGATTGCATAGCTCTTGATCTCAAGTAATCGAAAAGAAAAGCGGGGCGGCGAGGACGTCGCTCCCTACCAACGCGGCGGTTCGAAAGGATCGCCGCGTATTGTATTTTGGGAAGAAATGTGGTATAATACTAAGTATGGCGAATCGTTCTATTCTCGTTTTCATTATCTTTATGATTCACGCTCTTGCTGACGCATGGCATTTGTCGCAGCAAGAGGTTTATGCGATTTTGAAAAAAAGCGGCGCTCTTGATGAGTATCTTATACCTCATTATGAAGTCCTTCATACTCTTGGCGCAGAATATTTGGTCGAAGATTTAACTGATTGTGTAAGAGAGAGAGGAATAAGTATATGATAGTTTATCATGGCTCTCTTTTCGATATTCCAACGCCGGATGTGCAACATTCCAAATCGTATGTCGACTTCGGTAAGGCGTTCTATGTGACAACCTTCTATCAACAAGCTCTGCGGTGGGCTAAGCGAAAGGCGGATCGTGCCGGGTTGAAAAGTGACGCGTTTGTTAATAAGTACGAATTAGATGAGGACAAATTACATTCGCTCAAGGTATTGAAGTTTGATGATTCTGATAGTGAGTGGCTCGATTTTGTGTGCTCGTGTCGAAAGGGAATCGATGTGTATTCTCCTTGGGATGTCGTTATTGGTCCTGTAGCTGATGATGATGTCTTTAAGACGGTTAATAAATACTTTAAGGGCGATGCCTCTAGAGAAGAGACGCTTAATAACCTACGGTATCAGAAGAAAAGCGATCAAATCGCGTTTATCTCAAATGTGGCAATAGTAGAATGTCTGAAGTATCTTGGAAACGAGGTCGTTAAAGGAGATGGTGTATGACAGCGTCTGCCATTGATTTTTATCGACAGAACCTTGAGATTGATATCATTTCTCGACTTGCTGAAGTGAAATCAATTGATTTGGATAAGGCAACCGATATTTATTTCAAAAGCCGGCTCGCGCAGGCAGTTTCACAAGGTCGTTATGGTATAGACAATCTTGATAGCAAATATTTGGTCGAGGATTTGATTGAGAATGAGCCGGAGCTGTTTTAACACGTCTAGGTAAAAAAAAATCTAGGTCTTGACGATGCGCGACGGTTCTTTACGGATCGCCGCGTTTGTTTTGTTTTAAATATATAAGAAAGAACATCATTCGTGTGTATTCGAGAGGCCTTAAGCGCATTCGTGTAGATTAAAGAGGACTTGAAGGCCTGACCAAAGGAAGGGCACGAAGCGACTTGGCTACGACAATTCGATCTTGATTGAAGGGGCGTAGGCAAGCCGATTCGAGACTGCGTAGCAGTTCAAGTCCGCTTTAATCTATTCGTGCGCCGGCCCGGTAGGGCCTTTCGGTTGTTTCCGAAACTGCCGCGTATTGTATTTAGCCCTAGAATATGATATAATATAAGCATTATGAGAAGCTCAATTACTCAAGATATGTCTTATCGACGCATTCGTTTGGCTGTAGCGGCCATCGAGCGCGGGGCGAAAATTTTGGGTATCGATGGGCGGTCGATGCATGATCGTTTGAAAAAGCAAGATCTCATTCATAACTATTTAATCGCAGGATATGAACCGTTGCATACGCAAAGTTTCGAGTATGTCGCGGATAGCACGGTAGAGGCACTCAAGAATTGGGAGAATGCGCTATGACATTGTATCATGGCTCATATCTTACGATCCCGGTTCCTGATGTTGCGAAGGGTAGACAAAAGGTAGATTTCGGGCAGGGATTTTATCTTACGAGATTTCTAGAGCAGGCAAGTGCGTGGGCTCCCAATGTATCGCGCAGACATAAAGGTGGTGTTCCCACTGTTAATCAATACGAGTTTGATATCGATCAAGCACGGAAAATTGCCGGGTTGAGATATAAGATATTCGATAAATACGATTTGGAGTGGCTTGATTACGTCATCGATTGTAGAAATGGTGGCCAAATCCAATCTCGATATGACGTTGTTGAAGGCGGCGTTGCAAATGATAATGTAATTGACACTGTAGAACTTTACGAGAATGGGGATATAACGGCCGAACAGGCTTTAGGCCAATTGGCTTATAAGAAGGTTAATCACCAAATAGCGATTCTTAATCAAGTTATTATCAATCAATGTCTTCGCTTTATTGGCAGCGAGGAGGTGGTTGATGAGAAGTGATATATTGGAGCGAAAGATAGCGAGGATTGTGGTTCTTCTAGCAAGCGAGCTCAAGGTGACGGAAGAGCAGGCTTTGGATATTTTTTATTCGACTGAGACATATCATCAACTGACTAATCCAGAATATGGTTTGTACCTCATGTCGGATGGTTATATAATTGAAGATGTTCTACAAGCTCTCGATCACGATTAAGAAGTAATCGAATTGAGGTAGGTCTAGGTCAAAGGTCTAGGTCTAGGATGCGCGGCGGTTCTTTAAGGATCGCCGCGTATTGTTTTAAAATAGTCAATAAATATACCCTCTTGCCAAGAGGGCGGGAAATATGATATAATATAGTCTCAATTTCGAAACAGAAGGAAGAAACAAATGAAGAGCGATATCCATCCTAACTACGGCGAAGCGACGATCACCTGCGCTTGCGGTAACGTTATCAAGACCCGTTCCACGAAGAAGGAAATGCAGGTCAACACGTGCTCCGCGTGCCACCCTTACTTCACCGGCGCGAAGACGATGGTCGACACTGAAGGCCGCGTTGATTCGTTCAAGAAGCGCTACGCTAAGTTCGCTAAGTAAGGCCGCTTAGGTTTGATCGACGTCGATCAAATCACGGAAGTTCTTGGGCCCCTCCCCCCTGTCGAAGCGGAGCTCGGCGACCCGAATGTTTTAGCTGACCGCCGTAAATACATGGCGGTCTTAGCTGATTATAAGTTCCTCAAAAAGCTCGACTACATTTATTGCGCGTATCAGCTCGAGGAAGCGACCGAGGATGATGTTGCGGGCGCGCTTCTCCCTTACGATCCCTTAGAAGATCGAAACGCGGTTCTCGAAATCCGTGCGGGAACGGGCGGCGAAGAAGCCGCGCTTTTCGCCGGTAACCTCTTCAGAATGTATTCGCGCTATGCCGAGATGAAGGGTTGGAAGATCTCGGTCATGAGCTCAAGCCCGACCTCTCTCGACGGCTATAAGGAAATCGTCTTCACGGTCATTGGAGAAGGGGCGTATGGGCTACTTCGCTTCGAGTCGGGAGCTCACCGCGTCCAGCGCGTTCCCGAGACCGAGACTCAGGGCCGAATCCACACTTCCGCCGCGACAGTCGTCGTCTTCCCCGAAGCGGATGAGGACGATGAACTCGAGATTCCCGAAAAAGATATCCGAATCGACCTCTTTTGCGCTGGCGGTGCGGGCGGTCAGCACGTGAATAAGACCGAATCCGCTGTTCGCATGACCCACTTACCTACCGGCCTCGTCGCGATTTGCCAGGACGAGCGTAGCCAACAGCGTAACCGTGAGAAGTGCTTCGCGACCTTGAAAGCGCGCATTCTCGACCATAAGCGCAAAGAAGAAGAGGCGAAAATCGGCGCGGATCGCTTGACTCTCCGCGGCAGTGGTGATAGATCCGATAAAATCCGCACTTACAACTTCCCCCAAAATCGCATGACCGATCATCGTATCGGCCTTACTCTTTACTCGCTCGATCGAATCATCAATGGGGAAATGGAAGAAGTCCTTACTTCTTTAAAGAAGAACGATCTCGACGAGCGTATCAAAGTCGCCCTCCAAAAGAAAGCGTAAGGAAATGGATCATACCATCTATAGAATTCTCGAAGTCTTTTCCTTTTGTTTGGGCGCGGTCGTCGCTTCGTTCCTTAATGTCGTCATTTACCGCGTTCCGGCGGGGATGTCGATTGTAAAGCCCGCGTCGCATTGCCCGAAGTGCAATACGCCGATCAAGTGGTACCACAATATCCCGATTTTCGCTTGGCTCTACTTGCGCGGCAAATGTGCGTATTGTAAAGCCCCGTTTTCGCCGCGCTATGCGCTCGTCGAGCTTTTGGGCGGAATCGTATTTTTGATGGCGTTTGAAGAATTCGCCGTCGACTATACCGTCACGCTTCCTTTCGCTTGGATTTGGCTATCCCTTATGATCGTCGGAACTTTCATCGACTTCGACCACAAGCTTCTCCCCGATTTCGTGACGGTAGGCGGGATGATTCTTGGCGTCACAATGGGAGGCCTCGGGTCGCTCGCGACGCACGATCCTTATTGGGTATTGTCCTCGCTTATCGGCCTTAGCTTGGGTTTCGGACTCTTTTGGATCATTCGCTTTATCGGCGGGAAGGTCTTCAAGCGCGAAGCGATGGGGCTCGGAGACGTGTTCCTCATGGGCGCGGTGGGAGCGATGACCGGGTGGCGAGGGGTTGTGACGACCTTGATGCTCTCCTCGATTACCGGTTCGGTTGTGGGCGTCTTGATGATGGCGCTCAATAAAGCGAAGCTCGGGAAGTTTATCGAGATTCCTTTCGGTCCCTATATCTGTTTCGGATGTTTCGTGTATATCTTCTGGGGTGGGGCGCTGATCGAGTGGTACCTCAGACTTTTGGGAGTTTGATAAAAGATGAAGAAGCTTTTCATTATCGACTTGATGCCCTTTCTTTACAAAGGGCATTTCGTGTTTCTTAAATCTCCGCGCATGACCGCTTCGGGGCTCAATACCTCGGCCTTGTTGGGGCTTGTCCATGGGCTCATGGGCATTCTCAAAAAGGAACAGCCGACTCACGCTGTCCTCGCGATGGATCCGTGCGGCCCGACCTTCCGTCATGAAGCTTATCCGCCCTACAAAGCTCAGCGCGAAAAGATGCCGGAGGATCTCGCTGCGGCGATTCCCTACGCTTTCGAACTCGCGGAAGCCCTGAAGATTCCCGTCGTCAGGTTGGATGGTTACGAAGCCGATGACGTTATGGGTACGCTCGCTGTCAAAGCTGCCGCGGAAGGGTTCGACGTTTATATGGCGACCCCCGATAAAGATGCCGCGCAGCTCGTTCGCCCCGGCGTCAAGCTTTATCGCCCCGCCCACGCAGGCGACGCGGCGGTTATTTACGATGAAGCGGGCGTTTGCGAGCACTGGGGACTTACCGAGCCGAAGCAGATGATCGACTACCTCGCCTTAGCGGGCGACTCGTCCGACAATATTCCGGGCGTGAAGGGAGTAGGCGAGAAAACTGCCGCGGGACTTTTAAAAGAGTTCGGCTCCGTCGAAGGAATTCTAGCGAATATCCCGAATATCAAGGGTAAGCTCGCTGAGAAGGTCAAGAATGGCGCCGAGGACGCGAAGATGTCGAAGTTCTTGACGACGATTCGTACCGACATCCCGATTACCCCTGATTGGGAAAGTTACAAGCTTAATGGCGTCGATAAGGAGAAACTCGCTGCCGTTTGTGCGAAGTTCGAACTTAAGCGCCTCGCAAAGGAGTTCTTGGAAGACGAGGATCTTTTTGAGGCGGCGGACGCGAATAAGACCGATAATGCCGAGGATGCACTTAAGACAATAGAGAATGTTGAGCACGATTATCGTCTCGTGTCGACTGATTCCGACGCCTTGGCGCTGATCGAAGAGCTTAAGAAGTATGACCTTATCGCGTTCGATACCGAAACGACGGGAACGGATGCTCATTCTTGTAAGCTCGTCGGCTTTTCGTTTGCGGTTGCACCCGGGAAGTCGTGGTATGTCGAGGCGGGGCTAATCGAGCTTTTCCGCGAGCTCTTCGCCGACGAAACGAAGACCTTCGTCGGGCATAACGTGAAGTTCGACCGTGCCGTTCTCCATCGCTATGGGATCGGCTTCGGCAAAACGCCCCATGATACGATGCTTGAACATTACTGCCTTGATGCTGCCGCGCGTCATGGAATGGACGCCTTAAGCGAACAGTATTTAGGTTATCACCCGATTCCGATTGAGAAGCTTATCGGGATCAAGGAGCGCGGCAAAGAGCAGCTTAGCATGAGCGCCTTGAAACCGGAAGAGATCAAAGACTACGCGGCGGAAGATGCCGATGTAACCTTGCAACTCGAAAAGGTCCTTCGTCCGCTCGTTAAAGAAGCGGGGGCGATGAAAGCGCTCGAAGAATCGGAAGAGCCGCTTATAAAACTCCTTATTGAGATGGAAAAGACGGGCGTCAAAATTGACACCGCGGCACTTAAAGAATATTCGAAAGAACTCGACCGCGAAATCCTTAAGCTTACTCAAGGGATTCTCGAATATGCTGAACCCGGCTTCAATATCGATAGCCCGAAGCAATTGGGCGAACTTATTTTCGATAAACTCGGCCTTCCGGGCGGAAAGAAGACGACGCGTGGGCAGTGGTCGACGGACGAGAAGACGCTCTCCAAGCTCGAAGGCCAGCACCCGATTATCGAGATGATTCTCGAATATCGTGGGCTTACGAAGCTTAAATCGACCTACGTTGATAAACTCCCGACTCTTGTAGACGAAAATAGCCGCGTCCATACGACTTACGCTCAGGCCTTTACCGAGACGGGCCGTCTTTCTTCGTCGGAGCCGAATCTCCAGAATATCCCGATTCGTACGGAGCGCGGCAAACTTATTCGCAAGGCGTTCGTTGCGCGAGACGAGAACCATCAGATCCTCTCTGCCGACTATTCCCAGATCGAACTTCGTCTTATGGCCGCGTTTTCGGGAGACAAGAATATGCTCGCCGCGTTCAAGAACGGCGAAGATATTCACCGCGATACGGCAAGTCGCGTTTACGACTGTATGCCCGCTTTCGTAACTCCTGAACAGCGCTCGAAATGCAAGATGGTCAACTTCGGTATCATCTACGGCATTTCCGCTTTCGGTCTCGCCGAGCGCCTTAAAGTGCCGCGCAAGGAAGCTGCCGACTTGATTGAAACCTATTTCAAACTCTATCCTTCGATCAAGGCCTATATGGCTAAGGCGATTGAAGAAGCGAAGGCGAAAGGGTATGCGACGACGGTCTTCGGACGTCGCAGGACGCTTCGTGACATCAACTCCGCTAACGGAACCGTTCGTCAGGCGGCCGAGCGCGACGCGATGAACACGCCGATTCAGGGCTCTGCTGCGGATCTTATCAAGGTCGCGATGGTCAAAGTCGACCGTGAGATGAAGAAGCGCGGAATGCGAGCGAAGATGGTTCTGCAGATTCATGACGAACTCGTTTTCGATGTTCCGAAGGACGAGGTCGAGGAACTTAAGGAGCTTGTCAGAAGTGAAATGACTTCCGCCATCGACTTCGGCGTACCCTTGGAAGTGGGTATCGGAGTCGGCGATAACTGGCTCGACGCGCACTGATTTCGGGGATAAGAAAATTTTTTAAAATACCCCCTTGCGCAAGGTGAGGGAAATATGATATAATATGCACTCGTTCGCCCCGATGAGGGGATGTGAGTTCGAAAGAACAAGCAAGAACACGATCTTTGAAAGCTGATAGTTGGAAATTAAAGAGAATTACAACGTAACGAGATTAGTGAGGTATAT
>JAZLMG010000027.1:0-80666 GCA_045598585.1 Kiritimatiellia bacterium
CGCGCGCTTAAGTTCGGCGATCTTTGCTTTCGTCGTCTTGCCCTTTAGGGTGTGGACGGAGTCGATCGAGTGCGAGCCGTTCTTGTAGAAGACGGCTCGCGTTTCTTTTACGTCGATACGTTCGAATCCGGCCAACGCGGCGGTAACGCGCAAGGACGCGACGGCGATAAAGGTCTTCACTTCTTCAGGCATCGGACCGAAGCGGTCGAGCATCTCGTCCGAGAGCGCCTTGATCGCTTTGTGATCTTGAGCTTCGGCGAAACGCTTCAAGATATTGAGGCGATGAAAATCCTCTTCGATATACGAGTAGGGAATCTTCGGAGAGACGAAATCGAGATTGAGCTTAACGTCGATAATCTCTTTGACCTTCTGACCCTTCATAAGCGCGATGGTGCGCTGCAAAAGCTGGCAATAAAGTGAGAAGCCGACTGCGGCGATATGACCGGATTGCTCGCTCCCGAGGAGGTTACCCGCGCCACGAAGCTCAAGATCTCGAACGGCGAGATTGAAGCCGCTCCCAAGTCCACCATGTTTCTTAAGAGCGTCGAGGCGCTCGCGAGCTTCGGCATCGACATTGCCGTAAGCGGGCAAAAGGAAGTAAGCGTAGCCCTGCTTGGAAGAGCGACCAACGCGGCCACGAAGCTGATACAAATCCGCCATGCCGAACGTCTCGGCCTGATCGATTAGAATAGTATTGGCGCGAGGGATGTCGATACCCGACTCGATGATTGTCGTCGAAAGTAAGATGTCGTACTTTCCCGCTTCGAAGTCACGCATCTTGCGAGCCAAGGTCTTCGAATCCATTTGACCGTGGGCGACGACGATGCGAGGCTGGGGGAACGGGGAATGGGTTGAGAGATTGGTGAAGAGACTCTTGATTCTTTTTTCAACTTTGTGAATAGTCGAGACGCGGTTGTGGAGGAAGTAGACTTGACCGCCACGAGCGAGCTCCGCTTCAATTGCCGCGCGGATGATCTCGTCGTTGTCGCGGACGATGCGAGTCTCGACCGCAACACGTTCACGCGGCGGAGAACGAAGAAGTGAAAGATCGCGAGCTCCCGTCATCGACATATAAAGCGTACGCGGAATCGGTGTCGCGGATAGCGTCAAGATGTCGGCCGTTGTACGAATAGCTTTCAAGAACTCTTTGTGCTTCACGCCGAATCGTTGTTCTTCGTCGATGATGATAAGTCCCAGGTCATGGAACTGAATCGAAGGAGAGAGGATTGCGTGAGTGCCGATTACGATATCGCACGCTCCGCTTGCGAGGCGCTTGAAAGTTCCTTCATGCGTGCCCTTGGTCTGGAAACGCGAGACGGACTCGATGCGAATCGGCGTTCCGTCGAAACGCGAAGTGAAAGTCTCGAAATGTTGTTCGGCAAGAACGGTCGTAGGTGCCAAGACAGCAACTTGCTTCCCGTTCATCGCGGCAATGAAAGCCGCGCGCATTGCGACTTCGGTTTTCCCGTAACCCGCGTCGCCGCAGATAAGGCGATCCATCGGCTTCGTCGAACCGAGGTCGGACTTGATCGCTTCGATGGCCACTTCCTGGTCGCGTGTCTCGTCGTAAGGGAAGGCCGCTTCGAAAGCGTCGAGTCCCTCGCACGCCACATCGTACTTGAAACCCGGGACAAGCTCGCGCTTCGCCTGTGTCTCGAGAAGGGCGGCGGCCAAATCGCGTACCGCGCGTTTCGCATCTTCCTTGTCTTTCGACCAGCGCTTTCCGTCGAGGCGATGGAGGCGGACAGTCTCGCCCTTGACGCCGACGTAACGCGAGAGGAGGTGTGCATGAATAGCGGGGACATGCAGCTTCGCGCCGTCGGCATATTCGATTGTGTAGACTTCTTGTTTCTCGTCGCCGAGTTGAATCTCCGAAGAGCCGATGAACTTACCGACGCCATAGTCGATATGTACGACATATTCGCCCGGCTCGAGTTCATCGAAGTCTTGAAGTCGCTCGCCGGTATTCTTCGGCGCGGCACTTTTATGAGTCTTGCGCTTCGTGAAGACGCGGTCGGCTTTCGAGACGACGATAAGACCGGGGAGTTCGAAACCGCCCGAGAGCTCGTCGACTTTAAGAACTCGTGTTCCGCGTTTCTCGGCCGCTTTTAGATGATTCTCAAGTCGCTGACGCGCGGCATCGAAAAGCTCCGGATGATGGGCCTCTTCCGCGCCGAGTTCGGCGAAGCCCGGAAGAGGAGTCGTCTGAAAGGTTATACCCGGGACTCCCGCAGGCGAAGGATCGCCGGTGTAGACAGTGTTGAAGTTTGAGCCGTCTTCGCCGAAGGGCTTCGCCGTGCCAAGGAGGCTTGAGAGGTTATAGGAGTTATGCTCAAGGGCGAGGACGGTAGTCGCTTTAGGGAGCAAATCGAAAAGAGTACCATTCCTTTGTTGACCTTCACCTTGACCTTGACCTTCCGACTTCACCTCTTCAACCGGAAGAATCTCGGCTTCCGCGATCCTCTCGATCGAGATCTGCGTCGCCGGGTCGAAGGTGCGAACCGATTCGATTTCATCACCGAAGAACTCGGCACGGATCGGGAACTCGTCGCCGGGGCTCCAAATGTCGACGATGCCGCCGCGAATAGAGAAGTCGCCGATGGTCTCGACTTGAGGGGCGCGCTTAAAGCCGAGCGAGGCGAGCTTTTCCGCGAGTCCCGAGAGCTTAAGCCCGACCTTGATCGAGAAAGAGCTTGGCGCACCAAGTTTCACACCCGCGCTAAGGGCAGGGAAAGAAGCGACGACGATAAGCGGATAGGGATTTATCTCGTAAGCCTTTAACGCGGCAATCGTCTTGAGTCGAGTGCCGAGCGAGGATTTGTCACCCGCGAGCATGGGCGGAAACTCAAGAAGGCGAATCGGACTTTTAGCGGTAATGAGCGTTAGGTCATCGAAAACTTTATCGGCATCGGGAAGACCGGGAGTTACGACCAGAACCGCTTTCTCGCAAAGCGACGCGGCAAGAAACGCGTCCGCAGAGCCGGTCAAAGAGGAAATCGAGTACGCCCCGCCCGGAATCTCACCGGGGGGTGGTAAAAGGGTTTTGAAGACTTTAATCGCTTCAGTCATTTAAGTTTATTATACCATATTCGCGGTGAATATGATATAATAAAACTATGAATATTAAAACCATTGGGTCGACTGTTGTTGCGCTTTGCGTAGGCGCGGCATTGGGGTATGTCATTCCGAAGAACACTGCGCCTACTACTGCAGTTGAGGAAGAGGACTTTCTTCCGAAAGGGATGATTGAGAACTTGGGCGAGAATGCTACAATCGAAGCACTACGCGAGCGCATCAAGTCGCTCGAGCTCGCGCTTGAAATGCAAGTCGCCTCAAGTAATGAAGAAAAGCCGCGCGAAGAGCGTGTTCGTGGTAATCGTCGTGAGCGCGGTGAACGTGGGGCGCGAGGTGATTTCAACCCCCGAGAAATGATGGAGAATTTGAAGAAGGAAGATCCCGAGCGCTATGCTCAGATGACCAACAACTTCGAGCGTTGGCGCGTTCGTCGAGAAGCTGAGCGCACGAATCGTCTTGACTTCCTTAAGTCTATCGACACTTCGACTATGAGCGCAGGAACGCGTTCGACTCATGAGAAACTTCTCGCCAATACCGATAAGATTGCCGAGGTGGAAGCAATGCTTCGCGACGAGAATACGACCGATGAAGAACGCCGCGAGCTCTTCGGACAAATTCGCGAGCTCTATGACAATCAGCGTCAGCTCAATCAGGCGGAAAGAGATAATCTGATTGAACAGATTTCCCGAGAAGTCGGAATGAGCGCGGAAGACGCCGCAGAGTTCGGCGCGACAATTAACGAGATCCTTCAAGCGACTGAGGCGACGGGAGGCCGTGGTCCCGGCGGTCCCGGAGGACCCGGTGGCCCTCGTGGAGGCAGAGGACGTTAAGAATGCAAAAGTCGTTCCTTTCGGCGGATGAGTTCCTTCGCGATTCGTGGCGACTTGCCGCGAAGATCACGGATTCGAACTGGAAGCCCGATAAGCTTATCGCGCTTTGGCGAGGCGGGGCTTTCGCGGGGATGGCCGTCCATGAGTTTTTTAAAGTAAAGGGCTGGAACGTCGCGCATTTGCCGATGAAGTGCGCGAGTTATACGGGTATCGGCGAGAATGCGGGCGAAGTCGTCTTCACGCTAGGACGCGAGATATTTTCGATGATCAAGAAGGGCGAGAAGGTCCTCGTAATCGACGATGTTTTCGATACGGGTAAGACCGCAAAGGCCATTAAGACGAAGCTCGAGGAGATTGGGGCCGAGCCGAAAATCGCGACCGTCTACTTCAAGCCCAACAAGAATCAAACCGATATCACGCCCGATTACTATACGAAAGCGCTTGATGACAAGTGGATCGTTTTCCCGCATGAGCTTGAGGACTTAAATGCTGAAGAGCTCGAAGCGAAAGATCCGGTACTTAAGGAGCTTCTAACCTAAGGGATGATAGCGGGAATTATAACGCTCTTCATCCTCTCCGCCTTTTTTTCGAGCGCGGAAACGGTGCTTTTTTCTTTGACCGGCGCGGAAAGATCGCGCATCAAGGCGCGCAATCCCAAAGCCGAATCGTTGATACGACTTTGCCTGACCGATAAGGCGGTACTCTTTTCCACTTTGCTTGTCGGTAATACCTTTGTCAACTTCGCGCTCGCGACGCTCGGCTATCGACTTTTCGCGAAGTGGATTCCGGTCGCGCCCTATCTCGCCGTTCCTGTGATGACGATCATGCTCCTCGTCTTCGGAGAGATTACGCCGAAGCGACTGGCGCTTAAGTATACCGAAGAGCTCGCCCCCGTATATGCGGCGATTCTGATTTTCTGGCGATACCTGCTAACGCCGTTCAATGCCGTTCTTCGCTATACCTCCAAGGCCTTCGCTCCCGCGCTCGAAAGAGAACGTCGCGCGCTCTCGGATGAAGAGCTCGTCTCTGTGCTCGAATCTGCCGCGGAGAATGGGGACGTAAGTCGTAAGGACGCGGAAATGGTCGAAGGCGTGCTGCGGCTTTCGGAGCTGTCGGCGAATGACGAGATGACTCCGCGCGTCGATATTCAAGGTTATGACCTCGACTTAAGTGAAGAGGAGAGAACCGAGAAGCTAAAGTATATCCGCTATCGTTATCTCCCCGCGTTCAAGCGCACACCTGATGCTATCGAAGGCGTTTACGATAAGCTTACGGGAAAAATCGAAGACGCGCTATTCGTTCCCGAAACGGTGACGCTCGACGACCTTCTTGTTACCTTCGCGAAAAGCTCGAAGCCGCTCGCGGTCGTCCTTGATGAATATGGCGGGACGGCGGGCATCATCACCCCGAACGACATTCTCGAGCTTATCGTCGGCCCCGGAGTCTTCCGCAATCCCGACGCGGAGCCGCAAATCATCAAGAAGGGGAATAACGTCTGGGAAATCGATGCGCGAGTATCCTTGGACGAGGTTAACCGCGAACTCGATCTCGAACTCGAAGCTGAAGATGCCGACCGTATCTCCGGTTGGGTGCAGTTCCATGCCGAACGCATTCCTCATATCGGTCAGGAGATCGAAGCTGACGGTTGCCGCGCTACGGTTCTCAAACGTCGTCATCGCCGCGTTACCTTAATCCGGCTCGAAGTCCTCGCCCATCCGGATGCGCTTGATGATGAGGAAATCATGGCCGATACTGACGAGGCGATCGAACGCACGCAGGAGGACAACGAATGATTACAATCATATTCCTCTTAGTCGCAATCGTGCTCACGCTTCTGGGCGCGGCGTTTTGTGCGGGCGCGGAAACGGCTTTTCTCTCGGTAAGCCGCGAGCGAGTTCTCCACCTCGCGCGAGAAGGAGGTAAAAAGGCTCGCAAGATTGATGCAGCGCTAAGCGATATGGCGAAGACCACGACAACGCTCTTGATCGGCAATAACCTCGCCTCCGTCGGCTATTCGTCGGCGACTGCGGCACTTTCGACGATTCTTGTAGGGGATAATATCGCAGGGAGGGCGATAGCGGGTTTTATCGCCGCGTTCATCGTTTTGTACGTTTCCGAGTTCATGCCGAAACTCCTTTGCTCCGCAAGGCCTCTGAATCGCTCGCTCATGATGGCAGAGTCGTACGCGATTCTCGAAAAGGTGCTTTCGCCTTTTGCCGCGCTCGCAATGAAGTTCACCAATCTCTTCATCCCGAAGAAAGAAAAGAAGTACAAACTTACGACGGCTGATTTGGTGCGTATCCTTCAAGATCGCAAGGATGGAGTTTATCTTTCCGATTTCGAATCGGCGCTTATCTCTCGAATCCTTGTTTTGAGGGTCAAGGGTAAGCCGATAACGGTCGACGCAATACTCTCGGTGCTTAAGAATGAGTGAGTGGTCTTACTATGCGCTCGCGAGCGCGGGAATGCTCGCGGCGTACGATCTCGCCAAGAAGGCGAGCGTGAAGGGGAATTCGGTATTGGGTGTTCTCCTCGGTTCGACCACGTGTGGGTCGTTAGCGTTTCTCATCGTTCTTCTCGCGACCGGAAGGTTTAGCGAAGCTGTCACGGGCATCGATACGAAGGTCGTGACGCTGGGGCTTCTTAAGTCTTGTATCGTCGCCTCGTCGTGGGTCTTTACCTTTTGTGCGCTTAAGTCTCTCCCTATCACCACCGCGACCCCGATTCGCTCGTCTTCTCCCGCGCTCGTGTTTCTCGCGGCACTTTTCATATATGGGGAAGTCCCGAGTGTAATCCAGGCGATCGGGCTTATATTAGTATTTTTCGGGTACTTCGTCTTTTCGTGGGCCGGCAAACATGAAGGCATTGATTTCTTTAAGAATCGAGCGATTTGGTGCGCAATAATGGGAACTATACTTGCCGCGTGCTCGTCATTGTGGGATAAATTCGTCTTCCAAGTCGAGGCCTCTCCCATTGCGCCTACCCAGCTCGTTTATCAACTTGGCCTGGTTCTCGTATACGCGATTCTTATTACCATAAAGCCGCTGCGAGGAACTACGCCTTTTGTCTTTCGAGCGACGATTCCTCTAGTCGGAGCTTTTCTCGCGCTCTCGGATTATTTGATGTTCAATGCGTTATCGTACGATGGCGTCCCGATCTCGGTCGCTTCGCTTGTCAGGCGCTTCTCGATAGTTCTTACGTTCGCTTTCGGGGCGATTATCTTTAAAGAAAAGAACCTTAAACGCAAGGCCTTTGCGCTTATATTTGTCTTATGTGGCATTGCGCTTTTGGTCGTTAAATGATATAATATTACAAAATATAATGGAGAAAACTGCCATGAAGAAAGCTCTTATGATGTTCGCGGCCATCGTCGCGACTATGTTCGTGTATGCTCAAGAGGAAGAAGCGCCTGCCGCTCCCGCGATGTCGGAAGCTGCTCAGGAAGTCGCTCGCCTTACCGCAGAACTCAAGACCGTGAAGGCCGATATCTCCGCCGCGAAGAAAGATCTTCAGCAGCAGAAAAGTGCCTCATCCAAGGTGCGCAATTCGATTAGAAGCAAAGGGGCTCATTTGATTGGCACGGTCGATCAGCGTAACCTTCTTGATCGTCGTCGTCCTACCAAAGAAGAAAAGCGCCTTTATCCGACCGGTGATATCATGATCGTCAAGGCGAAGTGCGTCTGCTCCCATTACCCCGAGGGTACGGATCAGGAACATACCGACAGCGTCGGCGGTTTCGGTGGCGGTTTCGGTAATTCGATGATGAACGGACGTTCCAATTCAAACATGAATCGCAAGCCGAAAGCCTGCTCGCAGTATCAGGCCTGGAGAAAGGCGATGGACGAAGTCGACAAGACGACGAAGATGATTGCGCAGCTGGAGCCGCTTCTCGCCGAAGAAGATAAGACCACAGAAAAGATGGCTGAATTGGAAGCGAAGAAGAAAGAGCTCGAAGCGGAGCTTAAGGCCGCCAAGAAAGCGAAAGCCGCAGAAGCTGCCGCGGCTACGGGAGATAACCAGTAAATGAAAGAAATCGGTGTAGGTATATTGGGCTTCGGCACAGTCGGTGCCGGCGTTGCGGACGGACTTCTCCGCAATCGCGAGACGTTTGCCCAGCGCCTTGGCGTAGATGTTGTTCTCAAGAAGATAGCTGATCTCGATATCGTTAAAGATCGTGGCGTCAAGATTCCCGAGGGAGTTCTGACGACAGATGCGGCGTCCGTTATTGCCGACCCTTCGATTCAGATTATCGTCGAACTTATCGGCGGCACGGGTATCGCGAAGAAGTTCATTCTTGACGCAATCTCTGCCGGGAAGTCGGTCGTTACCGCCAATAAGAAACTCTTGGCCGAATATGGCGCGGAAATCTTCGGCGCGGCGACGAAGGCGGGCGTTGATATCTACTTCGGCGCGGCGGTAGGCGGTGGTATTCCGATTATCCGATCGTTGCGCGAAGGCCTCGCCGGCAATGAAATCGAGTCCATCAAGGGTATTTTGAACGGCACTTGCAACTACATCTTAACGCGTATGGCGCGTGAAGGCGCGCAGTTCGATGAAGTCCTGAAGGATGCTCAGCGTCTTGGCTTTGCGGAGGCGGATCCGACGCTCGATATTGATGGTTGGGATACGGCGCATAAGGCCTCAATTCTCGCCTCGCTCGCTTACGGCTTTTTCGTCTCGCCGCATGACTTCGAGGTCAAGGGTATTCGCAATCTCTCTTCGGTCGATGTCACCTACGCGAAAGAACTTGGGTTTTCGATCAAGCTGCTCGCGCATATCGGCAGGAAGGGTGATGAGGTCGCTATCTCGGTTGGACCTACATTGATTCCGGAAAATCATCTTTTAGCAGCGGTCAATGATGTCTTCAATGCTGTCCTCGTTCATGGTGATCTCTCGGACGATTTGATGTTCTACGGTAAGGGCGCCGGACGCGCCCCGACCGCTTCGACCGTTCTTGGCGATATCGGTGACATCGCGCGTAATATCTCGAACGGCGGCGCTCGCTACAAGAGCGCGATCTCGACGGCGAACGAGGGACTCCTCGCGCTTAAGGTCGCCTCGAACGATACTTCGAGCTACTATGTTCGTCTCATGGTCGAGGATCGCTGCGGCTGCTTAGGTAAGCTCACGACGATCTTCGGTGAACACGGCGTTTCGATTCTTCAGGCGACGAGCCATAAGCAGCTCAAGGGCCATGAAGTCGAAGGCGCGATTCCCGTCGTCATTCGTACTCACAAGGCGACTTCGGGCGCGGTTGATCGCGCACTTGAAGAGATTGAAGGCGCCGGCATCATCCGCGGCAAAGCCGTAAAGATGCGCATGATATAAGGAGAAGCTTTAATGAAGGTATGTAAATTCGGTGGTAGCTCGCTCGCGGATGCTGCGCAGATCAACAAGGTGATCGACATAGTTCTCGCCGATCCCTCGCGTCGTATCGTCGTCGTTTCCGCGCCCGGTAAGCGTAATTCTGGAGATACCAAGGTCACGGATCTTTTAATCGCGCTCGCCAAGGTCGCGCTCGCCGGCGGAAACACCGACCGCGAATATGGCGCCGTCGTTGAGCGTTACGCTTCGATCGCTCAGGATCTTCGTCTCGGCGACCAAATCGTCAAGGAAATCGAAGACGACCTCAAGGGACGCCTCGCCGATAAGCCGAATCTCACGGAAGGGGAGTTCATGGATCTCATGAAGGCGGCGGGCGAAGACAACAACGCGAAGATTATCGCCGCGGCCTTTACCGCTCGTGGTCGCAAGGCGCGTTACGCAAGTCCGCGCGATACCGGCATGGTTCTTATGGGCCAGCACGGTGACGCCCAGCTCGATCCCGAGAGCTACAAGACCTTGACCCGCGCGTTCTCGAACTTCGAAGGCATTGTCATTTACCCCGGTTTCTTCGGCTATACGAAAGAGGGGAAGGTCGCGACGTTCCCGCGCGGCGGCTCTGACATTACGGGCTCGATTCTTGCGGCGGCCGTTTGCGCCGATGTTTACGAGAACTTCACGGATGTCGACTCGGTCTATCCCGCCGACCCTCGTCTCGTTCCCGAAGTCAAGGACGGCGAAGGCATCAAGACGATGACTTATCGTGAAATGCGCGAACTCGCCTACGCGGGCTTCGGCGTTTTCAATGATGACGCGGTTATTCCCGCCGTCAAGGCGCGCATCCCGATCAATATCCGCAATACGAACCATCCTTCCGCTCCCGGTACGATGATTCAGCAGACGCGCCGCGCCATCCCGGGAACGATCGTCGGCGTCGCCTCGGAAAGCGGCTTCGTGAATATCATCATCGACAAGTACCTCATGAACCGCGAAATCGGTTTCGGTCGCAAGGTGCTTACCATTCTCGAAGAGGAAGGTATCGGCTATGAGCACATGCCCACCGGTATCGACTCTCTCTGCGTCATGGTCAAGGACAAGTTCATGCCCAAGGAAGTCGAAAAGCGCGTCGTTCAGCGTATTCGCCGCGAACTTAACCCCGATTCCGTGACGGTCGTCCACGATCTCGACGTTCTTATGATGGTCGGCGAAGGGACGCGCTACGCCGTCGGTATGCTCGCTAAAGTCTCAAGCGCGCTCGCCGAGGCCGGCGTCAGCGTCATGATGTTCAGCCAGGGCGCGAGCGAAGTAAGCTCGATGGCGGCCGTAAGAACGCAAGATCGCGAGAAGGCGGTGCGTGCCATCTACAAGGCGTTTTTTGGCTGAAATCGCAATAAGCTATTGACTTTCGCGCGGAAATAACATAAAATATTAAATACTATGTTAGGAAAATTTTTGCAGCTCTTCTCGACTGACATCGGTATCGACCTCGGTACCGCCAACTCCCTCGTTTATGCCAAGAATCGCGGCATCGTGATGCGCGAACCTTCGGTCGTCGCCATTCAGGCCGGCTCGAAGCGCGTCCTCGCCGTTGGCGAAGAGGCGAAGCGCATGCTCGGTCGTACTCCCGGTAACATCGTCGCGATCCGTCCGATGAAGTCGGGCGTCATTGCCGACTTCGACATTACTGAGGCGATGCTTGCGTACTTCATCAACAAGGTTTGCCCCAAGCGCTTCTATTCGCGCTATACCAAGCCGCGCATGGTCGTCGCGGTTCCTTCGGGCATTACCGAAGTCGAAAAGCGCGCGGTTGAAGACGCCGCACATGCCGCCGGCGCAGGCGACGTGTTTTTAATCGAAGAGCCGATGGCTGCCGCTATCGGTGTCGGACTTCCCGTTTCCGAGCCTGCGGGCTCCATGATCGTCGACATCGGCGGTGGTACGTGCGAAGTCGCCATCATCTCCCTCGCAGGTATCGTTCATAGCTACTCTGCCCGTCAGGCGGGTGGTGACGCGATGGACGAAGCGATCATGAGCTATATCAAGCGCGTCTATAACCTCATGATCGGTGAACGCACGGCCGAAGAGATCAAGATTCAGATCGGCTCCGCTTACCCCATCGGCGAAGAGATGAAGATGGAGATCAAAGGCCGCGACATCGTCGCGGGGTTGCCCAAAACTTTAACCATTACCTCCGAAGAAATCCGCGACGCCCTCAAGGATACGGTCGCTTTAATCGTCGATGCCGTGAGATCCACGCTCGATAGATGCGAACCGGAACTTGCGGCCGACCTCGTGGATCGAGGCCTAGTACTGTCGGGCGGCAGCGCCCAGCTTCGAGGCCTCGATAAGCTCCTCGCCGCGCAGACGGGACTTCCCGTTACCGTTGCGGACGATCCGCTTTCGGCGGTTGCCGAGGGAACGGGCGTCGTCATGAACGAGCTCGACTTCCTCGCGAAGAATAAGAAATCGTGAGACAAAATAGTACCGGCACGGTAGTTACGATCGCGATTGCCGCGCTCGTGGCCGTCCTTTGTGTCGGTTCGAAAACGATTTCGGTTGAAGCCGCATATCCCGTAGAGCGCATGAAGCAGAGCTTCGCGCGCAAGGTGATGACGCGGGTGAAGGGCTTTTTCAATGCTGCGGAAGCGAAAGCCGAGAACGTTCGGCTCAAGCGCGAGATCGCGTCGCTAGCGCTCATGGCCGGCGATGTCGAACGTCTCGAGATGGAGAACGCGCGTCTTCGCCGAGCACTCGAATATACTTCCAAAGCTCCTGAAAAGTGGTTAGCCGCCGGCGTTCTCTCCGAAAACGGAGGAGCGGCTGGGGCGAAAAAGACCATTCGTGTCGATAAGGGCTCGATTGCGGGGGTTAAGGAGAACGCGGTAGTTGTCGTCCCGGAAGGGCTGGTCGGACTCGTCACTCATGTTACTCCTCACACGGCGGAAGTAACGCTTATCACCGATCCATCCGTTAAGGTCGCTTGTGAAGTTGAAAATCAAGGAGACCTCCGTTCTCGCGGCATTATTGCGGGCGGAAATGACGACGCGATCATTTTGAAGCATTTGTCGAACGGGGGAGAAGCGCTCCCTCGCTCTAGGGTTTTAACATCCGGTCTTGGCGGTATCTTCCCGCGGGGGATCGAGGTAGGCACTTTATTGGACGTCCGAAGGGACGCTAAGGGTCTCGCAAGCGAGGGAGAAGTGCTACCGAATGTCGAATATTCGAATTTGGAGGACGTCTTCATTCGCCGTGAGAAGTGATTTCGCCAAACTCGTATTTTCGCTTCTTGTCCTCGTTTTCGGCGCGGCCTTAGAGGAGCTTCTTCCTAACTTTTGGGGAGTCGGCATTCCGATTCTCTTAATTGCCGCTCAATACGAATCGCGACGCAGTTCGGCACTGCTCGCCATGTTCTTCGCTATCGCGGCAGGTGGAGTCGAGGATGCGATTTCCAATCTCCCGATGATGGCATCGGCCAGCTACTTCCTCTTGGTCGCGATTCTTACTCGTTGGGCGGGGCTTCCGAGAGGGCTGCTCGTGTTAACCTATCCCGGATATCAGATTTGGCTTCGTATTTGGGTTGGAGACGCTTTCGGCAACATCTTCAATCGTATTCTTTTTTCCGTGCCGGTCGGTATACTCTCCGGTTTCGCGGTAGTGTTTCTTCTCGCATATCTCGAAGGAAAGGCGGCCGTGGATGAAGAATAACGCGGTATTCGTCAGCAACCTTTCGTGTTTTGCGACGGCGGGACTATTCTTGTTCGGGCTGTTGATTCTTGCCGTGAACTTAAAGGAAGTTCAAGTTGAAGACGCCGCGTCTTACAATCTCGAGTTCGATCGGCAGGCGATTCGCCGCGTCGAGACGGCCGGCCTACGCGGGCGAATCATCGATCGTCATGGTCGTGACTTAGCCGCGAATCGCAAGAGTCTCTCGCTCGCGCTAAATGCCGAGGCGTTTCAAAAAAACACGTGGAAGAAGACGGCGGATGCGATCGAAGAAGCGATTCAAAAAGTCGCGGATTGCATCGGGACGCCTTCGCCTCTTGACCGAAAAACCATCGAGCGGCATGTCAATCAGTCGCTCGCAATGCCGCTCCCCGTATGGCGCGATATTAACGATGTGGAACTCGCGCGTTTCGCCGAACATGACCGCGACTTCGAGGGTTTCGAGATTATAGAAACGGATGAAAGATATTATCCTTATGGTTCGTTGGCTTCGCATATGATCGGGTACGTCGGGCGTGATCGCGGCGAATCGGAAGCGGGCGATAGAAAGTTCAACTTCCATGAACTTGAACTGCGTGGGCGAAGTGGCCTTGAAATCTATTACGACAGCTATTTGCGCGGCGTCTCCGGCGAGAAACATGTACGTGTCGATGCGCGAGGCTATAAGGTCAGTGAGCGCATAGTTATCGAATCCAAGGCCGGCCCGGACCTCAAGACGACGATCGATATCGATATCCAGAAGGAGGTTGAGCGACAACTCCGTGGTCAAGCGGGAGCTTGCGTTGTGATGGATCCTCGTGACGGCTCCATTCTCGCGATGGCGAGCGCGCCTTCGTACGATCCGAACGCGTTCGTCCCGGCGTTAAGCAAGTCGCTTTATGATAGATACTCGAATCACCCGCAAAAGCCGCTCTTGAATCGTGCTTCAGGCGGCGCCTACGCGCCCGGCTCGACCTTTAAGCCGATTACGGCGCTCGCGGGGCTTACCGTCGGCTATCCCCAGATGAGGACATACGAATGCACGGGGGCATTCAAACTCGGCGGGCTTACGCTTCATTGCGCTCGGCGTTGGGGACACGGGTCGATGGATATGCGCCATGCGCTTAAAGAAAGCTGCAATCCTTACTTCTGCCACCTCGGTTACGATATCGGGACGAACGCGCTTATCACCGCCGCGAAGACGATGGGCCTCGGCGCGAAAACCGGCATCGACTTCGGCATCGATGTCACCGGCGTTGTTCCGGATGCCGAGTGGAAAGAGGTTCATTATCATGAGAAGTGGTTCCCGGGTGATTTGACTCAGATGTCGATCGGTCAAGGAATGCTCCTCGTTTCGCCGCTCCAAATGGCACGCGTTGCGGGCGCGATCGGTACGGGATACCTCGTCACACCCAAGATCAAGGCGGACTTGCCGATCAAGAAGCAACCTCTCCCTTATAAGCAGTGGCAGCTTAAGGTCGTTCGTGACGGAATGGAAATGGTGGTTAATGGCGGCTCGGGAAAGAAAGCGAAACTCGACGCCGTCAAGGTCGCGGGTAAGACGGGTACGGCGGAAATCGGTCGCGGCGAAACGAGAAGAAAGAACACATGGTTCATCGCTTATGCACCCGCGGAAGATCCGGTTGTCGCCGTGGCGATGATAATCGAGAATGGCGATTCCGGTGGCGGTACGACCGCTCCGAGGGTAAAGGCGGTATTGGAAAACATATTCGGAAGCGTGGATATCGATGAAGAGTAAGCTTAAAAATTTCAGCTTCCTGATGTTTGCCGCGATGATTGCGCTCATCGCGATCGGCACGATTGCCATTTATTCGGCGGGTAATGCGCGTACCGAATATATCTTCCACGGCATGTGGATCAATAATCTCGTGACGGCTGTCTTCGGGCTCGTATTGTATTTCCTGATCGCCTTTACCGATTATCGCAAAATTCTCGATTTCGTTTCTGCTCCCGGGTACGCGGTTGCGATTGTGCTTCTTATCGCGGTGTTGATATTCGGAACAGAAGTCTATGGCGGCAAGCGCTGGCTCTTGTTCTTCCAACCAAGTGAAATCTCGAAACTCTTCATTATCATGTTTCTCGCTTGGGTCTTGGGCGGGAATTTCTTTGAAGAGCGCGGCTTTAAGGTGTTTCTCCTATCGCTTGTGATTATCGGGGTGCCGTCGGTGCTGATTCTGAAAGAACCGGATCTTGGAACGACCTTGACTTTGATTCCCGCGACTTTCCTTATGATGCTCGTAGCGAAGGTTTGGCGCAAGGGTATGATCGTTATGTTCGCTACGGGAGCAATCGCGGCTCTCTCCATACTCGGCGCGGTCTATGAAGCGGAGAAGCCCGGCTGCACCGAGGAGCGTCACGCGAAGATCATGAAGTACGTTCCTTTGAAGCCTCATCAGGTAAAGCGGGTGAAGGTCTTCCTCTTCCCGGACGAGGACACTCTCGGTGCGGGCTACAATTTACGTCAGGCGAAGTGCTCGATCGGTTCGGGTGGCTTCAGCGGTAAAGGCATCGGTAAGGGCGAGGTAAATCACCTCAAATTCTTGCCGCCGTCGATTTCGATGAATGACTTCATCTTCTGCGTCTATGCGGAGGAGACGGGTTATGTCGGATCTTTAGTGCTCCTATGCGCGTTCGGAATGCTGCTCATCCCAAGCGCGTGGGTAGCGTTCTGCAGTAAAAACGATTCGGGGCGGCTTTTGGTGCTTGGCATCTCGACTCTGATATTCGCGCATGTCTATATCAACATCGCGATGTCGATCGGACTGGTGCCGATTACCGGACTTCCGCTGCCGTTCATCTCGTCGGGAAGAACCTTCCTCCTGACGGTCATGCTCGGACTCGGGCTTATACAAAGTGTCTCTATGCACAGAGAGGAAAGATAACGAAATGAATCTTAATCCGCTTAGTTGGTTCAAGCGCTCGAAACTGAAGCGCGAAATCATCGTGAACGTCGAGAAGTTGGAAACTCGCGTCGCGGTAATGGAAAACGGACGCATCGAGGAATACATGGTCGAGCATCCCGAAGAGGAGCGCCTCGTCGGCAGCGTCTTCAAAGGACGTATCCAGAATCTGGAGAACGATCTTCAGGCCGCTTTCGTGGATATCGGGCTTAAGAAGAACGCCTTCCTTCACTATTGGGATATGACGCCGGATATCGACGCGCTTATCGATGACGATGATCCCGAGAAGTCACAGAAGAAGGGCGGCCGAAAAGCGAATCGCCTGAGCGACGAAGAAATCGCCAAGCGCTTCCCTCCGGGATCGGAAATCATCGTTCAGGTCACCAAGGGACCGATCTCGACGAAGGGCCCGCGTGTTACAGCGAATCTCTCGATCCCCGGTCGCTATCTCGTCATGATGCCCGGCACTCGCGTCCGCGGCGTTTCCAAGAAGATCGCCGACGCGGCGGAGCGTAAGCGTCTCAAGAAGATCCTCGATAAGCTCCCCTTGCCCGATAATGTCGGCCTCGTAGTTCGCACTGTCGGCGCGGGTGCGTCAGCTCGCGCTTTCGCTCGTGACCTTCGCAACCTCGTCTCCGTTTGGAACGAAATGCAGGGAAATATCAAGAATCTTCGCACGCCTTGTTGCATTTTCCAGGAGCCCGATCTTTGCGAACGCGTCGTTCGCGATTGGCTTACCGAAGACGTGGACGCGATCATTATCGACGACGAGAAGAGCTATAATGCGATGCGAGAAGTCACAGGTCGTATTTCGCGTCGCGCGAAGGCGAAGATCCGCCGCTTCGACGGGACGAGCTGCATCTTCGAGCACTATGGTCTCGAGCGTCAGCTTCATGAAGCGTTCTCGCGTCAAGTTCCGCTAAAGTCCGGCGGTTATCTCGTTATTGACGAGACCGAAGCGTTGATTGCGGTCGACGTCAACACGGGGCATTACAAGGGGAACGGTAGCCAGGAAGATGCGATTCTTGAAGTAAACCTCGAGGCGGTCGAAGAAGTCGCGCGTCAACTTCGTCTCCGTAACATCGGAGGCCTCGTTGTGCTCGACCTTATCGACATGAAAAGTCGCAAACATCAGAACCAAGTTTACAAAGCTCTCAAAGCCGCGCTACGCCGCGATCGGGCGCGCACGAACGTTTTGCAGATTTCCGAGCTCGGACTTCTTGAGATGTCGCGACAGCGTCAAGATCAGTCGATTCTCTCGCAACTTACCTCGAAATGCCCCTACTGTCAGGGACATGGCGTCGTCAAGTCGCCGATGGCGATTTCGATCGAAGTTCAGCGCCATTTGATCTCTTTACTCAAGAAAGCCGAGGTCGAAAAGAAGCCCTTCGAGCCGAAGATTATCGTCGCGCCTCAAGTCATGCAGCGTCTCAGAACCGAAGACGCGCAAATTTTGGGCGAACTTCAGAAGCAATTTTCGACGCGTCTTACCTTCGTTTCGGAACTTCATCGTCATCCGGAAGCGTTTTCTATACTAGACACAGCCACGTCACAAGTGTTATACTCTCAAGTATGAAGTATTTACGATACCCCATGACGCTTCTCTTAAGCGCCCTCACGGCTGTTGCCGCAGAGGACCCTATCGGTTACGTCGAACCGGCGAAACCGATGGGGCTTTCCGCCGATAAAATCCAAGTGGATAATGTCACGAAGACAACTGTCGTCAGCGGCAATGTTGCAGCCAAGTACGAGGCCTTCTCGATTCGCGGTGATAAACTCGCTCGCGATCAAGAAGGTACGATGACGGCGGAAGACGCGACGGTAACGACTTGTACGAACGAAGTCGGCCATACTCACTGGGATGCGACGGGAAACGTCGTTTATCGCCAACAGGAGTATGTGATTCTACGCAACTCGTGGGTTCACTGGCATCAAATCCCGATCTTTTGGTTCCCGTATATATACTATCCGCTCGATACGAATTACGGACTACGAGTTATGCCGGGATATTCGAGTAGACATGGCGCATACCTGCAAGCGAGATATGTATATTCGCTCTATGGTAGCCCGTCCAAGAATCCCGATTCCCTCTGGCTTGCTGCCTCTACGCGAGTTGACTGGTGGCAAAAGAATGGTTTAGGTTACGGGCAGAGTCTTCGTTGGGGCCTTGGTGAATTCGGGAAAGGTCGTTTTAAGGGCTATTATATCAACGATAATGATTATGACTATCTTTTCAAGGAGAAGCATGGCGGGTCGTCGAATCGCGCGTGGGAAAGCCCTGTTTATCGTGATCGATTCTACTTCGATTTGGAGCATAAGTGGCAAATTACCGAGCGAGATGTATTTCGTCTTCGTGGCGAAAAGATTTCCGACTCTTTATTTCGCAATGACTTCTTCAGAAATTCGTTCTTTAGTTTGAAGAATGATTTCATTGGTTATGGTGGCAATGCGGTGCAATGGGAACATAATGAGTCAACAGTTGGCTTGGGTCTGGAGGTGAGTGGACCGCTTGATGACTTCTATACGATGACCGGGCGTCTTCCCGAGGTGTATTTCGATGTTGCCCCTCAACCGATTTTTGACTTACCGTTTAATTATGAGTCTCAGACCAAGGCTGCCTATATGTATCGTCAAGAAGCCAAATACAATGGCAGCCGGGCTAATCCGCTATCGAATAATCCCGGTATTTGGGCGAACTATGAGACGGCTCGAGTCGATACATATCATAGGGTGACGATGCCTTTTAGGATTATGAACGATACGCTTTCGGTCGTACCTCGCGTCGGATATCATGGTACGTTTTGGGATAAAACCGGCTATATGCAGAATCAGGATTCGTGGTATGCAGGAAACGTCAAGGCCAAAAATGGATCGAGCGCGATTCGTTCAATCGGCGAAGCGGGTGTTACCTTCTCGGCGCGTGGCACCGGTTATGTGAACGACAATTGGGCGCATATGATGGAGCCGTATTTTGATGTTCTCGCACAGAAGGCGAAGTACTCGGGGTTAAAAAAAGGCAATCGTCCCTATGTTTTTGACACGGTTGACGCTTCGGTTATGTGGGAAGATCAGTTTGCGGGGCGCGGTCGTAATCTCCCTTACACGTATTATGGGCTCACTCCCGGTTTTAGAAACGCATGGAGTAAGCTTAATGAGCGTGGTGATTTACGGCAGATTGTCGATGTAGATTTTTATGTCGCGATGCAGTTCAACAAATCTTCTCGTACCGGTAGTAGGTGGCATGAACTTGCGGAAGTCGGCGATCCCAATTATGGTGCAGACGGCATCATGCTAGTCCCGGGTTACCGCGTTCGATATCGCCCCTCCAGCGACATATCGCTTATTTCTCGCGCTGAGTACGATAGCGAAAACGAGAAACTTGCGCTTTTTGACTTAGCATTCAATCAGAAGATATCCGAGAACTTCGATTGGCATGTCAGATATGCGATTCGTGATTTTCGTTGGTGGGATTTCTCCTCCTCGCCATTCCATCCAAAATACGAAAAGAGCGATGTCATGAATCGCGCATTGGTTCATAATGTTGATGTCGGGTTCTTTCATCATCCCATTGATTGGCTTCAGTATAGCCCGTTTTTGGTCTGGGATGCACGAGAGGGTTGCATTGATCGCGGTGGCGCGTGGATTGATTATTTGACCGACTGTATCGGCTATCGATTCCAGTTCGTTCATAGAGGTAAGATGCATCGTGTCGATGGCCATACCTATCCGGAAGACTGGGACTTTTCGGTTATGGTTTATTTGCGTGCATTCGGTTCGGGGACAGACGCCATTTTCAATAAATACTGATGCGAAAAGCCAGACAGCGAGGTATTGAGCGGCTCGAGAATTCTCTCGTTAAGCTGATTCAAGAGAAGGGTGCCGACCAAGTTGAGGACGGCGGTCTTCGGTTCTTGCTTGCGCTTTTAAAAGCGTTCAGCTTCCTGTACGGTGCGATTGTCAAACTTCGCTATTTATTCTATGCTTTGGGGGTTATAAAGCGATTCCCGCTCGGGGTGCAGGTCATTGCCATCGGTAACGTAACTGCGGGTGGAACGGGTAAAACGCCTGTCACGGAGATATTCGCTCGAACTTTGCAACAACAAGGCCGCAAAGTGGCGATTCTTTCGCGTGGCTATCGCCGTAAAGAAGCACCTTTCTGGCAACGCATCTTTTCGCAGGTAATCGAGCCGCCGCTTGTAGTCTCCGACGGACGTCGCGTTCTTCTCGATTCCGCGACCGGCGGCGATGAGCCGTATATGCTCGCTTCAAATCTTCCAGGGGTGGCTGTGGTCGTTGATCGTAATCGTGTAAAGGCGGGACGTTACGCTGTCAAGCGATTGGGATGCGATACGATTATTCTTGATGATGGCTTTCAGTATCAAAAGCTTAAACATTCGATCGAGGTCGTTCTCGTAGATTCGACGAATCCTTTCGGCAACGGCAACTTGCTCCCTCGAGGCATCCTGCGCGAGCCGGCGAAGCATTTGAAGCGAGCCGACATTATCTTCTTGACTAAATGCCGTGGTGATGTGACCGAGGTTAAAGAAGAGGTCCGAAAATACAATAAGCACGCGCAGATTGTCGAGTGTAATCATGCGCCGAAGCTTTTGAAGGACGTGTGGACGAGAGAGGAGTATCCGCTTTCGTGGCTGTCGGGAAAGACTTGTTGCACGATTTCCGGCATCGCCAATCCTCGCGGATTCGAGAACTCGCTTCGACACATGGGCTCGAAGGTCATATGGTGCGATCACTATGCCGATCACCACCGATATGATTCCTCCGAGATTCTCTATGCGCTTAATCGTTCGGCTGATATGGGCGCGGACGCGCTTATCACGACTGAGAAAGATGCGGTAAAATTCCCTCGCTTCGAAACGACGCCTATTAAGTGCCTTTATCTTCGTATCGCGATTGAGATTCTTGCCGGCGGCGAGAGCTTCAACGATATCATTAACCGCATCTGCTTTAAGAAGTGAAAATTCCGAAGGTTTTAGCGAACATCATCACAGTTGGCGCTTTCACTTCGCTTTCGCGTGTCCTTGGGCTCGTTCGCGAAATGCTCCAGTCCCGACTTATCGGCGCGGGTGTTGAGCAGTCCGCGTTCACACTCGCTTTCGCGCTTCCCAATATGGCGCGTAAGCTCTTTGGTGAAGGTGCCTTGACCGCGGCGTTTGTGCCGGTCTTCAAAGGCGAAGTGGAGCGCGGCGATATTGAAAACGCGAAGCGTTTAGCGAACGCGGTCGTCACGATGGTGATGATGATTCTCGGCGCGGTCGTTGTTCTCGCGTGCCTCGGTATGAGCGCGTATCTCAATTTTGCCGGCATGCTTTCTGAACGCGCGGATCTTACGATTCGGCTTGTGAGAATCCTTTTCCCCTACATGATCTTCATTTGCGGCGCGGCGTTCGGTATGGGTGTTCTTAATGCGCTCGGGAAATTCAAGGCCGCCTCGTTCATGCCGAGCTTACTCAATATTATCTGGATTGCCGCGCTTGGGTTCTTATGTTTCTTCCCTTCGTTCACCCTTGCTGTTCGCGTGAAGTTCGTCGCGTGGGCGATTCTGCTTGGTGGTTTAAGTCAGATGGTGTTCTTGTTCTATTGCATGGCGAAGCGCGGCTTTGCGCCGAGACTTGTATTCAAGGATTTCAAAAACGAAAAGGTGCGTCTCGTTTGGCGCAATACGCTTATCGCGGCGGTTGGTGCGGGAGCGGTGCAAATCAATTACATGCTTGACCAGGTTCTTGCGCAGTACGCGGCTCCTTGGGCGGCGAGCGTTATCGGCTATGCCGAACGTTTGATGGATTTGCCGCTCGGCGTAATCGGGGTCGCGTTCGGGACAGTCCTCCTCCCGACCTTTGCGGGACTCTTCGCGAAGAACGATTTGGAAGGAGCTCGCAAGGCGCTTTCCTCCTCGTTCGTGAACTTGATGTTCGTGATGCTTCCTGCGGCGGCAGGTCTCGCGGTACTCTCGATGGAGGTCACTTCGGTAATTTACGAAGGCGGCGCGTTTGATGGCGCGGCGACGATTCGAGTTGCGCGAGCTCTCGCTGTCTATTCGCTCGGGCTTGGCTTCTTCGGTTATCAAAAGAGCATCGTTCCTTGGTTCCAAGCCCAGAATGATATGAAGACTCCGCTTAGAGTTTCGGTCATCGCCGTGTTCGTGAATGCGACCTTGAATATTCTCGCGGTTCTCCTCTTGCCTGTCGAATGGCGCCACGTCGGCCTCGCGACATCGACGGTGGTGTGTGCGGCATTTTCCGCTATTTTGCTTACTGTTCTCGCAAGGCGCAAGAATGGCGCGCTTGGGCTTAAGTCGGCGAGCGGCAAGGTCGTTAAGATTCTTTTCGCCTCGCTCCTGATGGCGCTAACGATATATTTCTTGCGTTCTTTTGTCGCCGAGAGTTCTGCGCTTATTAAGCTTTTGACGCTTATTCCTGCGGGTGCGGCAGTTTATGCTTTACTCGCGGCGGTTATGATGCGTGAGGAAATTCGTCATTTCCTCTTGCGTAAATCGCTATAAAATAGTATAATTATCTCATCATGAGACATCAGTTAGCTACCATTTTCGGATGCGCGGCCTTGGCTTGCGCATCACAAGCCGTTTTCGCGGAGGAGCCCGCGAAGTCGGAAGCGGAGGTCGTCGAAGTCGATCCCGCGATGCTTGAAGAAATCAAATTCGTGAAAGCTCTCGTCGACGGGGGCTATTCCGATTTGGCCGAAAGCGTTATCGCCGCGACCAAGAAGAAGTGGCCGGAATCCGAGGCGGAACTTTTCGCTGTGGAAATTCGCGGACTTCTCTTGCTCGCGAAGTTCGACGAAGCCGAGAAGAAGATCGCCGCGCTTCCCGATCGCAAGAGCTCGAAATATTGGGCCGCGCGTGTCGAGCTCGGTAGCTTCTACTTCCTCAAAGGCCGCAAGGAAGAGGGCAAGAAGGTCTACGACGAGTTCTTCGCCCTTTATAAAGACAAGACTCCTCCGAAAGATTTGATGGGCACCTACATCAACGCCGCCTTCATGTGGGGTCAGCTTCTAGTTAAGGATCGCCGCTTCGCCGAAGCGATTGATGTCTATGCGATCTTGCTCGGCCAGAAGCTCGACAAGATTCAGCGCGGCGGTGTACTCTGCGAAGCGAGCGATATCAGTCTTCGTCTCGCCGGCGATATTGAAGATGCGAACAAGCGTAAGCCGATCCTCGACCGCGCCGAACCTTGGATCAAGGAGCTCCAGGATGACCCCGATCAGCCGATTTATTTCGGTCGTTCGATTAATATGCTCGCGCACCTCACGATGCTTCGCGGCGATAATGATCGCGCCCAAGGCATCATTGAAGACTTCTTCCCCCAGCTTTTCGAACTTCATCAGGCTATCAAGGCCTCGGATCCTGACGGACGCAACGGTTCGCTGCGCCTTTCGCCGATTCCTCAATGTCGTTATCTTCTCGCTCGAATCCAGTGGATTCAGGCGATGGACGAGTTCAATAAGGGCTCGAAAAAGGACGATGAAATCGTTAAATCGCTTTTGTTCGGCACTATCGACAAGAAGAGCGGCAAGCGTAATGGCCGCGGCGCTTATAACCACGCGCTCAATGTCTTCCTTCGCTACCCCGAGTCTTCCTGGTCGCCTGCGGCCGGCGAACTTGCGAACGAAATCAAGACTTTTGCGAAAGAAAAGTACGGCGCTAATGTCGTTGACAATATAACGCCCGATATGATCGCGAAGATTCGCGCCAACCAGTTCAAGGGTGCCGCCAACAAGCAGCTCGAAGGCGAATATCTCGAAGCTATTGACGGATTTGTTGAAGTTCTTGGCCGTTATCCCGAGGAAATGGAGTCGATCCCCGCTATCGAAGCGGTTGCGACTTGCTACCTCGATTTGATGGTTAAGGCGATGATCGACAAGCAGAAGCCCCTCGAGGACGAATATCGTCTTTGTGCGAGCGCGGTCGAGGGCTATCTTATCGAGCGCTTCTGCGAGAGTGACGACAAGAAGCTCATGACGCTTGCGGGCGACGCGGTTCTGCGTCTCGCCAATAAGGAAAAGGAGCGCCAGCAGCTCAATAACGAGCTTAAGCTCAAGCGTGCCTTCGCCGAGAACTTCCTCGCCCACCCGAATGCCGCGGGCGTCGCCGCCGGAGCCGCGAGCGAGCTCATGAAGAGCAATCGGTTTACGGAAGCGATCGAAATCTGGAACATTGTTGCGGAAAAGTATGAGTCCTCGCAGTTCTATTCTGCCGCGTACGCTCAGATTTCTCAGTGCTATCAGAAGCTTGAGAACCGTGAAGAAGCGCTCAAGGCGCTCCAGAAATATGTGGAAGTCGAAAAGAACGGTCTTTTGCAAGCTCAGGCTCAGATGCAGCTCGCTCAGATGTTCAAGGACGACGGTATCGACATGCTGAAGAAGGCCGAGGAGAAGGTCGGCACGGAGGAAGGCGCGAAGATGCTTACTCAGGCGAGCGCCAACATCATCCGCGGCATCAAGCAGTTTACGGAACTCTCCACGAAGGCCGAGGGTATGATCAACACGGTTTCGACCCCGACCGGCGAAAAGGAGAAGTATTCCGAACTTCGTGAAGCGGGCATGTTCCTTATCGGCGATTCCTGGAGCCGCATGGTCCTCCCCGCCGACAAGCTCGCCAATTTCCGCCAGCGTGCCGCCGACAGCTTCGAAGCTTACGTTAAGGCCTATCCGAAGGGTAAGTACACGAAGGCCGCTTATGTGAAGCTCGGCACGGTCTATACCGCGCTCCAGAAGAGCGAAGAAGCGAAGGGCGCCTTGGAGCGCCTAGGCAAGGACTTCCCCGATTCCGACGAAGCGAAGAACGCAAAGCCGCGTTTAGCCAAGAGCTTGGTCGAGATGGGTATGGCGAAGGAAGGCGCGGCGATTTACGCCGAAATGCTTAAGACCGACGGCGCTTATACCTCGCCTCAGTTCGTCCAGGCCGGTGAAGCGCTTATCGATGCGAAGGCGTGGGATCTCGCGAATCAGGCCTTCGATAAGGCGATTGCGAAGGCGACTCCGGAGCAGACTTCGAGCGTCGCCAAGGCGAAAATCGGCAAGGCGAAGAGCTTGTATCGCCAGAAGGCCTATGTTGAAGCGCGTGATTCCTTGGATACCTTCCTCGCCGATTCGAAGATGTCCAAACTCGCGATCGCCGAAGAGGCATATCTCCTTATCATCGAAGTCGCCTCCGAACAGGGTCGAACCGAAAAGAACGATGAGCTTCGTGCGAAGGACTTCGGCGCGGCCATCGGCGCGGTTAAGAAGATGCGTGTTTATTGGGCGAAGAAGGAACAGTGGGAACTCGACTCCTTGGATCTTATGTCCGCCGATGTCCAAGTTCGTCGTATGAAAGCCGAAGAGGCGATGGATCTTAAGGAACAGGCAATGGAAACCTGCGAAAAGGCGGCTGCCTCCTTGCAGAGCTTCTTGCAGGCGCGTCGCATCACCAAGGATCGTCCTTTCGAATCGCTTTCCGAGGGCGATAAGCAGAATCTCGAACGTTGCTACTCGACGATGATTCCGCTCTTTTCGAAGCTTGGCGCGAATCAGGCCGACCGCGTGCTTAAGTTCGGTCAGGAATATCTCGATTTGTTCCCGAACGGCAAAGCCCGTACGGAAGTAGGTAATTGCATGAATCAGGCCAAGGCCTTGTCCGCGGCCCCGGCAGCTCAGAATGAGGAGGAAAAGTAAATGAATATGAAGCTTATCGGTGCGGTGGCGTTAGCCATGTCCACCATGTCGGTTTTCGCTGCGGCTCAGGGTACTATTATCCGTGAGAATGGCGAACCCGTTGTCGGTACGATTAACTTTAATAAGCGTGCGGGCGTTTATGAGGTCCAGAAGGGCAAGGTTTCCCAAGAAGTCAAGCTCGAGGAAGTCGCCAAGCTCGATATTCCGAAGCCTGATGGTCTTGAGAAATTGATTCAGCAGGTTGAAAAAGGCCAGGGAACTGCCGCAATTGCCGGTTTGCAGAAGATTGTCGCCGATTACAAGATGCTCGTTTGGGATAAGCCCGCGGCGCGTTATCTTGTCGAAGCGATGCTCGCTTCCGGAAACGCGAAGGGCGCTTACGATGAGGCCCAGAAGGTTATCGCTGACGATAAGACGGCCGCTTATAAGGGTGCGCTCGCTCCCGCTTATTGGCAGTCCTTGTTGAAGCTCAAGAAGATGACCGATCTCGAAAAGTGCCTTAAGGACGCGGTAGCGAAGGGCGACCGCGCCGCCAGCGCTGCCGCGCTCGTCGTTCGTGGCGACATTATCGTCGACAAGGGCGCAGGTTCCGCCGATAGCTATAAGCAGGCGTTGACCGACAGCTACCTCCGCGTAGCTTTGATGTATTCCGACGAAGCGAGCCGCTCCGCTCGTATCGACGCGATGAACCGCGCCGCTACCTGCTTCGAAAAGCTTGGCCAGGCTTCGCGCGCCGAGACGATGCGCGAAAAAGCGAAGTCGCTCCAGTAACCGATAACCCTTTTACTTAAAACTCTCAAAACATACTCAAGGAAAACTAAAAATGAACAAGATCAAGAAATCGTTGATGGCTATGATGATCCTCATCGGTACCTGCGTCGCCCCGGTTGCCGCGCTTCAGTCGATGGGTCAGGAACTTACCGATGCTAATGGCAATGCCATCTCGCAGGATGCCGCGGGTGGTTCGAAGCCGTCGGGTGGCTTCGCCGAAATCGTTTTCGGTACACCCGGTAACCGCAACTATGTCGGTACGCTCCTTTGGTTCACGCTTTTCGGTGACTTCGCGGCCTTCATCTACTTCGCGCTTGACTCTTCCGTCCTCATCAAGCCCGATAAGCTCATGCCCAAGAAGCTCATCGATCAGGTTCAGCGTGCGATGGCCGAAGGCGATATCGGCGCGGCGATCACTTCCTGCGAAAATACGCCCTCTTGTATGTCGAATATTCTCGTCTCCGCGTTCCAGCACGTCGAGGAAGGTTTCGATGTGATTCAGGAAGCCGTCAATGGCGCGTCGGATCTCGAGCAAGAAAAGCTCCAGCAGCGCATCAACTGGGTGTCGGTCTGCGGTAACCTCGGCCCGTCGCTCGGCCTTCTCGGTACGGTTCAGGGTATGATCTTGACGTTCGAAGCGCTCTCTTCGGGTGGTGCCGGTGACGCTTCCGCGCTCGCTAACTCGATCGGTCAGGCGCTTTGGACGACTGCGGGCGGCCTTATCGTTTCGATTCCCGCCATCACGACGTTCTATGTGCTCCGTAACAAGGCCAACCGTATGATTCTCCAAATGACGGCGATGACGATGGAGCTCCTCAACGGTCTTCGTAATGTCCAGGTCGCGGGCGGTGAAGAAGCTCCAGCGGAAGAAGTCGCGGCCGAAGAGTACGCTGAAGAAGGCGTAGAAGAAGTCGCCGAAATGGAAGAAGTCCCTGAAATGGCCTAAGGAGAAGGGGCCGAAATAAATGGCTCGTAAGTCTCAAGAGAATCCGCAGCTCGATATGACGCCGATGATCGACGTCGTATTCGAGCTCATCATCTTCTTCGTCGTTACCTTAACGGAAGCGCAGAAGAAAGATGAGACGATTGAGCTCGAGGATGGTCAGCATGGTATCATTTTGACCCCCGAAGAGTTACCTCCCTCGCACATGCAGATCGATATCGGTATCGATCCTAAGACGAAACGCGCCCGCGTTTCGATGGGCGACAGGGATATCACGATGGACGAGATCACTCGCCGCGTGAAAGAACGCAAGGCCAGATATGGTGAATTTCCGATCATGATTCGCGCCGACTGGGCGGTACAGCATGGTGCCGTCGCTCGAGTGATGAATGCTTGCACTTCGGCCGGCGTTTGGAAGATTTCCTTCATGGCTATCGGAGAGGACAAGACGTCGAAGCCCGGTCAGCCAGGACGTGAGCGTCTATTCGGTGCGACCGGCGGTCGACAAGGAGGTAAGTGAGATGGCTCGTAAATCTCAAGAGAATCCACAGCTTGATATGACGCCGATGATTGACGTTGTCTTCGAACTCATCATCTTCTTCGTCGTCACGATCAAGCAGGAAGATATGTTCTCGAAGATGAACGTGAACCGTCCGTCTCCTGCTCCTTCGAGTGCATCCTCCGATTCTTCCGATGACATCACGGTCACAATTGAGATTCTCAATGGTGGTGGAATCGGCGGCAGGATTTTCTACAACAAGACCCCGGTAGACGTGAAACAGCTCGATGTGAACCTTCGTGAAATCGCGCGCACTTCGAAAAAGACGCCGATTATCGTGAAAGCGCATGAGCTCTCGCCTCACAAGGGTCTCGTAGATGTCCTCGATGCTTGTTATAAGAACGAGCTTTTCAGCGTCAGTGTCTTCACGATGTAAGGAGGTAAAGTAATGAGCGAAGAACTTACAGACCTCGACGAACTTGCGAAGAACTACGAAGAAAAGGGCTTCTTTACCCGCGTGGTCGAAATGATCAAGGGCTTCAGCGCGCCGAAGAACTCGCGCGAGTACAAGCTCGCACTTGTTGAACTTCAGCGCCTACAGGCGCCCTTGGTCGCAATCGTGGCTCCCGTTTTGGGCATCATTATCCTGATTGTCGTCACGGCCGTTTCCGGCAGTTCAAAGGAAGTCATCAAAGTTGAAATCGCTCGTGCTCAGGAAGATCTTGAAGATCTCCAGCAGGACGAGCCCGAGCCCGAGGATATCGATCAGACTCAAGATGTCGATGTTCAGGTCGATATCGACGTCCCGTCGCCTCAGATGGATACGCCCGCTCCGCCGAGCCCCGATCCGGGTGGTGCGCCCGACACGGTCGCTACCGCTCCGAGCCCCGTCTCGATGGCCGTTCCGGGAGTGTCGAAGATGCGCGGTCTCGAAGGCGAAGGTAACTTCGGCGCGGCCGTTACCGGTAAGAAGCAGGATATCGAAGGCTGTCTCGTCGGCTACCTTATCGATACGAAGCGTGATGCTTCCGGTAAAGAAAAGACCCAGAACATGAAGGGCCAGGACGCGAAGCTCTACTTCGATGCCTTGCGCGAAGTCGTTAAGAGCGGTTTTGCCAAGACCGAACTTAATAAGCACTTCCAGGTTCCGAAGCGCCTCGCGGTGACGAAGATGTTCATCCCCGAACAGCCGGCCAAGAACGGTCCCGCAGCGTTCGGCGCCGACAAGGACTTCAAGGAAGGCGCTTGGTTCGCGTACTATACGGGTACACTTAAGCCGAAAAAATCCGGTAAATATCGCTTTATCGGTTACTTCGACGAAGTGATGGTCGTTCGAATCAACAAGAAGATTGTTCTTGAGTGTTCGTATGGTTTTGGTCCTCAGCAGAAAGCCAACGCTTGCCCCAATCATGCGATGACTGGGTGGAAGGCGAAGGATTCGTCGATGGATAAGAAGATCGTTTCTCCCCAGAACAACTCGTATATGGTTTTCGGCGACTGGGTCGATATGAAGTCCGGTCAGGAATACACGATGGATCTCGTCGTCGGCGAAGGTCCGGGTGGCGCTTGCGGTGGACTTCTCCTTATCGAAGAAGAGGGCGCGAAGTACGAGATGGTAAATGGTCGTAAGAAATATCCGATCTTCGCTTCTCGTCCCTTGGCGACCAAGGATAAGGACAACATGAAGACCTACAAGTGGCCGTTCAGCGTCGATTCGCCGGTTATGAACGGGCGCGGCACTTCGGCTTTCGCGGCGATGTTCAAGGAAGACATCACCGTCGATGTCGATATCTAAGGTAAATATGTTATTAGGTACATTGTTTGCCCTCATATTGGCGGCTTCCCCTGTGGAGGCCGCCGATATTGATATGGCTCGCAAAGAGGGTCTCCTCATGACCGGGGGCGCGGCGATTTCGGAACTCGCCAAGCGTTGTGACTTGATTGATGACGAATATATCGGCTCCTCGACCGGCAAAGAAGCGCGCCTCAAAATTATGCAGTGCCTTAGAGGCCGAATCGCCGGAATTACTTATTATCATGTCGCTAGCGAGAACATGAAATCGGTCGGGTCTAGCGCTTTCGGGTCCGAATATACCGGCTCGATGACGGGCCCGAAACTCTTCCCTCCGGGCGGGGAGTACAAGGCGAAAGTGCCGCGGAACTTCGACGCGGGGGTTAAAAAGCTCGCTTTGGCGATGAAGGCGAAAGATACCGAGGCCGGACTTCAGGTCGCGTCTTTATATTTTATGGACGCGCTCCACTCGAAGGGGCTTAGTGACGCTAAGATGTTCCAGCTTTTCAAAACTGCCGCGAAAGACGATAATCACGAAGATGCGAAGCTGATGTGCGCCGTGTGCTATTATTACGGTATCGGGGTAAGTCCTAATCGCGCAGCCGCCAAAAAGCTTATCCGTGATTGGCGCACTGTCAACCCGAAAGTCGGCGCTCTCGACGGCTGGTTCAAGACCCGCTAACCCACCTCAATAAGAAAAATCTACTTTAGGGGTAGATATTAAGCGGAGAATATGGTATACTATCCATCGTTATCTACTAAATCGGTAGAGATTAACGAGAGGAAGAAAGACGATGGGTAAGTTACATGCTGAAACGCTCGCTCTTCACGCGGGCTGGAACGGGGATCCTGCGACGCAGGCTTGTGCGGTTCCCGTTTATCGTACGACGGCGTTCAACTTTAAGAACGCTCAACATGGCGCGGATCTTTTCGCTTTGAAAAGAGCGGGCAATATCTATGCTCGCTTGATGAACCCGACTGAGGATGTCCTCGAGAAGCGTCTTGCCGCGCTCGAAGGGGGTATCGGCGCGTTGACGCTCGCTTCCGGAACCGCGGCGATTTACTTTACGGTTACGAATATCGCGGAAACGGGCTCGGAGTTCATCTCGGCTGACAATGTCTACGGCGGCACTTTCGTTCAATTCAACACTATACTCCCCCAATCGAACAACATCCATGTTCGTTGGACGCATCTCAATGATTTTGCCGCGGTAGAAGCGGCGATCAACGAGAAGACTCGCTTCATTTACGTCGAGACTATCGGTAACCCCGGCCTCGGAGTCGCCGATCTCGAGAAGTATGCTGAAATCGCCCATAAACACGGCCTTCCGCTCGTAGTCGACGCGACTTTCTCGACTCCGATCTTGGAGCATCCGATCGAGTGGGGTGCCGATGTCGTCATTCACTCGCTTTCGAAGTGGATCGGTGGACATGGCGCGGGTATCGGCGGCGTCGTAATTGACGCGGGTAAGTTCAACTGGGATAATCCTCGCTTACCGCTTTTCACGGAGCCCGACACCGGCTATCATGGAATCAAGTGGGGCTCGGCCATCGGCGCGGCCTCCTTCATCACGCGACTTCGCACGGTCGGTCTTCGTAATCAGGGCCCGACCTTGTCCCCTGACGCGAACTGGATCTTTCTCCAGGGCGTCGAGTCGCTTCCCTTGCGTATCGCGCGTCATAGCGAGAATGCGCTTAAGGTCGCCGAGTTCTTGAAGAATCACCCGAAAGTCGCTTGGGTCAACTACCCGACTTTGACCGATCCGGAACTTACGAAAAAGTATCTCCCGAACGGCGCGGGCGGCATGGTCGTCTTCGGCGTTAAGGGTGGCGTCAAGGAAGGCATCAAGTTCGCCGATGGACTTAAGCTCTTCACTCAGCTTGCGAATGTCGGTGACGCGAGAAGTCTCGTCATCCATCCCGCCTCGGCGACGCACTCTCAGCTTACCGAGGAAGAGATGAAGTCGACGGGACTTAAGCCTGAGCTTATCCGCCTTTCGATCGGCATTGAACATATTGACGACATCCTCGCCGATCTCGCTCAATCGCTTGAGGCGATTTGAGGTATATGATATAATATAAGGTATGAAGCTGACGGCAAAAGCTAGATATGCGCTAAGGATTCTCCTCGATATCGCCCAAAACGCGACCGAGGAGAAACCTCGCACCCTAAAGGAAATCTCCGAAGAGCAAGGCATCGGCGAAAAGTTCGTTTCGCGCCTCGTCCTTAATTTGCGTGATGCGGGGATGATAACTGCCGCGCGCGGACGAGTCGGCGGATATCGTCTCGCAAAGGATCCGAAGGATATTACGCTTCTTGAAATCATCGAAGTCGCTCAAGGGCCGATTTGCGTCGTCGAGTGTCTCGGCGAGAAAGCTTGCGAAAGAGCGCTTACGTGCGCGCCGAAAATCGTTTGGTCCGAGGTGAATGAGGCAATTCGATCTTCGCTTAAGACCGTCACTTTAAAGAAAGTACTCTCGAAATGAAACTTACGAATATTTTGGAATCGATCGGTAAGACACCCCTGGTCGAACTCTCGAAGAAGACGAATGAGGGCGAGGGCAAGGTGCTCGTCAAAGTCGAGTTCTTCAATCCCGGTGGCAGCGTTAAGGATCGCGCGGCGCTTTCGATGGTCGAGGCCGCTGAAAAGGACGGAACCTTGAAGCCCGGCGCGACGATTATCGAGCCCTCGAGCGGCAATACGGGAGTCGGTCTCGCGCTCGTTTCGGCGGTGCGCGGCTATAAGATGATTCTCGTTATGCCCGAAACGATGTCGATCGAGCGCAGGAAACTTGCTGCGGCTTATGGCGCGGAAATCGTCCTTACGCCCGGCCCCTTGGGGATGAAGGGCTCGGTCGATAAGGCCATTGAGCTTCGTGATTCGATCCCCGGTGCCGTCATCCTCCAGCAGTTCGAAAATCCCGCGAATCCTGCGGCGCACATTGCTTCGACCGGGCCGGAGATTTGGGAAGATACTTGCGGGAAGGTTGATGCGTTTGTAGCGGGCGTCGGTACGGGAGGTACGGTTACGGGTGTCGGCAAGTTCCTTAAGTCGAAGAATCCCGAAGTAAAGGTCTTTGCGGTCGAGCCCGATACGAGTCCTTTGCTCTCGAAGGGTGTTGCGGGTCCTCACAAGCTCCAAGGTATTGGCGCGAACTTCGTTCCGGGCGCTCTCGATACGAGCGTCTACGACGAGGTGATTACGGTTGATGCCGAGAATGCCGGGAAGACCGCTCGCTCCCTCGCCTCTCAAGAAGGTATGTTAGTTGGCATTTCTTCGGGCGCGGCAGTTTACGCGGCACTTGAGCTCGCGAAGCGTCCCGAATGGGCCGGAAAGACCATCGTCGCTCTTATGCCCGATACGGGAGAGCGCTATCTTTCGACTTGGCTCTTCGACTAATCGCGGCAAATATGGTATAATATACGCTAATGCTCAAGGCCATAGTCGAAAGAATCAAGGCGGGAGGCGAAATCTCCAAAGCCGAAGCCGTGGAGCTCCTCAAAAACGGGAGCTCTTCGGCGCTCTATGATGCCGCGCATGAAATCACCGAGTTTTTCAAAGCCGATCATTTCGACTTCTGTGCAATCATCAATGCGAGAAGCGGGAAGTGCTCGGAGAATTGCAAGTGGTGCGCTCAGTCGGCCCACTACTCGACGGGCTGCGAAGTCTATCCGTTCGTAGGAGCGGAAAAGTGCGTCGAAGAAGCGAAGAAGGCCGAAGCGAATAAGGTAGGACGTATCGCCATTGTGACCTCGGGGAGGGGACAGACCGAAGGCCAAATCGACGAGATTTGTGAAGCGCTTAAGGCGATGAAGAAGGAGACGAAGATGTCGCTTTGCGCGAGCTTGGGACTCGTTACCAAGGCGCAACTCGAAAAACTTAAAGCGGCGGGGCTTACGCGTATTCACTGCAATATGGAGTCTTCGCCGAATCACTTCAAGACGCTTTGCACGACTCACACGACCGAGGAAAAGCTCGCGACGATTAAAGCCGCGCGAGAAGTCGGTCTCGAGGTTTGTTCGGGCGGCATTATCGGAATGGGCGAGAGCGATGAAGAGCTTGTCGAGTTCGGCTTCCTTCTAAAAGAAATCGGTCCCGATTCGATTCCCGTCAATATTCTTCATCCGATTAAAGGGACTCCGCTTGGGGACTGTCCCCGCTTGAGCTTAAAGCGCATTCTCGACTCGATTGCGATTCTTCGCCTAATCAATCCGAAGACGTATTTACGTTTCGCGGGCGGAAGACGCGACCTTACCGATGAAGAAGCGGCGAAGTGCGTTTATGTCGGGATCAATTCGGGTATTCAAGGTCCGCTACTTACGACGCCCGGCTCCGACTATGCCGATGATCGTCAGCTTGCGAAGAATGCGGGGTACGAGGTATGAGAGTTGCGATAGGACTTTCGGGCGGAGTCGACTCCTCGGTTGCCGCGCTCCTTTTAAAGGAAGCGGGTCATGAGGTCGTCGGCATCACGATGAAGCTTTGGCGCGAGGGCTATTACAAGGGAGGAGAGCGCGAATCTTGCTTCAGCGCGAAAGAGCCCGAAAATATTGCCCGCATTGAAGAACTCGCGAAGACTTTGGGAATCGAATATCAAGCTTTCGACTGCTTCGAAGCGTACAACAAGGAAGTCATCGGCTACTTCCGCGACACTTATCTCGAAGGGCGAACTCCGAACCCTTGCGTTCGTTGCAACGAACTCGTCAAGTTCGGACTTTTGCTGCGCCTCGCTACGGATGCGGGCCTTAAGTTCGACAAATTCGCGACGGGGCATTACGCGCGAATCGAGGAAGTGGGCGGGAGATATTGCGTCGCGAGGGGAGCTGACGAATCGAAAGATCAGAGCTATTTCCTTTGTCGTTTATCGCAGGAGCAGCTTTCGAAGACGCTCTTCCCGCTCGGGGGTTTAACCAAGAAGGAAATCCGCCGAATTGCCGCGGAAAAGGGACTTATTACCGCAGAGCGACCCGACTCGCAGGATTTCTATTCGGGCGACAAGGCGGAGCTGATTGGAGAACCCGATAGACCCGGCAATATCGTCGATGTGCGCGGCAAAGTCCTCGGCAAGCACAATGGTTTTTGGCACTACACGGTCGGACAACGCAAGGGCCTCGGCATCGGAGGCGGAACGCCTTACTATGTCGTCGACCTTAACGCTTGCAAGAACGAGGTCATCATCGGCTTCGAAGAAGAGGCGGTCAAGACCTCGCTTGAAATGACGGATGTCGTCTACGGCGCGTTGGATCCCACGATGAACGATGGCGAGAAGGAAATCGAGTGCTTCGTCAAGGTTCGCTCCGCAGGAGTGCCGCGTGGCCCCGCCTATCTTAAAGGAACTGCCGCGACTTTCCCGAACGGAATTCGTGGCGTCGCGCCCGGTCAATCGGCGGTCTTCTACGATAAGGAAGGGCGAATCCTCGTCTCGGGCATCATCAAATGACTTTAAAGGAGAATACTAAAATGCAGGTAATGGAAGAAACGATTTCGGGCGCGATTGTGCGCAGCTATTTCAAGAAACTCGAAAGCAATTTGGCGGTTGATGTCGCCATTGTCGGTGCGGGTCCTTCGGGTCTCGTTGCCGCGCGTGATTTGGCTTTGAAGGGCTACAAGGTCGCGATGTTCGAATCGAAGCTCGCGCCGGGCGGCGGAACTTGGGGCGGCGGCATGCTCTTCAACGAAGTCGTCGTTCAGAATGACGCGGCGGAAATCCTCCATGAGTTCGGCATCACGACCGTTCCTGTCGATAACCAGTATCACACCGTCGACTCGGTCGAAATGGCCTCGGGTCTTATCTTCGGCGCGAAGAAGGCGGGCGTTACGATCTTCAACACGGTTAAAGTCGAAGATATCGTCATTCACAACGGCACCGTCTGCGGCGTCGTCATCAACTGGAATCCGGTCGCGCGTCTCGAGATGCATGTTGATCCGATTGTCGTCACTTGCCGCGCGCTTATCGACGGCACGGGTCATCCGAGCGAAATCATCAACAAGGCCGTCAACAAGGCGGGCGTCAAGATCGATTCTCCTACGGGCGGCATCCTCGGCGAAAAGCCGATGTGGATGGAAGACGGGGAGCGTACGACGGTCGAGAACACGAAGCGCCTCTACCCCGGGCTTTACGCCTCGGGTATGGCGGCGAACAATGTCCAAGGCGGCTTCCGTATGGGCCCGATCTTCGGCGGAATGTTCAAGTCGGGTCGTAAGATCGCCTCGATTATCGACGCTGATTTGAAGGCCTAAGTCGCTTAGTTGGGCATGAAGATAGCGTTTATCAGTGATGTGCATGGTGTGCCGTCGACTTTGGAGGCGGCGCTAAGAAAAGCGGACGAGCTAGGCGCGGAGAAGATCGCGCTTTTGGGCGATCTTCTCTATCATGGCCCTCGAAACGGCGTACCTAACTTCTACGATCCCGTCAAAGTCGCCGAGCTTCTTAATGAACGCGCCTCTCAGATTATCGCGGTCCGCGGCAACTGTGACGCGGAAGTCGACCAAATGATGCTCAAATTCCCGATTATGGCCGATTATCAAATCCTCGAGGCGGGGAAAGAGACGTTCTTTTTGACCCATGGGCACCTCTTTAACGAGTGGAAGCTTCCCCCGATAGGAATCGGCACGGTTATGGTCAACGGCCACACGCATATCGCTGAAAAGAAGACGCTTCCTTGTGGACTTAAGCTTTTTAATCCCGGCTCTGTGTCGCTTCCGAAGGGCGGAACGCCGCGCAGTTTCGGCTTTTACAACGGCTCCGACTACTCAATCGTCCCTCTATCGTAAAGCCCTACCCCTCCTCGGGAGGTGGGTGCCTACCACCCGAGCGGTCCGATTATAGGGAATTATACATAACTATAAGCATGTTCTTGCAAAAAGCCCTATAGTATGTTATAATATGCTATAGTTTTAATGTCAAGGAGGCGCAATGGATAGACTCAATAACCCGTTTACCCCCGGCGCCGGCGCATTACCGCCGGAGCTTGCAGGCCGTTCTCAAATAATAGAGGATGGGCGCGTTCTCGCAGGTCGCATTCTTAAATCACGTTATGAGAAAAGTTTGTTGCTGATTGGGCTGCGTGGTGTCGGCAAGACCGTACTTCTTCGTCATTTAGCGGAAACGGCGCGTAAAGATGGTGTTGTTCCTGTTGTGGTTGAAGTTAGAAGTGCAAAGACTGACATTGAAGAGTTGTCTTTGAGGTTAAAAGAGTCGCTTTCGACAATCGACTTCGCTTCTAAAGTCAAGGCCAAGGTTAACTATGCGTTCTCTGTTCTGAGTAACTTCGTCAGGGCTTTCGCTATAAATATAGGGGATTTTGGTGTTACTGTCGAACTCGCGCAAGGGGTTGCATCGTCCGGCAAGATGGAACTTGACCTATCTGAAGTTCTAATAGCTTGCGCACGGGCGGCAAAGGACGCGGAAACCGCCATAGGGCTTTATATTGATGAGTTGCAAAATCTTGATATTGAGGCAATGAGAGGTATAATTGTGGCACTCCATCGCTCGGCTCAAGAGTCTTTGCCGCTTTACATGGTCGGCTCCGGATTGCCATCTATTCGCGGGTTGATAGGAAAGAGTAAGACCTATGCAGAAAGAATGTTTAACTACGCGGATGTTGGTGCGTTAAATGAGAGTGATGTCGATGCGGCGATAACTATCCCGATGAATGCTAACGGTCTTGACATCGAGCTCTCGGCAATTAAAGAAATCTTTCGCGCAACGCAAGGGTATCCATATTTCTTGCAAGAGTATGGATATCAAGTGTGGCTTGCGGCAAACGGCGAGTCGATTACCGCCAAAGAGATTCTAAGTATTGGGGAAGCGGTTGAACGCAGATTAGACGCGAACTTCTTTGATGTGCGATTTGATCGGGTTTCGAACATTGAAAAGTCCATGCTTAGATTCATGGCTGATTTCCCGAGTGAGGCCTCGGTGTCTGTGTCGGAGTTGGCGGAGCGAATGGGCAGAACGTTGAGTTCATTATCGCCAATACGTTCGTCTTTAATTAAAAAGGGGATGATATATTCGCCCAAGCATGGCTGTGTTGCATACACGGTGCCGATGTTTGGTGAATATATGAAGCGAGTAATGCCCTAAAGTTAAAGCCGCAGTGAAAACTGTGCTGCTGCCACACTGAAAATCCTTGCAAAAGGAGCGGGGATTTGCTATAATGTGACGACTTCGGCCAATCTCTTCAAGCTCGAGCTCAAGCTCAAGTAAGAGATAATTAGGTTTAGGCCTATACAATACGCGGCGGTTCTTTAAGGATCGCCGCGCATTATTTTAGATGATAGGGGTCAGCGGTTTTTGTCCTTAGGGCTTTCCGATTGTCTTCAATATTGAAAACAACTTTCTTCAATATTGAAAACAACCTTTTCCAACATTGAAAACGACTTCCTTCAATATTGAAAATAAACGTCTTCAATATTGAAGAAAAGACGATTCAATATTGAAGATAACCCTTTTCAATATTGAAGATAAACGTAAGGGTAGGGTGCGGAAAACGTGTCGATTCCCAAGGTAAATGTATGCATCGCAATAGATAAAAAACACTTGCATTGTCGAGCTGCCGCGTGTTGTATTTTGGAGGGATTTGTGGTATAATATTCGTATGAAAAACTTGATATTATTAGGTGCTGTTGTAGTAGGTGCGGTTACTTCGTTTGCGGCGCCCAAGGCCGATGAGAGTACGAAGGCTGCGTATGATGTTATCCGTCGTTTTGCGGGCGAAGTCGATCCGAAGGTCGAGCTGAAGCTCGATGGGGTTAGGGGAATGGGGAACGGGGACTGGTTTAACACCGAGGTGAAGGGCGAGAAGCTCGTCGTTACCGGTAATAGTCCCATCGCTCTTACCCGCGGCTTTTATACGGCTACGAAAGCTCAAAAGCGCGGCATGAACAGCTGGGCGGGAAACCGTTTCGCCGCCGAGCCCTGGAAGAAAGAAGCGGAAGTTACCGGCTCGACTCCGTTCGAATACCGTTACTACTTTAACGTCGTAACTTACGGCTATACGATGCCCTATTGGACTTGGGAGCGCTGGAGTAAGGAAATCGACTACATGGCGCTTCACGGCATCAATTCGCCGATCACGCTCGTCGCGCAGGAAGCGATTATGGCGCGTGTTTTCAAGAAACTCGGCCTTACCGACGATGAGATTCAGAGCTATTTTGTCGGCCCCGCCCATCTTCCTTGGATGCGCATGGGCAATATCTCCGGTCTCGACTCTCCCATGCCGCTCGAGTGGCACACGGACCAGATCGCGCTCCAGAAGAAGATTCTCAAGAAAATGCGCGCTCTTAAGATGAAGCCGATTACGCCCGGCTTCGCGGGATTCGTTCCGCCTGCCCTGAAGCGCATCTATCCCGACTTGGAGCTCGTCGAAACGAAGTGGTGTGGCGGCAGATTTCATAACTGGATGGTCATGCCCAATCACCCCGTCTTCGAGAAGATCGGCACGATGTTCATCGAGGAATATCAGAAGGAATTCGGCAAGAATGATCTGATACTCGTCGACTCCTTTAATGAGATGGAGACTCCTTTCCCTCCGAAGGGCTCGGCGGAGCGCTACAATCTCATGAACGAGTATGGCGAGAAGGTCTACCGCTCGCTTCACAACGCGAACCCCGACGCGATTTGGGTAATGCAGGGTTGGATGTTCGGCTACCAGCGTCATGTCTGGGATCAAGACACTCTCGCGGCACTCGTGAAGAAAGTCCCGGACGACAAGATGATCCTCCTCGATGAAGCCGTCGACTATAATAAGCATTGGTGGCACAATCAGGTCAATTGGGATTTCCACAAGGGCTTTTACAATAAGCTCTGGATCTACTCCGTGATTCCGAATATGGGCGGAAAGTGCGGCCTTACGGGCGTCCTCGATTTCTATGCGAATGGTCACTTGGAAGCCCTTAATTCGCCGAACAAGGGTCGTCTCGTGGGCCACGGCATGGCTCCCGAGGGCATCGAAAACAATCAGGTCGTCTACGAAATCATGGCCGATGCCGCGTGGCGCACGGAAAGAGCCGATATTCGTCAGCTTCTCCGCGATTATTCGACCGCGCGTTACGGAAAGTACGATCCCGCCCTCGATACATTCTGGGATGGAATGCTCAAATCTTGCTACGGTAGCTTCTGCGACCACCCGCAGTTCACTTGGCAGCTCGCCCCCGGGCGTGACGGCAAGGGCTCGATCAAGACGAATGCCGATTATTATCGCGGCATCGAGGCCCTCGCTTCGGTCGCGTATAAATTCAAGAATTCGCCGCTTTTTGAGGCCGATATGATTGAGATGGCCGTCGCTTATTGCGCGGGTCGAGTCGAAGAGTTGATTATCGAGAGCGAGCGGGCGATGCGCGAAGGCGAGGACGAGGTAAGCGACACTTGCGAACTCTGGATCGAGCGCCTTCTTATGGCGATGGACCGCCTCCTCGAGTCTCATCCTCACTTCTCGCTCGAGCGTTGGATTAAATTCGCCCGCGCGCATGGCGGAAAGAACGAAAAGCTCGCCGATTACTACGAAAAGAATGCGCGCCGCATCGTCACGATCTGGGGCCCGCCCGTCGATGACTATGCGTGCAAGGTCTGGTCGGGACTTATTCGTGACTACTATGTCCAGCGTCGTAAGATTTATATCGCCAACAAGCGCGGCGCTTCTAACGTCAACCGTTCCGAGTGGGAGCGCGAGTGGGTCGAGAAGAAGACGGGTGTAAGCGCCGTTAAGCCCTATCGAGACCCCATTGTCGCTTCGATTGCAATGGTCCAGGATTCGGCCAAGATTGTGAAGTCGCTCGTCGGAGACGTCAACGCCGCGAAAGTCTCGAACGTTAAGGCGGTCGGCGGCTGGGATCCGAAGTCGGTTTCGCTCAATACTTGGAAGGATATCGTGATTCCTTGCTCGACTCAGGACATCCGTTCGGGTCGCGCGATTCGCCTTCGCTATATTCGCGGCAGTGAACGCCTCGAGATTAAGCGTATCGCCATCGAAATGGACGGCAAGATTGTCGCCAAGTCGGAGAAGTTCGGCTTCACCGGCACGAAGCAGGAAAATAACGTCCTTCTTTACGATATCGGTTCCGAAGTTACCGGCAACAACAGCTGCAACATCGTCCTTACCGTTCGCACGCAGAACTCGAAGGACTCGACCGGTGCGGTTGAGATCTTGCTGAAAAAGAAGAAATAGGTGAAGAAGTGAGGTAGCCATTTTCGGCTTCCTTATCGACACGAATAGCCTCCAGCGTGTACGGAATATCCACGAATAGGAGTGGAATTGTCTTGTAGTTCATTCGTGTGTATTCGAGAGGCTTGGTCAGCATTCGTGTGGATTAAAGAGGACTGCGCAAGCAGTTCAAGTCCGCTTTAATTTATTCGTGCTCCGGCGCGGTAGCGCCTACTCCGAAGGCCTTAACTAAAACACCGCCACTATTGACAGGGGAGGTGGAAAAGTCTATCAGTGAAAACGTCAAAAGTCTATCAGTGAAAACAGGAAATATCTATCAGTGTTGATTATATCTGAGAAATATGATATAATATTTGCATATTTTGGAGGGTATATGAAACGTAGAGGTTATCGCGACAGATTGATTGATAAAAATGTGGAGCTTTATCTTTCCACATTCGGTGCAGTGTGCTTGGAGGGCCCGAAGTGGTGTGGAAAGACATGGACAAGTCTTGCTCATGTCAAAAGTGCATATATGATAGCAGATCCATCTGACAACTTTGCGAACCGTCAATTAGCTAAGTTAGATGTTAACAAGGCCTTAGAAGGTGAAACTCCACATCTAATTGATGAATGGCAAGAGATTCCTGCGGTTTGGGATGCAGTAAGATTTCGTGTTGATGAGGAAGCAAAGACCGGGCAATTTATCTTAACAGGATCGTCAACTCCGCAGAACAAAGGCGTCATCCATTCAGGGACGGGTCGAATTGCGCGGCTTCCAATGCATCCAATGTCGTTATACGAGAGTGGTGATTCAACAGGATCAGTATCATTGGCTGCAGTTTGCCGCGGTGAATCGATTGGTGTCGAGGCAATGGAATGTCCCAGTGTTGAACGATTGACCTCGCTTGTTGTAAGAGGAGGGTGGCCAGCTGCGCTTGGGAAATCCGATGAACAGGCAATGTTGATTCCTCGAGAATATATCGAAAACGTAATAAATATCGATATTCATAAATTGGATAATATAGAGCGGGATTCGGTAAAGGTTCGTAAATGCCTTAGATCGCTGGCACGTAATGAGTCGACTTCCGCAACAACAGCAACTATTCGGAATGATATTGCTGAAGTCGATGATTCTACGCTTAGCATCAATACTGTCGTCAATTATCTCGATGCCTTCAAGAGACTGTTCTTGACGCATGATACGGAGCCTTTTTCCACTTTCCTTCGCTCCCCTACGCGGATTAAGCAGCAAGCGAAGCGCCGCTTCTGCGATCCTTCAATAGCTGCCGCGTTACTCGGAGCGACGCCGGCGATGCTAATGCGAGACTTAAGGACATTTGGATTGTTGTTTGAATCTTTGGCTGTAAGAGATCTTGAAATCTATGGTGAATCTCTCGGCGCGAAAATTTATCATTATCAAGATTATGATAGCGATGAGTTTGATGCTGTTTTGCAGTTCCCGGATGCTTCCTGGTGTGCGTTTGAAGTGAAGTACAATCCTGAAGATATTGAGGAAGCTGCTAAGAACCTTATCGAAACCTCTAAAAAGTTTGTGCACAATCCTCCACGAGCGCTTTGTGTTATTGTCGGCAAACATGGCATCGCTCACCGTAGGGATGATGGAGTTTATGTACTTCCTTTAATGATGCTTCGTCCATAATAACAACATCTCAAGAAGTCGCTCGCGAGGGGATGGAAGTGCTCGCAAGGCGAGGCGCTTCGCCGGATGAGAACACAAAAATTTCGCCGCGCGGCAGGGTGATGATATGATTCCTAACCAAGCGGCGAGCCATATTTTATAAGGGTCATAGCGCGTTTTTGCCGCGCTATAAACGCGCCGCGAGCTATAAGTTGCTAAAAATAGCGCTTTACGGGACAAAAAAAAACGATATAATGTAAAATGTAAAAGCACGGGAACTGTGCTGAAGGCGGCAGCTTGGTCAGGGGTTTCTAACATCATTCCTCCCCGAAGCTGGGCTGCTCGCCTTCAGCACAGCTGCCGTATCGTACGATTTCTAACAAAGGAAAATAAGATGATGAAAAAGATCATGAAAACTATGTTGTCTTTTGCCGCGCTGATGCTGTGCGGCGGAGCGTGGGCGGCGGCAATCTATAAGCCGATTGCGGTTTGGGATGGTAACTTTGCGGATTTGACAAAGGGCGGCGTTACGCTTGCCAATGTCGGTGAATCTGCTAATCCTATTGTCACAAGCAATGGAGAGTCGTATATTAAAATTGCCGATGATGCAACAAAAGGTGTGTTCCTTAACTGGGATGATCTTTATAATGTAACGTTGGCCAACGGCGGTTTTAGCGGAAGAGAGGTGACGGTCATCGTAGCATATTCGGATATGCCGACTCCGGGGACAAATGCGAAAGACGCAATTTTCACTTTGACGAGTCAGGCAACGACAACGAGCAATGCAAGCTCTGACTGGCTTGGTGTTATGGCGAACACGTCCGGTCAGACGTCGGCTATGGTCGGATCTAATTCGACTTGGACGCACACTTCTGAGAATCCGAAAGGCGTGTTTGACTTTGCGAATAACGAGCAAGGTATTCGTTATCTCGCGTTCTCGTATAAATCTTCAAGTACCGAGGTGCTTCCGACGGGTTGCCAGCTTTTCCAGAGAGCCGATGACGGTACTTGGACGAAGGTTTATGGATCGTGGGGACTTAAGACGTCCACTGCGGATATTAGAGGCTGCAGTATCGGTGGCCCTCGTAATGTGACTTATGCGGGCGCACTTCAAGGACTTAAGATTCATAAGATAGCGGTCTTTAATGAAATTCTTACGGATGCAAATCTCGCAGGATATCGTTTCCCGAGTGATGTTAACGTCCTGACGCACAACAAGGCATTGACTAGCGACTATGTTGCAACCGGTTGGTATGTTTCGTCTGTCGATGAACTTACCGCCTACAACTATACGGGCGTAATGGCCGGTGGTTATGTCACGGATGGAACTCCCGCATACGGATATTTCCCGACGAAGCACAGTGATGGCACGGTTACGGTCGAAATGCATGGCGTTGACAACGAAGCAAAGGGCGTGCTCGTCGAAATGAAGGTCGAGGACGGTGAGGTCAAAATTAAAGGTATCAAGGCGGCGTATTGGAGTGCTAAGAATCAAATCGGCAATCGTTTGTGGCAGGCGGCGAATAATTCGCAGATTACAACCGGGAATGGAACATTTGCGTCGGGTGCAACAGGCAATGGTTATGGCATTTTGTCTTTGACGGCGACTCCGAGCTATCATGTTTTAAACGCTTCATATAAGAATTTCAATCAGGCGGGCTATGGAAGTACGTATACATACAAATTTAATTTGCGCGCTACCCCGAGCTATGCTGATGGAACAAAGGTTCTCGTAAAGCGTGTTGGTATTGCATGCGAAGGTGCGAACGACGATCTTCCCGCAAAGGTTCGCATTAACGGAATCGCGAGCACTTCGCGTATTGGGCCTGAATATGAATCGACCTTTGGCTCTGCGTCAAGTACTATTGTCTATTATAATTTTGATAATGGAGTTGAGCTGACTGTTGGCACGGATGCAGATGAATTTGTATATTTGAATGCTGATGATACTGTATCGACTTCTATTCGACATCGTCTCGTTGAAAAGATCGCTCGCAGTTATTCCAATCTCTCGGTTATTACCATTTACAATAATGGTACTGAAGTTACGAACTATTCGCCGATTTGTGATGTTGTTGCCGAGCGAATAGCGATTAATCCGGATAATGATGCGACGTTTACGGGTACACTTTCGCATTCTACATGGTCGGTGATTGGTAAGGTTGCAGAAGGTGACACGATTAATGATGTCGCGCTCAAATACGGAATTACTGCGCAGCTTGGCGGTTCGAGCATTAACAGAGGAACGCCTCTTGATGCCGTTGACTGCTACTCGCAGGTTCACACAGATGGTGTTCTCACCGTCGAAATGCATGTTCAGGATGGTGATAACAAGAAGAATGTGCTTGTTGGCTTCAAGGTCGAAGGTGGTCTCTTAATGGCCAAGTGGCTTAAGGGCTCTTATAAGGGAACAACAGTAAATGATCGCCAAACAACCTACGCAGAAGGTGGGACGATCTCAGTTATTTCGGGTTTTACCTCGTATGATAACTACGAGGTTACAAAGCTCGTGGTGACGAAGGCCGATCTCCTCAACACGAGCGCGACGAAGCCTTCTGTAATCGCCACGAGCAATAACGCGCTCCGTCTTCATCTCGATGCCTCATCGCTCGCCAACTTCACGCTCTCAAATGGTGAGGTGACGCAGTGGAACGACCTCTCCGGCAAGAACTATAATGCAACGCCGGCATCGGCAAAGGTCGGTAATGCGGATGTGACCCGAAATGGTTATATCGAAGTTGTTAATGGCGTCCCCGCGTTCCAGATGGGACCGACCGGGAGCGGCGTCGATCTCGCCTTCAATCGATTCACCGGCATCAAGACTGTGTTTTGGGTGATGGACATCAAACAGGAACAAGCTGCGTTCTTCCTCGGAGATGTCGGTTATCAGCAATATGACTTCCATCGTGGCGCTAATGGTGTTTATGCCTCTCAGAACAAGCCGTTCAAGAATGCGACATGCGTGCGCTGCGATGGTGTACAGGTAAATCCCGCCTCTGATGTCGCGCCGACCGGTTTGCATGTCTATTCCGCACAGTTGGCCACGGCTGCTAATGCGAATCGTCTTTCACAGGACCGCTCCGAGAACGGATGCAATGGCGGTCGTGCGATTTCAGAACTTTTGATTTTCAATACCGAACTCACGAATGATCAGGTTGCGGAAGTCAATAAGTATTTGATGAAGAAGTGGACCGGATATAAAGAACGCACGGCCACGATCTCTGCTGATACGAATTGGTCGGAAATTGAGTGGTCCGGTGATGAAGATACGGATAACATTGTTATTGCCTTTGAAGATAATGCCAAGCTGACGTTTGATTCGTCGGTGCAGTGCAACTCGATGACGATTTCCGGCAATGGTCAGATTGCCGCCGATGAGTCGCTCTTTACGGATGGCTGCTATATCAAGGCGCTTGTCGAGGCGCAGAGCGCTCTCACGATTGCGGATACCATTACGTTCGATCAGACAATGAAGTCTGGTTTTGTTGGAGCGCTTTACAAGACAGCAACAACGATTGAGCTTCGTGCGCAGAATAAGGAAGTTATCTCCATTAACCTTGCCGGCGGTAAGAACACGGCGGAGACTTCCGAAGCCGCGAACTTGGTGACGGACGCCAATACCTATTATGGTCTCGCGCCGGTTCCGGGTGATAAGTGGAATAATATTTCCGGTCGTTGGCAGACGGGAAACAAGACCGTTACGCTTAATTCGGCTACCGCGTATGATGGCATGACGACGGCTCAGCGCGATACGATGAGCTTGAGTGCGACGGCGCAAAATACTTGGAATGCTGATAGTATTGCAAATCCGTTCCTTCGCGGCTATCTTGACGATAGCGGCGGCGTTGAAGTCTCGGTTACGGGTATCCCTTATTCGAAATACGATGTCATTGTTTATGTAACATCGGATGATGCACGTTATAGACTTGCGCCGATTACCGTGAACAAAGTCAAGTATACCTATATGAACGGGGAAGCCGTCGTTGATACCGGTACGACGGATTGGGGCGTTGGACTTCAGGCGACGCCGGCTTTCGGCAAGAATGCGATGATTATTCGCAACCAGAGCCTGCAGACCTTGTCAATCAAGGCCGAGCGTCATACGAATGCGGGTCGTGGTACGCTTTGCGCGATACAGGTTATCAACATGGGCGGCGAGGTGCTGACCCAGCGCACCTATGCTTCGACGATTACGACAGAAATGACCGCAGCGAATCTCTCGGAGCTTCAGTGCACCGGCTCGGGTTCGACGATTGTTGGCGGTGAGCTCACTCAGGTTACGCTGACGCTTGAAGGCGAAGCGACTGATCCCGAATTCGTTTTGACGATGGACGATCCGACGATCAAGACGGAATTCATCAAGATTATCGGCTCGCGTCCGATTAAGATTGCCTCTTCCGCGGCGATGGAAGGTGTTGTTTTGGATCTTTCCGAAACGTCGGGCAATGTGACGCTTGCTCAGTCGGCTAAGAAGGTGACGGTTGGCGAACACGCGCGCCTTGTTCTTGCCGATGGTGTCTCGGTTGAGGCGCTCACGAATAACGGTGGTACGATTCGCTTCGAATCTGACCTTTCGTCCGGTACGACGCCGAACAATGGCGCGGGTACTTACGAATATAAGAATGCGAAGATTACCGGCTTCGTCAATGGCAGCGCGAAAATCCATGTACTTGATGGTGATACGCTTAACGTGACGGCGCGTACGGCTCCTTCGCTCGAAATTGAGAATGGCGCGACGGTGACGATCGGTGAAGCCGTTGGCAGCTTGTGGTATGGCGATGGTACGACCTTTGTTCAGAAGGGTGGCACGGTCTCATTGCCAATTAACGGTACGGGAACCTCCGGCACAGGTAATGGCCTCTTGCTCGGCTATCAGAATGGCGGCATCACTCAGATGTCGGTTTCGGGCGGCTCGTTCACGATTGCGAATTCGTCTCTCAACTTCTATCTCTGCTCGTCGATGACGGTTTCGGGTACCGGACACGTCAAAGCGAAGGGTGTTTATAAGAGCGGTAATGCCGCGACAGTCACGGTTTCCGATAACGGTATCTTCGAAATCGGTTCGCTCGGTTGGTCTGATATTTCTCTTAATATGAACGGCGGCACGTTTAAGGCGTTCGAGACGGCGACGATGTCAGCGGCGATGACGATCCGTGATGCGACGACGATAGATGTCCCCGATGGCGTCACGCTTACGATTACGGGCGCGATTTCGGGTAGCTCGAACATCACGAAGACGGGTGCGGGCACGCTCATCATCACCGACTCGCTAGAAGGTTATACGGGTACGATTACGGCAACGGCCGGCCGCATCTCGGCGTGTGACTACTCGAAGGTCGCGACTTCCGATGTGGGTAAAATTCTCGTCGTGGAGTCGATTCCCGAATATGCCTCGGGCCACTTCACGGTTCCGACGGAGCTTGCGACGGTTGACTTCGATGTTCTTCGTCCGACAGGTACGATTGTGACCAAGGCGGAAGTTCTCGCCGATAAGACGGCGAAGATCTCGGGCGTTGCAACGAGCTTCGACGTGACCTATACCAATACGATTAACTTTGCGTACAAGGCGAATTCTTCATGGTCCTCGGCTACGGATGCCAATGCAAAATCGTACAATAACACGCTCAATGACAAGTCCACGGGTCTTGAAATTCATAATCAGCCGCATATTGAGAATATTGCGTCAACGTTTTATGATGCAACCGATCAATTGTCGTTTGCGATTGTCGGTACTATGCCGGCGGGTCAGGATACGATTTTTGCGCACTTTGGACATTCTCAATCCGGTAAGTCCGGCCTTATGATCATTACCGGATCTAAGGAAGATGAGGTCGTCGTAGCGTTCAACCATGGAAATCAAGTTACGCCGATTGCGAAGATGGTAGTTCCGAATTCGGCGACCAAACGTCATGCGTATGTCATCACCAAGGATGACAATCGCGATGCCGATACGACGACCTTTACGATTTATCTCGATGGAATAAAGTGGAAGACCCATGTTGAAACACCGAGATTTATGATTAGCGGCAATATTCAAATCGGTGGTGATGTTTGGGGCCTAATTCGAAATACCCCAAGTATCACAAATCCTGCGAATAACTATACGATTGCTACTTCTCAAAATGATGGTATCGTAAACTGTGTTCGTGGATATAACCGAATTATCTCCGCAGCGGAAATTGCTCAGTATTCCGATGAGAGCGAATTTCCTTATGTTTCGCCGAATGGAACATATACTCGTAATCCTACCGAGAATGGTAGCTGGGTTAGCGAGGGTGCGTGGACGAGCGGAGATGAGACGGTTGAGAAGCCCTCGGTTAAGGGTAATGTCGTCGTGACCGGTACGCACGCTGAAAACGCCGAAGCGACCGAGAAGACGATTACGGTTAATCTCACCGATGAAGTTCAGTACGAAAAGCTCACGCTCTCGGGTGATCCGATGCGCTTCGTCAACGGCGGCAACGATGCAAAGCCCGTTAAGTCGGTCTGCACGGTTGTCGGCACGACGGTTACGCTTTCGCAGAATGCGATCGACCTCAAGGCCGGCCCGACGATCATTCTCGATACGGGCAAGCTCGTCTTCGACTTCTCTTCGCTTACCGAGCAGATCGTCGCTGCCAACCCGATCGATCAGCAGGTTACAGGCGATATCGAAGAAGATGAGAACATCGGCACTGAAAGCGCGAAGATTGTCGTCGTTGGCCCGGAGAATCCCGGCCGTCTCGACATTCGTTTGAGCTACGTCAACAACTGCTATCATGTCGTTGCGGCATTGAAGCCGGTCTATCTCAACAGCGATAATACGTTGCAGCTTGCTGACGGAACGACGGTCTCTTCGCTCTACGAGAACGAGAAGGTTTATGTCTCCTCGGTTGGCTTTGATCAAACGACCCGCTGGCGCGTCAACCTGAATAATAACACGCTCAGCGGACATACGGTCGTCATCGACTATCCGAATGGTGGTTCGAATCCGGGTATCAGCGTCCAAAGCGATATCTTGGATAATCTCAACATTGAGATTGCGGACGGTTCGATTATGTACATGCAGTCGGGCTATAAGGCGACCAATGCGACGATTACCGGCAAGGGCACCTTTAAGCTCACACAGCCGTTGACGGTTGACGGCGCCTTGATGATCTCCGCGGCAACTGTTACCGTCGAAGAATCGGGTAAGTTCAAGTTGAATACCAACGGCTCGGTTACCGTTCCTTCTGAACTTGGCGAGGGTCTTATTGAAAGCAATGTTTCGGGCATGCAGGTCAAGAAGGTGACCAACGAAGGCGAGACGACGACCTACACTTACTCGCTCTTCACGCCGGCGGCTTCTATCACGATTGACGGTGAGACGACGTATTATTATCCGACTCTTGCCGATGCGATTTCCGATGCCTCGGCGGATGGTCTTACGGTGACGCTTGAGGGTGATGTGACGCTGGACGCCGCAGTAACGGTTCCGGTTGGGGTTACCCTCGATATCGGTTCGCATACGATCAGCGGTAGTCAGGTTAATGTCTATGGCGCTATCGCCGGTAATGGTACGATCGGCACTTTGGTGATGGTTCGTAATTCGACGATCATTATGCCCGAGGAGGGCGTGCTCAAGGTGAGCTACATCGGTAAGTTCGATATAAAGCTCAATATCGCCAATGCTGCGACCTCGCCGCTTACCTATCTCGAAGTTGCGAACATCTATGTTGATGGCACGAAGGCGTATGCGCCGTCATTCATCTCCTTCGTCGATGATGGAGTCGAATCCGTTGGCGTGGTCGGTCTTGACCAGCGCGAATCGGATGAGGTCTATCTCCTCCAGGCGGCAATCGCCGTCGCCGGCGTTTCGGTTTCGGTAGGGGGAGTTGACTATACCTATGGTTACATGACTGTCAATGAGGCAGTAGAGGCGGCAGTTGAGCAGGGTGGCTCCTATGCCAATGTCGAGGTCTACGACGAGGACGCGGAACTTCCTGAGGGCTTCATGGTCGTCTCGGGTCATTTGGCTCCGATTGTCGCCAAGATCGGCACGACTCCGTATCCAACGCTCCCCGGCGCGATTGCTGCGGCAGAAGAGACCGCTTCGGCGCAGACGCCTGTGACGGTGACGCTCGCGCGCAACGTGACGCTTCAGGATGCTTTGAATATTCCCGCCAATGTGACGGTTGATGTGAACGGCTTCACGTTCACGGGCTCGGTTCAGGGTGCGGGTAAGATCAAGTTCGCCGGCTTCGCGCCGATTAAGGATGCGACGACGCTCAAGACCTCGCTTCAGGATTCCGAACATTGGACGGGTACGCTTTTGATTACTCAGCCGACTTCGGGCCAGATTGGTGCGAGTGATAACACTGTCGATACGGCGGCCAATGGCTATCGTACGCTTCTTAATAACTACGGCAACATCAATTCGAAGATTGAGTTCGTTGATTGCACGGGTGATGGTGATATCAACTATATCGGACTTTCGCACAATGGCGATTCTGATCCTGTTGTTATCAAGCCCGAAATTGTCATTACCGGTAATGTGAAACTAAATAACGGATATTCGCATAGCAACAGCTATCCGAATTACTACACCGTTATTCGTAAGCTTTCCGGTACGGGTGCAATCAGTGCAACGCACTCCTCGCAGCTCTATTACATCGTTGACGGCAGCGAGTTCGCGGGCTCCATCTCGACGACAACGAAGAAGTTCATCTTCGGTGAGCGTGAGTCGACGGATGGTGTTCCGGCAGATGGCATTATCGCCGTTAAAATCGGTAAGTCCGTAACGATCGCGTCTGATAAGACTTGGTCTGCGACATCGATCGTTGTTAACGGTACGCTTACGAAGTCGAATGGTGCGACTTTGACCGGTAGCAATAATAACAATGGTAAGGTTGCCGGCTCCGGCGAAATCATCGTCGTCGGTTCGACCACGGCCGCCGGTATCAGCGGACATGGTATTCGCGGGCTTACCGAAACGAATTGGACGGGTACGCTTACCATTAAGGATTGGAATGGTGCTGCTAATGCCGGTTCGGCAGATTTCGGCAATCTCGGCAATGCCAATTCGACTGTTCGCTTCGATGGCTATAACGGTTATCTCTATACGGGAACCTATAACCAGATTAAGGCGTATGACATTGCCGCGGGCGGCTTGACCTTGATTGGTCAGTACTCGAACGGTAATCCGATCTTCCAGGGCAACTTGACCGGATCGGGTCCGATTACGGTGAATATGACGGGTGGACGTTTGATTAAGTTCGTCGGCGATCACTCCGCATATACGGGAACGATTACTGTTGCGAATACTGCGTGCGTTGCGTTGGTTGATTCGGCTGACGCGCCTGTCCAGTACGAAGCCGGCAAGGTCATCTACGGTTCCGGATCCTCTCAGAAGATTCCTGAGATTCCTGAAGATGCGACTGTGACGATTGCACCCGGATCAAACGCGACGGTGACGTTCCCCGAAGAAGCGACTGCCGAGGAGAAGGCGGCAATTGCTGACCAGATCGTCGTCAAGTACGGCGAGACTGTTCTCAATCCTGCCGAATGCACGAAGTATGTCGAAGTCACGATCAATCAGGAATCCGGTAAGGTCGAGCTGACGACGACGGAGGCCGCCAAGCCGGCTGCGACGGAGATCGCGATGTCGACGCCGACGGAAGGCGAAGGTGAGGAAGCGACTGACAAGGTTCAGTTCACGATCACCAACCCGATCCCGGGTCTCTTCTACGAAATCGTCTCCGGCGATAGCTTCGATGAGCACGGTGCTCTCGTTGTTGACGAAGACGCTGAGAAGGGTACCTCTCAAGCGACGACTTCGGCCGAAGCGAAGACGGTCTCGATCCCGATGACCTTCACCGGCGATAAGAAGGTGAAGTACTACAAGGTCAGCGTCAAGGCAACGAAGTAAGCGAACTATTCTATCAGATATATTAGTTCGATTTACCAACAGCAAACGGCTTCGAAAGGAGCCGTTTGTTATTTTAAGGGGCTTGATTTGAGAGAGAGGATTTTGATATAATAGCGTAGCATGAATCCTTTAAGAAATAGCAATATTAACTACTGCCAAGGGTGGTTCTTCGTTACTATCCAAGTGGCGATGAACAAATCGGTTTTTGGTGTTGTTTCCGATAAGAGATTAATTCTTAATGAGTTAGGAAATGCGGTTAAAGAGAATCTAAGCCGACTTGGAAATATATTCCCGGAATTATATGTTGATACCTTTGTAATTATGCCGAACCATCTTCACGCTATTTTCAAGATAGATAGTAAAAGCGAGTCGCGGCATCTGTCGTATTTTATAGGACGATTCAAGTCTTTCACAGCGAATTTGTATCATAGAATGGTAAGAGAAGGTGTTTGTATTGATATTGGGGCTTCGCTTTGGCAGACTAATTATTACGATAATTTGATAACCGAACATAAGGAGCTGGAAGCCATCAGAGAATATATAAGGAGAAATCCCGAGAGATGGGAGGATGACCGTTTTGGCCCGGTTACGACATATTCAAAGGGAAACCTGAAGCTGTTAAATGAGTCTTTGGTGGCATTTGTCGCGTCAGATACTAAAGATAATTGGCAAGAGGATGTGCCGCATTTAAGAGAGGTGAGAGAGGTTTCAGGACGGAGCCCTATTTCAAAAGAAGCTCCCTTAATATCCACTTTCTCTAGTTTTGAGGAAAAAGGAGCTTTGTTAAAAAGAATAAATGATAGGTTGCCTTTTATATGGGTAGATCCGGCAGGAATTAAGCCGAATCTTCGTCCTGATATTGAATCGGCGATTCTTGAAGGATGGGGATTGGTGATTTCTCCGGTTGAAAGCGGGACGGGACTCAATAAACAACGGGCGATCTGGTGTAATAGATGGATTATTAAGGTAGCTAAACGAATTTATGTTGGAACGATAAAGAAGGGTGGTACTCTTGATACATTGTTGACGCACGGAGGCGTCAACCTACGATAACATATCGTGGTGCTCGGCCTCTGTGCCGAATTATGTAATCTTCCGCGCGAGGGTGTGAATAGAGGCGAGGAGTGATCTTCGCCTCTTTCTTCGTCTTTCCCGGCACTTTGGCGGAATGGGGCTTGATTTTCCCAAGGGGAATATGATATAATATAAGCGATCTCCCGAAAGGTGGGATCATCTGGATGCGGAGGAAAGTCTTCGCGTTGGTGACGGGAAGTAATTCTCGTCGCCTTCTCATTTTAGCGGCAGGCATGGCAGAGAAAATATTGAGTATATTTGTGGATGAATCGGGGCGCTTTCAGTATCCCGATTCCGATTCTCGTTTCTACATTTTGGGTCTTGTATTACACGATCAATCTGACGCAATAGATAAATACGTTGCAGATCTTGAGCGGTCTGAAGATGAGGTTGGACTTGAAGGGCATTGTTTTCATGCCGGACCTCTTATCCGCAAGGAGAAGGGGTATGAAATCATGAGTCGTAAATGGCGTGGAAGGATATTCTCTCGCATGATGGCATTTGCTCAGAAGGTTCCTTTTCGCTATCATTGTCTGAGCGTTGATAAGAAACTTATTGATGATGTTGGCCAGATTGTTGAACGCTTAGATCGACAACTGGTTGAGTTCATTTCATTGCATCGAATCGACTTGTTCAATATCGAGACTATCAAGATATACTACGATTGTGGTCAGTCTCCGGTTACAAATCTTCTTCATAAGACATTCGTTGAAGAACTCGGGAAACGGGTGGAGTTTGCGCAAGGAGTACAACCGTCAAGCTATCGGCTTTTCCAGTTGGCAGATCTCGTATGTACAGTTCATCTAATCGAGCGGCGTCTGGAAGAAGGGGATAGGATGACGATGTCAGAGGTTCGGTTCTTTGGCGGTCCTCGCGACTTCAAACGAAATGTTTTGAAAAAGCTCAAGGCCAAGGAAGTTTAATCGAAGTAATCCTGTAAATCCTGTAAATCCTGTCTAAAACAGGACAAGCTAAAGAGGCGAGGCGTGAGTCTCGCCTCTTTCTTCGTCTCCCGCGGCGCATTGGCGGGAGGGGGCTTGACGAGGTTATCATAATTATGATATAATTCTTATCGGTTTAAGGAGAAGATTATGCCGCCTATGATTAAAGACTCGGATATTCGTCCGATTTCCGACTTGCGCAATAAGTTCGCCGAAATTGCGGATTATGTGCAAGATGGTAATGCCGTTATCTTTACGCGTAATGGCTATGGTTGCATGGTGACGATCAGTTACGATTCGTTCAAGCGTCTAGGAGATCCTGTGCTTGCTGAATTGCGAGAGGCGGATCGAAAGTGCGAGCAGGACCCTCGTCATTATACGAAAGAAGAGTCTTTAGCCATTTTGAAGGAGCGCGCTAATGCTCGGCGAAACCGCGTACAGGCTTGATATTCGTCCGACATTTATCGACGAGCTTGATCGCGCGGTAGAGTATATCGAGCGCAAATTCAAAAATCCTATTGCGGCAGACAATCTTATTAACGATGTCTACGCGGCGATAGACGAACGACTTTTTGCGCCGGAATCATACGAACCTTGCTATCGTCCACCGGATGTAACCAAGCCGTATTATCGTATTGATGTGCGAAACTATTCGATATATTACGTGGTGATTGGTTCGGTAATGGAAGTCCGGTGGTTCAGATATTCAAAGAGCGTTCAGCCTCTTTCCGGATATCCGATCTATGAGTCCGGAAGTGTCTGGTAACGCGAAGGTTAAGTACTTCCGCGTCCGCGTCAAGGCGACCAAGTAATCTTGGAAATCCTGTCAATCCTGTCTAAAACAGGCAAGTTAAAGAGGCGAGGAGTGATCTTCGCCTCTTTCTTCGTCTTCCCGCGGCGCATTGGCGGGAGGGGGCTTGATTTTCCCAAGGGTAATATGATATAATATAGGCGATCTTTCGAATGAAGGATCATCTGGATGCGGGGAAAGTGCTCCGCCTTAAGTGACGGGTTCGCCTGTCACTTTCGCATTTAATAGAATGACGAGAAGGTCGCTTAGTGTATTTGCAGATTTAATCTGTACAATTCGCTTTATAGAGGAAGAACTTAACGTTGGCGATGGGATGACATCTTCCGAAGATAAGTTCTTTGGCGGTCCGAAGGCATTCCGTCATAATGTATTGCGTTATGTTAAGTCCAAGGAAATTCGTTAAGGGCTTTGTTTTCAGCTAAGGCGGACTCGATCCCGAAGACCTTCGGCGAAGGTAAGAAGGTCAAGTTCTTCAAGGTCAGCGTCAAGGCGACCCGATGATGCGAGCATCCCCGTGGCAGGCGAAGTAATCCGCGGCAGAAATGCCCAAGATGTAACAAGAACAACAACAGACGGCTTCGCAAGGAGCCGTTTGTTATTTTCCATGTTTGTGCTTGGCACATCTGTGGAGAATGAAAATCGTATCTTCCGCTATACTTTGGCGTAAGGGGCTTGACAAAGGTGTATCCTAAATGATACAATATTGACATGACAATTCGAGAGACAGAGCTATATAAGAAGTGGTTTGCAAAGTTGAAAGATACGGTAGCTAAGGCGCGTATCTTGGTGCGACTTCGTAGAATGGCGCTTGGTAATTTCGGTGAGTATAAGGATTTGGGTGATAATGTTTCGGAGTTGAAGTTTCATTTCGGTCCTGGATATCGGATTTACTACACAGAGAGAGATGGCGAGATTGTAATATTATTGGCGGGAGGCGACAAGTCTTCGCAGACTAAAGATATTGCTAAGGCAAAGGAGCTTGCCGCAAACTTGTAAGGAGGGTGTTATGAAAACTAAGACTACAATTTGGAAGATTGAGAATCACCTTAAGACGAAAGAAGAGCGTGAGGCTTATCTTAACGCGGCGTTTGAGGATGGTGATGCGTCTGTTATTGCTGCGGCGCTCGGTGATATTGCTCGAGTTGAAGGTATGAGTAAGGTTGCGAAGAAGTCCGGGCTTGGACGGGAAAGCCTTTACAAAGCTTTGTCGGCTGAAGGCAATCCTGCTCTTGGGACGATTATTAAAGTTCTTAAAGCGTTTGATTTTAATCTTCGAGCGGCATGCTTTTAACATAGCAAAGCTTCTCCGCGCGAGGGGGTAAATTGAGGCGAGGTGTGAGTCTCTCCTCTTTCTTCGTCTTTCCGCGGCGATTTTGGTTTGTTTATGCAGTTATTGTTTCGGAATAATTCAGTATTGTTTCAGTACGGATTCAGTAACGATTCAGTACTGTTGCGGTTTGTTTTTAAAAAGAGGGGACAGTCCCCAATTCGTGGACATTCGAAAGGCGATGCAAGCATTCGTGTTCCCATTCGTGCCTCGCGCCGGTAGGCGCCAACATCTAATCTTCCGCGGCACTTTGGCGGAATGGGGCTTGACAGGATGATATCATATATGATACAATACATGCCATGAATTACGTGACTAAGAAGTATGAACGAGAGAATGGGGCAATTCCCTTCGACGAATGGATCTCGTCGCTTTCGCCGGTATTTCGTGCTCGAGTCTATGCTTATCTCACGAGAGTTGAGCTTGGCAATTGGGGTAATGTCAAGTCAATCGAGGGCGAGGATTCGAAAGATCTATTTGAGTTGCGTATGTTCTTTGGCCCCGGATATCGCGCTTATTTCGGCAAAGATGGTGACAAATTGATATTGCTACTTTGCGGAGGCGACAAGAAGACGCAAAAGCGTGACATCAAAGAGGCGAAGATGTTGTGGAATGAATATCGAAAGAGGAAAGGAGAATGATATGGCTTTGACGGTTGATTATCGTGAAGGAGTGTTAAAAGACATCCGGGAAAATCCTGAGGTGGCACGCGAGTATTATCGCGAAGCGGTTAAGGCAACGATTAACGGAGAGACGGATGTCGCAAATTCGATGTTTCGCGACCTTGTAAATGCAGGTATCGGCTTTCAGCGACTTGCGGCCGAAACGGGAATCAGTGCGCCGAATCTTCATCGCGCACTATCTCCACGCGGCAATCCTACTATGAAGACATTTAGTAAGATAGCAGCTGCGGTCAGTTTGTATTTGGGTTTCCCCACCCCGATGGGAATATTCGGTTAAACCAAGAACAAACATCCACCATCCGCGCGAGGGGGTAAATAGAGGCGAGGCGTGAGTCTCGCCTCTTTCTTCGTCTCCCGCGGTTTGACAAAGCTACTCGTTTTTAGTATACTATTAGAATGCTGATTATGAAATATGCATTGATGTTCGTGTCGATTGCTTTCGCGGCGCTTTTTGTTGACGCAGTGGAGGTTCCGTCTGCACGTATCATCACAGCAGTAGGCGATATTGTCCTTCCCAGTAGCGGACCTGCGAAGGCGGTAGTCAGGAAGGCCGATCCGAAAGCGGCGCGACTTTCCGAGCGTAGCGCGGCGAAAACGAAAGTCTTCAACCCGGTTAGACTTGGGAATCTGGCTGCGCGGCGAACCGAGATTGCAGGAAAGAATTATACGCGTTTTTTGATTGAACTCTCCAACAAGGGGACCGTCCCCATTAAAGTCGATGAATTCGAACTTCTAAAGGATTATACTCCGGGAGGTGCGGGAGAGCGAGTCGGTTTCACGGACGGAGCGGTTGCGAAGTTTCCGGAGGTGAAGACTTTTATCGGCGTCGAGAATCCGCTTGCGAAAGTGACGGTCGAGAATGGTAAAGTTACGGCGATACTTGAGCGCGGTTTCGAAATTCAGCCGGGCGAAAAGTGGGCGGTTTCGTACGTTATCGGCAAATATCGCGAAGGGCAATTTCGCCGCGATTTCCACTACTACCTTAATTCGGAGCGTGCCCATCCTTATCGCGTTCTTCCGCACTACAATTCGTGGTACGATATCAATATCGGTCGCAATGAGACGCCGGACTGGAAAAAGCGCATGGACGAAGCGGAGTCGCTCGGCGTGATGGTCGCTTTCCGTGAAGCGCTCTCGAAGCGCGGCGTTTTCATCAACTCTTATCTTTGGGATGATGGCTGGGATGATTGGGACTCGTTCTGGGATTTCCATCCCGGCTTCCCGAACGGCTTTAAGAAACATGCCGAAGAGGCCCATCGCAATAAAGGCGCGTCGATAGGCTGCTGGATGAGCCCTTGCGGTGGGTATGGTCGTGCCTTTGGAGGACGACTTAAATATGCGAAGGACCATGGCTATATCAGGCCGTCGGACAATCTCCTTCGTCTCTCGATACCGACTTGCTACGCGGCGTTTCGTGATCGTGTCATCAAGATGATCAAAGATTACGACATGAATCTCTTCAAGTTCGATCGCATGGGCTGTGGGCACGACTGCGAGGGCGCGGGGAAAGAGCATGCGCCTGATATCGATGGCGTCGTGCGGCTTATCGGCGAAATGCGCGAAGCGAAGCAGGATGTTTTCGTGAATGCGACGGTCGGAACTTGGGCGAGCCCGTTTTGGGTGATGTATGCGGACTCGATTTGGCGAGGCGGAGCTGACTTCGGGATGGCGGGAGTCGGCACGGCGCGGCAGAAATGGCTTACCTATCGCGACAATGTGATTCATGATCGTTTTGTCATGCGTAGCCCTTTGTTCCCGCTCAATTCGATGATGATGCATGGTATTATCGTCAATCGAGGAGGACCGCCGACAGTGATGGATGTTTCGAATAGTCCTACCTCGACCAGAGACTTTGCTGACGAAGTTTGGATGGGAGTTGCTTGCGGGACAGGACTTCAGGAATATTATATTACGCCGAAGCTTATGCACGAAGAGTGGTGGGATATTTTGGCGAATGGCGTAAAATGGCTTAAAAAGAATGAGGCCGTCTTGAGAGACGTCCATTGGGTCGGAGGCGATCCTTGTTTTGGGCGACCTGCCGCAGAAGGCGCGAATCCTCCCGGCGAAGTCTATGGCTACGCGAGCTGGCTTGGCCGCGAGAAGGCCGCGAAGGGCATCGTGATTCTCCGTAATCCCTCGGATCAGCCCCAGACTTTCACGGCGCGACTCAATAAGATCTTTGAACTCCGCAATTTGCCGCGTGAAAAGGCGAAGGTCCTCAATATGCGGGTCACATATTCTCATGATGCGAAAGTCCCGCAACCTAAAACTGCCGCGGAAGAGTTTACGATATCCTTCGGGCCTTTCGGCATCGCGTTAATCGAGTATAAACTTTAAGGGGATGGGTATGAATTCGGTAAATAAAATGATCAAAGGCGCGATTTTCGATCAAGACGGGCTTTTGTTCGACACCGAGAAAGTCTATCAGCGCGCTTGGATCGAAGCGGGACGGCGTCAGGGCGTCATAATCGACCCCGCCGTTCCGCGGCGCTTTTCAGGGATGGGACGAAAGCTCATAAAAGAGATAATTGCCGCTGAATATCCGACTCTTAATTGGGAAGAATATTCGACAACCGCTATCGAACTTGCGTGGAACGAGCAGTTATCGTCCGTTCCGCCCAAGAAGACGGGGCTTCTCGAGATGCTGGAGTTTTGCCGCGAGAAGGGGATAAAGACCGCCGTCGCATCTTCCTCGCGCATTCACATAGTTCGTCATAATCTTACCTCTGCGGGAGTAATCGACTATTTCGACGCGATAACTACCGGAGAGGAGGTTGTAAACTCGAAGCCCGCTCCTGACATCTTCCTCCTCGCTGCGTCCAAAATCGGCATCGAGCCGAAGGATTGTGCCGTTTTCGAGGATGCTTTTAGCGGAATCCGCGGCGCTTTTGCGGCAGGTATGAAGCCCGTCCTTATTCCCGATCAGGCCGAACCTACGGACGAGATCCTTCAAATCGCAACGGTATATCCGGATTTGCGTGCCGCCATAGATGCTTGCAGAAGCTAAGAGTATTATGATATAATAGTCGCAAACGTACTTATGAAGTTCGCCTTATTCCTTGCCCTTAAATACTTGAAGCCCAAGCGCTCGGTAGCGTCGGTCATTACCGTCGTGTCGATTCTGGGCGTGATGCTGGGAGTGGCGGTTGTCATCATCGTTCGAAGTGTGATGACGGGTTTCGGCGACATTTGGGAAGAAAAGATTCTCGACTTCAAGCCCCACATCTCCATTGTCGCGCGTCAAGGCAACGTCGTTCATAACGAATACGCTTTAGCGGAGAAGCTCCGCAAAGTCCCGGGCGTCACGGCGGTCACTCCGGAAATCGATACGCGCGTTATGCTTTCTTATCGCGGCAGAGTTTTGGCGCCTGTTATAATCGGCGTCGAGAGAGAAGACTTCGCGGCTGCCTATAAGGTCGGCAGCCCGGTTGCGGGTTCGTTCGACCTCGAGGGCGATTCGATTGTGCTCGGACGTGAGGCGGCGAGGCAGTTAGGTGTCTGGGTCGGAGACGAGGTAACCGTCTATTCGCCGAAGACGCTCGTCGCGAAAGATGAAGTCTACCTCCCGATAAAGTGGAAGGTCGTCGGTATTTTTGCCTGTGGGCAGCATGAATACGACTCGGGATATGTCGTTGCGTCCTTAAATAATGTCAGAGACTTGATGGGGATGGAGAAGGGTGTCTTCGCGGTTCATGTGAAGACCGACTGCCCGACCGATTACGAGAAGTTCAAGAAGATTCGTGACGCTATCCCTGTTCAGTATCGCCAAATCACCTGGCAGGAAGCGGATCGCCAAATTTTCAATGCTCTCGCGGTCGAAAAGAATATGACGGCACTTCTCCTTTCGCTTATCTCGCTAGTTGCGGTCTTTTGCGTAATGAACACGCTCCTCGTTTTGACCGTCCAAAAGACGCCGGAGATCGGGCTACTTAAAGCGCTCGGGTTCAAAAAGCGCGAGGTCATGTCGGTTTTCCTCGTCCATGGGATGATTCAATGTACGCTTGGTATTCTCCTTGGGCTCGCGGTCTCGTGGGCGGTCTTGACGAATCTCCAAAATATCGTCGAGTTTCTCGCGCGCTTGGGGCTCGAAGTCTTTCCTGCGTCGGTTTATGGGCTTGACGCGATTCCTCATCGCATTATCGTCTCCGATATCTTCTGGGTGGTCGGCTCGGTGGTCGTCTTCGGGCTCCTCGCCTCGCTAATCCCCTCGATGCTCGCGGCAAACAAAGATCCTGTAAAGGCGCTGAACGAATGACGGTGCTCGAAGCTAAGAATGTAACCAAAACTTTCCGCCTTCCGGGACTAAAGCCGATTGAAGTCTTGAAGGGAGCGTCTTTGAAGGTCGAAGCGGGCGAGAAAGTCGCGATTATCGGGCGCTCGGGTGCGGGTAAGTCGACTCTCCTTAATATATTAGGGGGGCTCGAGGCGGCGACATCGGGTGAAATCGTAAGGCCCGAAACCATCGGCTTCGTTTTTCAGAGCTACCACCTTATGCCCGAGCTTACGGTCCTCGAGAATGTCATTCTCCCGACCATGGCGAATAAGGCGAAAGTGCCGCGCTCCCTTGCGCTCAAGCGAGCAAAAGAACTTTTAGGAAGAGTGGGGCTATTAGATCGTCTAGATCACCTCCCTGCGGAACTTTCGGGCGGAGAGCGCCAAAGAGTCGCCCTCGCGCGCGCTCTTATTTTAGAGCCGGAGCTTGTTCTCGCCGATGAGCCGACGGGCAACCTCGATGCGATGACGGGGAAAGAGATTCTCACCATCTTCGAAGAACTTTCAAAAGGCATGAAGACCGCACTCGTCATCGTCACGCACTCGCCCGACTGTGCGGCGATTTGCGATAGAGTTCTCACGATTGAAGAGGGAAAGATCAAATGTTGATCTTGATCGTCGACGATGAGAGAATGATGCGCGACGGGCTTAAGGCGATCTTAAGTTCGGCCGGTTACAAAACACGCATCGCGAGTGACGGTTATGCTGCGATTCGCTCGATTCGCGAAGTTAAGCCGGATTTGGTGCTTATGGATGTGATGATGCCGCGAATGGACGGAGTCGCCGCTTGTAAGGAGATTCGTAAAACTGACGAGTATCTCCCGATTCTCTTCCTCACCGCCTTTGACACGGATCAGAACGAGCTTAGAGCTTTGAGAGTCGGAGCTGATGATTTCCTTTCGAAAGACGTCCCGGAAGAAGTGCTTCTAAGAAAAATCGAACGCGCTCTCAAGCGTAGCGGAGCGATGGGTTCGAATGTATTTGCACAAAGACTCGAGCTCGGGCAAGTGACGATAGATCTTTCTTCTTTCATCGTTCTCGAGAACGGCAAGAAGATCGCGGAGCTGACGAAAGCGGAAGCGCAGATATTGCAGAAACTCCTTGAAAAACGGGGGGATTGGCTTACCGCAGAAGATTTTGAGACAACCGATGTCAGGCGCCATATCCACAATTTACGCGGTAAAATGGGAGTCGCGGGAGAGATGCTTAGAAGCGAAAGAACTCGTGGGTATACACTCGTAAAATGAGTTCTTGAAAATACCCCCTTGCGCAACTAGGGGGAAATATGGTATAATAGTGCAGTTTTCGTCTCGAAAGAAGGCCACTTTAGCTCAGTAGGTAGAGCACATCCTTGGTAAGGATGAGGTCGTCGGTTCGATTCCGATAGGTGGCTCCATTTCCCAGATGACAACACAGAAGAAAAACAACTCACAGGAGTAATAAAAAATGGCTAAGGAAACATTTGACCGCGGCGGTAAGCCGCACGTGAACGTCGGCACCATCGGCCACGTCGACCACGGTAAGACCACGCTTACGGCCGCTATCACCCACGTCCAGTCCCTCAAGGGTCTCTGCGACGAAATCAAGTACGATCAGGTCGCTAAGGCTTCCGAGTCCGCCGGCCGTCGTGACGCTACCAAGATTTTGACGATCGCTTCGTCGCACGTTGAATACGCGACCGAGAACCGTCACTATGCCCACGTTGACTGCCCCGGCCACGCCGACTACGTCAAGAACATGATCACCGGCGCTGCTCAGATGGATGGCGCGATCCTCGTCGTTTCCGCCGTCGACGGCCCGATGCCCCAGACCCGCGAACACGTCCTTCTCGCTCGCCAGGTCGGCGTTCCGAAGATCGTCGTCTTCCTCAACAAGTGCGTCCTCGTCGATGACGCTGAAATGCTCGACCTCGTCGAAATGGAAGTCCGCGAACTCCTTTCCAAGTATGACTACGAAGGTGACGACGCCCCCGTTATCCGCGGCGCCGCTTATCCCGCCACCCAGGCTACGTCGAAGGACGATGCCGCGTGCGGTTGCATCACCGAGCTCATGAACGCTCTCGATACCTTCATCCCCGAGCCCGAGCGTGCCCTCGACCAGGCGTTCCTCATGCCTATCGAAGACATCTTCTCGATCGAAGGTCGTGGTACGGTCGTTACCGGCCGTGTCGAGCGTGGTATCATCAAGGTTGGTGAAGACGTCGAAATCGTCGGCCTCAAGCCCACGGCGAAGACGGCTGTTACCGGCGTTGAAATGTTCCGTAAGCTCCTCGATCAGGGTCAGGCCGGTGACAACATCGGTACGCTCCTCCGTGGTACCAAGAAGGAAGACGTCCAGCGTGGTCAGGTTCTCGCTAAGCCGGGTTCGATCACTCCTCACACCGAATTCCGTGGTCAGGTCTACGTCCTCACCAAGGATGAAGGTGGCCGTCACACCGCGTTCATGAAGGGCTATCGTCCTCAGTTCTACATCCGTACGACTGACGTCACGGGTGACATTCAGCTCCCCGAGGGCGTTGAGATGGTTATGCCCGGCGACAACGTCGAGATCTCCGTCAAGCTCATCGCTCCTGTCGCTCTCGAAGAGAAGATGCGCTTCGCGATCCGCGAAGGTGGCCGCACGGTCGGCGCTGGCACGGTTTCGGCGATTATCAAGTAATCACTGAAGTCTTCTGTGAGATGTCTGCCCGTCAGAACCGACCGAGTGGTCGGTCGGGGCGGCGGGCGGACTCAACTTAACAAAAGACACGACTGATTCAGAAAGAACAAAGCAATGCGTGATCTCGCAATTTTAGCTTGTGGCGAATGCAAGCGCAGAAACTACACGACGACCCGTAACAAAAAGACGATGACGGAGCGTCTTGAGAAGGTTAAATTCTGCCCCTTCTGCCGTAAGCGCACGGCCCACAAGGAAACGAAGTAAAAGTTTCCGCCCTTTAGGGTAGTAGCACAATGGCAGTGCAGCGGTCTCCAAAACCGCCTATGGGGGTTCGATTCCCTCCTACCCTGCCAACAAAATAGAGAAGAAGAGAAGATGAACATTATCGATAAGACGAAAGAATATCTCACCGGCGTTGCCGCGGAAGGTAAGCGTGTCAGCTGGCCCGGTAAGCGTGAGCTTTGGGAATCGACGATGGTCGTTATCTCCTTCATTTTCATCCTCGCGGTCACGACGCTTGTTTGCGATAAGGTGATCGAAGGTTTCATTAAGCTTATTCACACGGGAGCCTAATATAATGAATAAGCAATGGTTCGTTCTTCACACCCTTACGGGTCAGGAAAACAAGGCTCAGAAGTCCATCGAAGCTCGTGTTAAGCTCGAGCATATGGAAGAGTTCATCGGTAAGTGCGTCATCCCGACCGAGAAGGTCACCGAGAAGAAGAACGGCAAGAAGCGCACGATTACCAAGAAGTTTTTCCCGGGTTACATCCTCGCGGAGCTCGCGCTCTATGATGAAGAGAAGGGTGTTGACGCGAACGGGAAGAAGGCGATTTACGAGCGTACGTGGCAGTTCCTCCGCGAAACCCCCGGTGTTATCGGTTTCGTCGGCGGTGATCGTCCGATGCCGCTCAAGCAGTCCGAAGTTGACGCTATTCTCCTCGACAAGCCCGCGGGCCAGTCGGCAGAGCGTCCGAAAGTCACTTTCACCGTTGATGAAACGGTTAAGATCGTTGATGGCGCGTTCATGGGTTTGACGGGCCAGATCAGCATGGTTGATCCCGACAAGGGCAAGCTCAAGGTTGAAGTCAATATCTTCAATCGTAAGGTCCAAGTCGACGCCGAATACTGGCAGGTTGAGAAGGTTGCTCTTGAAGAGACCCTCGAACCTGTCAAGTAAGAGGTAGGTTTTGCGGTCCGTTTGACCGGGAAGGATCCCCGGGAGGAGCCGCACGAAAAAAAGGTAGAGGCAAATGGCCAAGAAGGTTACTGGCGTGGTTAAGCTCCAGATCCCGGCCGGCGCGGCTAATCCCGCGCCTCCCGTGGGCCCCGCGCTCGGTTCTGCTGGTGTCAACATCATGCAGTTCTGCAAGGAGTTCAACGCTAAGACCGCGAAGGACTCGGGGCTTGTTATTCCCGTCATCATCACCGTCTATCAGGACCGCAGCTTCTCGTTGCAGTTCAAGTCGCCGCCCGCGTCGGTTCTTCTCAAGAAGGAAGCCGGTCTCGCCAAGGGTTCGGGCGTTCCCAACAAGAACAAGGTCGGTAAGGTCACGAAGGCTCAGCTCGCCAAGATCGTCGAGATGAAGAAGAATGACCTCAACACCACTGACGTCGAAGCCGCGATGCGCATGATCGCCGGCACGGCCCGCAACATGGGAATCGAGGTGGTCGAATGAGTCACGGTAAGAAGTATTTCAACGCCCTCAAGAAGGCGCCCAAGAAGACTGTTACGCTCGAAGAAGCCGTCAAGTTCGTCAAGGACAATGCCGGCGCGAAGTTCGACGAAACCGTCGATTGCTATTTCCACCTCGGCAAGGAACTCACCAAGGGTGATACCGCCGTTCGTGGCATCGTTAAGCTCCCTCACGGTAGCGGTAAGAACGTCAAGGTCGCCGTCTTCGCCGGTGGTGACGCTGCGGAAGCCGCTAAGGCCGCCGGTGCCGATTTCGTCGGTATGGCTGACCTCATCGAGAAGGTCACCAAGGAAGGTTGGTGCGATTTCGACGTCGCTATCGCTACGGTCGAAGCGATGAAGGAAGTTCGTAAGTGCGCTCGTATCCTCGGCCCGCGTGGTCTCATGCCGAACCCCAAGACGGGTACGGTTACCGACGACACCGCTACCGCCGTCAAGGAAGCCAAGGCCGGTAAGGTTGACTTCCGTATGGATCGTACGGGTAACCTCTCGGTTATCGCCGGTAAGCGTTCGTTCGATGCCGACAAGCTCATCGCCAACATCAAGGCTGTTGTCAGCGCCGTCAATGGTGCCAAGCCCGCTACCGTCAAGGGTGTCTTCATCAAGTCGATGTCGATCTCCTCGACCATGGGTGTCAGCGTTTCCGTTAACCCCGCGATTGACGCCGAGTAAGGAGGTAATCTAAAATGAGAATTGAGAAAGTTGCCATTCTTAACGAAGTCGTCGCTCGCGTCAATGATTCCGACTACACTTTCATCGTTAACTACGGTGGTGTCACGGTCGCTCAGATCGCCAAGCTCCGCGCCGATCTCCGCGCGCTCGAAAGCCGCGTCTTGATCGTCAAGAACACCTACCTCGCCAAGGTTGCGAAGGAAAAGGGTTGGAGCGAAGACGTCAACGCGATGCTCAACGGCCCGACCGCTATCGTTACCGGTAAGGGTGAGCCCACGGCTGTCGCCAAGGCGATTATGGAATTCGTGAAGGCCTCGGGCGGCAAGGCTGCCGTCAAGGGTGCTGATTACGATAACAAGATCGTCGACGCCGCGATGGTTGACGCGCTCTCGAAGGTTCCCGGCAAGAACGAACTCCGTGCGACGTTGCTCATGCTCCTCAAGGAGCCCGCGACTCGCCTCGCTCGCGTTCTCTCCGAGAAGGCCAAGAAGGAAGGCGCTCCCGCCGAGGCTCCTGCCGAAGCGCCCGCCGCCGAGTAAAAACAATTTCCTGCAGATGAAACACGCTGCAGGTTGAAGTAAAAAGGAAAAAAGAAAATGACTAACGAAGAACTCATCCAGGAACTCTCGGGCAAGACTGTCCTCGAGATCAACGAACTCGTCAAGGCTCTTGAAGAAGCTTGGGGCGTCAGCGCTGCCGCTGCCGTTGCCGTCGCCGGTCCTGCTGCCGGTGCCGCTCCCGCTGAAGAAAAGACCGAATTCGACGTCATCCTCAAGTCGGCCGGTGCTAACAAGATCGCCGTCATTAAGGAAATCCGCGCGATTACGGGTCTCGGCCTCAAGGACGCTAAGGACATGGTCGATGGCGCTCCCAAGAAGGTCAAGGAAGCTATCGCCAAGGACGAAGCTGAAAAGATCGCCGAACAGCTCAAGAAGGCCGGCGCTGAAGTCGAAGTCAAGTAATTCATTTACTTGTTTCGCTAAAGGAGCCGCGGTATTTTGCCGCGGCTCTTTTTTCTCCAATGCACGACGTATTTTTATCGTTAGGGACTAATCTCGGTAATCGCGCGGCGAATCTCGCCGAGGCGAAACGCCTCCTTGCCGATAAGTTGGGGACAGTCCCCAAGTTTGTCTCTTCGGGAGTTATCGAGACGGAGCCCGTCGATGTCCCTGAAGAATTCGCCGCGCTCAAGTTTCTTAATGAAATGATCCTTGTGAAGACCGAGAAAGGACCCTACGAAGTCTCGGAAATCGTTCACGGAATCGAAGACGAGATGGGGAGAGTCAGATCGGTCAAGAACGGACCCCGCGTAATCGATATCGATATTATCGCTTATGACGATCTCGTCCTTGATGATCCCGTCTTGACGCTTCCTCATCCGCGCGCGATGGAGCGCGATTTTGTCCGCCTCCCGTGGCAAGCTCTAAAAGGTAAGTAATATGGAAAACTTCGGTCTTTATCTCGTTATCACCAACCCGACTGTCGGCTATGAGGAATGTGCACGTGCTGCAGTTAAAGCGGGGGTAAAGATAATTCAGCTTCGCATGAAACATGTCTCGCGCGAGGAGATTATCGAGGAAGCGCAGAAAATGAGGGCGGTAACGAAAGGTACCGATACTCTCTTTATCGTTAACGATGATCCCGAAATCGCCGCGCTTGTGGAAGCGGACGGCGTTCATGTCGGACAAGGCGATATGAGTCCCAAGGAAGTTCGCGCGAAATACCCGACTCTAAAGATTGTCGGCCTTTCGACACATAATATTGACCAGGTCAAAGCTTCCTTGGGAGAGCCGATTGATTATATCGGAGTTGGGCCTGTTTACGCAACTCCGACGAAGGATATTCCCGACCCAACTTTAGGCCCTGATACTGCTGCGGAAATGATTCGTCTTTCCAAAGTCCCGGCAGTCACTATCGGAGGGCTCGACCTCGAAACCGTAAAGCCGGTAATCGCCAAAGGAGCCAAGAATTTCGCAATCGTTCGAGCCGTCTGCAAGTCGACCGATCCGTATTCCGAGATAGTAAAGCTCCAAAGCGCTTTACGAGCTTAAGGGAAAATGGTATAATATATCGTAATGACCAAGAAGCAAAAAGAACCTAACGAGAAAAAGCTCGCCGAGTTAGTCAAGGCGATTTTAGTCGAGCTTGGCGAAGATCCGGAGCGCGAAGGGCTAAAGAAGACCCCGACGCGCGTCGCTAAGGCGATGACGTACTTGACGCGTGGCTACCGTCAGAACTTGAAGGCGGTCGTCAACAACGCGAAGTTTTCGAGCGGCACCAATCACATGGTGATCTTGAAGGACATCGAGCTTTACTCGCTTTGCGAACATCATATGCTCCCGTTCTATGGGAAGTGTGCTATCGGCTATATTTCCAAGGGTAAAGTCCTCGGAGTATCGAAACTTGCGCGCATAGTCGATATGTTTGCGCGTCGCCTCCAGATTCAAGAGCGCATGACCGAAGAGATTGCGAATGCGATTATGGCCGAGACGGGCGCGGAAGGCGTCGGCGTCGTCATCACCGCGAAGCACCTTTGCATGATGATGCGCGGCGTCGAAAAGCAGAATAGCGAAATGACCACGTCCGCTGTTCTCGGTTCGTTCCGCTCCGACGAAAAGGTTCGCCAAGAATTTCTCTCGCTTATCAAGTAAGATTTAAAGGAACCAAAATATGAAATACGATAAGAATCATGCTCTTCTTGAGTGCGCCATTCCCGGCGTTCCTCATAAGAGCGGTAAAGTGCGCGACGTCTTCGATCTCGGCGACAAGCTCCTCATGGTCGTGACCGACCGCATCAGCGCGTTCGACGTCATCCTCCCCTCGGGCGTTCCGGATAAGGGTAAGGTCTTAAATCAGCTTTCGCTTTTCTGGATGGAATTCTTCGGCATGAAGAATCACCTCATCACGGCGAACGTCGACGAATATCCCGAAATTCTCGCGCCTTACAAGGAAGATCTCCGCGGTCGTTCGATGCTCGTCAAGAAGGTCAACATGGTCGAAGTCGAGTGCATTGCGCGCGGCTATTTGACGGGCTCCGGTTGGAAGGAATACAAGACTCACCAGACCGTCAACGGCGAGAAACTCCGCGCCGGCTATGAGAACGCTTCGAAGCTCGACGAAGTTCTCTTCACTCCCACGACGAAGGCCGCCATCGGCGATCACGACGAAGCGATCAACTTCGAAGAAACCGCGAAGCTCGTCGGCCTTGATATGGCGACGAAGCTCAAAGAAGCGACGATTTCGCTCTATTCGAAGGCTGCTGATTACGCGGCGAAGCACGGCATCATCATCGCCGACACGAAGTTCGAGTTCGGCAAGGATGAAGACGGCTCTTTGATTCTCGCCGATGAAGTCTTGACTCCCGACTCTTCGCGTTTCTGGCCCGAAAGCTCCTACGCGGTCGGCTCGAATCCGCCTTCCCTCGATAAGCAGTATGTTCGTGACTGGCTCGATTCGATCAACTTCAATCACCAGCCGCCGGGCCCGGAACTTCCCGATGAAGTTATCGCGAAGACTCGCGAGATCTACGTGAAGGCCTACGAAGAATTGTCGGGCCGCAAGCTCGTCTAACCACTAATCACTTAAAATTTGGAGAATATAACCATGGGCATGATGGATAATATCAAGGAAGCGATGAAGATGCGTGCGGAAGCCAAGCGCATCGAAGCGGAAATCAAGAAGATTACGGTCGAGTATTCGAACGGCGGCATTACGGTCATCGCGAAGGGCGATATGACGATTGACAAGATCGCGATCACTCCCGAGGCGTATGAAGAAGTGAAAGCCGGCAAGCCCGCTCGCTTCGAAACGATGCTCTTCAACGTCGTTAACGGCGCGCTTAAGCGTGCGAAAGAAACGACCCAGCAGATGATGATGAAGCAGATGCAGGGTGCCGGCGGTCTCTTCGGCTGATAATGATCGGCCCCATCGACGAACTAGAAAAGGCCTTGGGGAAACTCCCCGGCTTCGGACGCCGCTCCGCTTCGCGGGCGGCGCTCGCGCTTGTTCGTGAAAGGGGTAAACTCCTCGAGCCGTTGATTGCCGCGCTTAAAGCTGCCGCGGCGGAAGTGAAATGCTGTTCGAGGTGTGGGGCGTTTACGACGATCGATCGTGACCCCTGTGAACATTGTACGAGCGATCTTCGCGATGGGCGAATTCTGTGTGTCGTCGAAGAGCCCTCGGATATAATCTCGATCGAAGCGTCGGGCGCTTTCAAAGGACGTTATCATGCGCTCGGCGGCAAGCTCTCTCCTTCGCGCCATTCTGGCCCCGAAAAGCTGCGCCTCGGCGCATTGATCGAGCGCGTGAAGGCGGAAGGTTTTTCGGAAGTCCTTCTCGCCTTATCGACCGACATGGAAGGGGATGCGACGGCCGGTTATATCGCGGAACTCTTGTCGGGAATGAATGTAAAAGTGACGCGCCTTGCGTTTGGACTTCCCGCCGATTCGGGAATCGCCTACTCCGATCCGCTTACTTTGAAGCGTGCCATTAACGGGAGACGCGATGTCTGAGGTCAAGTTCGAGCATATCGGGAAAGTTTATTCGAAGGGCGATAAGCCTGCCGTCGACGACTTTAATTTGACGGTTAAAGACGGCGAGTTCTTGATTCTTGTCGGTCCTTCGGGATGCGGGAAATCGACGACGCTTCGAATGGTTGCGGGACTTGAACTCTCGACCTCCGGTAAGATTTTCATTGGCGGAAAGGATGTCACGGGGCTTCCCCCGAAAGATCGTGACATCGCGATGGTCTTCCAGAACTACGCCCTTTATCCTCACATGACCGTTGAGGAGAATATGGCTTTCGCGCTCAAACTTCGCGGCTTTAAGAAAGATGAAATAAAGCGCCGCGTTATGAATGCCGCCGAGTCGCTTGGGCTTACTCCGTATTTGAAGCGCCTGCCGAAAGCGCTCTCCGGTGGTCAGCGCCAACGTGTCGCTTTGGGTCGCGCAATCGTTCGCGAGCCGGCGGTCTTTCTTTTCGATGAACCGCTTTCGAATCTTGATGCGAAGATGCGTGTCGAGATGCGCGCGGAGATCATTCGCCTTCATCGTGAACTCGGCGCGACGATGATTTATGTGACTCACGATCAAACCGAAGCGATGACGATGGGAGAAAGAATAGTCGTCATGAGCGAAGGTAAGATTCAACAAGTAGCTCCTCCGATGGAGCTCTACGAAAGGCCAGCGAATCCTTTCGTCGCGAGCTTTATCGGCACGCCGCCGATGAACCTTTTCCCGGCGGGAGTTAATGGCGAGAAGGAGAGCGGCGTCAGACCCGAGCATGTCGAGATCTCGAAAAGCGAATCGGGTAATGCGATTGTCGATTTCGTCGAACCGCTTGGTTCGGAGACGCTCGTGCATACGCTCTTTAGCGAAGGCAAGTATCCCGTAATCGCGCGCGTTCCCGGTTTTGCCGATTTCAAAAACGGCGATAAAGTTCTCCTCTCGTTCTCGAAAATTTGGTATAATACTTAACGATGGGTTACGCTAAAGTAAAGAAGGTTGAGCCTAAAGGTCGAGGTGGAGACGCTGCGGCCCGAGTCGTTGCGCCTTCCGCGAAGAAGGAGGCGAAGTCGATTTGGGAAGTTGAGATCGGCGGCTCGAAAAAGAAGACGACGATGACGAATGTCGAAGTCCTTCTCTTTACCTCGGAACTTGCCGACCTCTTGGAAGCGGGCATGACTCTCGGCACGGCGCTCAAAGCGCTCGCGAACCAGGGCGAGGAAACATCGGCCCAACACTTTATCGCCCAGGACCTTTGTGATCGCATCGTGCGCGGCGAAAACTTCTCCGATGCTTGCACTCATCACCCGAAAACCTTCCCTCCCTTGTACTCGAACATGATTCGCGCGGGTGAAGCTTCGGGTGCGATGGTCGAAGTCCTTCGTCGTCTCGTCGACCACTATGAGCGCTATGACAATATGCGCGGCAAAATCAAGTCGGCTTTGAGCTACCCGATTATCGTCCTTGTTTTCGGCATTTTGGCGGTTGTCGGCGCGCTCGTTTGGATTATCCCGAAGTTCCAGAAAGTCTTCGACTCGATGGGCGCGAGCTTGCCGCTCCCGACCGTTATTCTTATCTCGATGTCGGAGTTCCTGATCAATTACGGTTGGACATTGATAATCGCGATAGTCCTTTTTGCCGCGTGGTTCAGAAAGTGGAAAGATACTCCCGAGGGGATGCGCAAGATCGACGGCTGGAAGCTCAAGATGCCGCTTATTTCGGGCATCGTCGCCGCAGGCGCTTATTCGTCTCTCGCCTATACTTTGAAGACGCTGCTCATTAATGGCGTTAACGTTCTTCAGGCCTTGAAGATTTGCGAAGAGACTTGCAACAACGCGGTAATCGGCGATGCCTTGAAAGAAGCTCGTAAGCGTGTTACGGACGGTACTTCAATCTCCGGCCCTTTGGCCGCTTCGGGAGTTTTTCCGCGCATGATGACCGACATGCTCGCGGTCGGTGAACAAGCGGGCGATATGCCCGGCTCCTTGGAACATATCGGCAAGCGCTACCAGAAAGACATGGATCGCAATATTGCCGCGTTCACGAATGCGCTCGAGCCGATATTGATTGTCTTAATCGCCGCGATGGTCGGCTTTGTCGCCGTCGCGATTTTGATGGCCGTCTTCAAAGTCTCGTCGACCCTCGGTTAATGAAGATCGCGAATCCTTCCGCCGAAATCGCCAGAAAGATCGACAATCTCGATCTTTGGAAGAAGCTCGCGCCTCACAATTGGGCGATTCGTCCCATGGGGAGCGTATATCCTTACTTTTGCTTTTTCATGGGCCCCGATCGTGCGGAAGTGAAGTTCCGTCTCTTGCTCCTCGAGGGCTGGCAGACGATGCACGACCTCCTTCGCCTTCGTCTTGATCGGAGTTGGAGCTACTTCTCTTCGCCGATGGAGCTTAATCATTTCGAACTCGTTTATCTTACTACGGGCGAGATCGGCGCGTTTCGTCACGATACCGGCTATTTGCCGCGTCCCGTAACCGAGAAGGAAGACGTGCTTCTCAAAAAGCTTCTTTGGCAAGTTTACGGCATGATGATTCGCATCGAAGCCGACGAGTCATTGCCGATGAGTTTTGCCGCGTCCTCCGCGATTTTCTCGCGCAAGGAAGTGAGGAAGGGCAAGTGGATCGACGAGAGCTTGGAGCTCCTCCCGATGCGACCTCATGTCGAGCGCGTCGAATATCGCAAGGAAACGATGAGCAAGGCGAAAGACTTGCCGATCAAGCGCGAGATCTCGGTTGAAGTCGATCTTCGAATCGTCCTCGGGAAGGCGACTGCCGATCCTCGTCCCCGGCTTATCTACGAATATATCGCCGTCGAATCCGCCTCTCGAAAAGTCTATGCTCGCCGACAAACCGCGTACGATCCCGAGCTGGGGCTTCGCGGCATTTGGGAAGGACTTCCTTCCGTCGCGCTCGAGACTTTCCTCGAAAAGGGCTTCGTCCCCGGTGAGATCAAGGTCAAAAGCAAGCGCGTTTATCGTCTATTGAGTCCCTTGACGATGACGCTACCTTTCAAACTTTCGTTGCATAGTGACCTCGCACTTTGATATAATATTAGGTATAGGATTCTTAACTTAAACTAAGGAGAAATAAAATGTCAAGATTCTGTCTTCCTCGTGATATCTATCATGGTACCGGCGCTCTCGAAACCCTCAAGACTTTGAAGGGCAAGCGTGCAATGATTTGCGTCGGCGGCGGTTCGATGAAGCGCGGCGGCTTCCTCCAGAAGGTCGAAGATTACCTTCATGAAGCCGGTATGGAAACGGCGCTTTTCGAAGGTATCGAATCGGATCCTTCGGTCGAGACCGTGATGAAGGGCGCCGAAGCGATGCTCAAGTTCGAGCCCGATTGGATTATCGCTATGGGCGGTGGTTCGCCTATCGATGCCGCGAAGGCGATGTGGATCAAGTACGAATATCCCGAATGCACGTTCGAAGATATGTGCAAGGTCTTCGGCCTTCCGAAGCTCCGCACGAAGGCCCACTTCGTCGCCATCTCCTCGACCTCGGGTACGGCTACCGAAGTTACCGCGTTCTCGATCATCACCGATTACCAGAAGGGCATCAAGTTCCCGATCGCCGACTTTGAGATCACTCCCGATATCGCCATCGTCGACCCTGAGCTCACGCTCACGATGCCCCAGAAGCTCTGCGCTCATACGGGCATGGACGCGCTTACGCATGACCTCGAAGCGATTGTCGCCGTCGCTCACTCCCCGTATTCGGATGCGCTCGCGATTCACTCGATGAAGATGATTCGCGACTCACTCGTCAAGTCCTATCATGGTGATGCCGCGGCTCGTGCGGTCATGCACGACGCTCAGTGCCTCGCCGGTATGTCCTTCTCGAACGCGCTTCTCGGCATCGTCCACTCGCTCGCTCACAAGACGGGCGCGGCGTTCTCGGGCGGCCACATCATCCACGGCGCGGCGAATGCGATGTATCTTCCTAAGGTCATCAAGTTCAACTCGACCGTCCCGTTCGCGATGGACCGTTACGTGATGTGCGCGAAGGAGCTCGGCCTCGCCGGCGCTGAAACTTCGAAGGAAGCTTCGCTCAACGCCCTTATCGCTTGGGTTCGCAAGTTCAACGACGACCTCAACATTCCTCACTGCATCAAGGACTATGCCGCGAACGGTCTTCCCGGCGAAGGCATGGTCTCGAAGGAAGAGTTCGAGTCGAAGGCCGCTCAGATCGCCGAAAACGCGATGGGCGACGCTTGCACCGGTTGCAACCCGCGTCAGATGGATGCTTCTCTCATGGAGAAGGTTCTCCGCGCTTGCTACGACGATAGCGAAATCGACTTCTAATGAGTCAGGAATGGAATCTCCGTTCGCGCGGGCATGTCTGTAGCGTCTGTCAAAAGCCGCTCGTCGATCGTACCCCCATCGTCAGTGTCCTTAAGGAGACTGACGCGGGGTATGACCGCCTCGACTGTCATCCCGAGTGCTGGAAGGCGGAGAAGCGCGACTGGGCGCCGTTCTCGATTTGGGACGGCGTCTACTTAGCGCCCCAGAAAGAGGTGAAGGAGGAGCCGCTCAAGAAAGAAGATGCGGGCGAACTCCTTCGCCACTTGATGACGCTCGAAGATCCCGCGATGAAGAACGTGATCTACGTTCTTGCGGTGATGCTTGAGCGCTCGAAGATTCTGGTCGAGCGCGACCGCAAGGATATGGAAGACGGCACGATTCGCCGCGTTTATGAAGATCGCAAGAATGGCGACACGCTCGTTATTCTCGATCCTCGTCTTCGCCTCGAGAATCTCGCCGAGGTCCAATCTCAGGTCGTAGCGCTCCTCTCGGGTACGAAGACTTTAGGCGAAGTTTCCGCCGAAGAAGAAACCGCTCAGACTGCCGATGAGGTTAAGCCCGAAACAACGTGAGGCGCTTACACTTATCGCGGAAGGGAATATTTATCCCGATTTCGCGAAAGAAGAAGACGGATGGCACGCTCGTTGGCGTGCCATTAACGTCGATAATTTCTGGGTGGACGAGTATGTGAGAGAAGCGGCGATGACGCCGCTGTCGGAAGATGCGGAAAAAGATCGCTACGACACTTTGCATGATGCGTGGATGATGGCCCTAAGGTCGAAGACGGGGCTGGTAAAGTGGAATGAGGCGGAGTGTGAGCGCTTTGCTGCGGATTTGAAAGAGTGGCATGGAGGCGCTGAAGATGTGGAGGAAGTGCGCCGCGCTCTTGCGTTCACTTTCAATCCTCCCGTCCTTGCCGTGCCGATTCCGAAAACTCGCAGTGCCCTTAAGGCGCTCGGGGAGACGACGCACATCTTCCCGCCGATTGCGGGCATGAAGCGAAACGGCGATAAGCTCGAAGTGAAGTTTACGGATGGCGAAGCTCAGGGTTTCATTCGCAAGGGCGCGCTCGATTTGAAGAAGGCGGGGTATACGATCGAAGGTAGCGACCTCGCCGTTGCGATTACCGCCGAAGCGGAACTTATGCCCGGGGAGAAGAAGGGTTCGGTCGTCGCGAAGGTCGTCGTCAAAGTTGCGGGAGAAGAAGTCACGGCTCAGGAAGTTCGCTTCCTCCTGGAGCAGGGCTCGACGCTCGTCTTTTTCCGAGATCGTTGGATCGAAGTCGATCGCAATATCTTACGCCAGGCGCTTCGAGTCTTGGAGCGCGGCGAAAAACCGATTTCGACGCCGCTTGCCTTCGCGCTCGGAATCGGTCATATCGGCGGCCTCGAGATCTCGAAGGTTAAGGCCCACGGTTGGCTAAAGGGACTTATCAACGAACTTAAAGCGGCGAAGCGCTTGGCGGAAGAACTTAAAAAGGCCGAGTTCAAGGCGGAAGGTTTCGAAGGGAAGCTGCGCGACTATCAGGAGCGGGGAGTAAAGTGGATTCGTTTTTTGACGGACCACGGTTTCGGCGCGCTTTTAGCGGATGATATGGGCCTTGGGAAAACGATTCAGACTATCGCTTGGCTCCTCTCTCGCAAAACCCATTCCCCTAACCCACGCCCACAACCCAACGCGACACTCATCGTTGCTCCGCTCACCTTGCTTTCGAACTGGAAGCGCGAGTTCCAAAAGTTCGCGCCGTCCTTGAAAGTCTATGTGCACCACGGCGAAAATCGTCATCTCGGAATTTTCTTTAGGAAATATTGCCGCGAAGCCGACGTGGTCTTAACTAGCTACAATCTCTTGGTAAAGGACTATACGCCGATTTCGCGCTTCGAGTGGGATACGCTTGTTCTCGATGAAGCTCAGGCGATCAAGAACTCGTCGACTCGCATCGCTCAAGCGGTGAAAGCGCTTACCCCCAAGTATCGCCTCGCTTTGACCGGTACGCCAATCGAGAATTCGCTCTCCGATATCTGGAGTATCGAAGACTTCCTTAACCCCGGCTTCCTTGGGGCGGAGAAGGACTTCAAGAACATTAACTTAAAGAAACTCCGCTCCGCGCTCGAGCCGTTCGTTCTTCGCCGCCTTAAGAGCGAGAAGTCGATTGCCGCGGAACTTGGAGAAAAGCGCGAGATTAAAGAGTATTGTCCGTTGAGCGCCGATGAGCGCCGCGAATATGAGACCGCGCTCGAAGAGTTTCGCGTAAGCGATCGAAAGCGCGGCGATGTCTTCGCTCTTATCAATACCTTAAAGCTCATTTGCGACGGGGAAGGGAAGCGGGCTCGACTCTTCGATCTTCTCGAATCGATCTTTGCCGCGGGCGAATCTGCCTTGATCTTCACTCAATACGCGAAAGTCGGCGCGGCGCTTAAGGAGGAACTCGAAAGGAAGTTCTCGAAGCGATTCCCGTTCCTACATGGCGGACTTGGGGTAAAGTCGCGCGAGAAACAAATCGCCGACTTCAATCGCGAAGGGCCTTCCGCGTTTATTCTTTCTTTGAAAGCGGGCGGCTTCGGCCTTAATCTCACTAAGGCGACGCATGTCATCCACTTTGACCGTTGGTGGAATCCGGCGGTTGAGAATCAGGCAACCGACCGCGCTTATCGAATCGGCCAGGAGAAGGATGTCTTCGTTCATGCGTTCATCACGACGGGAACGATCGAAGAACATGTTGATGAGCTTCTCGAGAAGAAGTCGCTCCTTGTGGGCGGAGTCATCTCGGAAGCGGAATGGCTGGAGGCGGTGAAACTCGATGAGCCATAAGAAGAACTATCCCCTCAGAATCCCTCGCAGCGCGAACGGCATTCGCGCCCAAGAGTCGCGCTCCGGCGTCCAACGCGTTTGGTGGGCGAAGAAGTGGATGACGATTATCGAAAATATGGGGCTACAAGGTCGCGTCGGGCGAGGGAAGAACTACGCGCTTTCCGGCCAGGTCATCGAAATGAAGCTCCTAGGTCCCCATATCGAAGCGACCGTAGTCGGCACTCGCGAAGATCCTTACAAGGTCACGGTTGATTTTCGCGAAATGGAGGATGCGGCGAAAGAGCGCATAATTGCCGCGATTAAGGCAGAGCCGATGTACATCGCGCGGCTTTTGATCGACGATCTCCCGACCGAAGTCGAAGAACTTTTCCTTAAAGAGGGATATACGCTTTTCCCGGGCGGGAAGATCGCGCCGCGAGTCTATGATATGACGACGAAGTGCTCGTGCCCCGATTATGCGAATCCCTGCAAGCACTCTTCGGCGGTCTTGCTCATTTTGGGCGAAGAGATCGCGCGGCGTCCGATGACGCTTTTAGAGTGCCGAGGAATCACGATGGAGGATCTTATCAATGGCGATTAAAACCCCGATTTTGAAGCGCCTAGGGCCGATTCCTTTCTGGCGCGGCGAAAAGAAGTGCCTCGAGGAGCTCGAGAAGATTTACAAGAAGGCACAAGAAAAAGCTAAAGCGGCGCTATTGACTTAATAGCGGCAAAAATGATATAATATCCGCTCCAGCATTTCGTGGGGAAGGTTCTCCACAAGGAATGCGGAAGAAAGATAGGAAAAACATGGAAGCATATGCAGTTCTCGAATCCGGCGGCAAGCAGACGCTTGTTAAGGTCGGAGACAAGATCGAGATTGAAAAGCTCTCGGTCGAGCCCGGTACGGACACCGTCCTTACCACGGTCTGCGCGGTTTCTGACGGAACCACGCTCAAGGTTGGCGCTCCTTACGTTGAAGGCGCTTCGGTTACGCTCACTGTTGATGGTGTGAAGCGCGGCCCGAAGGTCATCAACTTCAAGGCGAAGCGTCGTAAAGGCGACCGTCGCAAAGTCGGTCATCGTCAGGATCTCACCGTCGCTACGGTCAAGGCTATCGCCTAAGGAGGAAATAGAAAATGGCTACTTCCGCATCTGCCCGTAACGGTCGCGATTCCAACCCCCAGTACCTCGGCGTCAAGGCTTATGATGGCCAGGCTCTCAAGGCCGGCTCGATCATCGTCCGCCAGCGTGGTACCAAGATCCACCCCGGCAAGAACGTCGGTCAGGGTCGTGATTTCACCCTCTTCGCCCTCAAGGACGGCAAGGTGAAATTCATCAAGGACGGCAAGGTCGTCACCATCGTCGAGGGCTAAACCCTTGACCAGAGTGAGAGATGTCGCGTTAATCGCGCTTTTCTCGCCCTTAATCGTCGCGATTGTAGTTTTGACTATGATCGCGACGCTTGTTTTTCTAGGTCGCCCCGTGTTCTTTACTCAAGCTCGTGGGGGAAAGGGCGGGAAAGAGTTCAAGCTTATCAAATTCCGCACGATGCTCTTGGGGGACGGCCTCGACGAAGAACGCTTAACCAAGTTCGGCGCCTTCCTTCGCAAGACGAGCTTGGACGAACTTCCCGAACTTTGGAATGTTCTTAAGGGCGAAATGTCGCTTGTCGGCCCTCGTCCTTTGCCCATTCGCTATCTGCCGCGCTATTCGAAAGAGCAGAATCGTCGCCACGAAGTCCTCCCCGGAGTTACGGGCCTTGCCCAAATCAATGGTCGCAATGCGCTTTCTTGGGAAGACAAGTTCAAGTATGACGTTCTTTACGTCGACTCGAAGAGTCAATTTCTCGACTTCAAGATCCTCTTTTTAACCGTCTTTCAGCTCCTCCGTCCTCGCGGCATTTCTCACGAAGGCGAAGCCACAATGAGCGAATTCCTCGGTTCGCATTGTGAGGCATTTTAGTTACGACTAGGCAGCTTTTGCTCGACTCGACCGAGTCGACCGCTTCATTTGCCTCCTGCGGCAGACTTTAACGATTGTAGCGGCGACTCGTCTCGTTTATAGCGGCGGCTTTGGTAAAAGTTAGCGGCGACTCGTTTCGTTTATAGCGGCGACTTTGAACAAAGTCAATGCTAACTTTTATCAAGCTGCCTATGCTTTTAAGATTCTCCGCGGCAAATTTAATCATTCGATATCAAGATGTAGCATCGCTCTAGACTAGAATCGCATCCCCGCTTCGCCTAACGCCAAAACCTCCCTTAGTTATCCTCCGCACATTCCCTGCCGCACCGAAAGAAGTTTTCGTGCCGCACGAAACGATCTTTTGGTGTAGCACCAAATTGTTTTTTGCTGCTGCACCAGATTTAAACAGTGTTATCTCGCATTTAGTCGTACGCTGCAGGTTTTACCCGACCCTTCCATGAAAAGCTCTCCCGCTCATCCGCCTAAGTCAACAAAATCAGTTTAGACACTCCCCTCTGCGAGATCAAATGTTTCAAGCGATATCCATTTCGCTCCCGACTTTTCATTCCATCTCGGGCAAAACCTTCCGCTTACACTCTACTCCGTTGCCCGTTTTGACGTCATTCCACAAGAGAGAGGGAAAATGCGTGTCTTTGGCAACACCTACTTCGTAGGATGTCGCGTCGACCCGCCTTGTAAGGAGAAGATTCGGCATGGGGCCCACTTCGTCCCAACCGA